>JBCDLL010000043.1:0-31876 GCA_038745425.1 Verrucomicrobiota bacterium | reverse complement strand
TGCTCGCTGGCTGCTCGGCGCGACCGCAGATGGCCGCCGAATACGACGACGACGCCAGCGGCACCGTGCCCCGCGACATCGTCAAGGAGAACCGCTTTGCCATCGTCGCCCAGACCGACACGACCCAAGCCTACAATCGCGGCGCCCTGCTGGGCGCGGGCGGCGCCGTCGCCGTGAGCTCGAACGTGGACGATGGCCTCTACGACGATCTTCCCACCGCCGATCCCGGCTTCGTGTCCGGTGGGGGCCAATCCCTCCGCCAGATGGAAGGCATGCCGGACTCCACCATTACGCAGGAGCAGGGCCGCGCCATGCCCGACGGCCGCCAGGGCCAGGAGCCCTACGTGGCCGGCAACGAGGGCGAGATGCTGCGGCCGGGCGAGAGCGCCTCCGACCACCTGCGGGATTCCTTCCAGTTGGACGACCTGGCCAACGCCAACATCGAGCCCAAGCTGCGAGCCGAGAAGCCGGCCACAACCGCCTCCAACCCGGCCGCCGTTACCACCCAGACCGCCGGGCAGGCCCTGGCCAGCGCCAGCGTTCCCGATGACGTTAAGACCGCGGTCGAGCAAATGGAGAAATCCGCCCGAGCGCACGATGAGATCACCGGCGGGGGCGAGGATTTTGCCCAGATCGCACAGGCGGACGCCGCCGCCGCCAACGCGCCGACCGCCATCCAGGGCCTCCCGGAAGTCACCAGCGAGACCGAGACGCAGCGCACCGTGCAGGAGGTGACGCAAGACACGCTCAGCGACGGCACCGTCCAAACCACCCGCGACATCACCGCCGAGCCGGAGGAACTCACCTCCACCGCCGTCGCGCCGGCGCCGGTCGCGACCACCGTCCCGGAAGTAGAAGTGGGCGCGCAACCGGCGGTGGGCGCGGAGTCCGCCGACGCGGCGCTGGCCGGGGAGATGGACGACATGGCCGGCGAGCAGGGGACCACCCCGCCTCCCGAGGCGCCGGTCGACCTGCCCGTGGCGCAGAAGGGCCCGCCCGACGGGGAGCAGGTGGTGCCGGATGATCCCGCCTCCGACGCCGCGCTGGCCGCTCAGGCCGAGCCGGCCGAACCCGCTGAGGTCCTGCCCGGCAGCGAGACGGAAATCGCGCCAGCGGCCGGCACTTTGGCGGAAAGCGAGCCCGCGATGGTGGCCGAAGACGCCGGTCGGCCCGTCAACGACGCCCGAGCCGGCGATGCGCAAGCGGAACAGGCCGCGGCGGAAGCCGCCCGCGATCTGCAAAGCGGCGAAAACCCGCCGGATGTGCCCGCCGCTCCTGCCGCCGTGGACGAGGTAACGGCGGCCGAGGGCGCGCCCGCCGCTTCGGTCAGCACGCTCGACGTGGATGAATCCCAATCCCTGGCGATCCCGGAAATGAATGTGGGCCGTTCCAACCAGTTGGTCGCACCCGAGATGCAAGCCGCCGCCGAAGAAACCGCGGAACCGGCGGACACGGATACAGCCGCGAAGACCTTGCCGGAACCAGCGGAAGCGGTGACGGCAACCACGGAAGAGACCGCCTCCTCGCTTGAAGCTGCCACCGAGGAAACCCGGGAAACCGCGCTTTCGCCGGTGGCATCGGCCACGACCGAAGCCGCCGCAACGGTGGAAGAAGAGACGGCCGAAGTGGTTTCCACTCCAGAGCCGGTCGCCGGCGCCACCGCGGAAGCGGAGACGGCAAGCGAGACCGAAGTGTCGTTGAGTGGGGAGGCCAGCGCGGAAGAATTCCCGGCTGCTGACAAAGAGGAACCTTTTGGCGAGGAAACTGCGACTGGCGCGGCGTTGGCCGATTCCGTCAGTGAGAGCGCGGCGGAAGCCGTGGACGCGGCAAGCGAAATGACTGGGGCGGTTGCCGATGAGACCGAAGGCGTTCAGCTCGCGATGCGTGATGAGGTTGATCTTCCAGAGGCCGATGAACCCGAGGCGGTCGGCGAATCCGCGAAGGCGGAATCCGAGGCGCTTCCGGACACAGCGACAGCTTCGGACAAACCGGCGGACGAGCCGGGCAACTTCCTCGATGGCGTGCCGGTCAAGGACATCACCCCGCCAGACCCGATGCCCGACAACGTGGCGGTGATCTCCACCCGCCTGGGCGATATCGTCATCGCCCTCGACGGCAAGGCCGCCCCGCAGGCGGTCACGAGCTTTACCGAACTCGCCAAGGAGAAGTTTTACGACCGGACCACCTTCCACCGGGTGATCCCGAATTTCATCATCCAGGGCGGCGATCCCAACTCGAAGGAGGGCGCGCGCGCCACCCACGGCGAGGGCGGGCCGGGCTTTGTGCTCCGTCCGGAGATTTCGCTGCCGCACAAACGGGGCTCGGTCGCCGCCGCGCGCCTGCCCGACGACGTCAATCCGCTGCGCTACTCAAATGGCAGCCAGTTCTTTATCTGCGTGGCCGACGCGCCTTACCTCGACGGCACCAACACGGTCTTCGGTCAGGTCGTCCAGGGGATGGAAGTCGTCGACAAGATCGCCTCCCTGCCCCGCGACGACGAAGCCAACCCGCTGCGCCCGCTGCGGATGGACGTCAAGGTGATGAAGCGTGAAGAGTGGGAGCAGGACTAGCGCGGCGCAAAAAAAAACGCCCCCGGTGGCGGGGGCGTTGGTAAAGGTGGAAAGCGCGGAGCGCTTATTTAAGGGTGTACTTGGCGCGGCCGACCTTGGTGATGCCGGGCAGCTTCTTGCCGGTGGTCTGGAACCAACTGTGCACGTTGCGCACGGGTGATTTGATCTTGCCGGCAATCTCCTGAACGCTGATGCCCTCGGCACCGCTCTTCTTGAGGAGGTCCAGGATCTTCTCCTTCACGGCGCCGCGCTTGCGGGTGCCGCCGGACTTGCCGGTAGCTTTGCGGCCGGGCTTGCGTCCCGGTTTGCGGCCACGGCGCTTGGGGGCGGAGGTGGCTCCGGACTGGGCCAGTTCGGCGTCGATCTTGTCGATCTTGGCTTGAAGGGTCTCTTTTTCCTTGATGAGTTTGGCGATCTTTGAGATCTGCGCGCTGGTTAAATTAGCGATTTCTGTCATTAAAGATATTAATCGGTCGGGTTGGTATTGATTGCAAGAAATATTATACTCTTTCTTTTATTTATCTACTCCGTCTGAATCTAGCTTAACTTTCCCGCCCCAGGAAATTACCTTGGCCTTGGCGCCGGCGGCTTCGGCTTCGGCAATTTTATCCAACCGCACATAGGCGAGAGAAAGCGTCGTCCAGCCAAATTGATTATTGGGATCGACCTGGGTGGCTAGCTTGGCCGCTTCGACCGCTTCTTCAAATTGATCCGTCTTGATCAGCGCCATGCTCAGGGCATGCCAGCCATCGAAGTAGTCCGGGTTCGCGTTGACCGCTCGGCGGTAGCAGTCGACGGCTTCATGCAGTTCGCCGATGGCCAGGGCCATATCGCCATCGTCTTTATACACTTCGTAATCGGGTTCGCTCATGGTATGGGTTGAGTTGCGTGTTGTAGAATGGCTTCGATCAGGCCGGGGATGGTGTGGGTGGCGGCTTCGAAATTAACGGGCAGGTTAAGTTGCCGCAACGTCTCCGAGGTCACCGGCCCGATGCTGGCGTGGACGGGGCTTCGGTTTTCTGGCGGCTTCAAGTCCAGCCGCACCCAATTCTCCACCGTGCTCGAGCTGGTAAAGGTAACGTAATCCGCTCCGTTTTCGAGGTAATCCTGGTGCTTGCCGAGCAAATCTTCATTTTCGGGCACGGTTTGGTAGACGCTCCATTCCTCCACGTGAGCACCCAGGTTTTTGAGGTCGGCCGAGAGCTGAGGATTGGCCAACTGCGAGCGCGCCAGGCACATTCGCTGTCCATGAAGGTCATGGTTTCGAAAGGCCTCTCCCAGCGCCTCGGTCGTATAGGTCCGCGGTGTCAGGTCGCTTTGGAGTCGATACTCGGCCAGGGCGGTGGCGGTGGCGGGCCCGACCGTGGCAATGCGGACCGGACCCAGTTTGCGGATATCTGGATGATGCCGGAAATAGAGATCGAAAAAGTGCGTGACTCCGTTCGGACTGGTAAACACCAGCCAGTCATAGAATTCGCTGAAGTTTTGCAGGTTATCCAATTCGCGAGCACCAGGAGGAGCGGGCTCAATCCGGATAGTGGGAATCTCCAAAACTTCGGCCCCGAGGATTCTCAATTCCCGGCTCAGGCGGCTGGCTTGCTCGCGGGTCCGGGTCACCACAATCCGGCGGCCAAAGAGCGGGCGGTGCTCAAACCAGTTGAGCGTTTCCCTCAGTCTATTCACCCGCCCGACCACGGTGAGCGCCGGTGGTTTCATCCCCGCTTTTTCGGCGATTTCTGCAATTGTAGAAAGATCGCCGTGCAGGCTGGTTTGGCGGCCTAACGTGCCCCAGCGTATTATAGAAACGGGTAATTTGGGGTCAGCTCCTTCTTTAGAGAGCATTCCGGTCAGTGCGCGCAGGCGTTCAACGCCCATGTAGAAAACAAGGGTTCCGTGTTCGGCCATGGCAGCCAGCGCTTTCCAGTTCAAGGTGCTTTCGCCTTTGGTCGGGTCTTCGTGGGCCGTGATGAATGTGACCGAAGTATTGAATTCGCGGTGGGTGACGGGAATGCCCGCGTAGGCGGGCCCGGCGATGCCCGATGTGATGCCGGGCACGACCTCGAAGGCAATGCCGGCCGCGGCCAACTCTTGCGCCTCTTCCCCGCCGCGGCCAAAGACGTAGGGGTCGCCGCCCTTCAGGCGCACCACCCGCCGGCCCGCGCGGGCCTTCTCCACGAGCAGCTCGTTGATGCCGCCTTGCGGCAGCGTGTGCTGCTTGGCTTTCTTGCCGACGTAGATGAGTTCAGCCGTGGGCGGCGCGTGTTGCAGGATGTCCGGGTGGACGAGATAGTCGTAAAGCACAACGTCGGCGCTGGCGATGAGCTCGGCGGCGCGCAGGGTGAGGAGCCCGGGATCGCCGGGTCCGGCGCCAATCAGGTAAACGATCCCGGAGGTGGGGGAGGGCGGTGTCATGCTAGCAAATGAGCCGGGCGAGGCGGGCGCCGGCGTCCTCCGCCGCGTGGGCGTTCAAGTTGAGTTGCACCGTGCCCGCGCGCGCGTCGGGTTCTTCCTCTTGCCAGTAAATGCCGTGGAGGGAAAGCAGCTTTGAATCTGGCTTGAGGGTGGCGGCGGCGCCGAGCGGCCATTCGCAGCCGCCCCCGACGGCGTGGAGGAAGGCGCGCTCGGCGCGGACGCAGGCGGCGGTGTCCGTGTCGTGGACGGCTTGCAGCAGGTCGCCGGTTTCGGCGTCGCCGCTGCGGATTTGGAGGGCCAGCGCGCCTTGGCCGGGCGCGGGCAGCATGGTCTCGTGGTCCAGGAAAATCGGGTGGAGCCCCTCCGTGTCTGGGCGCAGCCGCTCGAGGCCGGCCGCGGCGAGGACGAGTCCGGACCACTCGTCGTGGTCGCGCAGCTTGCGGATGCGGGTGTCGATGTTGCCGCGGATGTCGGTAAAGCGCAGGTCCGGCCGGCGGCGGGCGAGTTGCTTTTGGCGCCGCAGGCTGCCGGTGGCGATGAGGGCGCCTTCGGGCAAATCATCGAGCGAGGCCGATGGCGCCTCCTTCATCAGCAACACATCGCGCTCGTCGGCCCGGACGGGAACCGCTCCCAGCGCCAGGCCGGGGGCAAACGTGGTCGGGAGGTCCTTGAGGCTGTGCACGGCCACGTCGATTTCCCCGCCCAGGAGCGCGTTTTCGAGTTCGGCGGTAAAGACGCCCTTGCCCATGGGCAGGTCGGAGGTGGCCACCTCCGCCAGGCGGTCCCCGGTGGTTTTGATCACGACTTCCTCGATGGCCAGGCCGGGAACGGCGGCGGCGATCCGGGCCATCACCTGCCGGGTTTGCGCCAAGGCGAGGGCGCTGCCGCGGGTGCCGATGCGCAGCGCCTTCATGCCGGCGGGTTGGTGCCGGGAGAAGGGCTGGCGTCCCAGGTGCGTCCGGCCAGGTCGGCCAGGCGGTTGAGCTCGCGCTGGCGTTCGGCCCAGCTCACGTACTTGAGCACGTGCGGCTTGAGCAACTCGAGGCTGCGGGAGATTTCGGCCTCGCGGTTGTGGAGGTGGCGGTTGGCGATGGATTGCAGATCGTCGATGTCGTAGAGGTAGACGTCGTCGATCAGGTTGATGGAAGGCTCGAAGTCGCGCGGCACGGCCAAGTCGATGAGGAAAAGGGGCCGGTAGTTGCGCACCTGCATCAGGTCCTCCAGGCGGTCGCGGCTAAGCACGTAGTGCGGCGCGCGGGTGGAGCTAAGCATAATGTCCACGTGCTTGGCTTCCGCGATCCAGTCGTCCCAGTGCACGGCGCGACCGTCGAGTTCGCGAGCCAGGGTCTGGGCGCGGTCGAAGGTGCGGTTGGCCACGATGATGGAGTCCGCGCCCCGGCTGCGCAGACTGCGGGCGGTGCGCTCACTGGTTTCGCCTGCGCCAATCACCATGATGTGGCGTTGGGCCAGGCTGCCGAAGATTTTTTCGGCCAGTTCCACGGCGACGGAACCGACGCTGATGCGCCCGCGGGTGATGCCGGTGTGGGTGCGCACTTCCTTGGCGGCGGCAAAGGAGGACTGGAAGAGCCGGTTGGTCCACTTGCCCGTGGTCTGCGAGCTCTGGGCAATTTCGTAAGCCTGTTTGATTTGGCTAAAGATTTCCGTCTCGCCCACCACCATGGACTTGAGCCCGCTGGCCAGCGAGAAGAGGTGCTGCACGCAGTCCGGGCCCTTCAGTTGGAAGCTGTGAGCGGCAAAGTCCTGGTTCGTCTGGTGGTAGTTTTGCAGAAAGCCGGGCCAGCGCTGGTGGAGGCGCTCGGCCTCGGGGGCGACGGCAAAGTACTCGACCCGGTTGCAGGTGGAAAGCAGGACGGTTTCCGGCAGGGCGAGCTCGTCGCGCATCTGGTGGAGCGCGGCGGGCAGCTCGTGGGGGAGGAAGGCCGCGCGCTCGCGCAACTCCACCGGGGCGGAGTGGAAGTCCAGTCCGCCGCAAACCAGGGGCAGGGAGGCGGGCGCGTTCATGTGCGCTGCTCCGAGGCGGGTGGTTGAGCGGTAAACTGGTGCATGCTGGAGAACGAATTGACGCCCCAGAACGTCAAGAGCACGAAGACGTAGCCGCCAACCGAGCACCAGGCGATTTTCTTGTGCGAAAGCGGCAGCCAGCGCGGCGCCAGCAGGATGGCGCCGTAGAGCGCCCAGACCATGCCGGACCAGGTGATCTTGACCCAGTCGCTGACCGAATCGTGCGGGATGAAAAATCCGATGAGCAGGCCGATCGAAAACAGTCCAAAAGCGAAGGTGAGCACCCGGCGGTGGGCAGCCTCCAGCTCGCCCATGGGTGGCAGGCTGTAGAACCAACTGGTGAGGTCACGGCGTTTGAGTTGGCGCTCTTGAATGAGGTAAGCCAAGCCCGTGAGGGCGGCCAGCCCAAGGATGCCGATGCTCATGACGCTGAGGGCGATGTGCAGCTCTACCAACGGGCCCATGACCGGGAGCTGGTTGGGGATGTCCACCGGCGCGGTCAGGGCGAAGAAGTTGAGCAGGAACGCCAGTGGCGAAGTGAAGGTCCCCAAAATGGACAAGCGGTAGACCGGCCCGATCACCAAGTACGTGAGCACCAACGACCAGGAAAGAAACGCCAGCACCTCAAAGAGGTTGGTCACCGGGCAGTGGCGGATTTCCTCACCCCGCAGGTACAGAAAGACCGAGTGGCAGCTAAAGGCGCCGAGGATCAGCGCCAGATTCCAGCGGGTCGCACTGACGCGCCGCGCGCCCAGGGTGTAGGCCCCCCAGGCGGCGCTGATCAGGTACAAAAAGGTCGCGAGGACCAACCAGGTACGGTCATCCATGAATCAGGAAAAAAGAGATGAGAGGCCATTAATAATACCCTAAAGCGGGTGTCGGGGGCAACCGAGAGCTCTTGATGAGGGCATGAGTGGCGCTTATGCGAGCGCCTGGCGGACGGCTCCGCTGAGGGTCTTGCCGTCCACCCGGCCGGCGGCGAGTGCGCTGGCCGCCTTCATCACGGCTCCCATCTGCGGTTTGCCGCCGTCCTGGGCCGCTTCGCGAATGGCCTCCCGGACGATCTCCGCGATCTCGGCTTCGCCGAGCGGCGGGGGCAGGTAGGTGCCCAAAATTTCGGCCTCGGCGCTTTCTTTCCCGGCCAGATCATCGCGGCCGCCCTTCTGGTAGCTTTGGATGGCGTCCTCGCGCTTCTTGATTTCCTTACGCACGAGGGCCATGACGTCTTCGTCCGGAAGCGGGGTGCCGGCGCCGCCCCGGTCGATGGCGGCGTTCTTCAGCGCGGCGGCCAGCATGCGCAGCGTGCCGAGTTTGGCGGCGTTGCGGTCGCGCATGGCTTGCTTCATGTCTTCGGTAATGGTTTCCTGTAGGCTCATGTGGTACCGGGACTCTAGGACCCGGCGCCATGGCACGCAAGCCGGGGAAAAAGAAAGAAAAGCGGGAGGAATGGCCGCAACTTTCCCGCCCCCGGCCGGTTAGATCGCAGGAAGAGACCTCAACCACCATGCCCAATTCAACCCCCCACCCCCCTGATCAGGACCCGTTCCGGGATGACCCGCTGGCACCGGGCGACCCCGTCTGGGATGCCCTGGGCCGGGCGCCCGCGCCCGAGCCCGATCCCTGGCTAGCCACCCAAACCATGGCCCGCCTGCGCCGCGAGGCGGAGGCCCCCGCACCCTGGTGGCGCTGGCTGCGGCGCCCCGCTTTGGCTGGCGGCGCCCTAGCCGCGTTCGCGGCCTTGGTCACCGCCTGGGCCGTCCTTTCCCCGGCGAGCACCGAAGCGCCCACCGTTCCGGTGGCTTTTGACCAAACCGACTTCGAGCTGCTGGTTAGTGAGGAGCCCGCCTTCTTTGGCACCGCGCCGGAAGAGCCGGAGCCGGCTGTCCACCTGACCGGCGGCAGCGATACGGAGCTGGTTGTCGCCAGCGGCGAGGAAGCGCCCCTGCACCTCGCGCTGGAGTTTTTGGCCGAGGGGCAGTCGGAAGACGTGCTCTTTACGGAGGTGAGCTGGCACTGATGAGCCTTCCGCGCCTTTTTCCGGCGGCCGGCTGGTTGCCGTTCCTGGGTATCGTGGCGTTGCTGGCCGCCTGCGGTCAGTCCCCGCCCGCACCGCCACCGACGGCGGCGGCCGAGTCCTCTCCCGCGGACGAGGCCGAGCTGGCCGAACGGGACAAGTCGCCCCGGCCTAAACCCCCGGGCAAGCGCCCGCCGCCGCATGCCATGGAGGGACGTCCCGACCGGATGGAACGTCTCGGGCGGCTCGACCGCCCGCGCCGCGCCGACGGCAAGCCTCGTGAGGGGCGCGAAGGGCGGGGCAAGCCGGGGCAATCTGCTTCCCGCGAGGACCGCGAACGCATGATGTACATGCGCCAGCGTCTCAACCGCCTGGCCAGCCTGCCGGAGAAACAGCTCCAGAAGGCGCTCGACCAATGGCCGCCCTACCAAGAGATGAAGCCCCCGGAGCGCCAAAAGCTGCGCGAGCGCATCAAGCGCCTGCAGGAGCGGCGGCGCCACGCGGCCCTCAAGTTTGCCGAGGACGAGGGCATCGAGGTCACCATCCGGGATGAGCAGGAGTTTATCAACGCCTACTGGGACGCCAAGCTGGAGTCGGATAAACGGATGATGCGCCAGATCCGCGAGTTGCGTGAGAGGTCCCAAACCCGGCTGGTCCGCGAGCTCAAGGACGAGTTTGGCGAAGAAAACGGGAAGAAGGACGCCGCCGCTGGGAAGAAAAAGGCGCCCGAGTCGTAGGCGCGCGCTTCGCTAGCCCTGCCGGATGGGCGAGGCTTTGATCGCTTTCTTGGGCCGGGGCATCGGCGGCGCAATCCGGCCGGTGACGGAACGCGGGCTCTTCGGTTTTTTGATCTTGCGCGAGAGCGTCTCCAGGCTGAATGGCTTCTGCAGCAGGCTCAACTGGGTGGCGTTGTAGCGCGAGGTCAGCTCCTGGAAATGGCTTGGCGGAAAGCCGCTGACCAGGATGATGCGGGTGCCGTATTCGCGGTAAAGGGCGGGAAGCTGCTCGAACCAGTGGCGGATGAATTCGCTGCCGTCCATCCCGGGCATGTTGAAGTCCACCAGGATGAGGTCGGGGATGCTGCGCTCTTCGAGCGCAGCCAGAGCATCCTCCGCCGAGGCGTAACAAACCGTCTGGAAGCCGAGATGCTCGACCAGCCCGCGCACGCCTTCGCGCACCAGGTCGTCGTCGTCGATGATCATGGCCACCTGCTTCACGTCTTGCCGGGTGCGCTGGGTGGAGTTGATGATCTGCTTGGTCGATTTGCGCCCATGCAGGTTGGCGCTTTCCGCTTCTCGTCTCCGGACCACTTCGGCGCTGTCCGGGCGGTGGGCCACGATGGGCCGGACGGGCCGGGGCGGGGCCGCTTCGCCGTTTTCGCTGGGCAGGGCCTCGTCTTCTCCGGCCGGTACGGCCTCCACCGCTTCGGCGTTTTCCGTTTCTGGCGCCGCCTCCGCCGGGGCTTCGGCTTCGGGGACATCAAGTTGATAGCGCGGCCAGATGAGAGAGACCTCCGTGCCCACGCCGGGCTGGGAGGCAATCGTCACCTCGCCGCTGTGCTGGCTCATGATGCCTTGGACCATGGCCAAGCCCAAGCCGGTGCCCTGCTTCTTGGTGCTGTAGAAGGGCTCGAAGATGCTTTCGAGCTCCTCAGGGCTGATCCCGTTGCCGCCGTCGGAGACCTCTAGCCCGGCCGTGGCTTCGTCGCCGACCCAGCGCAGGCGCACGTCCCCGCCTTCCGGCATTGCCTCGCGGGCGTTTTTAATCAGGTTGATGAGGCAGTGGCTGAGGCTGGAGTAGCAGCCCACCACGGTGATCGGGCCGCCGCTGCGGAGCTCTTCGGAGAGTACGATTTGGTGGCGTTTGCTCAGGGAGAGCCGGGCGATGTTGGCCACGTCGTTGACCAGCTCCACCAGGTCGAATTCGCCCTTGGTCAGGGGTTGGCGCTTGGCGTAGCCTAGCAGGCTGCGGGTGAGGGAGGAACCGGCCGAGCAGGCGCGGATGATGTTGACGGCCAGCGCGGAGCTGTGCGGGTCGGACTCCAGGTCCGGCAGCAGGCATTCGGCGTTGGCCTGGATGCCCATGATGAGGTTGTTAAAGTCGTGCGCCACGCCGCTGGCGAGTTCGCCGATGGTCTCCAGCTTGCGGGCGTCCAGGCCCTCCTGGTTGGCGCTGGACCAGTTGGCGGCGTTTTGCATCAGCACAAACAGCCAGGTCTCCGGTTGGCCGTCGTCCTGCTCGGTGTGGTGCAGGTAGAGGCGCCCGAAGTACTTGACCGGCTGGGGGCCCGGCACCTCCAGGGAGGGCAGCTGCTGCTCGAGCTTGCCGTTGAGGTTGTCGGCCAGTGCGCTGACGTAGTCGCGCAGCGGCTCGGGCATGTCTGCCCACATCAGGGGCGGGGCGGTGAATTCTTGTTTGGGGACTTGGAAAAGCCCGGCTGCGATGCCGTTGCACTGGCGTAGCGCGTACCCCTGGGCTTCGGTGTAGTTGAGGAGGAGCTTGGCGCGGACACCTGCCCGCAACTGCAGTTCCTGGAGTTCTTCGCGCTTGATGGACACTGGAAAGGCCTAATGAAACGGTCGGGAAACCGAATAGTAACAATACTGCGTAAAAACCCGAAAGATCAAGTGAGATGCTCGTCCTAGATGCCTGCTCTCCACCTCGTGAAGCGCGGAAGATTTCTCGGCTTTTTTGTTGGCAATCATTCCGGCCTTCGCTAAACGTTACGGTTCCTATGGCCAAGAAAACCACTCCCCGCGCCAAGTCCAAAAGCCCCGCGCGCAAGACCGCCGCCGCCAAGAAAAAGCCTGCGGCCAAGAAGGCTCCGTCTGAGAAGAAGGCACCCGCCGCGAAGAAGACTCCGGCCAAGAAACAGCCGGTGGCGAAGAAGGCTCCGGCCAAAAAGGCTCCCGCCGCCAAGAAAGCTCCGGCGGTGAAGAAGGCGCCGGTGGCGAAAAAGGCGCCCGCGGCCAAAGCCGACGGCAAAAAGCCCGGGCGTACCAAGCCCGCGCTGGACGCCCGCTTCGTCAAGAAGCAGTCAACCCGGCTCCTGGAGCTGCGGGACCACCTGCTCGACCAGATGCAGGGCGTGGCCCAGGACAACCTGCGCGCCCGGCCCGAAGGCAGCGAGGCTTCCGCCTTTGGCATGCACCAGGCCGACGCCGGCAGTGACGCTTACGAGAAGGATTTCGCGCTGAGCCTGCTTTCCCAGGAGCAGGACGCCCTCTACGAGATCGATGAGGCGCTCAAGCGCGTGGAAAACAACACCTACGGTATCTGCGAGATGTCAGGGGAAATTATCCCCAAGGCCCGGCTCGAGGCCATGCCCTACGCCCGCTTTACCATGGTTTGCCAGGAACGCCTGGAAAAGGAAAACCGCGGCCGCCGCCGCTGGGACACCGCGCCGCAGTTTATGGACGCCGCCGAGAGCTTCTCGGACGACGACGACGACGACGACAACAGCAAAGACTAAACCCGCCGCCCCGGGCGCCGCCGCGCCCACCGGCCCAACCTCTCACCACCAATGAACTCCCGCCCCACCCGACGACGCCGCTCGCTGCGCTCCATGCCCAAGCGCCGCATCGACGTCAACCCCGAAGCGATCGACTACAAGAACTCCGAACTGCTCAAGAAGTTCGTGACCGAAAAGGGCCGCATCCTGCCCCGCCGCATTACCGGCATGCCTTCCAAGCTGCACCGCAAGCTGGTGCGCGAAATCAAGCGCTCGCGCAACATGCTGCTCATCAAGTAGCCGGTTGCCCATCGTTCTAACTCCCACCGAAAGACCCAGCACTATGTCCCGACGTTGTGATCTCACCGGCGCCAAGCCGAAGCGCGGCAACCGCATTGTCCGCAGCGGTATGGCCAAGAAAAAGGGCGGTATCGGCCAGCACGTGGTCAAGAACTCGCCCCGCACCCAAGTGCCCAACCTCAAGAGCAAGCGCATTTACGTGCCGGAGCTGGATCGCTTCGTCACCGTGAAGGCGACCGCCCGCGCGCTCAAGGGCATCAACAAGAACGGTGCCTACGCCACGCTGAAAAAAGCTGGCCTGGTTTAGCTTCTACTCGACGCCGGCGGCTTTTTCGCCCGCCACGTACTGCTCCACCGCCCGGACGGTGGCGGCCACGATGCGCCGCTGCACCTCCGGCTTAAGCATCTCGAGTTCCTCCTCGCGGTGGACGATGACGCCGCATTCCAGCAGCACCGCCGGCATCCGGCTCGTCTTCAGGACCACCAGGTCGCTGAATTCGTAGAGCCCGGTGTCGCGGTTGATCAGCGGGCGGTTTTCGCCGGGGATCGGCTCGTTGTGGTGGAGGGTGGGCGTAAAACCGGCCGCCTGCATGCTGGCCGCGAGCAACCCACCCAGGCGCCGGCTCTCCGCCGCCTGCGGGTTCTTCTTGGACACGAAAACCGAGTACCCGCGGAAGGCGTCGCTGTAGGGCCGGGTCTGGCCGTCGTACTCCCACTGCCGGTAGTACTTCTGGTTGACCGCGTCGTGGTGGACCGAAATGAAGAGGTCTGCCCCCTTGCTCCGGGCGGTTTGCCCGCGGCTCAAAAGGCTGATGTCGGCGCCGCTCTCGTTGATCAAGAACGCGCGGAAGCCACGCGCCTCGAGGGCGGCCTTCAGCTGCCGGGCGATGTCGCGGTTGAAGTAGAATTCGCCCCGGCCGCGCGCGCTGATCGCCCCCGGCTTCTTGATCGAGTGGCCGACATCGATCGCGACGGTGAAGGGCGCGGGCGGTTCCGCCTGGGCAAAGGTCGCCCCCGTGAAGAACAAAAGGGCGGCCCAGACGAGGTGCATGGGGAAAGCTCGCTCCGGCGCAAGGCAAGTCAAGCCGGGCCGCCGCCCGCGCCGCTTGACCCCCCGGTGCCCTGTGGCAGGTTGAGCGGCAAGATGTACGAAGATTCCCCCTCCGAGCCGGCCATCCGCGTGGAAAAGGCCCGCAAGCACTACGGCGAAAGCGCCACCGGCGTCGACGCGCTCGACGGCGTCAGCCTGGAGGTGCCGCGCGGCCAGTTTGCCGCCATCATGGGCCCAAGCGGCTGCGGCAAGAGCTCCCTGCTGCACGCTCTCGGGGGGCTCGACCGCCTCACCAGCGGGCGGATCTGGCTGGCGGGGCAACCGCTGCACGAGCTCGATGACAACGAGTTGACCCGCCTGCGCCGCCACCAGCTCGGCTTTGTTTTCCAGTTTTTCAACCTCCTGCCCACGCTCACGGTGGCCGAAAACGTCCGGCTGCCCGCGCTGCTGGCCGGCTTGCCCGAAGACGAGGCGGCCGAGCGCGAGGCCAGCCTGTTGGCCGAGGTGGGGCTCGACCACCGCCGGGCCCACCAGACCCACCAACTCTCCGGCGGCGAAATGCAGCGCGCCGCCCTGGCCCGGGCGCTGATGATGAATCCGCCCGTCGTCCTGGCCGACGAACCCACCGGCAACCTGGATTCCGTCGCCAGCGGCAAAGTAATGGGGCTCTTCCAGAAGCTGGGCCAGGAGCACGGCACCACCATTGTCATGGTCACCCACAGCCGGGAGGTGGCCGCCGCCGCCGAGCGCTTGATCGAGATGCTCGACGGGCAAATCCGGGCCGACTCCCGCCAGCCGGCCGCCGCCAGCTAGCCGACTATGCTGCGCCTGTTCTTCAAGCACAGCCTGCGCTATTTTGCGCGGCACAAGACGCTGACGGCGCTCAACGTCCTGGGCATCGCGCTGGGGGTGACCGTCTTCATCGCCATCCGCATCGTCAACTACTCGGCGCTGGAAAGCTTCAAAGCCTCGGTGGATATCGTTGCCGGCAAGGCCAACCTGCAGGTCGTGGGCGACGGCTTGCGCTTTGACGAGCGCGTCTTCCGCGACGTGCGGGCGCACCCCGAGGTCGTCGCCGCCACCCCGGTGGTGGAGGAGATCGCCGCGCTGGCGGACTACCCCGGCGAATACCTCCAGATCGTTGGCGTGGACGCCTTTACCAACGATCCCCTGCGCACCTATCAGCTCAACCCCGGCCGACCGGACGAGGGGGAAGAGTTCGACACCGAGGAGGCCTTCAGCTTCTCGACCGATCCGGCGATCATCGCCATCTCCGAGGATTTGGCCGAACGCCTCGGACTGGTTACCGGAGAAAACGCCGGTGTGCTGCGGGTCCAGACCCGGGACGGCGTCCGCGAGTTCCGCCCCCGGTTCGTCTACCAGCCGAACGAGGACATGCCCGGGCTGGACGAGCAGCTCGCATTCATGGACATCGCCAACGCGCAGGTCAACTTTGGCCATACCGGGCGGCTCAACCGCATTGACGTGCTGGTGCGCGAGGGGGCCGACGTGGACGCCGTCATCGCCGACCTGCGGGCGCTGCCGGGCCTGCCGGAGAACGCCTTGGTCCAGCCACCCGACCGTCGCGGCTCGCAGATTGAGCTGATGATTGGCGCCTTTCAGCTCAACCTCACGGCGCTCTCGCTGGTGGCGCTGCTGGTGGGCATGTTCCTGATCTACAACACGGTGTCGGCGGCGGTGGTGCGACGGCGCGGCGAGATTGGCCTGCTCCGGGCGCTGGGGCTGAGCCGCGGGCAGGTGCAGTCCCTCTTCATGGGCGAGGCGCTTCTGCAGGGGCTGGCCGGCCTCGCGCTGGGCCTCGGGCTGGGGGTGGCGCTGGCCGGGCAGTTGCTCTCCACGGTCTCGGAATCGATCACGTCGCTCTACATCCGCCTGAGCATCCAAGAGCTGCTGATTTCGCCCTCCTCCCTGCTGGCGGCGGCGGGGTTGACCCTGGGTGCGGTCTTCCTGGCCGCCTGGTTCCCCAGCCGCGAGGCCGCCCGCATCCCCCCGGTGGAGGCGCTCAGCCTGGGCCACCTGCGCGACAAGGCGCGGCACACCACCGGTCGCTGGCTGGCGTTGGCCATCCTCTTTCTGGCCTTCTGCGTGGGCTTTGCCTGGATCAGCCAAAGCGGCGCCCCGGCCTGGCTGAGTTTCCTTTCCGCCCTCTTTTGCCTGCTGGGTTTCGCCTTTCTGGTGCCGGGGCTCAGCTTGCTGGCGGCGCGCTGGCTGCCCCGGCCCGGCGTGGTGGCGCGGCTGGCCGCGACCCAGTTCGTGCAGTCTCTGCACCGCAACGCGGTCACCATCGCGGCGCTTGCCACCGCCCTGGCGATGGTTGTGGGCATTTCGGTGATGATCCATAGCTTCCGGACCACGGTGGAGGCTTGGCTCTACCGCAGCGTGCAGGCGGACCTCTTCATCGCCCCGGCGGAGAATCTGGACATCGGCCCGACCAAGACGCTGCGGCCGGAAATCCTCCCGCTGGTCCGGGAGACACCCGGCGTTGCCGATTACAACTTGTACCGCGAGCTGCGCAGCCAGTACGACGGCCGGCCGGTGAAGGTGGTGGCGGTCGGTTTCCCGGTGGCGGCGGAGCGCGCGCGGCTCAACTTCCGCGAAACCGAAGGTGGCCGCGCCGGGCGGGACTTGCTGGTCGAGGCCGCCGGGCAGGACCAGGTCGTCGTGAGCGAGGCCTTTGCCCGCAAGTTTGGCGTCGGCGCCGGGGACACGCTCGAGTTACCCACACCGGGTGGGGCGGTGCCCTTTGCCGTCCGCGGTGTCTATCAAGACTACTCGACCGAGCGCGGCATCGTGCTGATGGACACCGCCACTTACCAGGCCCACTGGCGCGACCAAGCGCACAATTCCCTGGCCATTTACGCGGAACCGGGCGTCTCGGCCGAAGAGCTGCGCGAGCGCCTGCGCCCCGGCGTCAACGCGCTGGGTAACTTCCTGCTCTACTCCAACCAGCAGGTGCGCCGGGAGGTCTTTAACACCTTCGACCAGACGTTTGCGGTCACCTACCTGCTGCAGTTTATCGGCCTGCTGGTTGGCGGCCTCGGCATCTTCCTCAGCCTCATCATCCTCATCGGCGAGCGCACCCGCGAGCTGGGCGTGCTCCGGGCGGCGGGCGCCTCGCGCGCGCAGCTACGAGGCATCGTTTTGTGGGAAAGCGGGCTCATCGCCCTGACCGGAACGGTGGCGGGGATGGCCGCCGGCCTGGTGCTCGCCTGGCTCTTGAGCAACGTCATCAACGTCGCTTTCTTCGGCTGGACCATCGCCTGGGCCACGCCCTGGCTGTTCCTCCTGAGCCTGCCGCTCTGGGTGATGCTGGCCGCGCTGGCCAGCGCCTGGTGGCCGGCCCGCGTCGCGGGAAGACTCGATATCGCCGCGGCCGTGAAGATGGAATGACATAAAATTGTCACAAACTGATTGACACTGAACATTGTGAATAACTCGTGAAAAAGAAAATCCTTGTTAGCCGGTTACCCGTTGAAGCGCAGACACTTGCGCTATTTGTGTTGACGTGGATAAGCTTTGCTCCGCCGTCGCAAGGTGCTGAAAATGATGCAGTTAGGGAAAAAAGCTCCAGTTCGGACGGGTCGGAGTGGCAGCGCGCGGTGGAGCCCCGAGAGTGGGTTTTCCCCCACGACCATGGCCAGCATCCCGATCACCGGACGGAGTGGTGGTACTTTACCGGCAACCTGCGCGAGAAGGCGACCGGGCGCCGCTTCGGCTACCAATTTACGATCTTCCGGTATGGCGTGGTGCGCGAGCCGCGGCAGCCGGCGAGCGCGTGGGCCCTGCGCGACGTTTGGTTTGCACACTTCGCGGTCAGCGACCTGGAGAGCGGGCGCTTTTACTTCAGCGATCTCGTTGAGCGCGGATCCCTCGGTGCGGCCGGTGCCAGCCAGCGCGACATGGATGTGTGGATCCGCGACTGGCGGATCGAGCCGCTCGGAGCGGCACCGGAGGAAGACCTGGGCGAGGTGCCCACTCTGACAACGGCTGGGGAATCGCCCCTGGAGCGGGCCATCGCGGAAGCGCTGCCCATCCCGACCAAGCTGGCCGTCTTTGGCAAGGAGCCGGGCTTCCGCATCGTAGCCGAGGCCGACGGCTACGGGTTGGAGCTGGAGCTGCGCCCGGGCAAGCCGCGGGTCTTCCACGGTCCGGACGGCACCGGGTTGAGCCAGAAGTCCAACCAGAAGGGCAACGCCAGCCATTACTACAGCTACACGCGCCTGCTGGCCGACGGCACCGTGCGGGTCGGCGAGGAGCGCCTTGCGGTCGAGGGCACGAGCTGGTTCGACCACGAGTTCAGCACGAGCGCGCTGGCCGATAACCAGGACGGTTGGGACTGGTTCAGCCTGCAGCTCGACGACGAGACGGAGCTGATGGTCTACGGCATCCGCCGCAGCGACGGCTCCGTCGACCCCGCCAGCAAGGGCAGCTTTGTGCAAAAGGACGGCGAAAAGATCCACCTGCGGCGCGAGGATTTTTCCATCACCCCGCTCGACGAATGGAAGAGCCCGAAAACCGGCGCGACTTACCCCTCCGGCTGGGAGGTGGAAGTCCCGCGGCTGGACCTGGCGCTGACCGTGACCCCGATGATGCGCGACCAGGAGCTCGTGCTGGAGGGGCTCATCCCCGTCTCGTACTGGGAGGGGGCCTGCAAAATCGACGGCACGCGCGATGGCGAGGCCGTGACCGGCCACGGCTACGTCGAGCTTTCCGGCTACGATGAAGCTCTCGGGCCCGGGATGCGTCAGTAAAACGGACCCGGGGACCGGGCAAAGGGGCGATGATCAAGCTAAGCGAGCCGTGGCAAAAACGGGTGCAACTGCGCTTGGGAGCGCTCGCGTTGCTGGGCCTGCTGGCCGTCATGATGCCCGCGGCAGAAGGACTCTACTGGCGCTTTGGTTTGGCGGCGCACTTTCAGATGCAGCTCTTTCTGGGTGTACTATGTCTAGCGGCGCTGGCGCTGTTATTGCGATGCTGGTGGGCTTTGGCGGGTTCCGGCGTCCTGGTCGCGATCACGTTCTGGCCGCTCATGCCTCTTTACTTGGATACTTCCCAACACACGGAAAAAGCCACTTTCTCCGTTGGCGCCATGAATGTGCTGACTCGCAACCGGGACCACGACGCCGTCTTGAACGCGGTGCGCGCCCGTGAGCCAGACATCCTGCTGGTGATGGAAACCGACCGGAACTGGTTGGCCCAACTCGAGACCCTGCGCGATCTCTATCCCTTTATCCTGGCCGAACCACGGCGGGATAACTTTGGCATCGCGCTGCTTTCCAAGTTCGAGCCCACGAAGGCGGAGATCCGCACCTTTGGCGAGGCGGACGTGCCTTCGGTGGTGGCCTGGTACGAGATCGACGGAAGGCGCCTATTGTTTGTGGGCACGCATCCGGTGCCGCCGTCCTCGGCCGAGGCGGTCCGCCTGCGCGACGGCCAGATGGAGGAGGTGGCCGCGTTTCTCCGCCGCCGCCCGCCCGGTTGGAATACGATTCTGGCCGGGGACCTGAACAACACGCCGTTCTCCGCCAGTTTTAGGAACCTGCTCGCCAGGACAAGGCTCCGGGACACGGCCGAGGGTTTCGGCTACCAGCCGACCTGGCCGGTTGAGATGCCCTGGTTCTGGATTCCGATCGACCACATCCTGGTCAGCAACAAGATCCGCGTGGCGGACCGCAGCGTGGGCCCGGCGGTCGGCTCGGACCATTTCCCGGTCTGGGCGGAACTGGGCTTTGCGCCATCGCCGAGCCGCTAGCCGCTGGGCGTGCCCTTGTCGTCTTGTTCGCGAAGCTGCCGCCAGTAGGCGAGGCGCTCGGCGATGTTCTTCTCGTAGCCCCGGCCGCCCGGCTGGTAGAAGGTGCCGGGCGCCACGCCGTAGCTTTGGCCGGGGGTGACCGCTTCCTCGTGCTCGTGGCTGTACTGGTAGCCCTGGCCGCCGCCGACCTTACCGTGGGCGCCTTTGCTGCGCAGATGTTCCGGCACCTGCACGGTCATGCCCTTGCGCACGGCTTGGGCGGCGGCTTCCAGCCCGGCGTAAGCGGTGTTGCTTTTGGGGGCCGTGGCCAGGTAAACGGTGGCGTGCGCCAGGGTAATGCGTGCCTCCGGCATGCCGACAAATTCGACCGCCTCCTTGGCCGCGTTGGCGATGAGCAGCCCGCGCGGGTCGGCCAGCCCGACGTCCTCGCTGGCCAGGATGATGAGCCGCCGGACGACGAAGCGCGGGTCCTCGCCGGCTTCGAGCATCTTGGCCAGCCAGTAGAGCGCGCTGTCGGGGTCGCCGCCGCGCACGCTTTTAATGAAGGCGCTGATGGTGTCGTAGTGCTGGTCTTCGTCGCGGTCGTAGAGGACGCGCTTGCGCTGGATGCAGGCTTCGATGTCGGCCAGCGAAAGGGCGGGGCCGGCGTCGCCTTCCTCCCGTTGCGGAGTGGTGAGCACGGCCAGTTCGAGCGCGTTGAGCACCCGGCGGGCGTCGCCCTCACTCACGGCGATGAGGTGGGCGAGCGCATCCGCGGCGATGGAGGCCCGCCACTTGCCGAGCCCGCGCTCGGGGTCGGCGAGCGCGCGGTCCACCAGCCCGGCCAGTTCCTCCGGCGCGAGCGGCTCCAGCTGGAAAATCTGCGAACGCGAAACCAGCGGGCCGTTGATGTAGAAGGTGGGGTTGTGCGTGGTCGCGCCGATCAGCCGGATGGTGCCGCTTTCCACGTCGGGCAGCAGGACGTCCTGCTGGCTCTTGTTGAAGCGGTGAATTTCGTCGATGAAGAGCAGGGTGCGGCCGCCGTTGCGGTGGCGCAGGCGCGCGGCCCCGAGCAGCCGACGCAGATCCGCCACGCTGGACTCCACCGCGTTGACCCGCTCGAAGCGGCACTCCGTGCGCTGCGCGATGACTTCTGCCAGCGAGGTCTTGCCGGTGCCGGGCGGGCCAAAGAGGATGAGTGAGCTGAGCCGGTCCGCCTCGATCAGCCGCCGCAGCGGCTCGCCCGGGCCCAGCAGATGCGTCTGGCCAGCATACTCGTCCAGGGTGCGCGGCCGGAACCGCGCCGCCAGCGGGGCGTTGGCAGGAAGCTCGGGCGTAGCGTTCGGGGCGGTGTCGCCTTCGCGGTCGCCGAAGAGACTGGACTGGCCTTCGCTCATGACAGAAGCATTTCCCCAGATATCCGCCGCCATGTCCAGCCGGGGACGTCAACCAACACGCGTCGCCGGGAGCTCCCGCCGCTGGGCTCAGCGGCGGCTGCCGGGCACAAGGCGCTGCCGGCCCAAACCTAGGCTTTTTTCTTGCCGGGGGGTGCCTTGGGCTTGCGCGCCGGTTTGGCCATTTTCTCGACAATTTCCTCGGCCGGGTAGGTGATGATTTCGGCCAGCGTCGGGTGGTAATGCGGCATCTCGGCCAGCTCCGCCACGGTGCCCTTGTAGCGCATCACCGCGATGAACTCGTGGATGAGGTCGGCGGCGTGCGGGCCCACGATCTGGGCGCCGATGATTTCGCCGCGCTTCTTCTCGGCCAGAATTTTAACAAAGCCGTGTTCCGCGCCCATGATGATGGACTTGCCGTGATCGTTGAAGGGGTAGGTGGCCACGTAATGAGGAATCTTGCGCTCCTTGGCCTCGCGCTCGCTCAGGCCCACGCTGGCCACTTCCGGCTCGGTGAAGACCACGCTCGCCTTCAAACGGTAGTCCATCTTGCGCGGCGCCTTGACCTTGCCCTTGAACTTCGTTTTGCCCAGCGCGGCGAGGGCGGCGTTGTGGCCGGCCACCTCTCCCTGCTGGATGGCGATGTGGACAATCTCGTAAAGCCCGGTGACGTCGCCGGCGGCGAATACGCCGCGCTGCGAGGTGCGCATGGCGGCGTCCACCGCAATGCGCTGGCCGTCCATCTTCACGCGCGCCGCGTCCAGGCCCAGGTTGATCGTGTGGGGCACGCGGCCCAAGGCGTAAAAAATCTCCTCGGCCTTGATCGTCTTCTTCTTGCCCTCGTGTTCAAAGACGACGGCTTTGTTGCCGGAGATAACCTTGGCCTCGAGCAGCTTGGTCCCGGTGTGGATCGTCATGCCGGCGGCGCGCAGGGCCGCGGCCAGCTCATCGGCCACGTCGCGGTCGTCGCCGGAAAGGATCTGCGGGCTGCGCTGGATAAGCGTAACCTTGCTGCCCAAGCCGAGGAAATACTGGCCCAGCTCCACGGCAATGACGCCGCCCCCCAGCACCACCACGCTCTCGGGCAGGGTGGTCAAATTAAGCGCCTGGTCGCTATTGATGAAGCCGGTTTCCGCCAGCCCCTTGATGGGAATCCAGGGAATGATGGAACCGGTGGTGATGACGAAGGACTTGGCGGTGATCTCCTGCTCGTCGCCGTCGGTTCGGAGACAGATGGCGTTGGGCCCGCTAAAGGTGGCGTTGCCGCGCAGGAAGGTGAAGTTGCCTTTCTCGAGCTGTCCGCGGCGGTAGTCGGCAAATTCGCCGATGAGCTTGTTCTTGCGCGCGACGATCTTATCGATGTGCGCGCGGACGGGCTCGGCCTCCAGGCCAAAGCGCTTGGCGTCGCGGATGGCGGCCCAGCGGTGGCTGGATTCCAGCAGGCTTTTGGAGGGCATGCAGCCGCGGAGGATGCAGAGGCCGCCCACCTGCGAACCGCCTTCCACCACGGCCACGGCGGCACCGGCGTCGCTGGCGGTGCGGGCGGCGGCGTATCCGGCGCTGCCGCCACCAATTACCACGACATCGAACGACAAAGAACTCACGGTAGACGATCCAAGCAAACGGCGGGGGGATGGCAAGCGCGGAGGCGCGCGGGCAGCGGCCACCCGGCTGTTGGGAAGACGTCCTCTAGCCCCCGGAGGCGGCGGGGGAGAGGGCTTCGCGCCGGCCGCCAAACTTGCCGTAGAGGTACTTGTCGGCGGCGATCCCGGCCTTGGTCAGGGCGCGGGCCTCTTCCAGCCCGGCCTGGCGCAGGCGTTCCAGGCTCTGGTAAAGCAGGTAAGTACCCAGTCCCCGGCAGCGGTACTCGTCCAGCACGCAGACGCCGGAGGCGAAGTGCTCCTCGGCTTCCGGGTTGTCGACCACCACCGAGGCGGCGATGATCCGGCTGCCGTGGCGCACCGCCAGGAAATCGGCCGTGGCGTCGCTCAGGCGGTCGCGGACGATCCGGGCGGTGCGTTCGATGCGCTCGTCCACGTCGGTGCTCCAGCCGATTTCGGTCAGATAGGCGCGGGTAAAGACGTTGTCGAGGGCCTCCTGGTCGCCCGGTTTCGCCAGGCTGTACTGGTAGCAGTCTTCGAGCGTGGGTGCGGTTGCGGGCAGATTGGAGAGCTTCCAATGATAAAGGACCCAGGCAGGCGCAGGCATTGCCATTAGGATGGTCTTGCGCGTCGGGAAAACAAGCGGATATTGTCGACTCTCGACAATGGTGGCCCCGGTTCCCGAGCGCCCCGGCCTTGCGCAAATCCCTACATTACAATGAAGTAACCCGGTCTGAAGCCGTTTACAAACCGGGCTGCCGTCACTAATTTAGAATAAGCATGGAAGCCGCCGACCCCGCGCCTCTGGAAGTAGGGAGCCGTTTAGGGCACTACGTGATCACGGAAAGAATTGCCCGTGGCGGGATGGGGACTGTCTACAAGGCACTGGAGCCCGCGCTGGAGCGTTACGTGGCGATCAAGGTGCTCCACACCGACCAAGCGCTCGACCCGACGGCGCAGAACAACTTTCTGGAAGAGGCCCGCGCGGTCGCCGCCCTGCGCCACAACAACATCGTCCCGCTCTACTTTGTCGGCGAGGAGGGCGGGCAGAACTACTTTGCGATGGCCTACATTGAAGGCCAGACCCTGGAGGATTGGGTGGTGGAGGAGCGCTTCCTCAACGGCGAGTGGGCCAAGTGGTTCCTGGGCCAGGCGATTGCCGCGCTGGATTACGCTTCGCGTTTCGGGATCATTCACCTCGACGTCAAGCCCTCGAACTTCCTGGTCGACGCCGACAACATCGTCATGCTGACGGACTTTGGGGTGGCCCAACGCCAGCGCCACCTGCTGGAAAACGAGGAAAAAGAGTTGCTGGGGACGCCGTCGTACGCCTCGCCCGAGCACATCCTGCAGAATTCCCCCGATCTACGCACCGACGTCTACTGCCTGGGCGCGACGCTCTACCACCTGATGTCCGGGCGCCCGCCATTCGAGTACGAAACCGTCGAGGAGCTTTGCCGCGCTCATGTGATGGAACCCTTCCCGGAAGAGAAGGCGCTCAAGCTGGGCGTGCCCAGCGGTTGGGTTGCGCTCATCTGGAAGATGATGGAGAAAAAGCCGGAGGACCGCTTCCAGACTTACGAGGAGCTGCGCCACGCGATGGAGGACGTGAACAACTTCCGCCACGGGCACTCCGGGCCGGTGGCTCCCGCTTCCAGCCGGATGCGGGAAGTGCCCCGCGGCGACCTCAGCCTGGACAACCTCTACGGGCTGCTCACCCCCGCGCTGATGGGCCAGGACCGGGCGCGCTTTGCCGTGCGCAAGACCTATTCCCTTCAGGACAGCGAGGCGCACCTGACGCGCCGCAACAAAATCCTCTCGCTCAACGCCATTTTGACGCCGATGGGTGACCTGCTCCAGACCAAGGAGGAGGGCCTGAGCGAGCTGATGCAGGCCAGCGACCAGCTCCCCACGTTCGCCACCACGCTCGACGAGCTGGTGCGCTTTATGAACAACTTTACCGACCTTCCGGCCGAGGATTTGCCCGAACGGCTTGAGTTGGTGGGGCTGACCCGGTCCAAGAACCTGGCGCTGACGGCGCTGATGCTCAACCAGCAGCCCTGGCAGGGCAAGCGCCCGCTGGACTGGTCCGGCCTCTGGCAGCACCAGATGGCTTGCGGCCTGTTGCTGGAGATGCTCTACGACATGCTGGACCTGCCCGCCAGCGGTTGGGAGTACGCGGCCGGTCTCTTGCACGACACCGGCAAGATTCTCATGTCGGAGCTGTTCCCCAACCAATACATCGGCGCGCTGATGGAGGCGCTGGAAACCGACACCAACCTCCAGCGCATCGAGGAGGAATCCTTCGGCATGAACCACTTCGAGCTGCTGGCCGCCTGGATGGAGCTCAACAAGGTCAACCGCAGCTTTTACAGCATTGTGGGTAGCCTGGACGAGGTCGAGGAGTTCGAAGAGCAGGGCATCAGCAGCCGCCTGCCGGATCTGGGCTTTGCCGGCGGCTCCCGCCGCCCGCGTCATCTCCGTTTGCTGCCGCACGGCGTGGCCAGCATCAAGCATTTGGTCCAGGAACTTGGCATCGGCTATTCCGGCGATGCTTGGATGGAGCAGTGCGCCTGGCCGGAGCACCCGTCCACCCTCAAGCTTTGGGAGGAGCGCCGCAACCGCGAGGTCTCCTGGTCGGAATTCCTCGACTTCTTCCAGGAGGGCTGCCGCGATTTTCCGGAACTGACCATTGCCCGGGAAGCGCGTCCACCGGAACCGCAGGCCTTAACTTAGGGCGCCGCGTCCTTTACACTGGCATGTCTTCTGCAACATAATCCAGCAACGTGTACGTCCTTTGCGCCACCTTCGACCCCAAGCTAGCCCTCAGCAAGGTGAAGGAAATGCTGGCCATGGGCGAGGAGGCCGAGCGCCTTGCCCAGCGCCTGGGCCAGCCCGACGAGGCCGCCGCCATCAAGGACGGGGTTGAAAACGGCTCAATGAAGGCCCTGGTCGAGGGCGTCACCCGCGTGCAGGAGTTTCTCGACATCGAGAAGGAGATTGAACAGGTCGAAAACGGCCGCTGGGCGATGGGCTTCATGGGAAAGGGCTTTCGCGACAAAAAGCTCAAGAAGCTGCGGGCCAAGCGCTCCGGCTACGGCAGCTTGATCGACGCGCCGCGCGACTTTTACCAGCTCAACCGCGTGCGGCTGCTGGGCCTGATCCGCGACTTTGCGCTGGACTGCGCGGAGCAGGGCGACGCCGAATGGATCGACACGGAGAGCCGGCCGCTCCACTTTCCGCTGGCGGAGATGTTCGAGCAGGGCGACGTCGACCGGGCCCGGAAGATCGCCTCCGCACTGGGCAAGCCTTTCGGCAACTTGGACCCCGAGTTTGTCCTCAAAACGATGGAAGGCCACCGCGCCCTCAGTTTCGACTTCGAGAAAAACCTGGTGACGTTTTACGGTCCCATTCGCGGTTCCAACGAAGAGGTCTTTCCCGAAGCAGGCAAGTAAGTCCCGCCGCCCGGTGCCGGCTTAGTTGGCGTCGGGTTCTGCCGGCGCCGGCTCGGCTGCGCCGTCCGGCTGGGGCGGCACCACCGGTCTCGGCCCCATGTTGGGGAGGCTCGGCGAGGTGGGCACGGCACCCTCGCCCGCGCCGGGGCCGCTCTGCGCGGCCGGTCCGGTCAGCGGCGGTGCCATCTCAATGTGGTAGGTGATGTCGGCTTCCTCCACCAAGTCATCCAGGTAGGCCATCTTGCGTTTTACCTTTTCGAGCTTGCGGTGGTAGGAGACCAGCTCCGGGCGCAGTTCGGAGAGCGTGAGCGTGCCGGGTTCGCGGTGGTCAGTCACCTTCAGGATGTGGAAACCGTGAGGGGTTTCGAAGACCTTGGAAACCCGGCCGACCTTGGTGGAAAAGGCCACCTCGTCGAACTTCCCGTCCCACTGCCCGCGGGGAAAGTAAGCCAGGTCGCCGCCCTTGGGCGCGGAGAAGGCGTCGTCGGAAATCTCCTTGGCCACCGCGGCAAAGTCCTCGCCGCCGAGCACGCGCTTGCGGGCGGCGTCGATGAGCTCGCGCTTTTCCTTTTGGCGGTCCTCCGGGGCGTCGCTGTTGACGCGCACCAGGATGTGGCTGACGCGCACCTGTTCCTCGCGTTCAGGGAGGGAGGGCAGCAGGGTCTCGTAAATCTCGGTGATCTCGTCGTCGCTGGGCTCGCCGACCTCGTCGATGCGGGCTTCCAGGATGCGGTCGATGGTGGCGGCCTGCACGAGGCTTTCGCGGAAGTCGGCCACGCTTTCCCAGCCGTCGCGGGCCAGCTTTTGCTCGAACATCAGGTCGTTGACGTGCTGGGAGCGCTCCTGCTGCAGGCGCTCGTCGACCTGCTCGTCCAGCCCGGCCAGGTCCACGCCCTCTTGCTGGTTGAGGATGAGCTGGGAGCGCACGAGGTACTTGACGATGTTGGCCTCGTACTGCTGGAGCCGCTGGGGCGGGTACATGTCGCGGCGCAGGCCTTCCGCCTGCATCACCTTGTCGAGCTTTTCATCGACCTCCCGGCGGGTAACGGCAACGTCCTTGCCCTCGGCCACGACAAAGGCCGGGTCGGTCGGGTCTTCGGGCTTTTGGCTGCAGCCGGCGGCCAGCAGCGCACCGGCGAGGACGGCGGAGAAAACGGAGCGAGACAGGGTCATAAACAATTTTTAGTCTCTAGCGGGTCCGGGCGGCTTTGGCAATGCTTGTCAGGAGAGGACGCGTCTGGCACATTGAAACGCCGATTTCCCCATGAGTGTCCGTTCCAAATCCACCCGCAAGGCGCCCGCCAACGGCGCCCCCGCCGCCCGCAAAGCCAAGCCCAAATCCTCGCCCGTGCTGACGCCGAAGACGCAGAAAGTCTTCGGCCAGCTGGAGAAGTGCCTGGGTATCCCCTTCGTGGCTTACTGGACCTCCACCGGCGGCTCCATCTGCCAGAACGACGTCATGGCCATGAGCCGCCTGCTCGAAAACGTGCAGGGCAGCAAGCTCGGGCTCTTCGTTAAAAGCGATGGCGGCAACCCGGAGGCCGCCCTGCGGATGATCCACCTGCTGCGCCACCGCTTCCGGCACCTGACGCTTTTCGCGCCCTTCGAGTGCGCCAGCGCCGCCACTATGATCGCCCTTGGCGCGAACGAAATCCACATGGGTCCGACCTCCTACCTGACCGCGGTGGACACCTCCTTCAAGCACCAGCTTTCGCCGTTGGACTCCGGCAACGATCTCGTCAGCGTGAGCCAGGACGAGGTCATGCGCATCCTCAAGCTCTGGCACGTGGAGAAGCAGCGGGACAACCCCTACCCGGAGCTCTACAAGTACCTCCACCCGCTCGTCATCGGCGCGCTCGACCGCTCCAGCTCGCTCTCCATCCGCATCTGCAAGGAGCTGCTCGGCTACCACCTGCGCGACACCCGCAAGGCCAACCGCATCAGCAAGGACCTCAACAGCTCCTACCCCAGCCACAGCTACCCGATCACCGCGCGCGAAGCCAAGCGCCTCGGCCTCAACGTCAAGCCGCTCGAGGGCGAGGTCAACGACCTGCTGCTCGAGCTCAACGGCCTGTACTCGAACATGGCCCAGCCGCTCTTGACCGACTACGACGAGGAGAACTACCACAACAACGAGATCTGCAATATCCTCGAGCTGCCCGGCCGCCAGATCTTCTACCAGATCGAGAAGGATTGGCACTACCGCCGGGAGGAGCGCCGCTGGGTCAGCCTGAACGACAAGAGCCGCTGGAAAAGCCTCACCCCCCGCGGTCGCGGGTGGCAGGCCGAAACCATCTTCATTCGCTAGCGGGACGCCCGTTCTTAGGCTGCCGGATTATCTCCGCCGGCGGCGCAGGGCAAGCAAGGCCACGGCCCCGACGAGCAGGGCGGCCGAAGTGGGCTCGGGCAGCACCTGCACGATGCTGGTGGTATCGCGGGTGAACGCATCCGCCGGGCCGGAGAACGGGGTGCCGCCGTCAAGGATGGCCGTGCGGCTGGCGTCGGAGGGGTCCATGGTGTACCAGTCGCTGTCGTTGGTATCGACCGCGAAAAGGTCGCCCGTGTTCGGATCGAAGGCGATCTGCATGCTCTCCGGGATGCTGCCCACGCTGTCAACGTAGTTCGTCGGGTTGCCGCCGGAGCCGGTTGCGCTAATGTCCACACTGAAGAGGCGAAGGCTGCCGCTGGTGTTCGTGCCAAAGAGGATGCCTTCGTCGTTTACGCCCAGGTCGCCAAACACGTAGGTGGCCGAGGTGCCGTTGAAGTTGGAGTAGACCGTGATGTCGCCGCTGGTGTAGCTGGGGCTGGTGCGGTCCGTCAGGTCGATCTCCACCCGGTAGAGGTCGTTGGTTTGGTTGGGGATGAACCAGTAGGCGCCATCGTAGTACACGCCGCTGTTGATCGAGAAAGTGCCCAGGCTGGGTCCGGCCACCGTGGTGACGTCGTTGGAGAGGGCGTCCCACATGTAGAGGGTGCCGTTGTTGGTCTGGGTGGTGATGAAGGCGACCTTCTTCTCCTCCACCCACGCGATGCCGTTGGAGAGGCCAAAGTCGAGGTCCTTGAGCTTCTGGGAGGTAAAGTTGGTCAGGTCGACCAGGTAAATGCCGTCGCTGGTGCTGCTTTGGCCGCCAACCACGCTCAGGACGAGTTGCGCCGGGGCGGGGACGAGGCTGGCCACGCTCAAAACCAGCGCCAGGCAGGCGCCTCGAGCGGCCGTAGAGTAGGGCGAAATCGGCATCGTTCTTCCTCCAAAAAATAGTTCAGATTCTTACACAGTTCCGACCTATTACGGCTTTCCCGGAATCGACTTAAGCGGATTGGTGCCATTTTCGGCAGAAACTTGGCCACTGAGCGATCACCTCTTCTGATGCCTCAATCATGAACCGCCGGTGGCCGGGCAGAGGCTCCCTGCTTGGAAAAATCGCAAGAAACTGAACTTGCCTTGCGCTCGGCGGCAGGAAGAACCACCCCTTGCCGCCGGTGGAAGCGTTCACGGGCGAATTTCGCCAGCGGGTCCTACCGCTCTCGGCATTTGGAAGCAGGCCCGGAAACGAGGGCCTTTTGCGAGTAATGCCTCACGCCTAACGGCGGGGGACTACCGCCGACGCCGGCGCAGGGTAAGCAACGCCATGGCGCCCACGAGCAGCGCGGCCGAGGTCGGTTCGGGCAGTGCCACCACGAAACCGGTGATGTCGCGGGTGAAGCCGTCCACAGGGCCAAAGAAAGGATCGCCGCCACCGTCTTCGACGGGAGTGCGGGTGGCGTCGGAGGTGCTTATCGTAAACCACTGGCTATCGTTGGTGTTCACGGCGTAAAGCTCGCCCGTCACCTCGTCAAAGCCGATCTGCATGCTCTCCGGAATGCTGCCAACATCGTCCACGTAGTCGGTCGGCACGCCGCCGGAGCCGGTGGCGCTGATGTCCACGCTAAAGAGTCGCTCGTCGCCGGTCGTGTTGGTTCCAAACAGGATTCCACTGTCGTTCACCGAAATATCGCCGAAGGTGTAGGTGATTCCGAGGCCGTTGAAGTTGGAGTAAACCGTGATGTCGCCGGACGTGTAGCTGGGGCTGGTGCGGTCCGTCAGGTCGATCTCCACGCGGTAGAGGTCGCTCGCTCCGTTCGGGATGAACCAGTAGGCTCCGTCGTAAAAGGCCCCGCCGTTGATATCGGAAACGCCCAGATTCGGGCCCGACACCGTCGTGATGCTATTGTTGAGCGCATCGTACATGTAGATGACGCCTTGATCGGTCTGCGTCGTGAAGAAGGCGACTTTCTCCTCCTCCACCCAGTCAAAGGCGTTTGTGCGGCCGAAGCCGACGTCCAGGAGCTTCTGGGAGGTGAAGTTGGTCAGGTCAATCAGGTAGATTTCGTCGTTGGTGCTGTTCTGGTCGCCGACCAGGCTGAGGAACTGCTGCGCGGGAGCCGACACCAGGCCGGCCAGACCCAGGACGATTCCCAGGCAGGCACCCTTGGCAGAGGTGAAGTAAGGCGTTGTGAACATAGCTTCTCCAGTAGCAGTTTGGTCAGTTTTTTCCTCACATTCCACTGGTCGCGGCTCTCCAAACACCGAACTCAGTAGAGGATCACAAACTTGTGAGCGAATCCGAGGAAAGGTGGTAGAGGAATTTTTCCGTCTAATCAACTCTTAATTAACTACTTACCGGTATACTTTAGGACGAAAGATTCAAAAAAAGCGATTGCGACGAACCCTTTTAGGAGCGCTGCGTGAAAAGGGCTACACCCCGCGGGCCTCGGGGTGCCAGATCAGCTTGTGCAGCTGGTACTGCATCCGCACTTTGAGCCCGTCGCGCAGGATCCAGGCGGCCAGATGCTCCAGATTGAGCTGGCCGAAGACCGGGGACATCAGCACCGCCCGGACCCGGCCCGCCCAGTCACCGGTGCGGATTTGCTCCCGCGCCCACTCGTAGTCGGCTTCGTTGCCCAGCACAAACTTCACCTCGTCTCGGCCGGTCAGGTGATCCAGATTCGCGTAAAGGTTGCGCTCGACCATGTTGCTCGAGGGCGTCTTCAGATCCATGATCCGGTGGACGCGTGGATCAACGCCACTGATGTCCTGGGAGCCGCTGGTCTCGATCAGCACGTCGTAGCCCGCGTCGCAGAGCCTCGTCATCAGTGGCAGCACGTTCTTCTGCAGGAGCGGTTCGCCGCCGGTCACCTCCACCAGGCCGCAGCCGTGCCCGGCCACCTCTTGCAGGATGTCGTCGAGCGTGCGGCGCTGGCCCTCGTAGAAGGCGTACTCGGTGTCGCAGTAAGTGCAGCGCAGGTCGCAGGCCGTCAGCCGCACAAAGACGCAGGGCAGGCCGGCCCAGGTGCTCTCGCCCTGGATGCTGTGGAAAATCTCGTTGATCGACAGCGCGGGCACCTTCTTGCGGGGTTGGGTCGGGGGCGTGCTCATGGGGCGGGGGCGGCTTCGGCCGTTGGGGCCGGTTCGGTCGGCGGGACCTCCGGCGGGATTGGCACCGGGGGCGGCTCGGCCGCAAGCGCGTTCTCGTCCTCCGGGCCGGCGGGCGCGGACCCCTCGGCCGAACCGAGGTCGCGCAGATCGGAGGGCACGGTGTAGACAGTCATGCCCGGCTCGCCGTCCTCGCCCCCCTCCCGGCTGACCGCAAACGTGCGCGGCAGCACCTCGTAGAACATGTAGGCCGCGTAGTCGGTAAACTTCATCGGCCCCACAACGTAAAAGAGCACCACTAGGTGGACCGCGGTCACGGCCGCCACGATCACCCAGAAGCTCTTCGAAATCAGGAAAGGGAAACGATCCATTCGCCCTGAATCTACCACGGAGCGCCCGCAAGAGAAAAGCCGGTTGCCGCAATGGCGCGCTTGTAACCCG
>JBCDLL010000042.1:0-32541 GCA_038745425.1 Verrucomicrobiota bacterium | reverse complement strand
TCCCACGCGGCCCGCGTTGCGAGGAGTTTTCCGCCGTGGCTAGAAGAGAGGAAGGAGCAGGTATCAAATACACCTGTGACTGACGAACGACAACGCCACGACGGAAAAGAACCGCAACCTTTTCAAGGCCAGTGTCTTTTGACCGCTGGGCGGTGTTGCTCCTCGGTCACTTATCAGTTTTGATAAGCTCCCTCGTTGCGCCTAGCCCAGCGGCCAAAACCCGACTGGCGCGGGTACGCGGGACTTTTGTAATAAGCTCTAGGAGAGAAAGGCCTGGGCCTGCGCGCGGATGCTCTTCTGCTCGCTCGGGGACTTCTTCTCCCACTGCCGCACCATAAAGGCAACCCGCTGGTTGCCGGCAAAGCGCTCGGCGTGCTCGGCGTAGAAATTCCAGTAAAGGTAGTTGAAGGGGCAGGCGTCGTCGCCGGTCTTGACCGACGGCTTGTAGCGGCAGTCCTTGCAGTAGTCGCTCATCTTGCTGATGTAGCCGCTGCCCGCCGCGTAGGGCTTGGTGGCCATGAAGCCGCCGTCAGCGTAGAGGACCATGCCGATGACGTTGGCCGCCATCACCCAGTCGTAGGCATCCACGTACATGGAGTTGAACCAGTCGAGCACCTCGCGCGGCGCCGTGCCAGAGAGGAGAAAGTAGTTCCCCAGCACCATCAGGCGTTGGATGTGGTGGTTGTAGCCGGTGTCGCGCACCTGCCGCACGCATTGGCGCAGGCAGTTCATCTCCGTCTCCTCCCCTTCCCGGCCCCAGGCCCATTCCGGCAACGGGCGCTTGGCTTCCAGCTCGTTCAGCTCGGTGTAGCCGGGCATGCGCAGCCAATAGATACCGTTGATGAACTCCCGCCAGCCGATGATTTGACGGACAAAGCCCTCAACCGAAGCCAGCGGGGCGTCGCCCTCGTCAAAGGCGCGGACGGCCGCATCCACGCACTCTTTCGGCGTCAGCAGGCCGATGTTCAACAGCGGGCTGAGCACGGAGTGGAAGAGATGCGGCTCATCCTGCACCATGGTGTCCTCCCAAGGGCCGAAGCCTTCCAGGCGATCGCACACAAAGCGCCGCAGCCAGCGCTGCGCACCCGCGCGGTGGACGGGCAGCCAGAAGCCCTCCGCCCGGCCCGGGTGGTCGCCAAAGTGCCGCTGCACCGCCTCGATCACCTCTTCCGTCGTCTCGTCGGATTGCTTGCCGGCCAGCGGGGGCGGCTCGACCTTGGCCTTGCGGTACTGGGCCTCGGTCTTGCGGTTTTCGGCATCGAAGTTCCACTCTCCGCCCACCGGCTTGCCGTCGGCATCCACCAGCAGGCCCAGCTCCTTGCGCATCCGGCGGTAGTGCGACTCCATGACCAGCGATTTTTTGCCCTCGGCCCATTCGGCGAACTCCGCCCTCGGCACCAGGAACATGTTGGTCGGCACGGTTTCAATCTCCACCCCGGCGGATTTGGCCAGGGGCGGCAGCGCCTTGGTGGTGGCATAGTCGTTGGGCTCCATCACCAAGATGCGCTCCGGCCGGTGCTTCTTGACGTGCGCCTTCAGGCCGTCGCTGAACGCCTTGGTGTCCTCCAGCCGGTGGTAGTCCACCGTCCAGCCGGCTTCGCGAAGTTCGGCCGCGCGGTGCCGCATGGCGGAGTAGAGGAGGACCAGCTTCTGCTGGTGGTACTGGAGGTGGCTCGCCCGGCGGCGGGACTCCACGAAGAGGACGACCGTGTCTTTCTTGTTGGCCTCGGCCAGCGCCGGATGATCCGGCACCAACTGGTCGGCTAAAATCCAGACCGTCTGCACCCGCTACCATCGCAGGTTTTGGTGGCATTCTCAACTCGATAATACCTGCGAAGACTCTTCATGACGCATTTGTAACCTTCCTTAAAACACTCCCGACAAGTCGCTTAAGCACTTAGTAAAAATCCGTGGGAAATCCCCCTTGTCCCCGTGGAATTGTCCTGTCATGCTTAAGCCAACCAAAGATTAAGCTCTATGAACAAACTCTTCCCCGCCCTTTCCCTAGTGCTGCTGGGTCTTGCCGCCGGTCACCAAGTTTACGCCCAGTCCAGTCCGCCCGTGGTGGTGGATGTGCTCAACGAGCGCAATGAGGACGTCTACATCTACTTTTCCGGGCCTTCGACGATGACCGGAACGATTCTGGAGGCGGCCGACATCGCCACCGCCAACGGCTCCATCAACAACAACACCGGGGTCAGCACGATCGTCAGCAGCACAGGCAACGCCGGCGCCAACAGCAACATCGCCATTAGCACGCGCGCCGTCGTCACCAACCCGGACACCACCGTCTCGCAGAACATCAACAGCACTGGCTACCGGATCGGCGCCAACTCCACCCTTTCCTTCAGCATCAGCGCCTTCAACAGCGGGCGCATCGGGTTCTCGCTGGGCGAGTCCGTCACCGACGGCACGCTGTCCCAGTTCAACAATCCGAACAACGTCAACAACCTGGGCGACTACACCAAGCGCTACGACAAGGTGGAGCTGACGGTTAACACCAACGGCGCCTCCAGCAATCTCTCGGCGGTGGACTTCACCGCGGTGCCCTTCACCTACCGGACCAACGACCCCAGCAGCGCGGTGCAAAACGCCGGCTGGAGCGGCCCCTACAACCAGACGGTGGCCAACATCGTCAACAACGCCGTCACCAACACGACGCCCAACGCCGCCGGCTCCGCATTGGTGACCGGGCCGGAGGGCTTCAATCCGCCCGGCACCAGCGTAAGCAACGTCGTCCGCGTCATCACGCCGTCCACCGCCGTCCAGGGCAACAACGTCCCCTCCTACAACAGCATGGAGGGCGCCGTGGACAACGCCGTCGGCGCCAACATCCAGCTCAAGAACCTCGACTTCGGCACCGGCGACACCTACGACATATCCGGCTCCATCACCGACAGCGGCGGCTTCGCGGCCACCTTTACCGGCACCTACACGCCGGACGGCGGCAGCGCCCAGGCGATCACGGCGACGCTAGACGCCGACGCCTTCACCGACGCGCTCATCTACGGCTCGCCCAACAACCCGGCCGGCTGGACCTTCAGCGGCGCCTCCGTCCCGGTCGGCATCCAGAATGACATCACCCGCGACTTCTACGCCGGTCTCAACCTGGGCGCCTGGGGCAGCACGGAGGTCATTACCACCACCGACCCCACCCTGGAAACCGCTCTGCAGAACGCCCCCCTGCCCGGCGGCGGCACGGTCGACCTCCTTGGCCAAATCATCGGCGAGCTGAGTTCGGAGGAGCTGATGGCCCTGGGCGAAGTGGCCGGTGCCGAGTTCTTCTTTGATTACGCGCAGCCGGGCACGCCCCTGGCGGGCGAGGCGCTTTACAACGAGTTCGCCGAAGAGGTCGCCCTGGGATCGAACAACTCGGTCTACGGCTTCGCCTACTCCGACTTCCTCGGAGGCCAGCTCATCACGGCCAACCCGATCAACGTCGGCAACCCGACGCTGACGCTGACCATCCTGGGCGACGCCGTCCCCGAACCGGGTACCGGCGCGCTGCTGCTTGGCGGGGGGCTGCTCGTCCTCCTTCGCCGCCGCCGCGCCCGCGCTTAGAGCATCCCAACCGGGTCGACGTCGACCGTGGCTTTGACGCCATCGGGCAGCGCGTTTTTTTGCTCGACGAAAACGGGCCGCAGCGCGCGCGAAAGCGCCAGCATCTTCCCCTTGGTGGTGCGGATGAGAAGGTGGAAGCGGTAGAGGTCGTGCAGGCGTTCGATCGGCGCCGGAGCGGGTTCGCCCAACAGGAAATCGCCCTCCCCTTCGCTGTCCCCGTTTTCCCGTTCCGGCAGGCCGAGAGCCCGGCGAATTTGCCGCGTCTGTTGCTCGGCGACAAAGAGCGTCTTCTCCGCGTCGCGCCCGCGCCAGGTGACGAGCACCGCGCGGCGGTACGGCGGATAGGCCAACGCCTGGCGAAACTCGAGCTCCTGCTCGGCAAAGCCGTCGTAGTCGTGGTGCCGGGCAAACTGGATGGCGGGATGAAACGGCTGGCGCGACTGCACAAAGACCTCGCCGTGGACGTCGCCGCGGCCCGCCCGGCCGGCCACCTGGCACAGGAGTTGGAAGACGCGCTCGCTGGCGCGGTAGTCCGGCAAGTTGAGCGCGTGGTCCGGGTTGACGACGCCGACACAGGTCACGTTCGGGAAGTGCAGCCCCTTGGCGATCATCTGGGTGCCGACGAGGATGTCGACCTGGCGGGCGGCGAACTGCTCGAGGGCATCGCGGTGGGCGTTCTTGCCGCGCATGCTGTCGGAGTCCATCCGCAAAATGCGCGCGCGCGGAAAGGCGCGGGCGATGCTTTCCTCCACCCGCTGCGTGCCCAGGCCCTGGCGCTTGAATCCGGCGTAGCCGCACTTGGGGCAGCGCTCGGGTACCTCCTTGGTGTAGCCGGAAAAGTGGCAGACGAGCTTGCGGCTGGCACGGTGGTAGGTGAGTGGCACGCTGCAGGTGGGGGATTCCTCCACGTGCCCGCAGGAGGGGCACTGCACGCTGCTGGCGTAGCCCCGCCGGTTGAGGAACAGGATGACCTGCTCGCGCTTGGCCAGGCGCTCGTTGACCGCGTCGACCAGCCGGGGCGCGAGGATCGGCGGGACCGCGTCCGGCGACGGCTGCTCGTTGGGCCGGTGGGCCTTCATCTTCAAATCCAGCACGTGGATGGTCGGAAGGCGCCGGTCGTCGACGCGCTTGCTCAGTAACGCCAGCCGGTACTTGCCCTCCTGCGCGTTGAGCAGGGATTCCAGCGAGGGCGTGGCCGAGCCCAGCACCACGACGGCGCCCTCCAGCCGACCGCGCACGACGGCGACGTCCCGCGCGTGGTAGTGCGGCGTCTCCTCCTGCTTGTAGCCGGTCTCGTGCTCCTCATCGACGACGATCAGGCCGAGCTTCTCCAGCGGCGCGAAGACCGCCGAGCGCGCGCCGATCACAATGCGCGCCCGCCCCGCGCGAATGGCGTGCCACTGGTCGTGCCGCTCCCCGGCGGAGAGATGGCTGTGCAGCACGGCGACGCCGGCGTCGCGCCCGGCAAAGCGCGCGCGAAACCGCTCCACCGTTTGCGGCGTCAGCGCGATTTCCGGCACCAGCACGAGCGCGCTGCCGCCGGTTTCCAGAACCGCATTGATCGCCTGCAGGTAGACTTCCGTCTTGCCGCTGCCGGTCACACCGTGGAGGAGGACGGGCCGCTCCGGGCGGGCCAGTTCCTCCCGGATGGCCGCGAGCGCGGTCGCTTGTTCGGGCATCAGCTCGAGCGGACGGGAGGCGCCTTCCGCGCGGTCGTCTTCAAAGGGACTGCGCTCCTGCCGGGCCGGCTCAATGGTGATGAGGTTCTTGCGTGCCAGGCCGCGCCAGACGGCCGCGGTCGTGCCGGTGGCGCGCGTCACTTCCGTCAGCCAGCCGCCGCCGTTTTCCATCAGAAAGGCCCAGGCCGCCTTTTGCCCGGCGGCCCGCCCGAGCGCGGCCGTCACCTGGTGGGTGTCGAGTCCCCTCCGCGGCTCGACCCACAGGCGTTGCTTGAAGCCGCTTTCGGTTTGCCGGACCGCCTCCGGCAGCAAGGCGCGCACCGCCACCGTGAGGGGCGCGCAGTAGTAATCGGCAATCCAGTGCGCCAGCTTCATCAGTGCGTCCGGGATAAAGGTGCGCTCGCCGTAGACCTCCCGCAGCGGCTTGACGCTGGCGGCCTCGGTTTGGAGGCCGTCCGGCGCGACCATTTCCAGGACGTAGCCGGTCACTTCCCGGCGGCCGAAAGGCACCCGCACCTTGGCACCGACGGCGACTCGGCCGGCCAGCTCGGCGGGCACGGCGTAGTCGAAGGCCTGGTCCAGCGAGACCTCCGGCGCCACCCGGCAGTAGGCGCCCGCCGCCGCAGTGGGCGAAACCGCCGGGGCGGCGGCCTCGAGGGTGAAGTCATCGGACGGCATGGTGGTTGAAGTCGGCAACGCAGGCTTGCCCCCTTTCGGGCAATTCCCGATAGTACGGAGCCAACGCGCGGGAAGCCAGACGCTATCCGCCCGCCCTGCCCCCATGGACCCGTCCCTGACCGAACACCCTTCCCGCCCCCTGCGCAACCGCCCACGACGCCGCGGCGTGCTCGGCAAGGTTCTGCTGGCCATTGTGCTGCTGGCGCTGGTCGCGGGCGGAATCGCCTTCTCTTACCTCTACGAGATGGGCATGGAGGAACTGCCCCACCGCGCCTACGACAAGCACATCGCCATCGTCGCGCGCGAATACCCGATCGACCCCCTGCTGGTGCGGGCCGTCATCTGGCGCGAGAGCCGGTTCAACCCGGACGCAGTCGGCGACGCCAAGGAGCGCGGCCTGATGCAAGTGACGCCAATCGCCGCGCAGGATTGGGTCGAAACCATGGACATTGAGAACTTCCACCTCGACCAGCTCTTCGACCCCTACACCAACATCCGCGCCGGTTCCTTTTACCTCTCCCGCGCGCTCGGCCGCTGGCAGGACCGCGACGACCCCATCCCCTTTGCCCTGGCCGAGTACAACGCCGGGCGCAGCCGCGCGCTCAAATGGGTCGACACCGACCGGCCCCGCAGCGCCGAGGCCTTCCGCGCCAACATCGATTTCCCCACCACGGCCAAGTACATCGACCTGATCATGGACAAGCACCAGGAGTACCGGGAGGACACCATGAAGCGCCGGTGGGAACTCTGGCTGAAGTATTACTCCCAGCGCCTGCGCGAGAAGCTCAGCGGCGAGGAGTGAGGTTCAGTCCTCTTTCGTCGTCCCGGGGAGCAAACGTTCAAAGATCGCTTGCAAGCGGATCTGGTCGTTGACCTCGGCGATTAGTCTACCCGCAACGTACGCCTTGTACTTGCAACACTCCAAACAGACCACCAAGTCGAGGCGACCTTGTGGAAGCTCAAGAGAGAATCCGTGTCGCGGTATCCAGCAGAACGAGATCACCAGGTTTCTCGGTGGATTCGTCAGCCGTGTCCGCACGGCGTTCTTAATCTCCTGCAACTCCTTCCCCTGAACCGACTGCGTCTGTTTAACCGGATAGCCGTAGAAGTGGATGCTTCTCGAAAGTGAATCGACAAAGCGCGGTTCCGCCTCCGGCTTCTCGGAAAGTTCATCCGACTGGCCACTTGGGTTCGCCGGACCCTCGGCAGTCTGAGGATCAAGGTTCGATCGTTCCGGGTCCAATTCGAACGCCACCGCGCTCGTTGCGGAGTCCAGCAGGCGCAGCAGGTCTTGTTCGCCTTGTGACAGCGTGCCGGCCAGGGCCGGATGCCACCACACCCACATCATGACCAAACTTACGCAGATGAGCCGCATGAGGCAGGATATGCCGAAAAGGCGGATATGTCAGCTACCGTACAGGGATTTTGGTCCGGGAAGCTTTTTCGCTGGAAGCCGGCTGTGCGGCCTCCATGGTCACCTGCGTCTGGCCTTCCCCGCTCAGGAAGGCCATGACCTCGCGCCACCAGCGGGAATCCGTTTGGCCGAACCAGTTGTTGTGCCCGGCGTTGAAGGTCTCCATGCGCTTTTCTCCGGGCAGGGAATCGTAGAGACGTTGGCCGAAACGGGGCGGGATGACGCGGTCGTTCGCGGCCAGCACGATGAAGACGGGGCCGTCAAATCCGGCCAGGTTACCAACGCTGTCGTACTGGTCGCGCACCAGGTATCGCGCGGGCAGAAACCAGAAGCGGCTGGCGGCCAGGTCGGGCAAGGTGTCCCACGGGGTACCGAGAAAAATACCGGCGACCGGCAGCGTGGGGTCGGCCGCCGCGGAGGCGACGACGCCGCAGCCCAGCGATTCGCCCAGCAGGAAGACGGGCCCGAGCCCCTCGGCGTCGAGGCGGCGGACGGTTTCGCGCAGGTCGCTCACGATGGTGGCCTCGCTCGGCCGCCCGTCCCGGGAGGCATAGCCCGGGTACTCGTAGAGCATGACGTTGTAGCCGGCTGGCTCGAGCATCCCCCCGTAGTGGTGGGACCAAATGGCGAGGCCGGCGTTGCCGTGGGCCACCACGACGGTGCCCTTGGCGACATCCTCGCCACCGGGCATGGGGTTCTCGTACTTCTGCAGCCAGCCGCGGAATTCCGGCGTGCCCGGCTGGCCGTAGAACGGCTGGTATCGCCCGCTGGCCACGTTGGCGAGCTCGGTCTCCGGCGAAATCCGGGTCGGATGGTAGAGCAGACCATCCTGGAACCAATAAACGAGGGCAACCACGAGCACATACAACAGGGCCAGGCGCCCCAGCGTCAAGAGCAGCCGACGCCCGGCGATCAAATGCCACCACCGGAACGGCCCGGCCGCGGGCGCCGCATTTTCGGAGGGTGAGACTTTCATGAGCGGGTTTTTCAGGCCAGGGCGTTGACCAGCGAGACGCTCTGGCTGGTGCCCAGGCGGCTGGCGCCGGCGGCGAGCATGGCCTCGGCGGTCGCGCGGTCGCGGATGCCGCCGCTGGCCTTCACGCCCAGGGCGTCGCCCACGGTTTCGCGCAGGATGCGTACCGCTTCCACCGTCGCCCCGGCCGGGCCAAAGCCGGTGCTCGTCTTGACGTAGTGGGCCCGCCCCTTGGCGCAGCGTTCCGCCGCGTGGCGGATTTCGTCGTCGCTGAGGTAGCAGGTCTCCAGAATAATCTTCACCAGGCTTCCCTCGGCGTGGGAGACGACTTCGTGGACCTCATGCTCGATGAAATCCCAGTGGCCCTCGCGGGCTGCCCCGATGTTCATGACAACATCCACTTCGTCGGCGCCGGCCGAGACGTCGAAGCGGGCGGAGGCCGCCTTGGTTTGGGGCAGGCTGGCGCCCAGCGGAAAGGCGACCACGCTGCAGAGTTTGACGTCGGAGCCCTCCAGCATCGGGCGGACCGTGGGCAGCCAGTACGGGTTGACGCAAACGCTGTGGAATCCGTGTTCCTTGGCTTCCGCCACCAGCAAACGGAGATCCTCCACGGTGGCGTCCGCCCGCAGCAAGGTGTGGTCAATTTTGGAGGCGATGGAGCTGCTCATGATTGTAAATACGCTATTCTAACTGGCACTAGGACAATAAGTTAGATTGAAGCGGCCGCATGTCCAGTTCTTTGCGAGCTACCCCTTAGCGCCACCCTTCGGCTCAGGAAACACTCTCCTTACGCGGACTCGGCGAAGTCGGAGGGGCCAGCGGCATCTCGCTTTGCAGGTGGAAGTTGCCCTCGAAGCGTGGGCGCTGCTCGACCTCTTCAAAGTACCGGAACATCTCCTCCGCCGACTCGAAGAGGTGGCCCTTCTCGATGTAGGAATCGCTGGTGAAGGGCGAGAAGCCCTTCGGGAAAATCATGTAACGCGCCTTCATGTAGTCGCGGGCGTGGCCGAGCTCGTCCATCATGCCGGTGGAGAGCGGCGGGCGCTCCGGGTACGGATGGATGGCCACCACGGCGTGGACCTTGCCCACGTACCAGTGCAGGTCGCGGTGCACGGTGTAGGCGTAGATGCTCTCCTTGTCTTCCGGGAATTCGAGCTCCGCCGCGCCGATTTCCACGGTTTGCGGGTCGATGACGACGGCGTAGTCCCGCAGGCGGCGCACGACGCGGCTGACCTCGACGCGCATCTCCGGCGTGGCGTGCGTCATGCTGTAGCTGGCGTAAACCACCCAGGGCTTTTCGGTCACCACCAGTTTGTAAAGCGCCTCGGGCGGCTCGCTCACAGCCAGCACGTAATGCGGAATGCCCATGAATTTGGCCCAGTCCTCGGAGAGGCTCACCTCCTCGTTCATCCAGGAGAGAATCTCGTAGATGGTGTGGTGGCGGTTCTTGAGCGCGAAGAGGAAGGGGTCGCTTTCGTCGACGGTTTCCAGCTTGAGCTTGATGAGCCACTCCGCGTCGATCAGCGTGACGATCAAATCCGGCTGGATGAAGTCGCGGATGATGCGCTGATCCTTGAATTTGCGGTTAATCCGGTTCCACTCGATCGTCGCGGGCAGGCGCACGATGACGTCCTCGTACTTGTGCTTCTCGATCTCGAAGCCAATCTTCTCGTACTCGCGCTCGCGGGTGAGTTCAAAGACGTAGTCCGTGGTCGAGAGCAGCCGCTCGAGCGGCTTCTTGCCTCGCTTGGTGAACTCCTCCAGGGCGTTGAAAACCTTCACCTCGCGACCGTTTTGCCGGCCGAGCTGGGCGACCTGCTCCAGGGCCTGGGCGTCGTTCATGCCGGCAATCATCCCGGTAACCAAGACTCGCATGGCAGGAACGTAGCGTCGTGGGCGTCCGGCGGCAACCGCGCAGAAAAGAACCGGTTAGCGCACCGGCAACGGCCGGCGCTGGTAGCGCTCCAGAAAGGTGAGCAGGCCGTTGAGGTCGACCCCGTTGCAGCGCACCCGCTGGCTTCCTGGCTGCTTGATGCCCACGAACGGGCCGCCGCCCTGATGGTAGGGCAGGTTGTTCTGAACGATGACCAGGTAGCGCCGGGCGACCTCCACGTCCGTCAACATGGCCTGGCCGTTGATGTCGGTGGTGGCGGTGGCATCGGGCGGGGGGAGCTTGTCCAGCAGCAGCTTGAGTTGCTCATTGGCGTCCAGGCTCAGGCTGGCATCCTCCCGAATCGCCTTCACGCCGGCGGAGATGGCCTCGCGCAGTTTTTTCGAGTCCTCCCAAAGCATGGCCGGCTGCCGGATAACCCGCATCAGCTTGCCCTCCGGGCTGCGCCCCATGGTGTAGACGCGCACGTAGGACTCGGCGCCGAGCGTGGCGGGCAGCATCAGCAGGCCCAGCCATAACCATGAAAGATGCCTGGCCATGCGGTCGCGGCCGGCAACCCCTAGGGCTGGAACTCTTTCTGGTGCGGGGTGAGCGGCGGGCTGTGGAAGCCGTACCGCAGGGTGGCGATGGACTTGGCCAGGCCGCGCTGGTTGACCGGCAGGCAAACCGCGCGCAGCTCCATGGGTCGCTTGACCCCGGCGTAAACGCCGCCGGCTTCCGCTTCTGGAGCGATGTTGACGACGATAGCCAGGCACTTCTGGTCGAGCTTGGCGCCGTCGAAGAAGGCGTTACCGTTCATGTCGGTTGTGCGGCGGATGTCGGGATCGCCCAGCGCCATCACAATCCAGGTCATCTGCCTATAGGGATTGGGCGAGTAGCTGTCCTTGTTCTCGTAACGCCGGAGGGCCTCGTCGAGCTTGTCCTGCAACTCGGGTTTATCCAGCCAGATCATCGCCTCGCAATCCGCGATCGGCACGATCTCGCCGTTCGCGGTTTTGCCCTCGGCGAAAACGCGGATGTCGCGCTTGTTCCAAGTCTCGAAGGCCGCCTGCGCCGTGAATGCCGTCGCCACGAGCAGCGCCAGCCCAAAAAATTGCCGATAAGAGGCCATGAACGAGTTTTTAAACATAAGCCAGTAAATTATCAAGTTCCTTCTTCCGATCCTCTCACGGTGCAATATCAATGCCAACGTTGGAGCAACTCGGCCCCGGGTCCACAGACTTTTTTTGCTTCTGCCGTTTAGCGATGCTGCTAGAAACGCCGGAATGGAGTGGGGCATGATCATGGTCTTGGGCGTCCTCGCGCTGGTGCTGTTGGCGTTTCTGCTGGAGCTGGCCAGCCCGGACATCATCGCGATGTCCGCCTTCTGTGCCCTCTTCGTTTTCGGGGTGGTGCCGGTGGCCGACCTGCTCACGGTTTTTTCCAACTCCGCTCCCATCACGATAGCCTGTATGTTTATCGTGACGGCGGCGCTGGAGAAATCCGGCGCCATCGACGACATCACGCACCTGCTGAGCAAGCACTTACCCGCCCCGCTGCGGCTCATCCTGCTCATCGTCACGCTTTTCGTTGGGGTCAGTTCCGCCTTCGTCAACAACACGCCAATCGTGGCGCTCTTCATGCCGGTGCTGCTCGCCCTGGCGCGGGAACGCGGGCTCGCAGCGAGCAAGCTGCTCATCCCCCTCTCCTACGCGTCCATCATGGGCGGAAGCTGCACCCTGATCGGCACCTCGACCAACATCATCGTCAGCGGCATCGCCTCCAAGAGCGGATTCGAGCCCTTTGGCTTCTTCGAGCTGGCCTGGATCGGCGTGCCCATTCTCACCATCGGCGTGGTCTACCTGACCATCGTCGGCCCCTGGCTGCTGCCGGAACGCCAAAGCCTGACCGCCGTGCTCAGTCCGGAGGACCGCCGCCAGCAGCTTTGCCAGGTGCTGATCAAACCGGACTCCATCCTCATCGGCGAAATCCTGACCGACACTCGGCTGGCCACCAACCCGAAGGAGTTCCGCATCCTGCAAGTGCGCCGCGACGGCAAGACCCTGCTCGCGCCGATGGACAAAATCAAAATCCGCAAGTTCGACCGGATTCTTATTTCCGCCAGCCAGGACCGGCTGGAGAAAACCGCTCAGGGCCAGTACCAGCTCCAGGAAAAGCTCGAAGACGAGCTCGGGCTGCAAAGCCTCTCCACCATCGCCGGGAGCATCATCGAGGGCGTCATCTCGCCCCACTCCAGCCTGCTGGGCAAGTCCATCCGCAACATCAACTTCCGGCAAAAGTACGGCATGCTCGTGCTGGCGCTGCACCGCCACGGCCAGAACCTTTCCAAGAACTTCCTGGACGAAAAACTCGAGTTCGGCGACACCCTGCTGCTGCTCGGCTCGGTCGACAACTTCGCCGAGCTGCAGGAGCAGGGCGACTTCATGCTGCTGGAGGACGACCTGCCCCGCACCTTCCGCCGGCCCAAGGCCAAATGGGCCTGGTTGGCCATCGCGAGCGTGGTCACGATTTCGGCGGCCAATCTACTGCCCATCGTCGCAGCCGGGCTACTGGCGGTGCTCTTCGTGCTCATGACCAAGTGCCTGGATTCCGAGGAGGCCTACAAGGCGGTGGACTGGCAGATCATCTTCCTGATCTACGGTATGCTGGGCGTGGGCGTGGCGATGGAATCAAGCGGCGCCGCCCAGTTTATCGCCAACGAGACGGTCGGCCTCGCCGAGGGCATCTTCCCGGCAGTCCTCCTACCCTACGCCGTGCTGAGCCTGACCTACCTGCTCACCACCATCCTGACCGAAATGATGAGCAACAACGCCACCGCCGTGGTCATGGCGCCCATCGCCATCGGCATCGCGCTCGCCCTTGGGGTGGACCCGCGGCCCTTCATCATCGTGGTGGCGATTGCCAGCTCGGAGGCCTTCGTCACCCCCATCGGCTACCAAACCAACACCATGGTTTACGGCGTCGGCGGCTACAAATTCTCGGACTACGTGCGCATCGGCCTGCCGCTTTCGCTCATCCTCTGGGTCACCGCCAGCCTGCTGATTCCCGTCATCTGGCCGTTCCAGCCGTAAAGGCGTTTGACGAGATCGCCTCTAGCCCTTCGCCCGAAAGCGCGCTAAAGCAGAAGCATGAGCTCTCCCCTCACCGCCGCGCTCAAGCTTGTTCTGGGCAAGCTGGGCTACACCGTCAAACGCCGGCGCCCGGGCCGCGCCACCGCCGGCGTGGCCTCCGACGACAACGTCGAGCCCGCCAACCTGATGGCGGCGCTCCACGGCCGGGACATCTACGAGGGCTTCGACTTCCACGCCATCCCGGAGGACCTCGTCGGCTGGGGCAGCGACTCCCCCGCCTTCGCCGAGCTCGTCGCCCAACACCAGCCGCGCTTTGTCATCGAGGTGGGCACCTGGAAAGGCGGCTCCGCCCTGAGCATGGCCCGCGCGATGAAGCAACACGGCGGCGGCGTCATCCTGTGCATCGACACCTGGCTGGGCGCGCTGGAATTCTGGAGCGACAAGGCCGACCCCGAGCGCTTCCAGGCGCTGGAATGCAAGCACGGCTACCCGAGCGTGTACTACCGGTTCCTGGCCAACGTCTGCCATCAGGGCCAGCAGGACGTCATCGTGCCCTTCCCGCTTCACTCCGCCTCCGCCGCGCTCTGGCTGCTGCGTCACGGGCTGGCAGCCGACCTTTGCTACCTGGACGGCAGTCACGAGGAGGAGGACATCTACCAGGATCTGCTCGACTACTCCCAGCTCACGCACTCCGGCGGCATCCTCTTCGGCGACGACTGGAGCTGGTCCGGCGTGCAGGCCGCCGTCAAGCGCTTCGCCGGCGAACGCCAACTTCCCATCCAGCACTGCCACGACAAATGGGTGCTGGAAATGCCGTAAGGGTCAAGGCTCAATGCCCTGGGCGCGGGCGGCGGCGCGGGTGCCGGTCTGATCGTTGCGCGCCTTGACCCGGCCCATCTGGCGCATGCCGTTGGCCAGGTTCTGTAGCCAGAGCGATTCCTGCTGGTCGGTCTTGCCCAGCTCGAACCAACTGATCGAGCGCTGGTAGTTGTAGAGATCCGCCAGGTAATCGTAAACGGCGAGGGCGGCGCGCTGCTGCTCCTGGAAGCTCTGGTTCTGCGCGTCGATCAGGTCGATGATGCTGACCGCCCCTTCCTGGTACTTTTGGAGCACCAGCTTGAGGTTCTCCTCGGCGGCCGCGCGCGAGCGGCGGCTGAGCTCGATGCTGGGGAAAGACCCCTCGATGCCGCGGATGGCCACGCGGGTGTCGAGCTCGACAAACTGGGCGGCGGTGATCCAGTTGCCCACCACGATGTCGAGTTCCGACTTGTTCTGCTCGACCTCGGCGAAGCGCCGCCCGCCCTCAAAGAGCGGCAGCGTGGCAACAATCTGGGCCTGCCAGGGGGTTCGCACGATCACGTCGGCCTGGTCCACGCCACTCTGTACGTTGGCGTCGAGCACGTGGTCCACGTCGAAGCCCGCTTCAATCTCCGGCAGGAAGAAGGAACGCTTGGCCTGGCCAAGCTGGATGCGCTCGGCGCCGATTTCCTCGTCGATCGCCCGTAGGCTGGGGCTGTTGCCCAGCGCGAGGAAGACGGAGTACTCGCGGAAGCGCTCCAACTGCTCCGGGTTGGTCACAAAGTCCTTGATCCCGTTGGCCAGGAAGTACATGTCGCCGTCCGGCAGGATGATGTCCTGCGCGGCCCAGCGGGTGTGGCCGGGCACCCCCAGAACCTGGTTGAGCGTGGCCATGGCAATGCCCACATCGGCCTCCCGCTCAAAGACGGCCGACCGGCCCTGCGCCTCCTCCGATTCCCAGCGCAGCGTCTCCGACGGATCGGTGTCGCCGACCTGAAAGCGGATGCGCGCGATCTGCAAATTGGTCTGGGTCAGGCGCAGGTTGTCGATCTCGATCCGCAGGAGGGACTCCGCCGCCAGCAGGTCGATGAAGGCCAGAGCCCCCAGCTCCATCACGTCGAGGCGAACAGACTCGTACTGGAGCTTTTGGCTGAGGAAGAGGTTGCGGCTGGCGAAGAAGTTGCTCATCAGCTCGTCGTTGAAGATGACCTGCCGTACGGCAATGCCAGTCGAAAGCTGGGTCTCGGGGGTTGTGCCCTGACTCAGGCGCACCGTCTCGCCGTCGACGTGAAAGTAGGTCAGGTCGCTGAAGACCTGCGGCAGGAGGAAGCTGCGGTCGATGTTCTTGAGCGCTTCGCTCAGGTCGGTCTGCGCTCGGGCCACCACCAGGTCGACGTTGTTGACGGCGGCCATCTTGATGGCGGCGTTGATGGTGAGCGGCTTGCCCCGGTCGAGCTCGTCGTCGAAGAGCACGTTGGCGACCATGAGAATGCGGAAGCTGGGCGAAAAGCCGATCTGGTTCGCGGTGCGCGCGTTGATGACAAGCTGCTGCTGCAGGGCGATGTAGACCGGCAGGTCGGCGGTGGTCATGCCGATCAGGAGCTGATTGAGGTTGAGCGCGACCCGGCGCGCCACGATGTCATCGGATTCCGGATAAAGCGCCGCCAGCGCGCCCATCTCGACGTCCTCGCGCCCGGCCAGCGAAAAGGTGGCCACGCCCTGGCGGTTGAGCGCGGCGTACAGGGCCTCGCGCTCCTCGGCGTCCAGCCGCGGCATCTGGCCAACCACCACGCCTCGCGGGCTGACGGCGCGGGCGTTGGCGGCAATGGCGTCGGGCGAGCCCTCAGCCGGCAGGAAGGTGACCTTGTACGGCAGGCGCTCGAGCAGATTCTCCACCACCTCCGTGTTGTCGGAGATGGCCTTAAAGGTGGCCGCGTCCACGATGATGGCCACCCGGTCGAATTGCATCATGTCCTGGAAGGTGTCCAGGTCCGTGCTCAGGCCGCCGGGCAGGAGGATGAAGGAAAAGTTCTCCTTCACCGCCGAACCGTCCGCGTTGACGTCCGCCCCGAAGATATCCGTGGTTTGCAGGCTGGAACTCAGGACGGGTTTGACCAGCTTGGTGTCGGGATCGGAGGCCACCGCCGTGCTGATGAGCCCGAACACCAGAACCATGTCGATGTCCCGGTCCCGCAACGCGTTTTGGAGCGCCTTTTCAACGCCTTCGAAGGTCCAGTTACCGTTGAACTCCGGCTTCTGCACGAAGCGGTAGCGGGAGGAATCCGGCACCAACTGCGCGAGCTCCTGCTTGATCAGCGCGAACTGGGCGTCGAAGGCAGGGCCGGGGCCGTCGAAGACAACGGCGATGCGGCGCTGGCCGATCGGCCGGTCTTCCGGCACGTTTTCCGGCTCCACCGCTTCGGTTTCGCCCTCATCCGTGCCGAGGTTCTGCCGCAGCATGCGCACGGCGTCGTCCAAGTTCTCCGGCCCGGCGGCGACGGCGGGCGGCAGATTTGGCGCCGTCGGCGCGCCGGGAGGCTCGGTCACCGCCGGCGTCGCGGCCGGCAACTCCTCCGGCGCGGCCGTCTCGATGACGACGGACTCTTCCACCGGCGGCGGCGTTTCCGCCGGTTCGGTCGATTCCGCGTTTTGCGCATAGAGATTCGGCAAAAGAAGAAGGCCAACGCTTAGCGCGCCCAAGCCGAGCCAAAAAGACCAGAACGCCGCTTTGACGCGCCAGCTCATACCGTCACCTCCGTCTCGTGGGGCTGCGGGCTTTTGACCCGGAAGAAGACCGCGTAAAGGACCGGAATGATAATCAGCGTCAGGGCGGTCGCAAAGGCCAGGCCGAACATGATCGTGACCGCCATGGCGATGTAGAAGGCGTCGGCCAGCAACGGCACCATCCCCAGGACGGTCGTGACCGCCGCCATCAACACGGGGCGGAAGCGGCTCAGGCCGGCGGCAATGATCCCCTCGTAGTATTCCATGCCTTCGCGGATATTCGTGTCGATGGCGTCGATCAGCACGATGGAGTTCTTAATCAGCATGCCCGAGAGGCTCAGCGTGCCCAGCAGCGCCATGAAGCCAAAGGGCTGCAAGCACACCAACAAGCCCACCGCGACGCCGATCAGCGCCAGGGGCACCGTCAGCCAGATGATGAGTGGCTGGCGCAGCGAGTCGAACAGGAAGATCACGATCAGGACCATGAAAAGGACGAACATGGGCAGCTTGGCCGCCAGCCCAGCCTGGGCGTCGGAGGAATTCTCCGCCTCGCCGCCCAATTCCAAAAAGTACTCGTTGCTGGGAAGCGGAATTTGCTCGAGCTCGGGCATGATCTTCTCGAGCAGCGCACTGGCCACGCCCTCGGAGGGATCGCAGTGCACGGTCACGGTGGGAATGCGGTTGCGGCGCCAGATCTGCGAATCCACAAACACGGTGCGGAAGTCCGCCACGATCTGGCGCAGGGGGATCATGGCCTGGGCGGTTTGGCTCCAGACCAGCAGGTTGTTGATGTTGGTGACGTCGTTGCGCTCGTTCTCCGGCGAGCGGGCGATGATGTCGAGAAGCTTGTCGCCCTCGCGGTAGACGCCGGTCTTGTAGCCCTCAAAGCCCGCCATCAGGGCGAGCGCCAGTTCGGTGCGGTCGATGCCCGCCCGTCGGGCTTGCGCCTCGCTTAACTCGGGCTGAAGCACCTTGATCTTCTGGCGCCAGTCGCTGCGGATGCCGACCCCGCCGTTAGCCGCCATGATGGCCATGCATTGCTCGCTCATGGCCCGCAGCTCGTCGTAGTCCGGCCCGCTGAAGCGGATTTGAATCTTGCCGCCGTCGCCCGGACCGAGGACGAACTTCTTCACCAGCGGCGAACTGTCCGGATAATTCTCGTCGAGCCAACTCTGCAGCTGCGGCTGGAGCGTGTCGATTTTGCGGTAGTCGTCCACGCTCACCAGCAACTGCGCGTAGGCGTCGTTGGGTTGCTCGCCCGTGTAGGTGAGCAGGAAACGCATGCCGCCCTGCCCGATGAAGGTCGTGCTGCCGGTGACGTTCGGCAGTTGCAGGATGTGCTCCTCCACTTCCGCGACGGCCTTCTCGGTGCTGCGGATGTGGGAGCCCTCCGGCATCCAAAGATCCACCATGAACTGCGGACGGGTCGACGGCGGGAAAAAGCTCTGGTCCAAGAGCGTGAAGAGGTAGATCGAAAACGCAAACAGGCCGACAACGACGCCAATCGTCATCGCCCGGAAGCGAATGCAGTATTCCAGCAACCGGCGGTACATCATGAAAAAGCGCCCGGAGTAGGGATCCTTCTTCTCCTCCCCTTCCGCTGTGGCCGAGCCCTTGAGAAAGAGGTAGCAGAACAGCGGCGTGATGGTGACCCCGGTCAGCCAGCTCAGCAGCAGCGAGATAAACAGCACCCAGAAAAGGGAGCCGCAGTACTCACCCGTGCTGTCGTCGCTCAGGCCAATGGGGCCGAAGGCCAGCACCGCGATAAAGGTGGCCCCCAGAAGCGGCCAGATGTTCTTCGCCACGACTTCCTTGGCCGCCTCCAGGCGGTCCTCGCCCGCCTCGATTTTGATGAGCATTCCCTCCGTGATCACAATGGCGTTGTCCACCAGCATGCCCAACGCGATCACCAGCGCGCCGAGGGAAATGCGCTGCAACTGGAGCTCCATCATGTCCATGAAGATGAAGGTGCCCATGATGGTGATGAGCAAAACGGCCCCAATAAGCAAGGCGCAGCGCAGCCCCATGAAAACGAACAGCACCACGATCACGATGCCGATGGCCTGAAGCAGGCTGTTCACAAAATTGTCAATCGCCGCCGTCACCGCCTCGGACTGGAAGGAAACCACGTTGATCTCCATCCCGACCGGCGCCTGGCCCTCCAGCTCCTTGATGCGCTTCTGCACCGCCTCGCCCATGGTGACGACGTTGCCGCCCGACACGGTGGAAATGCCGATGCCCAGTGCCGGCGCACCGTCGAACTTGAGCATGGTCGAAGGCGGATCGACGTAGCCGCGACGAATTTCGGCCACGTCGCCCAGGTAGATGAGCCGCCCGCCAGTGTTGCTGATCAGCAGGTCCTTGAACTGGTCGACGGAGGTGAAATCGCCCGTGGGGTTGATGGGGATGAAGTCGGGACCGACCTGCACGTGTCCGGAATCCGCCACCAGGTTCTTTTTCTCGAGCGAATCGTAAATGACCTCCTGGGAGATACCCAGAGCCGCCATCTTCGCGCGCGACATCTCCACGTAGATCACTTCGTCCTGGACGCCGTAGAGGTCCACTTTCTTGACGTCGGGGACAAGCAGCAGCTCGCGCTTGAGCAAATCGGCGTAGTCGCGGATTTCAGCGTAGCTGTAGCCCTCACCGGTCACGGCGAAGAAAATGCCGAAGACATCGCCGTAGTCGTCGTTGATGAGGGACGGCCCGGCACCGGGGGGCAAGTCGCCCTGCGCGTCGTTGATTTTACGGCGCAGTTCGTCCCAAACCTGCGGAAGCTGATTCTTGTCGTACTTGTCTTTGATCGTCGCGGTGACCACCGAGAGACCTCGCTTGGACTGCGACTTGACCCGCTTAAGCTGGCCGAGCTCCTGGCAGGCCTTCTCGATCTCGTCCGTGACCTCCTGCTCCACTTCCTCGGCCGTGGCCCCGGGATAGGGAGTGTAAATAATGGCGTCCTTGATGGTGAACTCGGGGTCCTCCAGGCGCCCCAGACCGGTGTAGGAAAAGTAACCGCCGACCAGCAACATCACCGTCATCACCCAACTGATGGTGCGGTGCTTGATGGACAGTTCGGCGAGATTCATAATTCCAAAGGGGGCGGGCGGCTATCCTTCCGGTGCGGATTTATCCTCGAAGGGGCGCACCTTCATGCCGTTTCGGAGAGAGTTGACGCCACTGACGGCAATGGTTTGGCCTTCCTCCAGGCCGGAAGTCACCGCGATGTCTTGGCCGCTCATCTTACCCACTTCCACGGGCACTTTTTTGATTTTTTCATCCGCGTCGACCAGCCAGACAAAGGACTTCCCCTCTGCGTCCGAGACCACCGCGTTGGCCGGGATGTTGAACTGCGTGCCCGGCCGCATGCCAAGGTCCTGGACCGGCACGATGACCGAAGCCGTCATGCCCGGCAGGATCGAGCTGTCCGGCGGCGGCGTCATCACCAGGGTAATTCGAAACGTCTGAGTGGCTGCGTCCGCCTGGGTTTGGAATTCCTTGAGCCGCAGCGGAAACTCGGCACCCGGGATGGAGGCGAACTCGGCCTTCACGTTCATGCGCTTGTTGATTTCCTCGACAGACTCCTGCGGGCGGCCCCGGGCCATGTCGCTTTCCGGCACATCGACCACCACCTCGAGCTGGGTCACGTCCTGAATCGTGCAAATGAGCTGCTTGGCCCGCACTTGCTCAAAGTTCTTGATCGACTTCTCCGCCACCACGCCGTCAAAGGGCGCTTTCAGGAAGGTTTCGTCGTAGGCCTTCTGGGCAATCTGCATTTGGGACTGCGAGACCTCGAATTCCTTCTCCTTCACCTGGAAGGTCGCCAGCGAGATTACCTTCTGCTCGTAGAGCTGGCGGTTGCGGTTGTACTCCGCCTTGGCCTGAGCGAACTCCGCCTTGGCGGAGTTGAGCTCGGCCTCGAAGTCCGCCGGGTCGAGCCGGGCCAGCAACTGGCCTTTCTTCACTTTCTGGCCCTCGTTAATCGGCAGCTCGATCACGCGACCGTCGTTATCAAACGACATCCGGCCGGTTTGCATCGCGTTGACGGTGCCGGGATAGACCCGGACGTTCCCCTCACTTTCCTTGCCCAGAGTCAGCATTTTAACCGGCCGAACCACTTCCTCGGGTTCGGGCTCGCTCGCGCACCCGGCCAACAGCAACAACACGGTCAACAGCCCGGAAAAACAATTCAGTTTTGGCATGAGGTCGTTTTGCACGAGCTTGCAAAAAAGCACAAGCCCCGTTGTCAAGTGGTATCGCCAAGTTTGGGGTTCCGTCCCGCCCGGATTGGACTACCTTTGCGCATGCCCTTGCCTTTTCTCTTGCTCGGCGGCGTGGCGGCTTTGGGAGCCGGCCTCGCGGGCTGGGTCTACGGCCACCGGCGCCGCATTAAGGCCATCCTCCAGCATCCCTTTCCCGAAAAGTGGGAGGAATTCCTGGATGCCAACATGCCGGTTTACCACCGCCTGCCGGCCGACCTGCGCCAGCAACTGCGCGACGACACCCAGGTGCTCTGCGCGCTGAAGAACTTCGAGGGCTGCGGCGGGCTGGAAATCAACGACGAGATCCGTGTGACCATTGCCGCACAGGCGGCCCTTCTGACGCTGCGGGCCGGACCCCGGCTCAAGTACTACCCGCGGCTTTCCTCCATCCTGGTCTACCCCAGCGACTACATCACCCACGAGGGCGATCACCGCCTGGGCGAAAGCTGGACCACCGGTAGCGTGGTGCTGGCCTGGGATTTCTCTCACCATGGCGCCGCCGTCCATGACGACGGCCATAACGTGGTGCTGCACGAGTTTGCCCACCAGCTCGACCAGGCGAACGGCGAATCCAACGGCGCCCCGCCCCTGGAAAACCGTGAGCAGTACGCGATCTGGGCGGAAGTCCTGGGACGGGAATACGAAAACCTTCGGTCAGAACTGGAACACCACCGGCGAACGGTGCTCGACCCGTATGGCGCGACCGATCCGGCCGAGTTTTTTGCCGTGGCCACGGAGGCCTTCTTCGAAAAGGCCGAGGCGCTCAATCACAAGCATCCCGAGCTCTACGCCACGCTGCGGGCATTCTACAAACTGAACCCGCTCGAGTGGGCTCCCCTTGGTGAAAAAAAACGGAGGCCTTCGGGCAAGGCGGTGCCGACGGGGAGATAAAGCGCAGGCCTAAGACGAATCACCAAAGTCACCGATCGCCTCGACCGGACAGCCTTCCATCGCTTCCTTGCACTGGGCCTCTTCGTCGTCCCCCTCGGGCTGCTTGAAAACGTAGGAGTAGCCGCCGTCGTCGTTGCGGCCGAAGTTGCCCGGCGCCGTCTCACGGCACAGGTCGCAGTCGATGCAGTTGCTGTCCACAAAGTAGCGGCCAGCGGTGTTGTCTTCGTAACGATCTTCAAGTTCTGCCATGTTCAAATTCCTTTTAGGGGGAGGAGGGAACATATACGACAGGAAGGGGCGGTTTCAACCAGAAATTCGGCCCCGGCCACCCTGGGCTTGTCAGGTCTTGAAAGCCGCGTAGGCTCGTGAATCCGAGCTCTTCGAGGGAAGAGCGACTCCCCATGCAACGATACTGGTTATATCAAGAACAAGGCGCGCCGCGGGGACCCTACGAAGCGACCGTCCTGCTCTTGATGGAACAGCAAGGGCTGCTACGCCCCGGCCAGCGGCTCCAGCAAGTCATGGGCGGGGAGATTATTTCGGCGGAGGAGGTTCTCCGCCAGTGGCGCTCGACGGCGCCGGAGCAAGCCGGCCCGGCGGCCCTGCAACTGGGCCCGCTTTCCACCGCCGAGCTGCTCGACCGCACCTTCGAGTTTTGTCGCCAGCACTTTCTGCAGCTTTTCCTTTTCGGCTGCATGGCCCACGGCCTCATCTCCTTTTCCAACGTTCTGACCGGCTTTCTGCCCCACAACGGCACGCCGCTGGAGGCCTTTCTGGCCCTGGTAGACCAATGGCCCCTGCTGCTGGCGGCTTCGCTGCTTTGGCTGGCCGGCGTCGTGGTTCTGCTGCTCATGCAGGGCGGCCTTACCTTCCTGGCGGCGGAGACTTACCTGGGGCGGCCCAAGAGCATCCGGCAGTCCCTGGCCTCGATTCCCCGCCGCGCCTGGCCGGTCCTGGCCACGGTGCTGCTCAAGAGCCTTTTGCTGGGCCTGGCCTTCAGCCTAATAATCATCGCTCCGGCCATCGCCAGCTCCTACGTCAAATCGCTCGTCTTTTGGCAGTGGGTGCTGCTGGGGCTGCTGTTCCTGGCTTCGCTCATGCCGGGGCTGGTTCTGCTCGTGCGCTGGTTTTTGACCATGCCGGCGGTGATGCTGGAGGGCAAATGGGGCTGGAGCGCCCTCCGGCGCAGCTCGCAGCTGATCACGCACCGCCAGGGCGGTGGCTTCTGGCAACTGGGAGAAACGCGCCTGAGCATCGTCTTGCTGGTGCTTTTCGTGGTCAGCGTGCTGCTGATCCTGGCCAGCTACCTGCCAGTGATTCTGGACCGCATGCTGCCCCAACAGGGGGTCGAACACTTTGCCAATGTCGGCCTCCTCGCCTCCGTACTCGAGTTTCTCGTCAACAGCCTGCTCATGCCGCTCTACACCGTGGCCACCACCCTCTTTTACCTGGACCTGCGCATGCGCCGCGAGGGCCTGGACCTGGAACTCTACGCCAACCAACTAACCCGGGAGCGGGCCTCGTGAGGCGCTGGGTCCTGCTTCTGCTCCTGGCGCTGGCCCCGGCGGTTGCCCAGGGCCAGGAGGCCGCCCCGCCGCTGGCCCCGGTCACCAATCCGGTGGAAGCCCGCAGCGAGGTCGAACGCATCCTAGCCGAACCGGAATTCGTCCTCGCCACCGAGCCCGCCTTCCTGGAGCAGTTCGCGCAGTGGGTCTACACGTGGCTCGACAACATGGACGCCGACCTGCGCGCCTACGAGTTCATCGGCCAGCTCACCCGCATCTCCTACGTGCTCATGTGGCTTATCCTCATCGGCAGCTTCCTTAGCCTGGGCTACTGGATTTTCCGCGTGTTTAAGCTGCGGCAATGGACGGAGCGGCGCGAGGCCGAGGAAACCGCCCGGATGGAGGCGCTCCTGGAGGCCGACTTGGAGAGCGAACTTTGCGCGCTCGATTCCAGCCAGCCCACGGTCCGCGGCATGCTGCGCCGCTGGCGGGAATTCTTTGGCCAGCTCAGCCGCCGGGAGCTGATCCCCCCTGGCAAAGCACTCACCAACCGGGAGGCCATCCGGGTGCTCCCGACGCGAGACGAGGGCCTGCGGGCGGAGCTGGAGCAACTCGCCGGGCACTACGACCGCCACGTCTTCGGCCATCAGCCGCTCGACGACGCCGACGCCGCGCAATGGAACGAGCGCCTCGCCGAGGCCGAAGAGCGCCTGCAGCCCCCAGCGGAGGCCGCCCGGTGAAGCGCAAAACCTACTCGCGCGGCCTGCTCGCCGCCCTGCTCATCGCGCTTTTGGTGGTCTACCTACTGCCCTCCCCCCGCCAGCAGGACGCCTCGGACGGCTGGCAAGCTTCCTCCTTCAACCCCGCGCCGGGCGGTACCAAGGCGGTTTATCTCGCGCTGAAGGAATTGGACTGGCCGGTTGAGCGCTGGCGCCTGCCCTGGCGGCAACTGGCCGAGGAGGACCGCACCGGCGGCCTGTTGGTGCTGACCCGACAGCCACTGGCCAGCCACCGCGACATCTCCCCGCAGGAGCAAACGCTGTTGCTGGAATGGGTCGGGCGCGGCAACCATCTGCTGCTGCTGGGCGAATTTTGGGAAGACGATGACGGCCGGCGCCTGCTCGGGGAACTCGGCCTCGACGTCACCGACGCCTACCAGGAGACCTTCGAGTACGATCGCAGCGCCGAAATCCTCGGCTTTAAGCGCGACGAGCAGGAGCTTCGCCCCGCCGCAGGCCTGCCCGCCGTGGCGGGCCGCAAACTGGTCTCGGCCCGGTGCCCGCCCCTACCGGCCACCAGACCTGGCACCGAGCTGACGCCACTCTGGAAGCTGCCAAACGGAACGGGCATCGCCCGGCGCAGCTGGGGCGACGGCACCGTCACCCTTTCGATGACCTCTTCGCTGATCGACAACGAGTACGTCGCCCGCGCCGACAACCTCGAGTTCCTGCTTTGGCTCCTGCAGCCCCAGGGCCGGCCCGTCCCGTTCGTCCTCTTCGACGAGACCCGGCACGGCTTTATCGTGCACTACCCGGTCGGCCAACTGCTGGAGGTGCCCGCCGTCCGCATGATCGGCGCGCTGATCGTCCTCGGTCTGATTCTCTTTCTGGTCTCGCAGCGGCCACGCTGGGGGCAGATCATCCCGCTGCAGCGCCAAGCCACGCGTTCGACCCGCGAGTTCGTCGCCTCGATGGCCAAGCTCTACCGCCGTGCCGACCTGCGCAACGCCACGGTCAAGTTCCTCTTCGACCAGACCCACCAGATGCTCCTGCGCTACCTGGAACTTCCCCGCCACGCCAGCCACGCGCTCATCGCCCAGCGCCTGGCCGCGCTCCACCCGGAGCTGCCCAAGTGGAAAAAACTCGCCGTGCGCTTTGACGGCGATAAGTTCACCCATGGCCTACCGCCCAATAGCTGGCTCAAGGCCTCCCAGCAACTCATCCAGATCCAACACACCATCTCATGACCGACAGCATAAGCAGCCGTTTCGAAGCTGTCCGCGACGAAATCAAAAAAGTCATCCTGGGCCAGGAGGCCCTCATCGAACAGGCCCTGATCGGCCTGCTGGCCGGCGGCCACGTCATCGTGGAAGGCGTCCCCGGCCTGGCCAAGACGCTCTTTGCCAAGGCACTGGCCGCGAGCCTGGACCTCAAATACCAACGCATCCAGTTTACGCCCGACCTGATGCCCTCCGACCTCATCGGCACCAACGTTTTCCAGCCCGACACCCAGAGCTTCCGCTTCATCCAGGGACCGGTCTTTGCCGATATCGTCCTGGCCGACGAAATCAACCGGACGCCGGCCAAAACGCAGTCCGCCCTGCTTGAGGCGATGGAAGAGCGCCAGGTCAGCGCCGACGGCAACACCTATCCGCTGCCCCCCGGCTTCTTTGTCATCGCCACCCAGAATCCGGTTGAGTACGAGGGTACCTTTCCCCTGCCCGAAGCGCAGATCGACCGCTTCCTGCTCAAAATCCGCCTGACCTACCCGACGCCGGCCGACGAGCTTCGCCTGCTCCAGACCAGCGAGGGCCCGGCACCCAGCATTGCGGAAATCCGCCCCGCCGCCACCTCCGCGGATTTGATGGAAGTCCGCGAAGCCATTCGGAAAATCACTTTCGACGGCGCGCTCTACGACTACGTGCTGCGCCTGGTGGCGGCCAGCCGCAACAACCCGCAGATCGCACTGGGGGCCAGCCCGCGCGCGGGCCTGGGCTGGGTCCACGCCGCGCGCGTGCTCGCTGCACTGCGGGGGCGCGACTACGCCACCCCCGACGACGTCAAGGAACTGGCCGCGCCGGTGCTTCGCCACCGGCTGGTGCTGGCGCCCGAAGCCGCCATCGAGGGCCTGCAAGCCGATGCCGTCATCGAGCAGCTCCTTTCCAGCGTCGAGGTGCCCCGCTGACCGCGCCATGGTTTTCCAGCCTCGCTTTTTCCTCATCCTCGCCTTTGCCTTCTTTCTGGCGGTGGTCTCGCTCTGGGCGGAAATGCTCTTCCCGGTCTGCCTGCTGGTGACCGGGCTCCTTCTGGCGGCCGCCATCGTCGACCTGACGCTGGTGCCCCGCTCCTGGCTGAAGGTGGAGCGCGAATGCCCTGACATCCTTCCTTTGGGCCAGCCGGTCCAGATCCGCCTGCACCTCGCGAACCGGCTCAGGCGAACCGTCCACTTTCATTTGCAGGACTCACCCCCCGCCCGCTTTGACTTCGAGCGGCACGATTTCGCCGCCAAGCTTCCGGGCAAGGGCCAGCTCCTGCACACCTACACGCTGCGCTGCCGGCAGCGCGGCGACTTTGGCTTCGGCCCCGTTTACGTGCGCACCCGCGGGCCGTTGCGGCTGGTGGTGCTGCAGGAGACGATCACCCTGCCAACCCGGATCACCGTGCTGCCGGACTACACCAACGGGGGCGATCGCGACTTCTCCCTGCTGCAGAACTCCCGCTTTGGGCAGGGCCGCATCCCCCTCCTCCAGGCCGGCAGCGGGCACGAGTTTGAGTCCCTCCGCGAGCACCGTCCCGACGACGATTTCCGCTCGATCGACTGGAAGGCCACCGCCAAGAAGGGCCAGCTCATTGCCCGGCAATACCAGATCGAGCGCGACCAGCGCGTGCTGCTCATGCTGGACCTGGGCCGCCTGATGGCCTCCAGCGCCGGACCCTACCGCAAGCTGGACTACGCCATTAACGCCGCGGTGCGCCTGGCCCAGCTCGCCATCCAGCGGGGCGACCTCGTCGGCGTGCTCCTCTTCGGCCAGGAGATCCACGCCTACCTGCCACCGCGCAAGGGCCAGCACCAGTTTTCCCAAATCGTGCGCCTCCTCGGCCAGGCCAAGGCCCTGCCAGTGGAGCCGGATTACCGGCGCGCCTTTCACGAGGCCGCCCGCCGGCTGGGCCGCCGCAGCTTGGTCGTCTGCTTCACCGATTTGATGGACATCCATATCTCCGAGTCTCTCGTCAACGCCATGCGCGCCCTGCGGCCCCGCCATCTGGCCATGACGGTGACCATGAGCGACGCGGAACTGGAGGCGATGCTCCGCGCCATGCCAAACCACGAGAGCGCCGTCTACGAATACGCCGCGGGACTCGAGGTCCGCAACGACTACCAGCGCACCCTGCGCTCGCTCAGCGCCCGGGGCATCGAGCACGTCAACGTCCCCGCCGACGAGCTAACCTCCGCCACCCTCCAGCGCTATCTGGAAATCAAGCGCCTGGCCCGGCTCTGAGCCGGATTCGCTAGCGCCCCGAGCGGAAAACGTACGTCCAGTAGGCCACCAGCAGGACCAGCCCGAGCATGATTTTTGCCCAGTCCGGCACCGCCTGCGCGGGTGAGATGAAGCCCTCCACCAAGCCCACCGCCACCAGGGGCGGCACGCAGCCCAGGGCGATGCTCACCGCCTGCTTGCCCCGCACGGTGAGCGCATCGGCGCGGGAAAGGTTGCCCGGATTGAGCAGCGCCCGCGCGAGCAGCAGCCCGGCCGATCCCGCCACGATGATCGTGCTGATTTCCACCATGCCGTGGCTGGCGACGAACCCGAGCAGATCGCCCAGCATGCCGTGTTCGGCACAAAGGGCAAAGACAATGCCGATCAGAAAGCCGTTGAGCACCAGGATGGCGACCGTGAGGAAACCAAAGGTCATCCCGCCGACGAAGCACATGAAGGCGACGGAGATGTTGTTGGTGAAAATGAGCGCGGAACTGACGGAAGCTGGCACCACGGTGAAGAGGCCGTCCGTCCACATCTGCCCGGCGTAAATACTCTCCAGAATCGGTTCCGGCACCACCAGCGAGGCGATGCGCGGATCGGCCCGGCCGGCGGCGACCCCCAAGCTGAAGGCGAGCAGGAAGAACACCAGCGAGGTGGTCAGCGTGTCGAGGTTGCCGCGGATGGCCTGGGGCACGTCGCGGCGGAAGAAATTCCAGGCGCCGAGGGGCGAGACCGGCTCGGTCCGGTAGATCTGGTGGTGGGCGCGGCCGACGAGCTGGTGGAGAAACTGCGTGAGCGTGGTGCCCGCGTAGTAGGTCTGCGCAAAGGCGAGGTCGCTGGAGCAGGCGCGGTAAAGACCGCCGAACTCCTGCAGCGTCTTGCGGTCGAGCTTGTTCAGGCGGCGGCGCTCGATCCGGCCGAGCAACTCTTCCAGCCGCTTCCAACGGGGCTGGCGGCTTTGCACGAATTGGGAAATGGTCACGACTGGCGGGCCGCCTCCCGCAGCCAGGCCTCGTCGTTGTCCGCCTCCAGCTTCACCCCGCTACGCGCCACCGCCGGTTCCAACGCCCGGCGGATTTGGCCCGCCAGAGGGCCACGCGAACCGGCCTCCAGCTGGGCGCCATGATGCTGGTAACGGTGCAGGAGCTCCCATTCTTCCGGGCTCAGGCGGATCGGGCGCGGCGCCTCCGGGGCCTCGTGGCCGAGCAGTTCCCAGTCTACCGCACGCTCGCGAACCACCACGGTCTGGCCCACGATGTCGCCGGGCCGCTGGCGCAAGGGGTGGAAGAAGATGAAGATAATGCCGATGAGTGCGAAAGGGCCGGAGGTGTCGATCGGGCGCAGGAAGTTACGCAGCACCACTTCCATCCAGGTCGGCGGCGACCCGTCGATCTTGATCACGCGCAGGCCAAGCACGCGCTTGCCCGGGGTCTGCCCGTTCCAGACCCACTCAAAGATGGTGAAGTAGAACCACTCGTTCACGAAAAAGAAGATGATGAAAAACAACGCGTAGGTCCGCTCCGGCCAGCCCAGTTCGGTGCTGAAGCGGTCGAAATCCGTCACCAACTCCATGATGAGGTAGAGCAGCACGATGGCACCGTAGCGGATGGCGAAATCGAGCATCACGGCCAGGCCGCGGCTGCCGACGTTGCCGAGCTCCAGGCGCAGGTCCACCTGCTCGGGCGTGGAAAGGGCGGCGCCTTCCGGCGACCACGCCGTCCCCTGGGCGGGGCTGGAAATCGAAACGGGCGCGGGCATGACGGAACTCGGCTACCACTCCAGCACCAGGCTGGCCCAGGTCAGGCCGCTGCCGAAGGCCACCATCAGCAGCTTGTCGCCGGGCTGGAGCCGGCCTTCGCGGCGGGCGGTGGCCAGCGCGAGCGGAATGCAGGCGGCCGAGGTGTTGCCGTAGTGCTCGAGATTAAGCAGAAAGCGGTCCATGGGCAGGCCGAGCCGTTCGGCCACCGCGTTGATGATGCGCAAATTGGCCTGGTGCGGAATGACCCAGGCGATGTCCTCCCCGGTGAGCCCGGCTATCGCCAGGGTTTTCTCCGCGGAGCGGTTCATCGCGGTGACGGCGTGGCGATAGACTTCCTTGCCCGACATCACAATCGTGTCGAGGTGCTGCGTGAGGACTTCCTCGCTCAGCGGGATCGCGCAGCCGCCGCCCGGCTTGAGCAGGATGTCGGTCTGCGCGCCGTCCGTGCCCATGTCGAAAGCGAGAAGCCCGCCGGGTTGGCCGGCCTCGCGCGGCTGGAGCAAGGCAGCGCCGGCGCCGTCGCCGAAGAGCACGCAGGTGTTGCGGTCTTCCCAGTTGGTGATGGCGGAGAGCTTCTCCGCGCCGATCACGAGGATGTTGCGGTAGCTGCCGGTGGCCAGAAAGTGGGAGGCCTGGATCAGCCCGACCAGGAAGCCAGCGCAGGCGGCCATGATGTCGTAGCAGGCGGCGTTGGTGGCGCCGATCTTCTGCTGGATGTAGGCGGCGGTGGCGGGGAAGGTGTGGTCCGGCGTGGTGGTGGCGACCACGATCAGATCGACTTCGGCCGGGTGGACCTCAGCTTCGCGCAGGGCCTCGCGGGCGGCGGCAGCCCCCATGTCGGAGCTGAGTTCCTCGTCGCCGGCGATGCGGCGCTCGCGAATCCCGGTCCGGGTCAGGATCCACTCGTCGCTGGTTTCCACCATGCGCTCCAGATCCTGGTTACTGAGTACTTTGGAAGGAACGTAGCCGCCGGTTCCGGCCACCGTCACGCTAATGGGCTGGGGCGGTCGTTTCCGGCTGGAGCTGCTTTTGTTCATCGTACTGGGAAATCTCTTTAATGATACGGTCGTTAATTTTTTGTTCAACCGCTTCGCGCGCCACCCGCAGGGCGTTCTTGATCGCCTTGGGCGAGGAGTTGCCGTGGGCCTTGATGCAGATGCCGTTGACGCCCAGCAGCGGCATGCCGCCGTACTCCTCGGTGTTGGTTTTCTTGCGGATGGCCTTGAAGGCGTCCTTGGCCAGCATGGCGCCGGCGTAGCGCATGGGATTCTTGCTCAGCTCGTTCTTCAACCAAAGAAAAATCGCGGTGGCGAGGCTCTCCGCCGTCTTGAGCACGACGTTGCCCACGAAGCCGTCGCAGACCACCACCTCCACCGGATCGTTGAACAGGGCGTGGCCTTCGATGTTACCGACAAAGTTGATCCGCGCGCCGGAGAGATGCTGGTAGACCGAGCGGGTGAACTCGTTGCCCTTGCCCGCCTCCGAACCGATGCTCATCAGGCCGACCCGGGGCTCGGCCACGTCGCGGTTAATGACCAGGCGCGAGTAGATCGAGCCCATGATGGCGTAGCCGACCAAGTGGTCGGGCGAGGCGTCGATGTTGGCTCCGGCGTCAATGAGCAGAAACAGGTTGGTCTCCGTCGGCATCACCGTCGCGATGCCCGCCCGGCCGATGCCGGGGAGCCGGCGCAGCTTGAGCGTGGCCGCGGTGACGAGCGCGCCGGTGTGGCCGGCGGTGACCACCGCCTCGGCGTCGCCGCTCTTGACCAGGTCCACCGCCCGGTTGATGGAAGAATCCTTCTTGCGCCGCACAGCCTGGACGGCGTTGTCGCCCATCTCCACCACCTCGGCGGCGTGGTGGACGCGGATGCGCTCCTCGTTGGTTCCGTGCTTTTCCAGTTCTTCGCGGATCCGCTCTTCCTGCCCGACCAGAATCAGCTCAAGGTCGGGGAATTCCCGCACCGCCGCGACCGCCCCTTCGACCGGGTTGACCGGGGCGTAGTCGCCGCCCATCGCGTCGAGTGCGATCTTCATCGGGGAACGGAATTGGCAGAGCGGCAACGGCCACCCCAAGGATGGCCGGCGCGGTGGGTTAGGTTGCGCGGAAGCGTACCGGGCTTAGCCGTCCTCGCCAACTTCCTGGCTGAGCACTTGGCGGCCGCGATACATCCCGGTTTCCGGATCGACACAGTGTCCGTGATGCCGATTGCCGGTTTTCGGGTCCACAAAGAGATTCGGCTTCTTCCAGCGTTTGGAAGCCTTGCGCATGCGCACTTTCGACTTCGATACTTTACGTTTGGGTACAGGCATTTCTTACTCCTCAAGTTTGATGTCATCCAGAGCCGACCACGTTTCCTTGCCTCGTAGCGTGGGGGTGGCGCCGCTCTTGGGCACTTCACATTGCTTGCCGGGTTGGCCGTCGCTTCCGTCCGCAGACGCGCATTGGGCAACCATGGGAAGTTCGAGGAGAATAGACTCGCGGATGGTTTCCGTCAAGTCGAGCACAGAAGGCAGCGGTTTTTCAAAAAGAATCGCAACATTCTCCAGTTCAATGGGATAGTCCACCCATTGGGCACACTTTCCGCAGTGGACCTGGGGCCGGGCCCAAACTTTTCCCGTCACCAGGACGCTCCCCTCCGTATCGAGCTGTGCCTCCAGGCGCACGCGGACTTTGCCCCCGTCGCGGGCGCTGGAGTCGTCCAGGCCCAGAAAATCCTTCGGCAAGGTGCGCTCCAACCGCACAGGACCGTCCCGGACCTCGTGGGTCTTGATCTCAATTTTGGACATGATTGCCTCCCGCCGGCCACTTTCTAGCGAAACTTCGCCTTCAGGGCGGCTTCCACACAAGATGGCACGAAGCAGTTCACGGCGCCACCAAGCCGGGCGATTTCCTTGACGATGGATGAGCTCAGGTAGGTGTAGGTGTCGCGCGGCATCAGGAAGACGGTTTCCACCTCGGGGTGGAGCTTGCGGTTCATCAGCGCGAGCTGAAATTCGAACTCAAAGTCGCTCACCGCGCGCAGGCCACGCAGCACGGCAGAGGCCCCCGCGTTGGCGGCGTACTCCATCAGCAGGCCCTGGAACTGGCTCACCTCCACCTTCAGCTTCATCTCGCCAACGGCCTCCCGGGCCAGCTC
>JBCDLL010000041.1:0-33833 GCA_038745425.1 Verrucomicrobiota bacterium | reverse complement strand
GCAAAACAAGATCAGCCTGGGCGAGCCGAGCGAGGTCTTTGCCGCCAAGGACGAATCCGACCTGCTGCTGGCGGCCGCGCTCGCCAGCCAGTCCGGCAACGAGGACGTCATCGACAAGGCGGTGCTGGCCGGCACGGACGCTCTGGCGGAATACGGCCAGTACAACCAGGTCAAGTTCATCCCCTTCGATCCGGTCAAAAAGCGCACCGAGGCGTTTGTCGAAGCGCCTGACGGCAGCGAGCACCGCGTCTCCAAGGGCGCGCCGCAGGTGATGCTGGACCTGTGCGAGGTGGACGCCGAGACCCGCCGCCGCGCCGAAACCGCCACGAATAACTACGCCGGGCGCGGCCTGCGCACCCTGGGCGTGGCCCGGTCCACCGGCGCGGACGGGCCCTGGGAGTTCCTCGGCTTCCTTACCCTGCTCGACCCGCCGCGCGAGGACAGCGCCGAGACCATCCGCCAGGCCAAGCTCCACGGCATTGACGTGAAAATGGTGACTGGCGACAACGTACCCGTAGCGGCCGAGATCAGCCGCGAGCTGGGCCTGGGCGACCGCGTGCAGGCCGCGGACAAGCTCTTCACCAAGGGCGTCGACCCGTCCCACCTGCCGCCCGCCGCCGCCGCGCACATCGAGAAGGCGGACGGCTTTGCGCAAGTCTTCCCCGAGCACAAGTACGGTATCGTCAAGGCGCTGCAGGAGCGCGGCCACTTGGTGGCGATGACCGGCGACGGCGTCAACGACTCCCCCGCGCTCAAGCAGGCCGACGCCGGCGTGGCCGTGGCCGGCGCGACCGACGCCGCCCGCGCCGCGGCCGACCTCGTCCTGACCGCGCCGGGGCTTTCCGTCATCATCGACGCGGTCGAGGAGGCGCGCCGCATCTTCGAGCGGATGATGAGCTACACCATTTACCGCATTGCCATCACCATCAACATCACCCTCTTTGTGGTGCTCTCGGTCTGCTTCTTCCAGTACACGCCGCTCACCGCGCTGATGATCGTGGCCCTGGCCCTGCTCGACGACATCCCGATCATGACCATCGCCTACGACAATGCGCGCGTCTCGGCCAAGCCGGTACGCTGGGAGATGGGCCAAGTCCTGACGACCAGTATCGTGCTCGGCGTGATCGCGGTGGCGCAAGCCATCGGGCTCCTTTATCTGGGCCGCATCGTCTGGGTGAATACGCCGGAACTGCAAAACTGGATCGCGATGGACGACAACCTTCTGCAAACGGCGCTCTTCCTGCAGCTTGTGCTTGGCGGGCACCTGATGCTCTTCGTCACCCGGGCCAAACGCTTCTTCTTTGAAAAGCCCTGGCCGAGCTGGCAGCTCTTCTGGGCCATCGTGGGCACGCAAGCCTTTGCCGCGATGATGTGCGGTTTCGGCTGGTTCGTCCCCGCCCTGCCCTGGGCGATTGTCGGGATGGTCTGGATCTACAATCTGGCCTGGATGGTGATCAGCGACCTGGTGAAGATGGCGCTCTACCACCACCTCCACCACCGCGAAGCCCACCAGCGCTTCTTCCTCGGGCACCTCAACCGCCGCCTGCATCCCCACGGCCGGATGCATGGGAGCAACCGGCAGCATCGGTAAATCCAAAGGCCACGACTAGTTTCGAAAAGGCGCTCGTCGGCGAGAAAACTTCGAAGCCGATCGCGAGCCCGAGCGAGGGCGACTTGGCTCAACTCGTCGGCAATCGCCGCTCAGGTGGAAGCCGTGGTGACTTTGAAAACCAGCTTGCCCTGAGCATCGCGGTATTCCCAACCGCCGGCGCGCGCCTGCGTTCCATTGGTTGAGTCTTCCAACCCGCGCTTAACCAAATCCGTGTGGCGGTAGCGAAGGCCTGCCACCTCCAGCTCCGCCTTGCCCTGGTCAAAGAGGGAGAGCGCGCACGCCTCAACGTGCTCTTGCCCTTCAGGCGGAATTTCGGGCGCTCGCCGCGTCAGAATCGCCCAATGGAGCGGCTTGCGTACACGGAAAGCGCCGAGCAAAACGGCCTGGTCTTTTCTCCGGCGGCTCTCCGATTCCTCCAACAGCTCCTGCACCGTGGTGTGCGCCACCGCCTGGTAAGCCTGGTCCCCAGCGCGGTCCAGCCCGCCGATGTGGCAGGAGTATGGCAACGGGTTGGCAAAGGCGGCCTCCCGCTCCAACTCCTGCACGCAGGGCATGCACAGGCCGCCCGTCCGGTTCGCGGTGGCTTGCAGAAACTCAACCCCGCAGCGGGGGCACCGGGTCTTGGGCTCGCTCATCCAACCCCAGCATAACGCCTGGCGCTCGCTTGCCAAAGACTTCGAGACCGCTAGCATCCGAGGGATGAACGCTCCGGAAACCGCCTCTTCCGCGCCCTGTCCGGGAGTGGACCGCGTCAACGTGCTCGGCGTGGGGGTATCGGCGCTCAACCTGGACCGCGCGACCGAGCTGGTCATCGCCGCCGGCCGGGGCGACCGCAAGGCCGGCTACGTGACGGTGACCGGCGTGCACGGGGTCAGCGAGGCGCAGGAGGACGACGGCTTCCGCCGCATTCTCAACCGCTCCTACATCTGCACGCCCGACGGCATGCCCCTCTCCTGGGTGGGCTGGTATTATGGGCACCGGGAGATGGACCGCGTCTACGGCCCGGACCTGATGCTGCGCGTCTTCGACGAAGGCCGCGCCGCCGGGCTCAAGCACTACTTTTACGGCGGTCGCGAGGGCGTGGCCGACCAGCTCAAGGCCCGGCTGGAGGAGCGCTTTCCCGGAGCGCGGGTCGTGGGCACCTTCTGCCCGCCGTTCCGCCCGCTGAACGAGGACGAGGAAGCGGCCCTGCGCCGCGAAATCGCCACCCTGCAGCCGGACCTCCTCTGGGTCGGGCTCTCCACCCCCAAACAGGAGCGCTTTATGGCCGCCTACGAGCACAAGCTGGACGTGAAGGTGATGCTGAGCGTGGGCGCGGCCTTCGACTTCCACGCCGGGCTGGTGCCGCAGGCGCCCGGTTGGATGCAGCGCGCGGGGCTGGAGTGGCTGTACCGGCTGGTTTGCGAACCGCGCCGGTTGTGGAAACGTTACTTTAAGAACAATCCCCTCTTCCTCTGGCGCATCACCCGGCAGCTCATGGGCAAACGCTTCGACCTTGACAGCTAATGGCCCAACCGGCACGTTGCCCAGTCCCACCCTCCTTCCCCTCCCATGTCTAAAGATGATCTTATCGTGGTCTGCGGCGGCGGCGGCTTCATTGGCGGCCACCTCGTGGCCGACCTCCTGAACCAGGGCCACACCAACGTCCGCTCCGTCGACATCAAACCCCAGACCGAGTGGTATCAAGTCTTCGACCAGGCCGATAACCGCGTGCTGGACCTGGCGGAAAAAGCCGCCTGCGAGGAATCGCTCGAGGGTGCCAAAATCGTCTACAACCTGGCCGCCGACATGGGTGGCATGGGCTTCATCGAGCTGAACAAGGCGCTCTGCATGCTCAGCGTGCTGATCAACACCCACCTGCTGATGGCTGCCAAAAAGTACGGCGTCGCGCGCTACTTTTACGCCTCGTCGGCCTGCGTCTACGCCGCCGAAAAGCAAACCGATCCGTCGGTGACCGGCCTTCGCGAGGCCGACGCCTACCCCGCCATGCCCGAGGACGGCTACGGCTGGGAGAAGCTCTTCAGCGAGCGGATGTGCCGCCACTACCGCGAGGATTTCGGCATCGTGACCCGCATCGGGCGCTACCACAACGTCTACGGCCCCGAGGGCACCTGGACCGGCGGGCGCGAAAAGGCCCCCGCCGCCATCTGCCGCAAGGTGATCGAAGCCAAGATGAGCGGCAAACATGAGATCGAAATCTGGGGCGACGGCAAGCAGACCCGCTCCTTCATGTACATCGACGACTGCCTGAAGGGCACCCAAATGCTGCTCGAAAGCGACTTCGTCGAGCCGATCAACATCGGCAGCGCCGAGAAGGTGACGATCAACCAGCTCGTCGACGTGGTTGAGGACATCGCCGGCATCAAACTCCAGCGCAACTACAAGCTGGACGCGCCGAAGGGCGTCAACGGCCGCAACAGCGACAACACGCTCATCAAGGAAGTCTTTGGCTGGGAGCCCGACACCAAGCTGCGCGACGGCATGGCCAAGACCTACGCCTGGATCTACGACCAGATGCAGGCCGAGGTGCCCGCCAGCGCCTGAGCGGTCCGGCCGCAACCCGCACCGCCGGCCGGATCGGCTTGAATCCCGCCGGCAAACTTGAGACTCTATCCCTACGTAGGCGCCGTCGTCCGCGCGCCTCCCGGCCGGCTTAGCTCAGTGGTAGAGCAACGGTTTTGTAAACCGTTGGTCGTCGGTTCGATCCCGACAGCCGGCTCCCCTCTGCAAGAGGGGGTTATGAAGAATTTGAGCCTCTTCGATACCGAACATTTCAATCTTCATGACTGTTGCATGCCATCAAACGACTACGTCAGTTTCAATCACAACGTCGCAGCCTATCTTCGCATGCCCTACCAAGGACCTCTGCCAAACCAGTAAGGACTGGCAGTCGACTGTAGGCCCTGATGCTTAAAAAAACAAAGACTTACTCCCGTTGTTTAGACCAGCGGCAGTGCGAGGATTTGGAGTGTGGCTGGGCTTATATAATTTCTGCCTCAAAAAATTATCATTTAAATTTTCGTAAAAAATAAATGGCACTTCCTACGATTAAAACTATAGCAAGTGTAAGCAGCGTGAATGTAAAATTAGGTAAAGCATCAACACCTGTTACACTACCTTAAGGCGACAGACTTTGTGTCTCTGACACTGGAATCTGTGTAGCTGGCGCTACAGATTTCTCCAACGCATTATGATCGATGAAAGCTACCATTTGCTTCGCAAGGCGCGTAATTCGGCTTACCATATCAGGTTTGTTTTTTGACATTAATGCCTGGTACTCTTGAGGTGCTTCTTTAATGTTAATGTTGTCTTCACGCGATGAAATTACTGTGATTGCCACCTCTAACTGTGACTCAGGAAACACGAATACCGCTCCGCTCTGACTACCACCGGGACCTCCAGCACCTATGCCGAGATAAGCATATCCTTGGCCACCAAGCGAAATCTTTCGAATGGTAGACTTTTCTTCCAGTTTTGAAGTTATCTCTAGTGCTTTCTCGAGCTGAGTCTCAAACTGAGGTTTGAGCAATCTACCACGATTACCAATATCAATTCTAACCGGGAAAAAAGTAACGTCTTCAGATTCTATTATATATGCTAATGTTCCTCTAGGAGCATTCTTCTTAGAAATTGTAAGCCCGGCCGCGGGGTAACTAAAAGCCTCCGCAATCGAATCTTTTATTTCTTTCAGTACTGGCTCTTCGGCGAAAGCCTTATGCGTATGGAGTAATGTTGCCGCAACAACAAGCCAGCACAGTATGGTTAGTAGTTTTCGTTCCACTTATTAGAGAATCCAGTGTTGAACACTACTCTTGTGAAGAAGACTTTTCCAGCATTTGCATAAGGAGTTTTCGAAAGCGTAGCGTATCCTGCTTGTACCATTGCAGGTTCACGGGGATTAAATGAAAACCATCCGAATATAATGTTGCTCCGCCATAGACTCAATCTTAGATATCGTCAAAGCTACCAACTACCTTAACTCCGCAAACCTGGATAGTCGTAGTGCTTGGGTCCCACGTTTAGATCCGGGTCCATTGGAGTGATTGCCGGATGTGTTTAGGTTGTGGGGCTGGGTTCAAGGCTGCGGTGGAGGGATGCCGACCGGAGCTAGGCAACCTCATTTCGCCATCACGGCGCTTGCCGTCCGGCGGGAAGCTGCTAGCCCTGGAAATATGATCGTGGTGAACACAGAGACCATTCCGGGGCACAGCATCGTGGAAATCAAGGGGCTGGTGCAGGGCAATACCGTGCGGGCCAAGCACGTGGGCCGTGACATCATGGCCGGCTTTAAGAACATCGTGGGCGGCGAGCTGAAAGGCTACACCGAGCTGCTGGTGGAGGCGCGCCGCGAGGCCATGGAGCGCATGATGGCCCAGGCGCAGGAACTCAACGCCAACGCCATCGTCAACGTGCGCTTTGCCACCAGCTCCATCACCGCCGGCGCGGCCGAGCTTTACGCCTACGGCACCGCGGTCACCGTTCAATAACCCGGCCCCACCCCGTCATGATTGAACTGATCCTCGGCTTGGTCACCTTCGGCTTCTTCATCGGCCTGGGTTTCTTTATCGGCGGCTGGAACGAGCGTAACCACTTTCAGCAGCTCGCCGCCGCCGAAGAGCAGTACAAGCACATCCTGGTCAGCGACCAGAAGCGCCTGCCGGAGGCCTGGAACGCCAGCCACCCCGTGATGGTGGTCGGCTCCGTTGTGGTGGCCACGGACTACTTCAAGACCTTTGCCGCCAGCCTGCGCACGCTTTTTGGCGGGCGCATCGTCAGCCTGGAGCGCCTCGTCGAGCGCGGCCGGCGCGAGGCCGTGGTGCGCATGTTGGAGCAGGCCCACCACGCCTCCGCCAACGTGATCTGGAACGTGCGCGTGGAGACCTCCTGCATCGGCATGAACGAGAAGAAGAGCGCATCCGGCATTGAGGTGGTGGCTTACGGGACCGCCATGCGCGTGCAATGAGCCGCTGGCGGGAGAAGTGGGAGTCCGCCGGGAACGAACCCCACCTGCGCCCGCCGGAAGGCGGCGCCTTCCGCCCCGACCCCGCCGAGCAGCGCGCCACCCCGGTTGAAAAGACCAGCGAGCTGGACCGCCTGCGCGACTCCGTCCGCAGCGAGCCGTCCCTGCGCGGGAGCGAGGCCGGCCGCACCGACCGCCGCCGCAACTATGGCGCCTGGCTGCAAAAGCATAGCGCGCGCACGAGTTGGGGCCTGAGCTTTCTCTGCGTGTTGCTAGCCGGGCTTTGCGGCGGGCTCTTCGCAGTTTTTGGTGCGTTTGCAGTTTACTTCGTCGCCTCGCCCGCCACCACCATCGGGGTCATCACCATCGTCATCATAGCGCCGGTTTCGGAGGAGATCCTGAAGCAATCCGGCATGGTCTACCTGCTGGAATTCAAGCCGTTCCGCGTGCGGGCGCGCTGGCAGGTGTTTTTGGGCGGGTTCATCGCCGCCCTCGTTTTCGCGACCATCGAGAACCTGCTCTATATCCACGTCTACGTCCGCCCAGCCGAAGTGGACAACTTCGAGGCCTTCGTCCGCTACCGCTGGGTCGTCTGCACCAGCCTGCACGTACTCTGCACATTAGTGACCTCTATCGGCCTGGGCCTGGTCTGGGAGCGCATCCACCGCCGGCACGACCCGCCGGACTTGCAGATCGCCTACCCGTTTTTCTTCATCGGCATGGTGCTGCACGGCCTCTACAACCTGAGCGTCGTTCTGGCCGAATCCGCCGGCGTGCCGCTCTTTTAGGACGGGCGCGGCCCGCGAAGAGTGCCCGACCGGTACCCGACGCTGCGTACGGTGGTGATGATCACCGGGTTCTCCGGGTCGATCTCGATCCGCTTGCGTAGCTTGGAGATGTGCTGATCGAGCGTCCGGGAGTCGGGGTAGTAATCCAGCCCCCAGCAACGGTCAAGAAAGTCGTGGCGGGGAACGGCCTCGCCCACGCGCTCGTGCAAAAGCTGGAGGATGGCCACCTCCCGCGGCGAGAGATCGATGTTGGAACCGTCCCGCTCGGCGGCCAGCTCGGCCGGATAGACGGTGAGCCCGGCCAACTCAAAGCACTTGCGCTCGCGCCGGGCGGGCGCCGCGCGCCGCAAAACCGCGCGTAACCGCGCCAGAATCTCCCGCTTGCCGAAAGGCTTGCGGATGAAGTCGTCCGCGCCCAGTTCCAGGCCCACCACAACGTCGATCTCCTCGGACTTGGCGGAGAGAAAGAGAATCGGCACCTGGTCGTCCTCCGCCCGGATGCGGCGGCAGACCTCGTACCCGTTGGTGCCGGGCATCATGATATCGAGGCAGAGCAGGCGGGGCCGGTGAATGCGCCATTGTTCGAGGGCCTCATCGCCGTCGCGGGCGGTGACGGCGGCAAAGCCCTCCGCCTCGAGCGCGGCCTGCACCGACTCCCGCGTGACCGGGTCGTCATCGGCCACCAGCACCTTCATCGCGCCGCCCCCCGGCGCGCGGCCTTGCCCGGCACGTAGGGGGGCGCCGGCACGCGCAGCTCAAAGCAGGCCCCCGTACCGGAGCGCTCCGGCAAAAGGGTGAGCTCCCCGCCCATCCGCGCGGCGAGCTCGCGGGCGATGGTCAGCCCCAGGCCGGTGCCGCTGACCCCTTCCGAGACGTGCTCGTGGAGCCGCTCGAAGGGGCGGAAGATGCGCCGCGCCGCCGCGGGCGCGACGCCCGGCCCCCGGTCGGCCACGCGCACGGCCAGGCGCCCGCCGGCCTGTTCGACTTCCAGCCGCAACTCGCCACCCTTGGCGGCGTACTTCTCCACGTTGGAGATCAAATTGCCGAGAATCTGCTCCAGCGCGTCGGCGTCGAGGAGGCAGCGCTCCGGCGCCGCGCCCGACAGCTCGGCCCGGATATCGTGCTGCTCGAGCGAGGGCGCAAACTGCGCCAGCACCTGGGCAATGACGTCGTCGGGGCAGGTCGGCCGGACTTGGACCCGGCCCGCGCGGCCGGCTTCACGACGGGAAAAGGTCAGCACGTTGTCGATCAGCCGGGCCAGGCGCCGGGCCTCCTGGCGGATCAGCCCGAGGCGGGAAACCGCCTGCGGAGGATCCAGCGTGGCGGTGTCCTCGGCCAGCTCCGCGTTAAGCAGAATGTTCGTCAGCGGCGTGCGGAGCTCGTGGCTGACCCGGTTGACGAACGACACCCGCTGGCGAGCCAGGCGAGCGGCGTTCTCCTGCTGGAAGAAAAGCAGCGCTCCCGCCAGCACCAGGAGCACGCTCACGCCAATGCCAATGGCCAGCCCCACCGGGTGGTAGCGGGTCTCGACCCGGGAAGGCGCCCACGAACTCAAGTGCCAGGTACCGAAGCGCGACAGCAAAGGCTGCACCTTTTCCGGCCGTCCGGCGTCGTCGAGACCAGCCGCGTTGACCTCGGTGATGACCTGCCCGTTGAGTCCGGTCAGGCGGTCGGGCCCGCCGGCCAGACGCAGGGCTCGCCCGACCGGCAACACCCACGCTTGCAGCCAACGGTCAACAATGGCGCCCACGACCTGCGGGTCGACCACCGCCACATGGACAAAGGGCTGATCCCGCCGCCAGTAGTAGAGGCGGTCGCCGGCCTCATACCAGCCCTCCGCTCCGGGGTTCAGGTCCGGGTCCCGCAACTCCAGCGGTAGTTGCCGGGTATCTTCCGACAGCATGCTTGGGTAAGGCTCAAAAAACAGGACGGGCGCCTCGTCCGTGGCGCGCCCGCTGATCGTACGGTGCCAGTCGCCCATACCGGGGCGCTCGGCGTTGACCCGGGAAACCTGCACCACTCCGGGCAGTTCCATCGCCCGGCGCCGGGCGTCCTGCGACCCGGCGGCAAACAGCAAGCGACGCACGTGACCGGTGTAGAGGGTGTCGAGGCGCTGGAGTTCCTGCTGCACCCCCAAGGCAAAGTTGCGCACGGCCTGCCAGTCGCGCTCTTCGCTCACGCGAACTTCCTGCCGGGAGAGAAAAACGGCCACGGCTAGCGCGGCCGCAGCCAGCAGCACCAGCAGGCTAAGCGGCATCCACGGCGACAGCAGCCAGCGCCGAACCTTCTCCCATGCGGTGTCGCCCCGGATTGCCATGCCAACCCTACTCTGCCCTCATGATGGTGACAAAGCCCAGCCAGACTTTGCGCTCGGGGTTAACCTCGGCAAAGCCGGTGTTCATCGCCGGGCTCATGGTTCCAAAGAACGTGGGCTGACCCAGCTCGGCGAAGATGCGGGTGTTGCAGCGCTGCGTCGCGAAAACGGGTTGCCACACCTGCCGACCAAGGGTTCCGCCCTGTTCTTCCTTTTTCAGCAACCAGACGTGTTCGGGATAAAAAGCGAAGTCGTACACCCCATCCTTAATCAATGGCTTCGTGGTCAGTTTCCAGCCCAAGTCGCGCGTTTCCAACTTGCTTTGAAGCACAACACCATCTGCGGGTTCCGGCAGTTTAAACTCAGTCGGGTAAAAATATGTGTAGGTGTCCCCGTCGGTCGCTTCGGCCGCGTTCCCGGAAGTGATGGAGTGTAAATGGACCAGCTTGGCCTCCCCCGCTTCCAAGCGGGCCTGCAGAAGGGGGTGAAGCTCGCGGCTGTGGCGAGCCTCCCGTAGCATTTGCTGGGCGACCAGCAGGTCGACCGAGTAAATGGCAAAGACGATCCGGCAAACGGGAACCTCAGGTACCGTGCCTTCTTCCGGTGGATCAAAGGTATCCGTGGTCACGCGGCCGAAAAACATCCGCGCCATCGGCTCGCCTTCGGGGGGCCGGTCGCCGGAAGCCGACCCTCTGGTGCTGGCGCCAAGAAGAACGGGCTCGTGCTCGCGGCAGTCCAGCCTGGTACTGATGGAGGAAACGTGAAAGACCGGCACCCTCGAAACAACGCCTTCGGCTTCCGCAACATCGTCGAGCCGTTCGAGTGAGACGATCTCCACGCTGAACTCCAGGTTGAAAGCGCCGTCATCCGCCAACTGCCTGATCGTGGCTCGCATCGATTCGCCCAAGTTTTCAACTTCATACTCCGCAAACAAAGGCTTGGTGGGATGCCGGTATTCGACCACCGATTCCACCGACATTTCCGAACGGTTCTTGGTGTTGGCGGCCAGGAGCGTCTCCAGCTCGGCCTCGCCGTCCTCCTGCAACTCGGAAAGCGCCCGGTAGATCTCGACATGGCTCGCCATCTTCACCAGTTGATCGGCCCTCGCCTGGGGGACGCGGAAGACTTCCACCATCATCCGGAGGTTTTCGGGCGGCCGGCGCGGCCGCTTCTCCTTCGGCACGGCGGCCGGTCCCTTGAAGGGATCGCCCGCTCCCGCCTCCGCTCCCGAAAATCCCGACACGTCCTCCGCCTCAGAAGCCACGTCTGGCGGATCGTCCTCCCTCGGCGCCGCGATTTCGGGAGCCGGCTCGGAGGGCGGGGCGGGTTCCTCCGGCGCCGGCTGGCAGGAGGCGAGGAACAGCAAAGGAATCAGCAACCAGGGTGCGATGGCGTTCGGTCTTTTCATCCCCTCCATCCTGCCATCCGGCGGCGCATCTTGCGTCAAACCTGTTTCAAAAGTTCGTAAAAGCCGTGTAAAACCCACGTCAGCCGCTGGGTCGCGCGGGACCATCAAGGGCGATTTTTGCCGAAGTGATCCCGCTTCGGGCAATTGAGTTGAAATCTGGCAGGGGCGTGGGCTTACTGATGGCCTCATGGAAATCAAGTCGTACTGGAAATCCCGGCAGCACGAGGTGGAGAGCGCCATCAAGCGCGCCCTGCCGCGCGAAAGCCTCAAGCCCGCCACCATCCACAAGGCGATGCGCTACAGCATGATGGCCGGGGGCAAGCGGCTGCGGCCCATCCTGTGCCTGGCGGCGGCGGAGGCGGTAAGCGGCGGCGACCACGGCGACGCCATCCCGCTGGCGGTGGCGGTGGAGTGTATCCATACTTACTCGCTCATCCACGACGACCTGCCCTGCATGGACAACGACGACTTCCGCCGCGGCAAGCCGACGAACCACAAAGTCTTCGGCGAGGCCATCGCCATTCTGGCGGGCGACGCGCTGCTGACCGCCGCCTTTGAAATCGCCGCCAGTTGCCGGAGCTGGCCGCGCTACAACCACGCCGACGTCATCAAAGAGCTGGCCTTTGCCGCCGGCAGCCAAGCGCTGGTCGCCGGGCAAGTCGCCGACATCGAGCACGAGGGCAAGAAGATCACGCCACGCGAGCTGCGCTACATTCACGAGCGCAAAACCGCCGCGCTCATCAGCACCTCGGTCCGGCTCGGGGCGATGTCCGCCAACGCCACGCCCAAGCAGCTCGCCAACCTGACCACCTTCGGGCAGAGCCTCGGCCTCGCCTTCCAGGTCATCGACGACATTCTCGACATCACCCAGACCACGGAGAAGCTTGGCAAGAGCGCCGGCAAGGACCTTACCGCCCAGAAGGCCACCTACCCCGCCTTGATGGGGCTGGAGGCAGCCAAGCGCGAGGCCACCCGCCTGACCAACAAGGCGCTGGGCGGGCTCAAGCCCTTCGGCCGGAAGGCGGACGCGCTGCGGCAGATCTCCGACGTGATGCTCCAGCGCGAGAATTAGAAATCGCGCCGGTTCACCAAGCTCACCCGTACGGTACCTCTGTCTCACGGCGTACGTTGACGTCTGAAGAGAGCAACCCTCGCTCTTGGCAAAAATGCCTCTAAAGAGAAAAACTCAAAACCAGAACGAGAACGAGAGCCAGAAACAGAATCAAAATCAGAACCAAAATCAAAGCCCAAACCCAAATCAAAAAAATCTAAGGGGGCATGAGCATGCTTTCATGCCCCCTTAGGAGGGGAGATGTGAAACATCTTGAGTTTTGGTTTAGCTCGCGTCAAGCAAGATAGAATTACTTGTTTTCCTGTCGCGAACCGATGCTCCTGCTCCTCAGTGCTGCGCCTACAGCCCTCACCGCGCCTCGGGCGGCAGCAGCAGGAGGTAGCTCTGCGCCACCAGCAGGGAGGTCAGGTAAAAGAAGGCCGCCTCCTCCCAAGGCAGAATGCCACCCAGCTTGTATCCGGTAATCTGCTTCTCGTCGAAGAACCACGTGCCCTCCCGCACGGCAACGACATCGGCCAGCGTGTAGTAAGTCCCCGCCACCAGCGTGACCAACGCGAGCAGACCCGCGTGGGCGGCCACCACCCCGGGCGCCACCGCCGCCAGCAGCGCCACCACCGGCAGAAACCAGAGCAGCAGGTGGATCGCGTAATGGAACCGTGCGGGCGGGCGGCGCAGCACCACCACCAGCCAAAGCACCGCCCAGAGGACGGCGATGGCACCGGCCACGGGCAGGTTCATTTCCTCCCAGCCCGACACCGTTTGTGTCCGCCAATCGAACTGCCAGAGCAGCCAGCGCGTCAACAAGACGACATTGAGGCTCTGGAGGAGGAAAAACGCGTACTCCTCAATGGGCAGGTAGCCCAGCCAGGCGAGAACCCGGTCGCGCGGGAACCCCCAGATGCCCCACTTGGCGGCGGCGTTATCCCAGGGGGTGGTGAAGACCATGACCACGGCCAGCACGACCGCCAGGGCGATCCACTCCCCCGCCAGCCAGGGCGCCACCCAAAAACTGAGCACGGCCAAGAGAAAGAGAAGCGGAAAGTTAAAAATGGCATGGAAATTGATATAGGTCATGGAACGCAATCACTTATTGTACTTATCACGGTTTTTACTATAATCCGAATCACGCAACCGCCCGCGCCACATTCGTCCTAATCAAACCCCCGCCCTCCATGTTTCTACCCCAAAACTTGCCTCCGACGAGGATATTCCCTAGAGAAAAAACCATGCGGAAAACCACGGACCATTCCTTCGCCCTCCGCAACGACCTGGACGAGGTGACCCAGTTCACCGCCAGCGTCGAGGCGTTCGGCGAAAGCCACCAACTCCCCGGCGACGCCGTCTTCAACCTGACCCTGGCGTTGGAGGAACTGGTGGTGAACGTGATCAAGCACGGCTTTGAGGCCGGCACCGAACACGAGATCGTGGTGCGCCTGCGCCTGCGGGAAAACGAGGTGCTGGCGGAAATCGAAGACGACGGCAAGCCCTTCAACCCCGTCACCGACACCCGCGAGTACCACCTGCGCGAGGTGCTGCACCAGCAGCCGGTGGGCGGCCTGGGCGTGCATCTGGTCAAGAACCTGATGGACTCGCTCGACTATGAGCGCCGCGGCAGCCGCAACCTGGTGCGTGTCCGCAAAGCGATCCTGCCGATCGCCGCTTAGCGAGGAGCTAAAGCCCGCTTGGTTGAACCGACGCCCGCCTTTGTTTAGAGGGCGATCACCGCGTCGAACCCGCCGACCCATTCGGTCGCGCGGTCCGGAGTTTGCCACTCCAGTCGCGGCGTCTCGCGCAGGCGCGGCTCCAGCTCCGCCCGCTCCTCCGGGAACGCCACCACCGTGAGCGGCGTCGGCCGCTCGCGGACGGCCTCCAGCTGATTCGCCAGGTCGCGCCCGTCGACCCAATCGTCCGGATTCTCCCCGGTCAGCAAATCCGTGGCCGGGCCGCGCAGGCCCAGCGTCACTTCCGTCAGCTCCCAAGCGCCGACACCGGCGGCGATGCGCACGCCTTCGGCAGCGCGGGGGTCGCTTTCCGGATCGGCCTCCACCAGGACCAGCGTGCGGGGCGGCTGGGCGCGGCGGCCGGGCCGGGTGCCGCCCGGGGCCGCCACCTGGCTCACGCAGACGAATTTGTCGGTCGACGCGATCAGGTCCGCCAGCACGGAGAGCCCGGCGTAGGCGGCGCGGTCGTCGGTAGGCAGGCCGCGCTTCTCCGCGCCGTAGGCGCAGGCCCAGAGCGCAAAGGTATCGGGATGGGTTTCGCGGCGCTGCTGGAGTTCTTCTCCCGGCACGGCGCGGACGCCTTCGTCAATGGCGTAGACAAACACGCGGGTTCCCCGCTCTAGCGCGTAGTCGATCGCGGCCACGGCGCGGGCAAAATTGGGGTGGCCGGGCGCCACGGCCAGCAGTAAGCCGAGCTGGCGGGAAGGGTCGGCCATCGCTCAGGGCGTCTCGGGCAGCGGCCCGGCGTCGGTGGTGTCGGCGGTGGTTTGGCCGGCCAGGTCGCGCACCGGCGGCAGATCTCCGCCCTCCTCCCCCGGCTGGTAGCGGGACTCGTCCATCACCTCGGCGTAACGCACAGCCTTCACGCCCAGCATCACCGGAATGTTGTTTTGCACCAGGTAAATCACCTCGTTGTCGGCGCGCACCAGGGCGCCGGTCGCGGGGGTCTCCACTTTTTCACCGTCCAGGCTGGCCAGGCGCCCGTCGCGGATGGCCTGATTGAGGCACTCCAGCTCGGCGGGGTCGGCCAGGCGCAAATCCTGCCGGGTTTCCGGGCAGCACAGCAATTCCACGAGTTGTTCCAACTGCATGACGAGAAGGCGGAAAGCTAACCCGCATCCGGGCCGGGCGCAACGGGCGCGGCCTCCTCGCCGGTGATCCAGCCCTTTACCTGCTCCTTGAGCTGCTCGGCGGCGGCCGTGCCCAGCGTCACCACCAGATAAACCACGTAGGCGTAAAGCGCCACCGCCAGCGCCCCCAGGAGCAGGCTCAGGAGCATCAGCAAGCCGTCCTTCTCGATCAGCGCCACGCCGATGATGAAAACGACCATGGCCGGAAAGGTGTTGGTAAAGGGAATGGGCAGGATCATCAGGCAGGACATGATGATGATGATGAGCGCGGCCAGTCGCTCGCCCAGGCCGCCAGCCAGCGCGCCCAGCCGCGGCTTGATCAGCCATTCTACCTTGGCGAAGAAGGCGGCCGCCGCGCCGATCATGGTGTTGGCCAGCTTGGGGCCGATGCGCATCTTGAGCACAAAGCGCGGCAGCCAGGGCGTTGTGCGGCCAAAGAGCATCTGCACCGTCAGCAGCACCAGCGCGATGCCAAAAGGCGTACTGTAGCCGGGGGCCGGAACCGGCAAGGCACTGGGCAGGGACAGAAAAACGAGCACGAGGCCGAAGCCGCGGTCCTGCAGCTTGGCCATCAGGTCGGCGATGGTCAGGCCCTCCTCGCCGGTGTTGGCCAGGAGCTCGCGCAGATCCTTGGAAAGGCGGTGGTGCTCCTCGGGCGCGGCCTCCGGCGGCGGCGCGGACGCGCTCGTCGGCGCACCGGGGTCGTTCTCAGGGGGCTCGGTCATCCGAGGGGCGAGACTGCAAGGCGGCGACCACCGAAGCAAGGAGGAAAACCCGAGAGCTTGTCACAAAAGTCCCCCGCGGCCCGCATTGCGCGGAGTTCCCTAACAAGCTCTAGCACCTTGGCTCAGCGGACGAGGCTTGCTAAACCGGAACGATGGCGCGCACTTCCCGCACCGGCAGCCCGCTGGGCGATGCCATGGCCCGGCTGAGCCCGCAGCAATGGTATGGCGTGGCGGCCGTCTTGGCGGCGGTGCTGGTAGGCTTGACCGTCTGGGACCTCTACCGCGACGATCCGCCGCCGGAGGACGCCGACATCCTAGTCGAGCCCAGCACCATCGGCCCGCCTGAAACCAACGGCCTGATCATGGCCGCGAAACTGATGGAGGAGATTGATCGCGCCGGGGATCTCGAGCAACTTTCCGACCTAATCGATTTCGTGGACGATCCCGCCGACACCGACTGGGACGAAGTTGCCCTCGAGCTGGAGCCACTCCACGGACATTTCGATCGCATCGACGAGGTCATCGCCGCGCCACACTTCACCGACCTTCGGTTGCAAAGTCGCGAAGACATCTCCGGCTTGAGTGCAGCGCTTCGGCTCTCAAATCTGCTTGCTTACCGAATGGGGTCGGCGAGGGCTCAAGGCCATTCCCAGCAGGTGTGGATTGATTCCATGCGCTGCGTCCGTCTGGGCGACCGCCTGATCGGGAAGAACCTCGCAATCGTTGCTCAGTTAATTGGACAAGCCAACCAGGCTATTGGCCTGGGGGAGGTTCGTGAAAGCGTGGTCGACCTTGCGCCAGATGCAGCCACCGCTCGATTGCGTAACGATGAGCTCAAACGTTACGAGCCCGTCGCTCAGGACCTGAAGGATAGTCTGCTTTTTGAGTACTACCTGGCCAAGCGCTACGTCACGCCGCAATTTATAGAGGATACCCGCCGCGACTACGGCATGCTTGCACCCATTCTTTTCAAGCCGAACCGGACCATGCGCGTGCTGGGTGGGCAGATCAAAGCAATGTTTGCGCAATTGGGCCGACCCACGACTCAATTCACCCCGCCCCCTGATCCACCCGCATCCGGAATTGTGAACCACTACGGTAACTACTTTTTTGCCTGCCCCTTCTACACGGCAGAAGATCACAACCATTGCCGCGCCCAGTTCGCCTTCACCCGAGTGGGACTGGCCCTGGCGGGCTACGCCAACGAGCGTGACGGTGAGCTGCCCGCCAGCCTGGAGGAGCTTGTGCCCGCATACATCGACGCGATCCCGGTGGACCCGGTTGACGGCCAACCTTTGCGCTACGACCGCGAGAGACGCCGCACCTGGTCGATTGGGCCAGACGCCAAGGACCAAGATGGGCTTTCCTACGCTGAGTGGGAGGAAGCCGGCCTACCCGGACCACCCGGAGGCCAATCCTACGACATCGTGATGAAGATTCCGATGCCCCCGGATTATCGAGAAACGCCACCGCCCGCCGTGGACTGACGCGCTCTCACTGGCCGGTGGTTTGATTCTCCGCAGGCGATGCTCCCGACACTCCGCCGCTGGGGTCAGCGGCGGCTACCGGAAAAGGGCGATGCCACGAACCGGTCGGGAGCGATGCCCCAAGCGAGACGGAGGGCGGAGCTTCTTCTCCGTCTTGAATCACCCCGGTTAGCGCGGAGTCCGCCCCACTTACCGTCCTGCCTTTTGAGGTCATTTACGCCACAGCCTTCTCGCCGGTGTCGCCGGTGCGGATCTGGATAGCCTCCTCCACTGCGTAGACGAAAATTTTGCCGTCGCCGATTTTGCCGGAGCGGGCGTTGTCGCAAATGCACTGGATGACGGTCGGGACCTGGTCGGCGCGGCAGACGACCTCCAGCTTGACCTTGGGGAGGAATCCGGCCGAGTACTCGCTGCCGCGGTAGAGCTCGGTGTGGCCGCGCTGGCGCCCGAAGCCCATCACGTTGGCCACGCTCATGCCGGCAATGCCCTCCTCGGCCAGCGCGAGCCGCACTTCCTCAAACTTGTAGGGCTTGATGATGGCTTCAACCTTCTTCATGAACGACGGAGACAGGAGTCCTCGAAAAAAAAGCAGCAGTGCTTATGCCAACCACAATAGGGTTGCGCCCCCGGGCGGCGGCTCGCATGCTCGGTCGCCATGCTGCAAGTCGGGATTGTCGGTCTGCCCAACGTGGGCAAAAGCACGCTTTTTAACGCCGTGACGCGCACCAAAAAGGCGCAAGCGGAGAACTACCCTTTCTGCACGATCGACCCCAACCAGGGCATCGTAACGGTGCCGGACCCGCGCCTGGACCGCCTGGCCACCATGAGCGCCAGCGCCAAGACCGTCCCCGCCGCGATTGAGTTCGTGGACATCGCCGGGCTGGTGAAGGGCGCCAGCACCGGCGAGGGGCTGGGCAACCAGTTCCTGAGCCACGTGCGCGAGGTCGACGCCATCGTCCAGGTGGTGCGCTGCTTTGAGGACGAGGACGTCCACCACGTGGACGGCTCGGTCGACCCGGTGCGCGACATCGAGGTGATCAACACCGAGCTGATCCTGGCCGACGTCGCCAGCGTGGCCAAGCGCCGGGAGCGCGCCGTCAAGACCGCCCGCGGCGGCGACGCACAGGCCCAGGCGGAAGTGGCCCTGGCGGACCGTCTCATCCCGCACCTCGACGCCGGCAAGCCCGCGCTCACGCTGGAAGCGACCGACGAGGAACGCGCCACCCTGCGGCAGTTCTTTCTCCTCACCAGCAAGCCGACCATCTTTGCCTGCAACGTGGAGGAAGGCGCCCTGGCCAAGGCGGAGAGCAACGCCATGGTGCAAAAAGTGCGGGCCTACGCGGCGGAGAGCCACAGCGCGCAGGCGATCCCGGTCTCCGCGCGGATCGAGGCGGAGCTGGCCGAGCTGGAACCGGCCGAAGCGGCCGAGTACCTCCAGGAACTGGGCGTGGCCGAGTCCGGCCTGGGCCAGCTCATCCGCGCCGCCTACGAGCTGCTCGGCCTGCGCACCTACTTCACCACCGGCGAGAAGGAAAGCCGCGCCTGGACCATCCGCGCCGGCGACAAGGCCCCGGCCGCGGCCGGCGTCATCCACACCGACTTCGAGCGCGGCTTCATCGCGGCGGAGACCATCGACTGGGAAGCGCTGCTCGAGCTGGGCTCCTTTGCCAAGGCTCGCGAAGCCGGCAAGCTGAGGGTGGAAGGCAAGGACTACGTGGTGGCCGAGGGCGACGTGATGGAGTTCCGCTTTAACGTTTAGGGCCCGGCCTTGCCAGGCCGTTGCAATTGGCGCGCATTCTGCACATCTTCTAAGGAATGGAACTGTTTTCCAACGCGTCGCTGTTCACCCCGCCGGAGCCGGACTCGCTCGAAACGCTCGACGTGAACCCCAACGTGCTCGAGGGCATCATCCTGCGGATGCTGCACATGAACACGTCGCTGACGGCTCACCAGATTTCCGAAGCGGTCTGCCTGCCCTTCTTCAACGTGGTCGAGCCGGTGCTCAACGCGCTGCGCGAAATCCGCATGGTGGAAATCACCCGCGGCGAGATGAGCGCCATCAGCTACGTCTACAACATTACCGAGGCCGGCCGCACCCGCGCGCTCCAGTACTTTGAGCAGACCACCTACATCGGCCCCGCGCCGGTCTCCCACACCCTCTACAACAAGATCATCAGCGAGCAGAGCCTGCAGAAGATCACCGTTAACGCGGAGCGGCTGCGGGAGGCCTTCACCGACCTGGTCTTTGAGGACACCATCCTGGACCAGATCGGCCCGGCGGTGAATTCCGGGCGCTCGATGTTCCTCTATGGCCCTCCCGGCAACGGCAAGACCTCCATCTGCGAGCGCATCGTCAAATCCTTCGGCGGGTCCATCTTCATCCCCTACGCGATCGAAGTTAACGGCCAGATCATCCGCATCTACGACGAGTACAACCACAAGAGCGTCTCGCAGGAGGAGGACATGCGCCTGCAGGGTCGCTACGACAAGCGCTTTCACCTGGTGGAGCGGCCCATCATCATCGTCGGCGGCGAGCTGACCCTCGAGTCCCTCGACCTGATCTGGAACGAGGAATCGCGCTTTTACGAGGCCCCCTTCCAGATGAAGGCCAACGGCGGCGCTTTCATGATCGACGACTTCGGCCGCCAGCGCATTGAGCCCAAGACTCTGCTCAACCGCTGGATCGTGCCGCTGGAAAAACGGATCGACTTCCTGACCCTGCACACCGGTACCAAGATCGAGATTCCCTTCGACGAGCTCATCGTCTTTTCGACCAACCTCAATCCGAGCCACCTGGTGGACGACGCCTTCCTGCGCCGCATCCGCTATAAAATCCCGATCAAGGACCCCAGCCACGAGAGCTTCCGGGCCATCTGGAAGATCGTCAGCGAGAACAAGGGCGTGCCCTACGCGGACGAAATCGTGGACTACTTTGTGGAGAAGCACATGCGCACCCACGGGCGCCCGCTGCGCGGCTGCCTGCCCCGCGACGTCCTCGAGAACATTATCGACGTCTGCCGCTTCAAGCAGATCGACCCCACCATCACGGCCGACATGCTCGACGACGCGGCCCACTCCTACTTCGTCAACTTCGACGAGGCGGACTACAAGAGCATCATGTAAGGCCGCCGCTGAGCCCAGCGACGGAACGGGAAGGCTGGGGATGGACAACCCGACACGGAGGGCGCGACAGAAAGGTCGTCGAAGACCGACCCGGTACGGAGGGCGGAGCTTCTGCTCCGCCGCGAAAACCGGACGGACTGGATGGTCGAGCAGAAGCTCGACCCTCCGCTGGCTTGGCTTAGCCGTGTGCCAGGTAGCGGCCCTTTTGAACCGACTCGTTTTCCCGCGGCCCGGTAGCCGCCGCTGAGCCCAGCGGCGGAAAATCTTTTGCGTCCGTTTAACACCCCCGCCCTCAGGACAGCTCGTAAATAATGGAACTGAGCGTAAAGATGGCGGCGGTCTCGGAGCGCAGCACGATCTCGCCGAGAGAGACGGGCAGGAACCCGGTCGCGCGGGCTTCGCCGATTTCGGCCGGGGTGAAATCCCCTTCCGGCCCGATCATCAGCACCACCTCGGTGTCGCGGCCCTTTTCCGCCAGCGCGTCGCGCAGGGTGGCCTTGAGCGGCTGGGCCTCTGGCTGCAGCGAGGCGATCAGCTTGACCGGCTGCGGCTTGAGTTCGGCCAGGAACGGCTTGACCCGCCGGACCGGGGCAAACTCCGGCAGCCAGTTCTGGCCGCTCTGCTTGGCGGCCTCGATTGCGATGGCGCGCCACTTGCCGATGCGACCCTCGGCCTGATCGTCGTCGAGTTGGCTCACGCAGCGGTCGCTGGCCAGCGGCGCGATCGCGCTCACGCCCAGTTCGGTTGCCTTCTGGATGATGAGGTCCATCGCCTTGTGCTTGGCCAGGGCCTGAGCCAGCACCAGCCGGTGGGCCGGCGGCGGCACCCGGTTTTGCGTGACCGGCTCGTAGCGCACCGTCTGCTTGGCGATCTCGGCGATTCTGGCTTTGACCTCGAGCCCGCGCCCGTCGAAGACGGTCAGGAAGTCGCCCTCCTTCTGCCGCATGACCTGCGCGCAGTGGTGGCTCTCGGCCTCGTCGAGCACGCCGGCCTCGGGCTTGGGGTGGAAGTAGCGTTTCACGGGCGGTTAGGAAAAGAGCTGCTTGACCTTGTCGAAGAAGCCGCTGATTTCCGGATGGTGTTCCTCGCCGCAGGACTCGGCGAATTCCTCCAGCTTTTTCTTCTGTTCGGTGTTGAGCTTGGTGGGCACCTCGACGTAGACCCGCACGTGCAGGTCGCCGGTGCCGCGGCCGGCGAGATCGGCCACGCCCTTGCCGCGCAGGCGGAAGACCTTGCCCGAGGGCGTCCCCGCCGGAATTTTGACCTTGGCCGAGCCGTCCAGCGTCGGGACCTTGACCTCCCCGCCGAGCGTGGCGCTGGCGAAGCTGATCGGCACCTCGCAGAAGAGGTCGGTGCCGTCGCGCTGGAAGATGGCGTGCTCCTTGACGTGGACGACGATGTAGAGATCGCCCCGGGGCCCGTTGCGCACGCCGGCCTCGCCCTGGCCGGAGGACCGCAGGCGTGAGCCGTCCTCGATGCCGGGAGGGATCTTGATCTTGATCTTGCTGGTCTGCTCGGTGCGGCCCTCGCCGTTGCAGTCCCGGCAGGGGCGGTCGATGATCTCGCCGGAGCCGCCGCAGTCCGGGCAGGCCTGCGCGACCGAGAAAAAGCCGCGCTGGGCGTAAACCTGACCCTGTCCGCCGCAGGTGGGGCAAGTGACCGCGCGGCCGCCCTTGGCCGCGCCCGTGCCGTCGCAGGTCTTGCAGGTCTCGAGCTTTTTGAGGGTGATCTCCTTCTCGCAGCCCTTGGCCGCTTCCTCGAAGGTGATCTGCATGTCGTAGCGCAGGTCGGCGCCGCGCCCGCGGGAGCGCCCGCCGCCGCCGCCGAAGGCCTCCTCGAAGATGCTGCCAAAAATGCCGCCTCCCCCACCGCCGCCGCCGCTGAAGACCTCACGGAAGACGTCGAAGGGATCGTGGGCGTGGAAGCCGCCGCCGCCCTGGCTGAAGGCGCTGTGGCCAAAGCGGTCGTAGGCGGCGCGCTTCTCCCCGTCGCTGAGCACCTCGTAAGCCTCGCCGATTTCCTTGAATCGGGCCTCGGCTTCGGCGTCGCCCTGGTTCTTGTCCGGGTGGTACTTGACCGCCATTTTGCGGTAAGCCTTCTTGATGGTGGTGCCGTCCGCGCCGCGGTCGACTTCCAACACCTCGTAGTAATCGCGCTTAACCGATGCCATGGCCCTACTGGCCCTCCGGGGCTTTGGCGACCACGACGCTGGCCGGGCGCAGCAACCGCCCCTTCAGCCGATAGCCCTTGCGGGTCTGGCTGATGACGGTGCCGTCCTCGTGTTCGTCGGTTTCCTGCGTGCTCATGGCCTCGTGCAGGTTGTGGTCAAAGGGTTGGCCGAGGGCGTCGATGGTCTCGATGCCGAGCTCGTCGAGCAGGCTGCGGAGCTGGCCGTGGATGAGCCGCATGCCCTGCTGGATGGAGGCGATGTCCTGGCTGTTTTCCACCTGCGTCATGCCCATGTCGAAGCTGTCGAGCACGGGCAAAAGCTGCATCAGCACGGACTCCTTGGCGTAGTCGCGCACCTGGTCTTTCTCCTTGGCCGCGCGCTTGCGGAAGTTGTCGAACTCGGCGCGGGCGCGCAGCCACTTGTCCTCGAATTCCTTGGCCTTCTCCGCCTTCTCCAGGAGCACCTGCAGGCCGCCCTGGGTGATCTCGGCCGGTGCCGACGGGTCAACCACTTCGGTCTCGGCGGTCTCGGCGGACGGCGCGTCTTCTTCGGCGAATTCGCCGGCGACGGGTTCCTGCTCTTCGGGGGGGATGGGAGTCTGCTCTTCTTTCACGGATGGCGGGAGGGGGATTCCGGGGAGGGGAAAGGAAACCCTAACTATTCCTTGTTCCTTTGCAAGGCTGCCATCGTGATATCGTCGCTCTGGGGCTGCTCCCCGGCAAAGCGCTGCACCCGCTCAACGATGTTTTTGATCAGGAATTCCACGCCCTGGCCACCCGCCTGGGGGATGGCCTCCTTGATGTGGGCGCGGCCGAACTCCTCGCCGTGCTCGTCGAGGGCCTCGTTGATGCCGTCGGTGTAGGCGATAACGGTGTCGCCCGGCTGCAGGGGGATGACGACGTCCTCGACCACTTCGTTGAAGATGTCGCCACCGTCGATGCCCAGCGCCATGCCGGGCCCCTTGATCGACTCCACCTTGGCGAAGTTATCCGTGGCCAGCAACGGGGCCTCGTGCCCGGCGCGGGCCACGCGCAGCTCGTGGGTCTGGTAGTCGAGTACCAGGTACGCCATCGTGATGAACATGTCCTCGCGGATGTCGGGGAAGAGCTGGCGGTTGAGCTCGCGCAGCGCCGCCGCCGGCGAGGCCAGCCCCGGCGCCCGGCTGCGCAGCACGCTGCGGCACATGGCCATGATGAGGCTGGCCGGGATGCCTTTGCCGCTGACGTCGGCGATGGCCAGCCCGATCCGGGATTCGTCCACCGCAATGAAGTCGTAGTAGTCGCCGCTGACCTGCTGGGCGGGAATGTTGAGCGCGTAGAGGTCGTAGCCGGCGATGGCGGGCGGGTGGCGCGGCAGGAGAATCTGCTGGATTTCGTGGGCCACGTTCAGGTCGTGGTCCATCTTGCGCTTGTCGGCCAGCTGCCGGTAGGTGGTGGCGCTGTGGAGGGAAAAGGAGGCCTGGTCGGCCACGGACTGGATGACGTCGAAGTCCTGCCGGTTGAAGGGGTGGCCGTCCTCCCGGTTGGCCAGGGCGATGACGCCGAGCTTTTCCCCGCGGTAGTTGAGAGGCACCGCCATGTAGGTGCGCACCTTCAGGGACTCCTCCTTGAAGACGGGAAAGCGCGGATCGCCCTCGGCGTCGTGGATCAGCACCGGCTCGTTGTTGCGGCTGACGTCGAGGAGGATGTTGACGCCGTCGGCCAGCAGGGGCTCGCTTTTGAGGAAAGTCTCCAGGTACTCCACCCGGGTGGCAAACTTGTCCGCCACCTGGTTGTCCACGCTCATCGGCGGGGGGAAGAAACCCTTGACCGTCTCGGCGCGCAGGGCGGTGCGGTCGGCGTTCCAGAGGTAGATGACCCCGCCGTGGGCATCGCAGACCTTTTGGGCGCTGTCGAGGATGATCTCGAGCATCTGGTGCTGGTCGACGCTCTCGCTGAAGGCCTCGCCGAGGTCGTGGAGAAAGTCGAAGAGAATGCGCTTCTCCTGGCGCAGGCCCTGCAGACGCCGCTCCAGCCGGTCTTCGTAGGTGCCGCGCTTGTGGAGGAAGAATCCCATGACTCCGATCGCGGCGACGGCGAGCAACAACAGAATCCAGGGCAGCATGGCGGCGTGGGGCGGAGGCTAATCCTCAGCGGTCTTGCCCAGGTCCTCTTTTAGGTAGGCGAGCACGTCCTTGAACTTCGGGGCGTTGGACGCGTCGATGGCGGCCAGCGTTTCGTGGGCTTCCAGCATGCCCTGGGTAATCTCCCGCTTGGACTGATCCGGCGCCGGGGCCTCGGACATTTCCCGCTCGGACGGCTGCTGGTAGTCCACTCCGGAAAGGCTGATCGTGACGACGCGGTCCAGGCCCAGGTTGCGGAGCATCTCCAGGCTGCGCTCCCCCACGTTGACGATGCGGACCCCGCCGTCGGGACGCTGCTTGAGCTTGGCGCCGAGCCCGGCCAGGGTGCCCATGAAGGTGCTGTCCATGTAGGTGCATTTTTCGAGATCGATCACGAACTGGACCACCTCTTCGGCCAGCATTTCCTGATAAAAACTTTTGAGCGCTCCGGCGTTCTGAAAAGAGCCACGGCCCTTTACCTGGATGAACGCGAGCGAGCCTTGCCGGGCCACAAGGATCTGGGTCTCTTGCACTAGGCGCCAACCTAGTCAAAGCGGCAGGAGGAGTCAACCCAACGAAATGGCCCGGCAAACCCACCAAATCAGGCCCCCAATTTGAGCTTGCTTGCGCCGTCTCGCGGGATAGCGTTCTCTCGCACGGATATTGCTATTCCGTAAAAAGTGGTAAATACTAAGGGATCGGCAATTTAGCCGCCTGCGGAATCGGCACCGTTTACCATTTCCACTCACCTGCTATGCTGAAATCAGCTTCTCTGGCCACCTGCTGCGCGTTGGCGGCAACCCTGAACGCCCCCCTTCTCCACGCGGAGGAAACCGACGGCCCTGAAACCGTCATTTACCAATTCGACGACTCCCTGGCGACGTCCTCCGAGAAAGAGGAAGCCCCCGAGGAGGAGGAGCCGACCCAACTAGTACGCAACCACTCGGGTTTGAAGATTTCCACCCAGCCCAAGGTGGTGCTGGAGGACGAGCCGGACGACCCAGGCACCCGCTTCATCCGCTCGCTGGCCACCCGGCCCTCGGAGCCACTGTCGATCACCCCCCCGCAGGAAAAGAAAGGCCCCTCCAACTTCCCCTGGAAAAAAAACATCGTGACCACCACCTTTTGGATCGGCCAGGGCGCCAGCGGCTACAACAGCACCATGAACAAAGCCAGCGCCTGGGACATGAACTGGCGCGGCAACTACGGCGGGGAGGACCGCCGGGACAAGCGCGATGCCGGCATCCTGCCCGCCACCTTTGCCGCCAAGCGCAACCCCTTCTACATCGCCCTGCCCTTCAACGACGTCAAGTACCCGAAGATCGCGGCCAAGTGGATTCCCTGGTGGGATCCCAAGAAGGCCAAGGAGGACCGCTGGAAGAGCCAGGTCCAGGGCCGGTGGGTTAAAATCCGCGCCATGGACGGCCGGCTCTGCTACGCGCAGTGGGAAGACGTGGGCCCGTTCCGCTACGACCACGCCGAGTACATCTGGGGCAACGAGCGCCCCACCACCTACAACAAGGCCGGCCTGGACGTCTCGCCCGCGGTGGAAAACTACCTGGGCCTCGACGGCCTTGATCTCTGCGACTGGCGCTTTGTGGAAGCCCACGAGGTGCCCGAAGGCCCCTGGCTGAAGTACGGCGAGCAGGCCATCATCTACTCCGCGCTGGAGCGGGTGCGCGCCAAGGAAAAGGCCGAAGCCCGCAAGCAGAAGTAAGGCCGGCGGTTGGCCCGCCTCCCAGCGCACCTTTTGCTTGGCAAAGCGCCGCCGCGCATGAATGGTGGCCCAGGATGGAAAAGGCGGAGGTATTCTACGAGGGCCGCGTGCAGGGGGTCGGCTTCCGTTACACCGCCCAGCAGGTGGCCAAGGGCTTCGAGGTCAGCGGCACCGTGCGCAACCTGCCCGACAGCCGCGTGCAGCTCATTGCCCAGGGAGAGCGCGGCGAGGTTGAAGCCTTCCTGGAAGCGATCGGGGAAAGCGGCCTTGGCGGCAACATCCGCGGCCGGGACGTTTCCTGGCATCCGGCGGACCCTGACTTGCTCGGCTTTCGCATTGAAGCATAATTGAAGTGTCTCCAAAGAGTGCCCGCTTGTGATGGAAACGAGCTCCCCGCCCCCCCAGTCCGAAGCCGCCGACGCCTCCGGCTCCGCATCCACCCCGGCCGTGGAAATCCGCGGGCTGACCAAAAAGTACCGCCTGCCCTGGAAGAACCGCGTGCTCATTGCCGTCAACGCGCTGGACCTGACGGTGGAGCGCGGCGAGGTCTTCGGCCTGCTGGGGCCCAACGGCTCCGGCAAGAGCACCACCATGAAGATGCTGCTGGGGCTGGTCCGCCCCACGAGCGGCACGGCCCGCATTTTTGGGCTGGAAGCGGAATCCATGGCCGCGCGCGCGCGGATGGGCCTGCTGCCGGAAAACCCGTATTTCTACAAATTCCTCAACGGCGACGAGACCCTGCGCTACTTCGGCAAGCTCTGCGGCCTGCGCGGCGCGGCGCTGGAGAAACGAGTGAACGAACTCATCAAGCTGGTGAACCTGGAGAACGGGCGCGATCGCCCACTGGGCGCCTACTCGAAGGGCATGCTGCAGCGCATTGGCTTGGCCCAGGCGATGGTCCACGACCCTGAGCTGCTCCTGCTGGACGAGCCCACCGCCGGCGTCGACCCCATCGGCTCGCGCGAAATCCGCGACCTCATCGTCCGGCTGCGCGAAATGGGCAAGACGGTCATCTTCTGCTCGCACCTGCTCGAGCAGGTCCAAGAGGTTAGCGACCGGGTGGCGATCATGAGCCTGGGCAACAAGATGGTGGAGGGCTCGCTGGACGAGCTGCTGGTGCAGCAGGATACCGCGCAGCTTGCCTTCGACGGTTTGCCGCCGGAAAAGCGCGAGGAGGCCAGGGCCGCGCTCGAGCGGCTGGGCGCGACCAACGTGCGCCTGGAGCGGCCCCGGCTTTCCCTCGAGCAGCTCTTCCTGAAGGCGGTGGAGCACGAACGCGAACGCCCCGACGGCCAGCGCCCGACCAACGAAGCCAAGGAGTAACCGCCCGCCATGTCGAGCCTATCCCGCATTTATCTCATCGCGCGCAACACGCTGACCGAAGCGATGCGCCAGCGCGTGCTCAATATCCTGCTGCTCTTCGCGCTGGTGGCCATCGCCAGCGCCTTCCTCTTCGACGACCTCACGCTCGAAGCCGACGCCTTCAAGTTCATCAAGGACTTCTCCCTGGGCGCGATGTCCGTCTTCGGCCTGCTGATCGCGCTGATGAGCACCGCCGCCCTCCTGCCGACCGAGTTGGAGAACCGCACCGTCTACACCATCCTGGCCAAGCCGGTCCACCGGGCGGAGTTTCTTCTGGGCAAGTTCCTCGGCGTGCTGGTCCTGCTGGCGGTGGCGCTCTTCCTGATGAGCGTGGTCTTTTTTGTCGTGCTCTTCCTCAAGGAACAGTGGGTGATCGGCCCCATGGAGGAGCACCTCGCGCAGATGGCATCCTCGGGCGCTTCGCCGGAGGCCCTGGCCCACCAAAGCAGGCTCATCGAACAGGCCTACGCGGCGGCGCGCGATCCCGACATCTTCCAGGCCCTCCTGCTCATCTACGCCAAGCTCGCCTTCACCGCGTCCATCGCGATGGTCATCTCCACCTTCGCCACGTCGACCATCTTCACCGTGGCCACGACATTCATGATCTACCTGATCGGGCACCTGCAGAGCACCGCCCGGGAAACCTGGCAGGCGCAGGCGGACGAGTTCAGCCTCGCCAGCATCGGGCTGGGTGTCCTGGTGCTGCTGCTGCCGGACATGAACACCTACAGCCTCATCGACGAAATCCTGGCCGGCACGGAGGTCCTCTGGGCCGACACCCTACAAATCCTGGCACTGACGGTGGTACGGATCGCCGTTTACCTGGGCGTGGCCGTCATCATCTTCCAGGACCGCGAACTTTAGCAACCACCTCCAACCGCGCCATGAACTTCCTCTTCCGCAACCGCGTCGAGCGGGACCGACCGTTTTGGCAGCGGCCGTTGATCCTGGCCGGGCTGGTGCTGGGCCTCTGGGCGCCCTTTAAGGTGCTTTGGGAGACCCACATCGACGAGGAAATCATGGAGGTGCGCTACCAGGGCCTGGAAATTAACCGCAACCTGCGCGACCAGCTCAGCCAGAATGCCATGATCGGCCTGCTGGGCGGCTTCCGCGGCGTGGTGGCCGACCTGATTTGGCTGGGAGTGACCGACGCCTGGGCGGACAAGGACTGGTACCGCGCGCAGAAGAACATCGAGCTGGCCACCACCCTGCAGCCGCGGTTTCTGCCCTTCTGGGAAAACGGTGGCTGGCACTTGGCCTACAACGCCAGTAATGACGCCCGCTTCAGCGCGATTGAAACCGACCCGGAGGAGCGCCTGCGGCAGGAGCGGCACTGGATTGAACAAGGCGCGCGGCTCTACGAGCGCGGGCGCGAGGCCAACCCCGAATCCTACCGGCTCTACAAGGCGCTGGCTGATGTCTACGACCAAAAACTGCAGGATTATCCCGCCGCCGCCCAGTACTACCTCCAGGCCAGCCAGCGGCCGGGCGCGCCGCTTTACCTGGAGCGTTTCCCGGCCTACATGTGGCAAAAAGGAGGGATGGACCAGGAGGCCTACGAACACTGGAAAATGCTCTGGAACAAATACTTGGACCAACCGGCCCGCCCTCAGATCGCCAAGGACAAAATCGAGGAGTCCATCCGAGAACTGGAAGAGAAATTAAATGTTCCTGCGGAAAAAAGAATCTTTTCCAACCCGGCTCCCTCACCTACGCTCAACCCCTAGCCGTCCGTCGTAAAAGGTCATGAGATTTGGTATATTTGGGGATATCCATAGTAATCTGGAGGCTCTTGAAGCGGTCCTCGAAGACATGCAGGCCCAAGCGGTTACACATACGGTTTGTATTGGAGACATCGTCGGCTACAACGCCAACCCCCGCGAGTGCCTGGAAATCGTCCGCGCCTTGGGCTGCCCCATCGTCAAAGGCAACCACGACGAAGAAGCCAGCGAAATCCGCGACGTGGAGCACTTCAACGACCTGGCGCTGGCCTCCATCCAGTACTCGCGCGAGCAGCTCACCAAGGAACAGAAGGAATTCCTGCGCGCCCTGCCGCTGATCCGGCCGGTCAACTCCTTCACCGTGGTCCACGCCACCCTCGACCAACCCAACCGCTGGGGCTACGTCTTTTCCATCCTGGAGGCCGAAAGCAGCCTGCAGTACCAGAAGACCAACCTGTGCTTCTTTGGCCACACCCACGTGCCGCACGTATTCATCCGCGACACCAAGGTGCACGAGTTTTTCTACAAGAAGATCGATATCCAGCCGGAGAAAAAGTACTTTATTAACGTGGGCAGCGTGGGCCAGCCCCGCGACGGCGACTGGCGCGCCGCCTACGTCATCTACGACACCAGCGCCAACACCATCGAACTGCGCCGCCTGCCCTACGACCTGGCCAAGGCCCAGGCCAAGATCATGAACGCCGGCCTGCCCTCGCGCCTGGCCGAACGCCTGGCCAACGCTGTGTAGCGGCGACCCTCCCCGTGTCCGCGTCTTCCCCGCCCGGCAAAGTCCTCCTCATCAAGCCCAGCGCCTTCGGCGACGTGGTCCAGGCTCTGCCCGTGGCGGCCAGCCTCAAGCAGGCCTGGCCGGGCGTGACCCTGCACTGGGTGCTTAACGAGCATTTCCGCGAGCTGCTCGCGGACAACCGCCACATCGACCGGCTGGTACTCTACCCCCGCCAGCGCTGGCGCTTCCCCTCCAGCCTGCCGTCCTGCGTGGAATGGGGCCGCGCCCTGCGGGCGGAGAACTACGATCTCGTTATCGACCTCCAGGGCCTGCTGCGCAGCGGCCTGATGACGCACGCCACCCATGCACCCCGCCGGCTCGGCCTGGCCTCCGCCCGCGAGGGCGCCCGGTTCTTCTACAACGAGGTGGCCCGGGACGAAGCCACCGCCGCCTTCGAGCGCTACCTTTCGGTGCTCCACTACCTGGAAATCGTCCCCGAAGCGGCGGACTTTGGATTCCCTACCAAACTGGTCTACAAGCAGCCAAAAATTAGCCTGCCTTATATAGCACTCCATCCGTACAGCCGCTGGAGGACGAAGCTCTGGCCCTACCGCTATTACCAGGAACTGGTCGCCGCGATGCCTCAAGTGCGCTTTGCCGTGGTCGGGCGCGGGCCGTGGTTTCCGCTCGCTGGACCCAACGTCCACGACCTCCGCAACCGCCAAAGCTTGACCGAGCTCAAGGCCACCCTGGCCCACGCCGCCGCCCTGCTCAGCACCGATTCCGGACCCGCCCACCTGGGGGCCGCCATGGGCACTCCCACCCACGTTCTCTTCGGGGCGACGGACTGGCGCCGGACCAAACCGGTTGGCCCGAAGGTCTCGATTCAAACCAATGACGTTTTTTGTTCACCCTGCCTAAAACGGACGTGCCGACGCGACCAACCCATGGAATGCATGCGCGGCCTGCTGCCAAGAATGGTTGCAAAACGGCTCCTGCCCCTCGTTCAAGAGGCAGAAACCGCCCCGGAAAATTAAAGCCGACAAATTTTGTCGTGTTTCTTGAATTTGTTGCTTGGCAAGCGATATTACCCATTGGTACTGTTCGCGCGACTTTTGGCACGAAATTAGGTTACGTAATAAAAGGAACCAACCATCAAGCAAACCCTCACCGAGAAATAGACCATGGACAACCGCAACAAAAGCTGGACCAGCCAACTGGTCCTGGAAGAGATCAAAACCTGGAAAGAGGAGGACAAACCCCTCTACAGCCACCACATGCGCCAGAACTATCAGGAGCTGCTGGCCGCCGGCATCCGCTATTACGGCTCCTGGCGCGCCGCCGTCGAGGCCGCCGGCATCGACTACCAGAGCGTGCGCAAGTACCGTGACTGGTCCAAGAGCCGCATCATCGCCACCGTCAAGGACCTCTACGCCCAGGGCGTGGACCTTTCCTTCCGCTCGATGATGCTGAGCAAGTACGCGCCGATGGTCTACGCCGCCATCCGCCCAAACCACTTTGGCTCGTGGAAACACGCCCTGGAGGCCGCCGGCCTGGAGAGCAGCGAAATCTACCGCTACCGCTCCTGGGACGACGACGCCATCCTCAACGAGATCCGCCGCCTGAAAGACGAGGGCGCCGACCTGAGCTCCAAGCGCATGGACGAGACCTCCAACCCGCTCATCGCCACCGCCCGACGCCGCTTCGGCAACTGGGGCGCGGCCGTGGAGCGCGCCGGCATTGACTACAACGCCATCCGCCGCCGCCGCCGCTGGACCCGCGAGAAAATCCTGGAGGAAATCCGGGAGCTGCGCGCCCAACGCGCCGACCTGCGCAGCGGAGCCGTGCGCCGCACCCATCCGGCCCTCTTCGCCGCCGCCTGCAAGCCCCGCTTCTTCGGTAGCTGGGGCAAGGCGCTGGAATCGGCCCTCGAGCCGGCCGCGGCCTAAGGCGCCCTCCCGCCTCCCGTCAAACGCCTCTCCGGGGAGCTCTTTCCCCGGGTGAGGCGTTTGTCTTGTGTTTTCACAGCATTTTGCTTGAATAAGGCCATGATTCGCGCCTGCTTCCTGGTGTTCGCCGGGCTCATGGTCCTGCCCGCGCTGGGCAAACTCCACATCGGCATGTGGCCGCTCGATAAAAAGCGCGACCGCTACATGGTCTTCGAGCCGATCGACTACGTCGTGAGCATCGAGAACGTCTCGCCCAACGATTTTCCGCTGAGTAATCCCGAAGGCGTCTGGCTGGACTTTATCGTCAAGCGCCTGGACGACGGGCGCACCATGAACAAGGAGTACACCACGCGGCAACAGCCGGTCTTGCTGCGCCCGCGCCAAGTGTACAATCTGCAGGTCAATCTCTCGACCCTTTTCACCATGCGCGATCCCGGGCGCTATCAGGTCACCGCCGTGATCAAGGCCGCCGGCCAACCGCAACTCGTTTCCAAGCCCGTCTACGTCTACCTCGACGTGGGCACTAACCTCTGGCGCGACCAGCGTCCGGTGGGCGAGAGCACGTTGACCTACAACCTGATCTCTTTTCGCCACCGGCAGGGCGGCACGCGGCTCTACCTGCAGGTCGAGGACATCCCCAACAATCTGGTGCTCTCCACCCGCAGCCTCGGCCCGTACACCAAGGTGATCAATCCCAAAGCCTTCTTTGACGACGGCGACAACCTGCATGTGCTCCACACCATCGGCATGGGCAGCTACGGCTATAGCCGCATCAGCGCGCGGGGCGATATTCAGAACCAAAAGATCTTCGAATCCGAGCCGCAGAACCCACCCCGACTGCGCAAGCACCCGGACGGCTCCGTTCTGGTTTACGGCGGCTTTGCCAAGGACAAGGACCTGGAGCGCCCGACCCTAAGCGAAAACCAGCAGGCCGGCCAAGACGAGGCGCCCGACGCCAGCATTACCAGCCTGCGCCTGGACCGCCCCCAGGCCGACAAGCACAGCCAGCACAGCGAGATCGAGAACTCCGAAAGCTTCGAGCAGTATTTAAGGGAGCGCGGGATCGATCCGTCTAGTACCAAGGCCAAGGGCACCGCCACCCGCCAAAGCAGCAAGGGGCACTAGAAGCTCCGCTCAACACCGCGCGACCCTCAGCCCGCGCTAACCGGTGGGCAGGCCCGTGACAAAGGTGTCCGGCGGGCAGCTCACCTGGTAGTCGACCGCGAGTTCACGGGACTGCTTGGCGCCGAGCTCAAATTCCCAAGTCAGCTTGCCGCTGTCCTCGTTGCGCTTCGCACCAGGAGCCATTTCCTGCACGGCGACTTTGACCTCGCCGGTCCGGGAGACGGGAAGCTGGTCGTGGATGATGACCTTTTCCGCCTGGCCTTTGAAGTTCTCTACCTTGATGGTGAAGCCCAGCTCGTACTGCTTGACCGAGGTCAGCAGGCCACCCATCTGCTCCTTGGGCACTTTCTGCTCGCGGGTAATCTTGATGCCGTCGTCCACGCCCAGGTAGAGGTCGAACTTGGCCTCGGCCGCGACCAGCCCCAGGCGCGACTGGCCGATGTAATCCCCACCCTGGAAGACGTTGATGCGCCCGGGCAAAAGCGGAGCCGAGCCGTTGGTCACGGAGGCACGCAGGAAGGCGGCCGGCACCAGCTTGGGCGTGGCCTCGTAGGCGTATTCCGCCGCCAGGTCGATCTGGCCGACGGTGGTGCGGTGCGGCTGATTGTCGCTCGGGATCGT
>JBCDLL010000040.1:0-35406 GCA_038745425.1 Verrucomicrobiota bacterium | reverse complement strand
GGTGAAGCCGAGGTTGGCGCCGGGTTCGGGCTGGAAGGGCGAGACCCGCGACCAGGGGATTGCCACCTCGTAGACCATGTTGCCGGAATCCGTCGGCGGTTCGGTCATGCCCAGCACCATGTCGGTCACTTCGCCGGGGGGCGCGGTGCCGCTGTCGGCGGAGAGGTAGGACCAGGCCTTCGGGCTGCTGGTGCCCAAGGCGACCGCGTAGTCGTATTTGCCCACGCCTTGGTCGCTGGCGCGGCTGGGGTCGACGAGGAACTGCAGGCCGTCCTGGAACCAGATTTTGCTGTTGTCGTGACGGGCGCCGAACGTGTCGTCGGTCACCTCCACCGCCAGGTAGAGGTAATCCTCGTCCCAGAGGAAGCGCAGCTCGCCCGAGAGGTCCTCCGGGCCTTCCCAGCTTGGCGGCACGCCCACGGGCTTTTTGAGCATGTAGTAGAGGGTTTCGCGATCGATTTTCTGCACCGGCGCTTTCTGCCAGGCAGCCTCGTCCAGCCGCCCGTTCATGGTCAGCCCTTCGGCCCGGGGCACGGCCACAAAGCCGCCCATCACCCGCTCCTTGACGATCCGCCGCCCCATGGCGTCGCGCGCCACGCCTTTCAGCTGGTAGACCGTCAGCGGATCGAAGCCGGAGAGCGGCAGCGGGAGGATTTTGGTGGAGCCGCCCTCCACCGTGACCGTGCCGTTGGGTTCCTCCTTGAAGAAGGCGCCGGTCTCGACCAGCTTGCCGTAGGTGCCGCCTTCGGCCACATGCTGGCCCAGAAGTTCCACCTGCCAGTCCACCTCCTGCGCTTGCGGGCTGTTGTTGCGGATGTGCACGGCCACGGCCGGCTCACCGCCGTTCTTTGCCGGGACCGGGCGCAGGTCCAGGTTGACGGCGCCGGTCACCGCCGGACGGCGGCGCAGCTCGCCCATCTGGTTGCCGCTGGCGTCCATCACGGCCAGGGTCAGCGCAGCCTCGCGCGCCCGCGTGCCTTCGGGCGAGAGCAGCGTGTAGCGCGTGCCGTCGGAGGATGGCGTGACCTGCCAGCCGGGCTGGGCCGCGAGCTTGACCTCGTCCGGCTTGACGCCGTCGAGAGAGACCTGCACCTCGCCGCTTTGGCCGGCCACGATCTCGTTTGAAAGTGAGGTGATCTGCACCGCCGCCGGCAGCGACAGATCGGGCAGTTGATCGCTGCCGCCTTCGTAAAGGAGCAGTACCGGGTCGTCGTTTACCGTCATCGCGATGCCCTTGCCGCCGGCGTCGAGCGTCGTGCGGGTGCCGTCGATCTGGATGGCCAGCACCTCGCCCACGCCCGGCAGCGGCAGAAAAAGGTCCTTCTCGAGCTGCTTGTCCTCGGTGTAGAGCACCAGCAACGAGCGGCCCTGGCTGTCGCGGAAGAGGTAGGCTTCGATCCCTTCCTCGGTCACCGTGTCGGTCACAAACTTCTTCACCGCAATGCCGTTGACCATGTTGTAGTAGGCCATGGCGTCGAGCTTGGGCGCGTACTTGTTGTACCGGCAGTCGAAGACGTTGTGCGCCGAGCCGAAGGAGTCCGCGATGCGGTTGTCGATGTCCGGGTACATGATGCCGAACCAGCACACGCTGGCGCCGCCGCCGGCAAAGAAGTTGCTGAACTTGCGCACCAGCTCAACGGCCACGGCTTGGCGCTGCATGCCCTGGCTGTTGAGCCCCACCTCGGTCGACCAGATTGGCCGCGGGTAGCCGTACTTCTCGAAGAGCTTCGGGTAGCTCACCTCCAGGATGTGGCGAATCTGCGACGAGTCCCCGTAGACGTGGAAGTTGTAGGCGTCGCACCACTTGCCCAGGCCCTTGGCAAAGTAGGCTTCGTTCGGCCCGACCGAAGTGCCGAGCACCGTAATGGTCGGGTCCACTTCCTTGACCGTCTTGTAAATGATCTCGTAGGCCTTCATCTCCACGTCGATGGCGTCGCCGTGGTTGTTCGGCTCGTTGCCTGCGGTGATGATCATCGGCCGGATGTGGTCGTACTTCTCAATGAAGTTCTTCATGCCCTCGCGCAGGGCGGTTTCGTCGTACTTGTCCCAGTTGCCGCGGCGTTTTTCGATGTGCTTGACCGGGGTGTTGCTGAGGAAGCCCATGCCCAGCTCCTCGATGACTTCGATCACCGGGGCGGAAGCCTCGTAGGGCGGCTCCGGGCTCCACGAGCCCCAGATCGTGGCGATACGGATACCCAGCCGGTGGCTCAGGTACAGGGCCTCGGCGTTGCGCGCGTCCCAGGTGCGGCTGGTAAAGGGGATGTCCTGCGGCGGGAACTGGTTGGCGATGGCCTCCGGCAGGATGGCGAAGGAGGTGTGGTTGCTGAAGGGCTCGCCGTCCTTTTTGGTCAGCGTGCCGTTGAGCTCGTAGTAGCGGCCCACCGCCAGCTCCACCGGGCTCAGGTCCACGCTGCCTTCGTAAACGAGCAGGTCCCGCTTGTTCTGGCCCACCGGCTGAAGGGTGGCGCTGAGTTCCTTGCCCTGCTCCGCGCCCCAGTAGTCCGTCACCACAAAGGAGAGTTCGCGCTCGCGGTCTTCCAGTTCGCGCTTGGTCCAGACGGTTACCTTCACCTCCCGCGAGTCTTCCGGAAAGAGCAGGTTGCCCATCTGCACCGTGTCGAAGAAGAGGCGGTCCACCACCGGGTCGCTGGTCTTGTCCACCGAGCGGCGAATGCTCAGCCCGTCGACTTGGAACTCGCCCTTGGCCTTGCGGATCTCGACCTTGAAGCGGCCCTCGGTGATGTTGGCCGGGATGCCGACGGTCTTGTTGACGCGCTTCCAGTTGCGTTTCCCGTCGCGCTGGACGATTTGGTAGGACTGGGCCGCCTTGCCGTTTTTGTCGACCGTCTCCAGCACCACGGCGCCCAGGTAGGAGTTATCCGGCGAAAAGAGGTCCGTCTTGGTCGCCGCGCTCACCACGTAAGAGCCCTGCTCCAGCGGAAAGGTGCCGCTCTCGGCCCAGATCGGCTCGTTGATGTTGTCCTGCGTGCGGGTCAGCGTCAGCGCGCCTTCGCCCGCAAAGGCCGGGCCGGCCACGGAGACGTCGCCCTCGGTCGTCCACGTGCCGGAGAGGTCGGTCGCTTCAAAGTCATCCCCGTAGAGGGGCTCTTCCTCCGTGGCCTCTTCCTTCGCTGGCGCCGCCTGGGCCGTGGTTTCGGCCTCGGGATCGTTGGCTGCGGTCGCCTCCGCGCCCGGCTGGTTGCCGCAGCCCGGCAACAGCAGCAGCAGGGCGCTCAGCAAAGCGGCCAGGGAGAGAGAGGAAAAGGCGGTGGGATTCAGACGGTGGGAGCGGCGAAAAAGGTGGCTGGCAATCATGATGGTGGTTAAGGGATCGGCCCTCCTTCAACCCTTCGTACGAGTTGAAGTTGCGGCAAACATGGACAATACGGCAAAAGGACCGCGTCGCTAGTGCTTTGTTGAAAAGATTTCTTCTGAAAATTCATGTGGATTCCTAAAGGAGGTGATTTTTATCAAAATAGCATTTATGCATGTTATATCAACAATAAAAAAATAATTTACCAGTCATAGGCGCCGTTTTACCCAGCCTTCCGGGTACTTTGATGATAAATGCAAAGTGTTTCGTTATCGGCGTGTCGTGTGTTCGGCTCGTAGCCGCCGCTGACCCTAGCGGCGGATATTTCTAACCACCGATTTCGCAGATTTTCGTGGATTGTTTTTGGAAGGCGCGAAGCGTGGTAGGGCGGTCAGTCTCTTGACCGCCTCGCTGCCCGGACGGGAAACGCGGCAGAGCGTAAAGCCGACTGCTAAGTCCTCGACCCTCCGTCGGCTTGGCATCGCCTTGGCCCGGTAGCCGCCGCTGACCCTTGCGGCGGATGTTTCTAACCACCGATTTCGCAGATTTTCATGGATTGGTTTTGGAAGGCGCGAAGCGTGGTAGGGCGGTCAGTCTCTTGACCGCCTCGTTGCCCGGACGGGAAACGCGGCAGAGCGTAAAGCCGACTGCTAAGTCCTCCGCCACCGCCAACCGGACGGGGCGCATGGTCGAGCGGAGGTGCCGACTGCTAAGTCCTCGACCCTCCGTCGGCTTGGCGTTGCCTTGTGCCGGTCGCCGGGAAACGGAGCTCGGCTCCGCAGTCTCACTCCCGCGGGGCGGTGGTGGGGGTGGCTGCCTGCCAGCTGGCGAGTTGCGCGCGCAACCGCGCTTCGGTCTCGGCCAGCTCGGGCCGGCCGGCCAGGTTGTTGGTTTCCCAAGGATCGTTCTCCCGGTCGAAGAGCATGTCACCGAATTCCCGGCTGTCGAACTTGGCCTGGCTGGCTGGCGCGGGCTCCTGCCACACGCCCAGCTTGTGGCGCCGGCCAATCACGGTGGATTGAATCCAATTCTCCGAAACCAGGAACTCGCGCCTCAGGCGCTCCCCGCCGGTCAGCGCACCGGCCAGGGAACGCCCCTGCGGCGGGTGGGGACCCTCGCCCGCGGGCGCCTCGGCAAAATCCAGCAGGGTGGGGTAGAGGTCGAGCAGCTCCACCAGGTCGTCGCTTTCCACTCCGCTGCGGACGCCGGGACCAGCGAAAATTGAAGGGATGCGCAGCGTGGCCTCGTAGACGTTGTGACCGGGGGCGCACTTCTCGCCCATCCCGTGCTCGCCGACGAAATCGCCGTGGTCGGACGTGTAGACGATGAGCGTGTTCTCGCGCTGGCCGGTTTCGTCCAGGGCCGCCAGGATATCGCCAACGTGATCGTCGATTTCCTCGGTGAGCGCAAAGTAGGCGGCCAGGTAGTCGCGGAAGATTTGCTCGTCGCGCCGGGCCAGGTCCATCCGCCAGATGCGGTTGTGGCCCTGGCATTGATGCTGGAGCACCGGCGGCAGCGTGGCCACCGGCTGGCGAAGCGAGGCGGGCATCGCCAGGCCGTCGCCGACCAGGCGCCCGTCGCCCCAATGGCTGCGGTCGAAGCGCGCGTAGTAGCGCGGCAGCGGCGTGTAGGGTTGGTGCGGCCGGTAGAAGGAGGCGAAGCAGAAGAAGGGTTGGTCCTGGCCGGCGCGTTCGCGGATGAGCTCCACGGTACGCTGCTTGGTCCAGGCTTCCATGGTGGCGTCCTCGGGCAGGTTGCTGGCGCGGACGGAAAAGAGGGCGAAGGGCAGCTCGCGCTCGCCGTCCATGCTTTGGCCCCACTCGGCCGCCCAGTCGCGGTCGAGGGCGTCGCGCAGCCCGCGCCGCTCGATCCACTGCACGTAGCTCTCTCCTTCGCCGGGCAGGGAGAAGTACTCCAGGGGGAGATCCCAGCCCCGGTCGCAGGCACCCTTCAGGTGGCGCTTGCCGAAGGCGGCGGTGAAGTAGCCGGCCCGCTGGAGCGCGCGGGGCAGGGACTCGACCTCGTCGATGATCGGGGGGCCGTTTTCGTTGGTGCGCAGGCCTAGCGTGCGCGGGTACAGGCCGGAGAAAAGCGAGCAACGCGAAGCCACGCAGATGCCGTCCTGGCAGTAGGCGCGGGTAAAGCGGGTGCCGCCGGCGGCAAGGGCGTCCAGGTGGGGCGTGCGCAGGTCGGGATGGCCTTCGGCACCCAGGGCCCGGGCCTGGTGTTGGTCGCTAAAGAGAACCAGGAGGTTGGGACGGCGGGGGCGGGCCATGGGGACGTCGGCGGTTGCACCCGATCTAATGAGCCGCCGCGCGGGCGGTCAAGCCCCGGGCGGGCGGGCCTACCGTTTCTTGCTGCCGTAGGGGTTGACCGGAAAGAAGCGCTGATAAACCCGCAAGGACTGCAGCACGGGCAGACGGACGTTGGGCAACTGGCCCTCCAGGTAGCCGAGCCGGAGGTCGTCGTTGGCCGCCAGCCAGGCGGTGACGGGCAACACGCCTTCGTTCGGGGTCACCGTATTGAAAAGCCCCGCCACTTGGCTGGCGTCGCTCGCATCCATCACAGCCAGTGCTTCCAGGTCGACCATCACCAGCCCCACGACGAAGGCGGCGACGCGGTCCAGGTCCGCGAACTCGTTGTCGGGATTGCGATTGCCGGCCTCGTCGGTGGCGGGGCCGCGCATCGGCATTTGGTAGACGACCTGGCCCTGCGCCCTCTGGATCGTGGGCTGGTCAAACTGGTCGTCCTCGAAGTAGACCGGCTCGTTGTCCGGGAAGAGCTGCACGCCCACGATGGCGTGGAGAACGGCCGGGCTCAGGATGTCCGCTTCGTCCTCCGTGATTTCCACCGCATAATCGGTCGAGCCGTCCTCGTTGCGGAAGCGCACGGGCAGGCCGGTGGCGTCCAGGCCGAGGAATTCCGGGTCGTTCCAGCTGATGGCCTGGGCGGCGCGCACCAGGCAAAGCCGGTCCTGGTTGGCGGGGTGGGGCTCCACCGTGTAGCTCAGCAGGGAGATGCCCCGGTTGCGGAAGTTGGACGGCGGGCTGGCCGGGTCCGGAGAGGCGACCTGGGCGAGAAATGTCATCAGGGGCACGCGGCCGTCGGCTGTCGTCGCTTGGATGTCCTCGTCGAGGCGGAAGTCCACGTCGGAGCGTTTGATGATGGTCTCCAGGTCGAGGCCCATGCGGTCAAACACCAACCGCGCCTGCGTGGCCGTGTCGACCGAGGTGGTGCTGATGCGGGTGGACTGCGTGATGAGGGAAATGATCTGGACGATGATGAGCCCGAGCACCGCCAGCACCCCCATGGCCACCAGCAGCTCCACAATGGTGAAGCCGGCGCGGCGGTCGAGTCGGGGTTGGGTCGGGTTCATGGGGCGGGGAAGCTGACGAGGGTTTCCACGTAGCCGCGGACCTCGTTGGGGTCGGTCAGGTTGGCCAGATCGCCCGTGGGCGGCGTGATCTCGCTGGGCGGGAGGATCGGCCAGCTGACCACGAGCCGCGCCTGCAGGGTGCGGTAGGGCGAGCTGCCGTCGGGAATGTCCGTGTAGATGACGCTGGCCTGGTAGGCGGCGGGTTCGTCGCTTGGCGGACTGGGTCCGCTCACGCGGCGTTCGTTTTCGTCCAGCAGCACCATGGTGCTCCCTGCGGTCGGGATGGTGGGAGCCGTGGAGGCGAGGATATCGCGGTTGAAGGAGATCACCTCGGTGTCGGGGTCGTATTCGTAGGGCAGCTCGAGCTGGAACAACGCGGATTTGCCCCGAGCGCGGTTGAGCGTCGCGTCCGCATAGTCCGGATGGGTGTTGCGCAGGTCGGCCTCCATTGAGCTCAGGATGCAGATGGCGCGGCTTTCTTCGGCGGTGACCTGGTTGTTTTTAAGGCCGACCGCCAGCAGGGCCACGATGCTGACCAGGACGAAGGAGACCAGCCCCAGGGCCAGCGCCACTTCGACCAGCGTAAAACCACCGCGGTCGCGGTCGGAACGGAGAGGGGAGAGTTTCATGGCTTGCTAATTGATGCCGTCCTCCTTGCGCAGCACCCGGATAAAGCCGCCGGCGCCGGCGATGCGCACGATGAACGGATCCTCGCCCACCGCGGTGCCGTCGACGGCGCGGCTCATGGCAATCTTGATGTGGCGGGCGGTGGTGCCGTCGGTCACCTGGGCTTCGCCGTGGGGGTTGAATTGGACGACGGCGTTAAAGTTGAGCCCGCTGGGCAAGCTTCCGTGAGTGTAGGAAAAAGCGGTGATGTCGCTTTCGGACGGCAAGCTATCGGTCTCCGTGTCCACGCCGTTGTCCGACCAGTTCAGCGCGTTGTCGACGGCCATGTCGGGCAAGACGAGAGGCACGCGCATCGGTCTCCAGGCACTGCCGTCGCCGGTGGAGGCAAGGGTGGTGCCGTCGACGGAAAAAAGAGGCAAGAAGTAGGTTTCGCCGTCGCTGCTTTCGGCAATGCCCACCCGCACGTAGGTCTGCTGGGTCATGGCGTATTGGCGGGCAGATTCCATCAGGCCGGCCACCTGGCTGGAGGCGCGGTTGGCCGCCTGGCCGCTGAGTACCGACATGATGGCGGGCAGAGAGATGGCGCCGACGATCAGGATAATGCCCATGACCACAATGAGTTCGATGAGCGTGAATCCGCGCTGGCGGCGGCGAGACCGTTTGCGATTATCGCTGTACTGGCGTGCCCGCGAGTCGGGGGAGGTGGCGTCGAGGGAGTGCATGGCGGCGGAGGTGCTAGAGCGCGATTTGGCGCGGCGCGGCATCCGGCACCGGGCCGGTGCTTTCGCGCACCAGGAGAGTGGGCTTGAGAAAGGTCTTGGTGTTTTCGGGTTCTTCCGGATTGGTGAGCAGGTCAAAGACGGCCTGGGTCATCTCGGCGTGGGGGTGCTTGGTCGTGCTCAGGGCGGGGTGGATCATCGCGCCGGCGTCGACGCCGTCCGATCCGATGACGGAAACGTCCTCAGGCACGCGGTAGCCATTTTGCTGGAGCCACTTGATCGAAGCCATGGCGCCGGCGTCGGAGATGCTGAAAATGGCGGTCGGCCGGTAGTCGCCCTGGTAAAGCTCCCGCAGGGTGGGTGCGACAATCCGGTAGCTGTCTTCCCAGAGCTGGGTGCCGCAGGAGATGATGCGCGCGTCGAGGTCGAGTTCGGACTGGCGGACCCACTGGCGGAAGGCCTCGCTACGCTCGCGGGTGTTTTCCTTCTCCTCGGGCTCGTTCACTAACAGGCCGATGCGGCGGTGCCCCAGCTCGGTCAGGTGCTGCATGCTCAGCTCAATGATGGTCTGGTTGCAGCCGCCGACGAATTTGGTGGGGTGCTCGCGCAACAGGGTGCCAATGATGACGCAGTTGTAGCCTTTCTCTTCCAGTACGGCGGTCAGTTCCATGGTGGCGCGGGGCGAGTTCTCCAGCAGCACCACGCTGCCTTCCTTGGGGGAGAACTTGAGGTTGCTGTAAGCCTTCAGCAGGCGCTCGCCCTTGTGGGTGTACATCGGCACCAGGGCGATGTTGCGGTTGAGGCACTCCGCGTTCAGCAGGGTGAGAAAGGTGGCCACGGTGGCGGAGGAGTAGTCCGGCAGAAAGACGGCCAGATGCTGGAGGCCGGTGGCGGTGTCGCGCTTGCGCACCAGCGTTCCGCGGGCGGGTAGCTTGGTCAGCAGGCCTTGGTGGGCCAGGTCCGAGAGCGCGCGGCGAACGGTGCCCTGCGAGACGCCCAGTTCCTGGATCAGCTGGGATTCCGAGTAAAAGCGACCCTCGTCGTCAAAGTGGTTCTCGATCAGCCGCTCCAGGGAGGTGCGGAGTTGGGCGTGGAGGGGAAGATCGCGGTCGTTGTCGAGGATGATCTCCTTGAGCAAGGACATGGAGGGGCGGATGGTAGTGGCGCTCATAACAACTGCTTTGCAGGAGTATACTAGTTGAGGATCCGGGTCGGCGTCAAGTGCGACCGCCGTGGCCCAAACCGTTACTTAAGATACTCTATTTTTCGTTTTTTTGGAGGAGGAGGATGGTTTTATCGGCGAAGCGTTGGCCCAGTTCGCGGTAGGCTTCCTCCCGGTAGTGCAGGCCGCGACCGGCAAATTCGTCTAGGTCGACCCAGTCGCTGAGCTCGCGGCTGTCGGCGAAGGCGACCTGGGCCTGGCGGACCGTTTCCCAGTCCTTGCGCTCAGCCTTCTTTTTGAAATTGTTCAGCCGCCCCAGGACGAAGACAACGTCCTCTCGCCCGAACTCCTTTTGCAGCAGTGCCAGCAGGTCGTTGAGGCTGCGCTCGTAGACGGCACCGTGTTCTTTTGCGTCGGCCTCGCCCTGCATCCAGACAAAGGCGACCGACTTGGGCGCGGGCAGGTCTTTGAGCTTGTTCTTCGACCGCTCCTGGATTTGGGTAAAGAACTGGCCGTTTTTGCCCGGGGCGTAGCCCTTGCCCTCCGCGTCTTTCCACTCCGCGAGCCAACTGCGGATGGGCTCGCCGCCCTTGGCCACTTTGACGTAGACGTTTTCGCTTTCCGGGAAGGCCTTTTCAATCGCGGGGATGAAGGTGGCGGTTTCGTCCAGCTTGGCCATGTTGGACTGCCCGGACAGGATGAAGAGGCGCACCGGCTTGGCTTCTTCGGCGGCTCCGACGGGGAAGGCCGCTAACCAAAAGAGAAATGCAAGGAGAAGGCCGGGCAGACTCTTCGACGGGGGGCAAGACAGATTCATCAGAAAGGACCGCGGCGGCGCGACGCCCGCCCGGAGAGAGCTCGACGGGGATCAATCCAGATGGGAACGAGCCCGGTAGCTTACGATTAGTTCAAAAGCTGGAGCCGCCAAAGACAAGAGGAAAAGGCAACAATGTAAGGCGGCTTTTTTCTTGCTGTGAGCCATATATAGTTAATGATGGTAATTAAGCCTGCCGCTTTACTCCTAGCACCAGCGCTTTTCCAACGCTCGCATGCCTTACTGCCCATGAAAATAATTCTCCGCTCTCTTCTCCCCACCGTGGTTTTTCTGGCCATGGCCTCGTTGAGTGCCTCCGCCGCCATCTTTAACTGGGTGGGTGATACCAGCGTCAACGCCGACTGGGACGACGCCGCGAACTGGGACCAGCCGACCTCTCCCGTCGGTGGGGCCAACAATTTCCGCATCAACAGCGGCAGCACGGCTGGCCTGCCGGTCATTTACGACAATGGCCTGACGATTTCCTTCGACCAAGGCAACCAACTCGGGAACGGTGTGGGCGAATCCGGCTTTCTCCAGATCGACAACGGCGAGATTATTCTTAACTCCCAGACAACCAATGTCGGCAACGCCGGCGTTGGTGGGATTATCATCAATAACGGGGGCGTGCTGACCAAGAATGCCGGTCAGCTTAACCTGGGCGATGATGCGGGCAGCTTCGGCGCAATCACCATCAACACCGGGGGCGTTCTTAACTACGAGAATTTGAATCAGAACATGGTCATTGGTCGCAATGGCGACGGGCGCTGGAACGTCTACGGCGGTACGGTCAACCTGTCCGCCAGCAGCACGCGGCAGTACAACTTCGGCACGCAAGCAGGCAATGGAACCGGGGTGCTCGACATCCGCGGCGGCACCGTTCAGGGCTCCGACAGCGGGCGCCAGACTGTTAACATTGGTTTTGCCGCCGGTAACGGGACGGGCCGCGGCACGCTGCGGGGCTATGGCACGGTCAGCCCGATCGGCCCCACCAATATTGGTCTCATCCAGAACGGCGGTTACATCATTGGCGATGGCACCGGCCCGAACGGCGCCGTCACCGGGGATCAGTCCCTGGTTCTGCGCTACACCAGCTACACAACGGCGAACAACCCCGGCGGCATGAGCTTCGGCCTCTACACCCAGAACCGGGGTGCGATTGACCTGGAGACGGTCAATTTCGGCGGCGCGGGCAACACCATTTGGGGCGATTCCAACGGCGGAGCGGGAGACTGGGACCCCGGTAGTCCCACCACGGTGCAGGTCAACAGCGTTTTCCTTTCCGTCAGTAGCGGCAGCAACAGCCGGCAGGCGGACATTTCCTTGCTGGACCCCACCCGCGCCACGGACATCGACGGCAATCCGCTGTTGGTGAACGATACCGGCGACACCTTCATGAACATCTGGCAGGTCAACGCAGCCGATCTCGACGGCGAGGCGAGCGTGGACGTGAGCGTCTTCAGTGTGCGCTACGACGAGACCTTTAGCGACTTCAACTCGGCCCGTGTCCTTGGCGATCCCTACACGCTTTATTACTGGGACGGCACGGTGGACGGCGAGTGGATCAATCTCTCCGCCGACGTGACGATCGACACCACCAACTTTATCGCTCAGTGGGAAAGCGATTCCATTGGCCCCTTCACCATCCTGGATGGCGAGAGCGGTTATTTTGCGCTGGCGGCGATTCCGGAGCCGAGTTCGGTTTCCCTGGTCATTGGCGCCGCCGCCTTGCTTTTGCTGCGTCGCCGCTGGAAGTAAGACCGTTTCAGGCGAGTTCTTCAAGCGGGGTCTGCGGGGCATGGTCGCCCTGCGGGGCCTTCACCAGCTTGGGCTTGTCCTAAGAGATGGGTAAGCTCCTTGCCGTTTGCCAAAAGATCGAAAACTGCTTTAAGACACTTTAGGGTTGATTCGAAACCTGATTGTGTTAATACAGTTATGTTCGCTCAGATTATTTGATACCAGCAACTACTTACCTGATTCGCACATGAACCCCACGCTCCAATTCATTCGCCCCCTGCTGCTGACCGCCGCCTTCTTTTCCGTGACGCTCGGCTCCACTCAAGCTCAGGTCCTTTACTACAGCTTTGGCGGACCGACCGTCGCTACTCAGACCCGCAGCGCGGACATCTTCGACAGCAACATCACGCCGACCGACCTGAATTCCTTCAACACGGGTGCTAGCAACTTCTACCGGCCCGGTGGCAACAATCCGACCGGCATTGGCGCAGGCGGCCCCATCTCCGGGTCCTCATCCCTCCAGGCCAACGGCTGGAGCCAGGAGGATAACTTTGGACCGGCGGTGACCAGCTACTACAGCTTCGGCTTCACGGTGGATTCCGGCACGGTGGAAGTCCCCGCAATCGAGTTCTACACCTCCCGTAACGGCGGTGGCGCCCAGGCGCTCACCGTCCAATACAGCACGGAGGCGGCCTTCGCCAACCCCGTTACGATCGGCAGCAGCACCATCGACGTAGTCGGCAGCCAGCCGTCCGTCGCCTGGCAACTCCAATCGTTCAGCGTGGGTGTGGACTTGGCCGCCACCGAGTTCATCGAATTCCGCATCTTTGGCTACGCCGCTAGCGGGGGCGGCAATTTCCGGATCGATGACGTCAGCGTCGTCCCCGAGCCCGCCACCGGCGCCCTGTTCGCCCTGGGCGGCTTGGGCCTGGCCCTGCTGCGCCGCCGCCGGGCCTAGCCGCTCGCGCGAGCCGTAAGCAGCGAGCGATTTGAACTCCCGCCGGTCTTTGGGCTGGCGGGAGTTTTTCCTTGTCCCGGACGGGGTGGCTTTCATGATCGCAAGCATGCGAATGATTTATCGTTGGTGCGGTCTGGTTTTACTCTTTGCCCTCGTTCCCGTCGTGACATCCGCCGAGGATGACGCCAGCCCGGAAAAACCCGCCGACACCAAGCCGGCCAAAAAAAAGAAGAAGAACCACATCCAGGAGAAGTACGTCGCCTTGATTGAGTCCATTCCCGAAGGTGTCTACGAGGGTAAGGCCACCCTGCCGTGGCGGCTCTACGCCCCCGAAGGCGCCGAAAGCGGCCCGCCCCTGCCCCTGGTGGTGGGCCTGCACGGAGCCGGCGCTCGCGGGACGGACAACCAGAAGGCGATGAACTTGTACCGCGTCTTCTTCACCGGCGAGAACCAGGAAAAGTATCCCGCGTACGTCCTGGCGCCGCAGATGAACCGCGGCCGCAGCTGGGTCAAACACGAGAAGGGCTTCAAAAACGGTCCCTACGGCCAAAAGCCCCCGCGCGAGGAAATGGAGGCCATGCTCGCCCTGGTCGACGAAACCATCCAGAAGCACAACATCGACCCGAGCCGTGTTTACGTCACCGGCCAGTCCATGGGCGGCTTTGGCACTTGGGAGGCCCTCTGGCGGCGGCCCGATCTTTGGGCGGCGGCGGTACCCATCTGCGGCGGCGGCGACGTTACCACGGTCGAAAAGTTCAAGGACATCCCCATCTGGGCCTGGCACGGCAGCAAGGACCCGACCGTGCCGGTGGAAAACTCCCGCGAGTTGATCGAGGCGCTCAAGCAGGCCGGCGCCGACCCCAAGTACAGCGAGCCCGACACCGGCCACGCCTCCTGGCTCAACGCCTACCGCGACCCCGAAGTCTTTGCCTGGATGTTCCAGCAAAAGCGCACGGACAAGTAACGGCCGCCCGGTCGATGCTAAGCCCAGGCGCAGCGCTCCGGCGCCGGACCGGTGCTGGCGCGGGGGAGCAGCTCCACCGGCAGCACGCGCGGTTCCGGACGCGCTTTGCCGATCAGCTCCAAGAGCGACTTGACCGCCTCGCTGCCCATCTCCGCCTTGGCCAGGCGCACGGTGGTGAGGGGCACGCGGTACTGCGCGGCCAGGAGGCCGTCGCCCATGCCGGTCACGCTGACGTCCTCCGGCACGCGCAGGCCCTGGCGCTGCAGGCAGTTCATCGCTCCCAGGGCGACGGAATCATTGAAGGTGACCACGGCCGTGGCGGGGATGCCCTCGTCGAGGACCTTGGCCATGGCGGCCTCGCCGTCGGGGATGTTCTGGCCCGCGAGCAGGGTGAGTTCCTCCGGATTGGCCGGGCTGTGCTTGGCCATGGCTTTCTGGAAGCCCGTCAGCCGCGCCGCGCTGGCGGAGGAACCCTGCGGTCCGGCCAGGTAGAGAATGCGCTCGTGCCCGAGCGAGGCCAGGTGCTCGACCGCCAGCTCGATGCCGCGCTGCCCGTCGTGCACCACCGTGGCCACGTTGGCAAAGCGCTCCACCCCGGCGGGAAAGCGGTCCAGCAGCACCAGCGGGATCCGCCCCGTGCTGGCGATCTCGATACTGGTAAAGCGGTGCTGCCAGCGTGGCACCGGCACCATCAGGATGCCCTCCACCCGGCGGGCGGCCAGGCGGCGCACTTGCGCCTCCTCCTCGTCGGCGCGGTCCAGGGAGTGCGCCAGCAGCAGTTGGTAGCCGGCGGTCTCGGCCGCGCGCTCCACGCCCCAGGCCAGGTGCGAGTAGTACGTATGGTGGATGTTGGGCAGAACCACGCCGAGCAGGCCGGAGCGTTGGCGCCGCAGATTCTGGGCGGCCAGGTTGGGCGTGTAGTGATGCTTGGCCGCGCAGGCGCGCACGCGCTCCTTGGTCCGGGCGGAGATGTCCGGCGCGTCCCGCAGGGCCTTGCTCACCGCCATCACCGACAGGCCGAGTTCCTGGGCCAGAGTCTTCAGCGTTGCCATAAGATCGAACCGGCATCATCCCGGAGAACCCGCCGCCGCGCAACCCCCAAGGCGGGTGGCCAGGAACGGGTTGGCCCGGCCGCCGCGCCGGGTTAAGGTCCCCCACCGCATGAGCACCTTTGCCGATTTTTCGCAGCTCGATTTCGCCGCCCACTCGCGCCCGCCGGTGGTGGAGAGCTTCCGGCACCGGCTCGATTTCGACCCCACCTACGGGCACCGCTTTGCCGACCTGCTGGCGGTGCGGCCACCGGAGAACGCGCCGACAGACTTCGAAGCGTTCTGGCGCGGCCTGCACGCCCGGGCGCTGGCGGAGCCGACCGAAATTGAGCGCAAGCCGGACGCGTGGGCGTCCGAGTCCCACCGGTTGTACCGACTTCGCTACACCAGCCTGGGCGGGGTGCGGATCGGCGCCTGGCTGCTGGTGCCGGTCGATGAAGCCAGCGTCGAGCGCGGCGTGGTGGTGGGCCACGGCTACGGCGGGCGGGACGGCCCCAGCCTGATCCCCGGCCTGGAGGAGCGGGCGGCGATGCTCTTCCCCTGCGCGCGCGGCCTGCCGGCGCTCAGCGGCGGCGCCGTCCCGGGCATCGAGGCGTTTGCCCATCATGTGCTCGTCGGCATCGAGGACAAGTTCACGTACGTCCACGGGGGCTGCGCGGCCGACCACGTTTGCGCGGTCACGGTCCTGCTCGAGCTCTTCCCGCAAGTGGCCGGCCGGGTGGCCTACTGGGGCAGCAGTTTCGGCGGCGGGATGGGCGCGCTCTTCGCCCCCTGGGAGGATCGCCTCAACCGCGTCGCGCTGGGCCAGCCCTCCTTCGGGCATCATCCCTACCGCGTGACCGTGCCCTGCACCGGGAGCGGGGCATACGTCAAAGAGCGGTACGAGCGCGACCCCGGGATCATGGACGCCACCCTGCGCTACTTTGACGCCGCCTCCGCTGCCACGCATCTGCGGGTGCCCGCGCTGGTGGCGCCGTCGCTGTTTGATCCCGGCGTGCCGCCGCCCGGCCAGTTCGCCGTCTTCAACGCCATCCCGGGACCGAAGACGCTCCACCTTTCCCGCTTCGGGCACTTTGCCCATCGCGACAACGCGGAAGAGGAACGCCTTCGCGGCGAGTCCCTCCGCGACTTCCTGCACGACCTCTAAGGTTGCGCGATCCGTTGGGCACGCGCCCCTTTCGGCGAGCGCTTACCGCCGCTGGGGTCAGCGGCGGCTACCGGGCCCGGCTTCACCGGGAAAGGTTCAAACGACAGGATTTCAAACATGCAAAACCTTGGCAGCGACCCTCCACCAGCGTGTTGATTGAAATCTCCGTGCCTCCGCTTGAGATGTATAAACGAATCCACAAGTGATCCCGACCGGCCGGTCAATCCCCGAATCCACCTGAAATCAATCTGCGAGAATCTGTGAAATCTGCGGATGTAACCACTTGCTCAGGACTTTGGCGCCCGGTTTGATCACGCATCCGGTACGTGGGGCGTGACCTCCACCTCCGGCAGCATCTGGCGCAGGGCTTGGGCCGCTCCGCGCGAGCCACCGGACGGCCCCATCGCATACCTCCAGACCAGACACCGCGGATCGTGTTCCTCTTGCTCGGAGCCGGGCTGATTCTCCCACTCCGAAAAGCGAAGATTGGCAGGCTCGGGAGAGGGCAATCGAATCGGCGCATGGAGCCGAAAGCGAAGCTCGTAGGCGTATTCACCGCTTTCCTGCACAGTGACGCAATCGACGGAACGGAGGTTGGCGATCTCCAAAAGAAGTGGGGCATCGTCCGGGCCAAAGCCGCTCGGCAAGCTCAATTGACTCCCGGTGCGCCGGGCAATGAGCGGCGGCCGTCGAACCTGCCAGGTGCCCACGCCGAGGGCGATCAGCGCCGCCAACAGGGGGAAGACCAGTAACCACGCCTGGATTTCATCGTTAAGCACCGGAACCAGCATAACGCCAAACACACCCAAACCGACTAGACCGCAGACCAATGCGATCCATCCGTAGGTGACACTGGCGCGCAGCTCGGTGACGGCGGGTGAGTTCATGACGGCCGGGGAGTCATTGCGGGCGTGCTTCTCAGGTTGAGTTTTCCGAAAGCGGTTTCACCTCCACCTCCGGCAGCATCTGGCGCAGGGCTTGGTCCAATCCGCGGAGCCCGCCGGGAGGCGGGAGCGCCAGCGACCAAGTCAGTTCCAGCGGGTTGGCGGTTTGGGCGAACAACAGAAAGTGGACTTGCCGCAGATTGCGAACTTCCTCCGGGAGCTCGATCTGTTCTTTGAGCCGGATGGCCACAGCCCACTGAAACTGATTTTTCGCGTTGCGGACTTTGGTGGCTTGGATGCTGGCCAGGTTGGCGACCGGCACCCGGAGCGCGGGGTGGTTGCGGTGGAGCTCCAGGCGAAAGCCTTCCAGATGATCCCCGGAACGGCGCAGCAGCAATGGCGGACGGAAGGCGAGCAGGCAACCAAGCACGAAAAACACGAGCCCCATCAGGCTCATCACCAACACGGTATAGGTAATGTCCATCTCGAGATCGAAGTTGACCAGATAGCGCCAGTTGGCGGCTACTGTAAAGGTGGTGAAGCCGCCGCCCCCGACCACGCCGGCCCAGCCAAGCAAGGGGTTGGCGCGGAGTTCGGTGTCGGATGCGCTGGTCGTTTCTGGCGGCATTAGATGGGGGCGATTACGGTTTCGGGCAGGTTGCGGCGGAGCCAGCGATCGGCGGCTCTAAAGCCGCCGCGGGCCACGCCGACCGCCCAAGCGATGACGGGTTCGGGGGAGTTCTGCAGCCCGGCGCGCTTCAGGAACCATTTCACGGATCGGGCGGGGGCCTGTGCTGGCGTCAGTTCTTTTTCAAGGTAAAACAGAATGAGGATGTCGGTGCCGCCCCGACCCGACGAAACGGGGCGGAAATCGATCCGGCGGATGCTCTCCACCGGGATTTGGACCATCCTGGGGTTGACGAAAAAGGAACCCAGGTAGAGTTCCAGGTGCTCATCGGCCAGACGCAGCACCAACTTGGGCCGCAGCAGCATGTCCAGCCCGACGGCGAGCACCGTGGCGGGCCAGAGTAAAAAGAGAATGTAGAAAAGGTTTTCGCTAAAGGTCTCGCTCCACTCCTGCCGCAGGAGCATGACGCTGCCAAAGGCCATGAAGCTGCCTCCGCCCACCCAGAACCAGGCCATGAGAATGCTGGTGCGCAGCTCGGGGTGTGGCGGATCCTGGGAGGCGGGTTCGCCGATGGGCATGGCTCAGATCAGCCCAAAAAGCATCGCGGCGATGAAGGTGGCCCAGGCGGCGAAGCAGGCCAGCACCACCATCCGCCCGCGGTGGAAGCCGACGGGCTGGGGCGGTTCGTTGACGCTGCACCATTCCGTGCCCAGGTGCCACTTGACGCCCAGCAACTCGTTCTCGGAGAGGAAGCTGTAGTGGTCCGGGATGAAGCCCTCGGCGGCGAGCTCGCGCACAAAGTAGGCCTTGCGCTGCTCGCTGAAGTTGTCCACCGCCAGGGTGATGTGGACCTCGCCGTCGGAACGCGCCTCCACCCGGATCATGTTCTCCGGCTGCTGCGTGAAGAACTCGTAGATGCTGGGCGGGTGGGCTTCCTGGCGTTGCTCCATGGCGGTGACCTTCTTGAGCGGTCGAGCGGAGGGGGCGGCCGGTTTGCCGTCCCTTCCATCCCCTCGGACCAACCCCATCATAAACAGAGCGGGCCGTGGGGCAAGCTTCCAGCGGGCCGGAAGGCAAAAAAGGCTCCCGGCCCGGGGAGCGGAGGCGATTTCGATGGTGCCTTCGCGCGGCGGTGTCGTCTAAACTGCCAGGATGCGCAGTGCATTGGCAGGACTGCTGGCGGTGGTGATCGCGGCCGGCGGCGGGGCGGCTTTCCCCTCGGAGAAAGCCGGCGCCCGGCTGGGGCCGCGGCTGCAGTTCCCGGGCTTCTCCCTGCAAGTGCCGGAGGGATTCCGGGGCCCGGGCATCAAGCGCCAGCGCCCGGCCACCTATCTGACTTGGGTCGGGCCCAAGCGGGTGGATTCCAGCCATCCGCTCTACCTGGTAACGGTGACCGACATCAACGCCGCGCCGGAGTGGACCGGCTACGCTGGCATGACCATCGGCGAGCTGACCGATCACTTTGTGCGCGAGATCGCCCGCAACAGCGTGGGCTTCAAGGCCGGCGACATGGAGGAGGTCGAGATCAACGGCATTGCCTTCCGGCGCGTGCCTTATTCCTGCGAGATCAAGAACAACGCGATGGAGCTGGTGCCAATGCGCGGCTGGGTGATGGCCGCTCGCGGGGAAGGGTTCTTGTACACGCTCAACGCCAGCGACAAGGCGAGCGAAGCCGGGCCCACCCTGGGCGCACTGGCCGAGGCGGCCGCCACCTTCCGCTGGGAGGAGGAGCGCATGCAGGAGGCAGCCCCGGTGCCCTCGGTGCTGGACGCCAACCCGGACGCGCTGCCGCCTTCGATGATTTTGCCGCCCTTCCAGCCCGCCAAGCTCCCGCCCGTGGACCAGCCATGAAGCCCGAACCCGACGACAATCCCCAGCCCCCGGAGCCCGCCCAGCCGGCCGGTCGGCGGAGCCTGATGGCGCTGCTTTGGGCGGTGCCGTGGTGGGCGCGCTGGGCCATCGCGCTGGTGCTGGCGGTGCCCGCGCTCATTATCGCAATGAACTTGTGGGTGATCGCGCTTTCCGAGCCCTACGTGTACCGCAACCTGGAGGCGCTGCCGTCCAAAAAGGTGGGGCTGGTTCTGGGCACCAGCCCGCGGGTGAAGGGCGGTCAGCGCAACACTTACTTCACCCAGCGGATGGACGCCGCCGCGGCGCTCTTCCAGGCCGACAAAATCCGGCACATCATCGTGAGCGGCGACAACCGCAGCCGGTACTACAACGAACCCAAGTACATGCGCGACGCCCTGCTGGAGCGGGGCGTGCCGCGCGAGGCGATCACGCTGGACTACGCCGGCTTTCGCACGCTGGACTCCATGGTGCGGGCCAAGCGGGTCTTCGGCCAGAGCAGCATCATTGTCATCACCAATGATTTTCACCTGAACCGCGCCATTTTCATCGGCCGCGAGCACCACGAGGACGTCATCGGCTTTGCCGCGGGCGACCAGGGCGGGTGGAAGGGCCTGCGCCACCACGGCCGGGAGGTCGGCAGCCGGGTGCTCGCCTTCCTCGACGTCTACTTCCTCGACACCCAGCCCTACTACCCCGGGCCGCCCGAGCCGCTCGAAGTGCCGCCGCCCGAGCCCATCACCCGCGCCAGTGCCACCCCGCCGGCCAGCCAACCCGACGACGAGGCGTAGGCGCAGCCAATCCGACGAAGGGTCGAGCTTCTGCTCGACCATTCATGCCGCTCGGTGAGGCGGAGCGGAAGCTCCGCCCTCCGGATTCGGTCGAGTTAACGATTCCCGCCGCCGCGGATCAGCCGACTGCTAGGTCCGGCGGCTACCGGCACAGGGCGCGGCTAGCGGCACCGGGCATCGCCAAGCGAGGGTAGCCGTCGATGTCCCCATCGACGGTGGGCGTTGTGGACACGCCAAGCAGCCGGCATCTGGCTCCGCCATGCTTCCCTTCCGGCTTTCTGAGGCGGGCAAGGGACTGCCCGCCCTACCTTGCCCACGGCGATGCCAAGCCGACGGATGGTCGAGCTTCTGCTCGACCATTCATGCCGCTTGGTGAGGCGGAGCGGAAGCTCCGCCCTCCGGATTCGGTCGAGTTAACGATTCCCGCCGTCGCGGATCAGCCGACTGCTAGGTCCGGCGGCTACCACCGACACAAGGCGCGGCTAGCGGCATCTTGCATCGCCAAGCGAGGGTAGCCTTCGTTGTCCTCAACGAAGGTGTGCGTTGCGCTATCGCCGCGGGGAGAGATTTCCGTCGATGAGGACATCGACGGCTACCAGATTTTGCGGTATTTGATCGGTGAAAATCCGTGAAATCTGTGGGTAATGAGATCCGCCGCTGGGGTCAGCGGCGGCTACCGGGCCTGGGGAAGAAGCAACGCACGGGAAGGGTGGGCAAGGGACTGCCCGCCCTACCTTGCCCACGGCGAAGAGAACGAAAACCCGATGGCCCATGCCGATGCCGATCAGACGATGAGCGGGCAGTGGGCCTGCCACTTTTCCTTGTCCACCTCGCCGTCGGCGTTGAGGAACTCGTCGGTGGGGTGGTACTCGAAGAAGTGCGCCTTCTTCATGTTGGTGACGAGGTCCACCTTGTGGCCGACTTCCTCGTGGATTTGCTCGGAGCTGCGCACGATGAAGTTGCTCTGGCCGGAGTTGAGGTACATGTAGGTTTCCGCGCCCATCGGCTCGAGCACCTCCACGGTGGCCTGGAAGCAGTGGTCGGGATTGGGTTCCTGGGCGTAAAGCTTGTCCTCCAGGTTCTCCGGGCGGGCGCCGAAGACGACCCGCTTGCCCATGTGCGCCTTGAGCTGGTTGGCCTGCTCGTCGGTGGGCCGCACCCGCACCAGGCCGGCCTTGCCGTCGGCGTCGCATTCCTCGAACCAGAGCTTGCCGCCCTCCTCGATCACGTGGCCCTCAAAGAAGTTCATTGGCGGGCTGCCGATAAAGCCGGCCACAAACATGTTGGCGGGGGTGTTGTAGATTTCCAGCGGAGTGTCCACCTGCTGGATGCGGCCGTCCTTCATCACGGTGATGCGGTCGCCCATGGTCATGGCCTCCACCTGGTCGTGGGTGACGTAGATCATGGTGGTGGAGAGGCGGGTGTGCAGCTTGCTGATCTCGGTGCGGGTGGAGACGCGCATCTTGGCGTCGAGGTTGGAGAGCGGCTCGTCGAAGAGGAAGGCCTGGGGCTTGCGCACGATGGCGCGGCCCACGGCCACGCGCTGGCGCTGGCCGCCGGAGAGCGCCTTGGGCTTGCGCTCGAGCATGTCGTCGGTCAGGCCCAGGATGGCGGCGGCCTCGCGCACGCGCTTGTCGATCTCCTCCCGGGCGTATTTGCGCAGCTGGAGGCCGAAGGCCATGTTCTTGTAGACCGTCATGTGCGGGTAAAGCGCGTAGTTCTGGAAGACCATGGCGATGTCGCGGTCCTTGGGCGGAACCTCGTTGATGCGGCGCTCGCCGATGAACATGCTGCCGCGCGAGATGGTCTCGAGCCCGGCAATCATCCGCAGGGTGGTGGACTTGCCGCAGCCCGAGGGCCCGACAAAGACCATGAACTCGCGGTCGCGGATTTCCAGGTTGGCGTCTTCGACGGCGACGACATCCTTGCCCCGGTCGCCCGGGTAGATTTTCCAAACATTCTCGATAATGACTTTGGCCATGGGGGGGTGCTGCTTGCGGCGCTCCGGTTGAGGTGATGCGTTGCCCCTGCGAGTGGTCACCCCGGTGGGCAAGCCGGGGGCCTTCAAAGAAAGGCGCCGATCATGGCAAAGGCGACGCCGTCCGCCAAGGGGAATTGTGCCGCTTGGCGCAATCTTGTTTTCCGACTGCGGTGTGCGAATTTTACTCCTGGCGATGAGAATCCAAACGCTGCTTCTTTTGACGCTGCTCCCGGCCGTGGCCCTCGCCGCCGGGAAGCCAAATCCGGAGAAAATCGCCAAGAAGCACCAGACGAGCCTGGGCCTTTACGTCCACCCGCAGGAGGCCTACGAAATGATCCAGGCCGGCGCGGGCAAGGTCCACCTCCTCGACGTACGCACGCCGGGCGAGTACGTCTTTCTGGGCCACCCGGCGATGGCCCGGAACATCCCCTACAGCTTTCTGGTCGAGGAGTGGTCGGAGGCGTTGCAAAAGCCGGACATGCGGCTCAACGCCGATTTCGTCGAGCAGGTCAAGGCGCACTACCAGCCGGGTGACACCATCATCCTGATGTGCCGCTCGGGCGACCGCAGCGCCCGGGGCGTGGACCTGCTGGCCAAGGCCGGCTTCACCAAGGCCTACACCATGCTCGAGGGCTTCCAGGGCGACATGATCGACGGCCGCCGCAGCAAGTTCGGCTGGGCCAACCACGGCCTGCCCTGGACCTACGAGCTCGACCCCAAGCTGGTTTACCAGGGCAAGAACGAGTAGCCGAACGGGGCGCGTTAGGAAGCGTTTTGACGGCGTCGCCAGAGCAGCCCCAGCGCGCCCAGCGCCAGCAGCCCCGCGCTGGCTGGTTCCGGCACCACGCTCACGGTAATGGCCGACCAGCCGGTGCCGGTGGTCGACGGCAGAACGAGGCCGTTGCTGGCCTCCAAAATCTCGATGCTTTCCGGCTGTAAATCCAGGTAGCTCTGGGTTTGGCCGTTGCCATTCAGGGTGGCTTGGGTGGTTTGCTCAAAATCCAAAACGATCTCCAAGCCGCCGTCTTCATAGACCAAGAGGTTATTGCGCCTCCCGATCGTGTTGCCGGTGACGTCGAAAAGCGAGGCGATCGGATCGGAGACGTTAAAGGGGCCACCTTGATTTGATTCCCAAACGGTGCTGCCGACATCGGCCGGCAGTCCAGTGTCGCTGCCGCTAAAGGAGAGGGTCTTTTGCAACTTGTTGACGGTCAGCAGAAGCTGCGCCGGGGAGGTGGTGGGCACGAGGGCGAGAAAAAGGCCGAAGAGGGCGACGTGAAACGGGCGGGTCATGGTTCGGGTTCGGTTGGACTCAGCTTGGTTCACCCGCACCATGCGTCAGGATGGCCACTTGCGGCAAGCCCAAAGACGTCGGTCGGCCCGAACCGAACGGGTGAAATTTTCGGCCGTTAACTCCACCCCAGCGTGGCGGCGGGGCGTTCCATGCTGGTGCCGTGCAGGCGGATGCCGGCGTGCCCGTCGGCCAGGCCGGCGGCGACGGTTTCGCGGGCCAGCTCGGGGGTGTTGCAGTCCGGGCTCAGGTGGCCGAGGAAGATGTCCTCCAGATCCGGCCCGGCCACCTGTTGGGCCACCTGGGCGGCGGCCTCGTTGCTGAGGTGGCCGTGGCGACTGAGGATGCGCTGCTTGACGGACCAGGGCCGCTTGCGGTCGCGGGCGAGGAGGTCCGGGCAGTGGTTGGCCTCCAGGACCAGGGCGCGCGAGGCCCGCACCCGCTCCACCACCAGCTTGGTGGCGTAACCCAGGTCGGTCAGGAAGCCGACGCTGCCCAGGCGGTGGCGGAAGATGAAGCCGACCGGGTCGTAGGCGTCGTGCGGCACGGCAAAGCTGTCCACCTCGAGGTCGGCGTGGCGGATGGTGGCGCCGGTGTCGAAGAGGCGCCAGCCCTGGAACTCCGGCAGCTTGTCGCGCAGGCACTCGGCGGTGGGCCGGTTGGCGTAGACGGGAATGCCGTAGCGCTTGGCCATCGTCTTGAGGCCGAGCACGTGGTCGCCGTGCTCGTGGGTGAGGAAGACGGCCTGGACGTCGCGCAGCTCGCGGCCCAGGGTGGCCAGCCGCTCCTCGATCTGGCGGCAGCTGAAACCGGCGTCCACCAGGACGCGGGCGTGTTCGGTTTCCAGGTAAGCGCAGTTGCCGCGGCTGCCGCTGCCCAGGATCGTGAAATTCAGCATGGAGATTTATCGCAAAAACCGCGGGCGGGGGCAACCTTCCGATCAAGTTTTGAGGATGGCTTGGGCAGTAGAAGACGACCCCGGGCATTGGGAAATCTCCTCCACGAGCGCATCGTCCCAGATCACAAAGGCCACCGCCCGTTTCGCTGTCGCGCTTTTTTTCTTTAACGCTGCGTTCTTTGGCGTGCCCAATTGCCGGGGTTTTTCCTTGGTCCGCAGTGCAATCTTCCCCACCCTGGAGCCATGTTCGTTCACACCGTGTTCTTCTACCTCAAACCCGAATTGGGCGACGCCGACCGTGCCGCCTTCGAGCGCGCGCTGGAAAACCTGGGCCGGTGCCCGCAGCTGCAGGGCTACAGCTGGGGCCGCCCCGTGCCCAGCCCGCGGCCGGTGGTCGTCGGTGGCTACGACTACGCCATCAATTGCCTCTTTAAAACCGAGGCGGATCAGGACGCTTATCAGGACGATCCGCTCCACCACGATTTCATCCAGAGCCAGAAAGAGAAGTGGGTTAAAATCGAGGTCTACGACTTCATGTAAAGCCCACGCGTGCGGAAGTTTTCGCTTGACTTACGGGTGTCTGTGTCACGCGGTTTTGCATTAATGGCACGATATTTGCTTGTAAGACTTTAGTTCTGCCTCAGACTTAAACTATGTCTGGGATCGGGTTGCAGCAGAACTTGACTCTGGGGCAAACGTTATCGCCCCAGATGCAGCAGAGTCTGCAATTTTTGCAGGCCCCGGCCCTGGAGTTGCAGAGCCTCGTCCAGCAGGAGCTGGAGATCAATCCCGTGCTCGAGGATGCGGCCGAGCAGGAGAAACCACTCAACGGCGAGGCCTCCGAAAACAGCGAGAGCCCGGAAACGCCCGAGCGGACCAAGGAGGACGAACGCAAGGAACGCGACGAAGAGTGGGACAAGGAGTTCGACACCTTGGCCCGTAACGAGGAGGAGTGGCGCGACTACTTTGCCCAGAATAATTCTACCAACCGCTACAGCCAGGAAGCGGCCGAGCGCCGCCAGTTTCTCTTCGACTCCCAGGTCGAGGCGCCGCGGCTCTCCGATCACCTGCAGCGCCAACTGACCTTTGCCACCACCGACCCGACCGACCGCCGTATCGGCGAGGAGATTATCGGCAACCTGGACGACGCCGGCTATCTGGGCGTCACGCTCGAGGACATCGCCATCTCCTGCCAGGTGGAGTTCGAGCGCGCCGCCCCGGTGCTCGAGCTGATTCAGGGCTTTGATCCCGCCGGCGTGGGCGCGCGCGACTTGCAGGAGTGCCTGCTGCTGCAACTGCGCCGGATGCCGGGCGACCACGAGCTGGAGACCACCATCGTGGCGCACTACATGGACCGGCTGGGGCGCAAAAAGTACCAGGAGATCGCCCGCGCGCTGAAGGTGCCTCTGGAGCGCATCCAGGCCGCCACCCGGCTCATCGCCACCCTGCAGCCGCGCCCGGGCAGCGTCTTTGCCACCGAGGACAAGCAGAACGTCGTCCAGCCGGAGCTTTCCGTCAGCAAACAGAACGGCGACTGGGTCGTCGCGCTCAACAATGATCCGCTGCCCCGGCTGCGCATCAGCGATACCTACAAGGATTTGCTGGCGTCCAACGGCAACGACCGCGGCCTGCGCGACTACCTCAAGGACAAGATTCGCGCCGGCAAGTTCCTCATTAAGTGCCTCCACCAGCGCCAGCAGACCATCAGCAACATCGCCAACCAGATCGTCAAGCACCAGAAGGAGTTTCTCGAAAACGGCGTGGCCAGCCTCAAGCCGCTCACCATGAACCAGGTGGCGGAGGAAGTGGGCGTGCACGAGACCACCGTCAGCCGCGCCATCGCCAACAAGTACATCCAGACGCCCTGGGGCGTCTACGAGCTCAAGTACTTCTTCACCCCCGGCTACCAGACCAGCTCGGGCGAGGTCATGAGCAACACCAGCGTGAAGGACGCCATCCAGGATTTGGTCGCCCGGGAGAACCCCCGCAAGCCGCTCAGCGACCAGGAGATCGTCAAAATCCTGGGCGAGCGCGGCATCCCGTTGGCCCGGCGCACCGTGGCCAAATACCGGGCCGAACTCAACATCCTGCCCAGTAACCTCCGCCGCCAGTGCTAAGCGCGGTTCTTTTCGCGTAGCAGGGCCATCCCTGGTCCTTTCCAGGAGCTGGAAGCTCCGGCTACGGTGTCCGGAACTTGGAAGCTCCCGCTGCGGCGTGCGCCTTAGGGATTGACCGACGGTATCGTCGGGTTGGGGCGGCCGCGGATGTTGGTTTGGGTGTGGCGTTCCAGGCCGCGGACGATGCCTTCGCGGAAGTCCACCGTCAACGTGCCCACCGCCCTGCGCACGTACACGGTGCGGTTCACGAGCTGGCCAAAGCTGTTTACGCTGGTCTGGGTCTCCGGCACCCGCTCATAGGTGATGTAGCGCCAGGTGTCGATGCGCTGGCCGTTTTCCTGCCGGAAGGAGATGGTTTCGGGCTTGCCCAGGGCGGCCTGGACGTCGTCGAGCGTCATGCCCTCGATGACCTGCTTGGCCGCGATTGCCTCCTTGATGCGGTCGCGCTGCTGCTGCTGGGCCTGCGCCTGCTCGAGGATCTGCGGGTCAACGGCGATGACGTCGGCGCCCACCCAGCCCTCGGCGGGCCGGCCGCCGGTCGAGGTGCCGCGGATGTAGAAGCCCTCCGGCGCCATTCCCACCAGCCGCACCGGGTGGTCCTTGGCCAGGGCAATCCGGGGCGTGTTAAGGCTGCGGTCGGCGTGCAGGTAGGCCGCCTTGGCCATCGTCACATCGAGCGGGGAGGGCAGGTTGTCGTCGAAGTAAAGGACGCCCTTTTCCTTCAACGCGTCCGGCATTGACCAGAGCGCGGGCGCCACCGACAGCCAGGCCGTCAGCAGTGCCACGCCCAGCGCCGGTTGCCTCCAGTGCACGGTCAGCTTTCCTTGATCGTGAGGTTGTCGATGTAGAGGTTGCCCTCTCCCTTGAAGACGATGTCGACGCCAAAGCTCATCGGCTTGTCCTCCGTCTCTTTGGGGGCGTCCGAGGGCGCCTTGAATTCGTAGGTGAGCGACACCTCCCGCCAACCCGCACCCACGGAGAACGATTTGTCCATCCATTTGTGGAAGGTCTTCCTTTCGTTGGTCCCCTCCGGCTTGTACTGGTAGCTGCCGCGCAGCCAGAAGGTGTGGTTGGTGAGCCCGTCGCCCCGCGCCCAGAACGTGACCTTGTACTTGGTCTTGGGCTTAAAGGTGACCTTGCCCTCGCCCCGAATGCGATTGATGAGCTTGCGCGGCACCGTCGGCTTGCCCGTAATGTACCGGGACATGTACGGCACGGTCTCGTACTTGAGCGCAAATTTGCCCTTGTCGCTTTCGTTCGGCGTCGGTGAGAAATCGGGATCGTACGTGAGCGGGTCTTCCTGATCGTTGCTGACCAGCCGCAGGGTATAGTAGCTGGCCATCAGCGGGTTGGCTGTCTTCCACTGTGAGGGCGCCTTGATGGCAGGGTAGGGGTTCTTGCCCTTGAGCTTGACCGGCTTGTCGAACTGGGGTTCGCCCGGCAGGCCCTTGTTCACGGCCAGTAGAATGTTGTTGTTGGTGTCGGCGCCGATCAGGTCAAAGAGGCCGTCGCCGTTGACGTCGTGCACCGTGGGTGCGGCCAGGGTGGAGAAAACCTCGGAGCCGCCGAACTTCGGAATGATGGGATCCTGGTTGAAGCTGGCCTCGTTCTGGCCGGGCCGCTGGTTGTTGAGGTAGACGTTGAGCTTGCCCTCGCGCTCGCCGACGAGCAGGTCCGTCTTGCCGTCGTTGTTCCAGTCCACCGGCCGGGGGGTGAGGTGCTCGCGGCCCATGCCGGGGATCAGGCGCTGGCGGGTTTCCCAGTTGAAGCGGGGCGCCTGAGCGGTGCCCTCGTTGGGGAAGAGCCAGACGCTGTTGGCGGAGTAGGTGCCTTCGCCCACCAGAAGGTCGGGCTTGCGGTCGCCGGTAAAGTCCTCGTAGACCGGGGCGAGGTAGTTGCCCCACAGGCGCCCGCCCGGGCCGGTGGGTTTCATGATCGTTTTGAGATCGTTCGGTGTGGCGAACTCGGGCCGGCTGCCCGCGCCGGTGTTTTGCAGGAACATGATGTTGCCGAGGTAGTCGCCCAGCACCATGTCCTTCAAGCCGTCCTGGTTGAAATCCATCAGGTAAAAGCGGGAGCAGGCGGGCTGGTAATTGGCCGTGGGGTTCCAGATGTTGCGGACTTCCTCCTTCTCGTCCTTGCCAATCGGGATCGGCACCAGCCAGAGCGGCAGCAGCTCGCCCTGTACCCACTTGGGGTCCTTGGCCGTGCCGGTGTTGGGGTAGAGCCACCAGAAGCCGTTGGAATCGCCCAGCACCAAGTCGGGCAGGTCGTCGCCGGTCAGGTCGGCCACGTCGACCCCGCCGGGGTAGGGCACTCCCTTGACCGCGCCGCTGGTCAGCACAACCAGGGCGTCGCGCTCGCGTCCGGCCAGCAGCTCGTTGTCGCCGATGCCGGCCCAGGGGATGACGCCGGGCTTGCCCGCTTCCATCTGGCCTTCGCCTTTGAGGAGGTCGATGGCCGGCTGGGCGGAGGCGGTGGCCGGCAGCAGCGCGGCCGCCAAAAGGAGAGGAAGGTAAAGTCGGATCAAATTCATGGGAACGGGAGTGCTAGCTGCCGGTGGCCATCTGGAGCTGCCGGTCGAAGCGCAGGAGCAGGTGGACGATGACGTTAATGCCGAGCTGATAAGTCTTCTCGGTGCTCTCGATTTCAAAGTTGCGGAAGAAGGAGTTCTTGTTTTGCCAGAGCTGGTCGGGCGTGAAGCGGGTCACCTTCCTGGAGTTGCGCTGGACCTTGTACGGCCGCTCTTTGGTGTAAACCATGCGGAACATGTCGGCGTAGTCGTTGGGCGTGTAGATCACGGCAATCTGGTTGTCCATCTTGATGACTTCGATCGGCTCGGCGTAGAAGTTCATGCCCGGAGGCGGGCCGCTGAGCTTGAACTGCCCCGCAGTGTAGATGGGGTGGTCGTTGGGGATGGGCTCCCAGAGCTTGTCGGCGTCCGGCAGCACGCGCTTCATCTCGCGCTTGAAGGCGACGTCGAAGCGCGAGCCCTGGCCGGCCAGGCCGCTGTCGCCCCAGATGCAGCCGCCGTTGACGAGGTACTTCTGCAGGTTGGTCACCTCGGTTTGGGTCAGGGTAAAGTCCTTGCGGCCGGTCATGAGGACGAAGGGCGGCATCACCTCCAGCAGCTCGGGGCTGCCCAGGTCGAGCGGCTCCGGCACCAGCGTGGCCTTGACGCGGTTCTTGGTCCAATCCGTCGTGTAGTACATCAGGTTGAAGATGCTGCCGTTGACGATCTTGCCGTTCTTGAGGCTTACCGTGCTGGCCCAGTCGCCGTCGCGGTACTTGCCCAGGTAAGCCTTGAACTCGGCGGTAACGTTGGTGCCGATCTGGCCCGGGCGGCCTCGGCCCCATTTGTTGTAGACAGTATCGCGGATGGCGCCGGCCCGGGCGTTGAAGGAGGCGGAAGTGAGCGAGGCACCCTGCGAGACCGTGGAAGTAGTGCTGGTGGTCATGTTCTGGGTGACGTTGGGCGTGGGCGCCGGCGGGACCGGGATGGGCGGGGCGGTGGCCAGGGCGTTTTGCGTGCCGATCACGTCCATCATGGTATCGGTGGGCAGGGCGGCCACCTGCTGGGTGGGCACCTGGATGTCCTCCGGGTTGACGTCGGCGTTGGGGTCCTCGGGCGGAGCCTCCATCGGCGGCGGCGGCGAGCCCACGTCGAGGCCGTCGCCCTGGACAAAGCTGACCGCTTCCTCCTCCTCCATCAGCATGGTCTCAAACACCACGACGGTGCCCAGCATGAGGAAGCCGACCGCGTGAAGCGCAAGCGCGATGACGAAGTAGCGCGAGCGCAGTAGCTTGTCCTGCCAGGTTTCCTCGTTGCCGCGCGGCTTGCGTTTGTCTGCCAGCGGCTCCAGCGGGGGCAGTTTCTGGGGCGGTGGTTCCTGCGTGGGTGGCGGATGGGCGGTCATGGGCGGTAGCGGTCGCTTGAGTTCCGTTGGTTAACTTAGCGCTGGAGGGTGCCAAACGCTAGGTTTTTCACATTGGCCTGGTGGGCGGCGGCAAGCACGTCAATCACGCGTTGGTGCCGGGTTTCCGCCTCGGGCGCGATGATGATGGGCTGGTCGTCGTGGTCCCGGATCAGCTCGGCCAGCTTGGCCGTGAGGGCAGCGAGCTGCCGATCCGTAGAAGGCGCAATCGGGGCGTCTTCCCACAAGACACGGCCGTCACTTAAGACGCTCAGGCGTACGGGCGTCTTCAGGTCGATGCCGTAGACGGGTTCGGTCGGGCCCGGTAGCGTGATGGGCAGCTCGGCTTCCTTCTGCTGCAAGCCGGCGTTGACCATAAAGAAAAGCAACAACACGAAGAGCACGTCCAGCAGCGGGGCAATCTGCATGCCCACTTCGCCGTCTTGTCCGCCGCTGCTGCTTGCCATGTTATTCGAGGTTCAGAAGCGTTGTTCGGGCGGGGTTAGCGCCGGTAGGAGCCAAAGGCGAGGTTTTTGACGTTGGCCCGGTCGGCGGCCGAGAGCACGTCGATCACGCGCTGGTGCTGGGCCTCGGCTTCGGGCGCGATGATAATGGGCTGGTCGTCGTGGTACTTGATCAGGTCGGTCAGTTTGGCCACCAGGGCGCCGAGCTTCTGGTCCTCGGGCGCACCGATCGGCGCGTCCTCCCAAAGAATCTGGCCACTGGCCAGCACGCCCAGCCGGATCGGCGTTTTGGGCGCGCCCGAAAGCTGGCCCGCACCCGTCCCGGGCAGGGTGATGTTGAGCTCGGCCTCCTTCTGCTGGATGCCGGCATTGACCATAAAGAAAAGCAACAACACGAAGAGCACGTCCAGCAAGGGCGCGATCTGCATGCCGACTTCTCCTTCTTCTCCTCCGCCGCCTCCGCCCATGGGTTATCTCGCTTTCGTTCAGGTTGGGTTGATGGTTTACGATCCCGTCGGTGCCGCGACCTGCTGGCCCGGGCCCTCGCCGCCGGTGATGACACCAAAGCTGACCTGGCCGACGCCGGCCTGGCCGATGGTGCGCATGATCTGGGAAACAAAGTCAAATTCCGTGTCCACGTCGGCGCGGATGAGCACCCGTGCAAGCGGGTTGAGCTCGAGCTGCGCCTTGACCGGGGCGACCAGTTCCTCGGGGAAGCGGTAGGCGACGCCCTGGTAAAGGATGTCCGCCTGCCGGCTGTCCGGGTCCCAGACCACGTTGATGATAATGTCGTTGCGCTGGCTCTCGCCCTCCTCTTCCTCGGCGGTCTCCGCGGCGTAGGGCAGCTCCAGCTTGTCGATCTGCATCTGCATCACCTCCGTCGTGGTGATGCTCATGAAGAAAACCAGTAGCACGAAGAGCATGTCCGCCATTGGCGCGACCTGGAATTCCGGCTCCGCCTCGGGCTCTGGCTGGTTGAATTTGCTCTTGCGCATGCGCTCTGGCTTTTTGTTTGGACGCGCCCCGCGCGGGCGGGCGTCACCCGCGGCCTAGACCGTGTCGAACTGCACTTCGTGCGGCGGCATGCCGCTCTCGTAAACGGCGCGCAGGCCGGGGTCGTTGCGGTCAATGGCAAACTGCGGGTTGAGCTGCTGGACCTGGGCGGCCCAGCTCTCGTACTCCATCGCCTGCGGCCCGCCCTGCTGGGAGGCTTGCTGCTGCACGGCCTGCGAAACGCGTGCCGAACGCATCCGGCTGCTGGCCGAGCCACCCGCGCCGGTGGCCGGGGAGTAGGTCTCGCCAATTTGGAGGCCGGAGAGCTGGTCGTAGGGGATGCTCTCGAAGAGACGGTAGACGACGGATTCGGCCTCGAGCACGGCGCCCTGGGCAATGTTCTTGAGCACGTAAAAGAAGACGAAGGCGGGAATGGCCACGGCCAGGCCGCCCGCCGTGGCGACGAGCACCTCGCCGATGGCGGCGGAGAGCGCGGAGGGGTCGCCGATGCCGGTCTGGCCCAGGGCCTGGAAGGCGCGGATCATGCCGATAACCGTTCCGGTCAGGCCGATCATGGGCGAGACCACCCCGATGACCGAAAGGTACTGGGTGTTGGACTTGACCTTGGTGCCCTCGCGCAGGGAGGCCTCCTGCAGGGCGAACTCGACGGAGTCCTTGCCGTGGCCGAGGCGCTCCAGGCCGGTGGCGACCACCCGGGAGAGGAACGACTTGTTCGACTGGCAGGCGGTCCAGGCGCCCTGGTAGTCCTGCTGGGTCATCAGGTCCTGGAGCTGGGCGGCCAGGGCGGGCGGGGCCAGCTTGTTTTTGCGCAGCTTAAAGAAGCCCTCCAGCGTGAAGCTGACCACCAGGATGGAGGCGAAAAGCAGCGGCCACATGACGGGGCCGCCCTCCAGGAAGACGTCGATGAAGGTCTTGTCGCCGTGGGCGTCCGCTTCGGCGACTTCGCCGGCCGGGGCCTCTTCGCCCTCCTGGCCGTAAGAGCTCAGCGGCGCGGCGGCAAAGGTAAAGGCAAGCAGCGCCAGGGTGACCCAGGCCAGGGGACGGCGCAGGAGCGGTTGAAAGAAGACAACGGGGCGAATAGTGATGGATGGGAACTTCACGGATATGGGGGTTGTGGGTTACGAAGTAAACCGGGCGGCTACCTTACCATAGCCTCGGGACGGTTGGCACGCAGTTGTTGCGCCTTTTGCTCGGCTTCGGCCACGGCGCGCGGGTTGTGGTAAAAAATGGTCACCACGGCCAAATAGGATTCCAGCGCCTGGTCGTACATCGCGTTTTTGGCCTGGGCGTCGCCCAGCACAATGTAGGCGTCGGCGTAAATACGGCTGTCCGTGCTCGTCGGCATCAGGTTCTCGTTGCTGGCCTTGATCACCGGCTGCACGAGCGACATCGCGCGGGGAATGTTGTTCTTCTTGAGTTCCTCACGGGCCATGCCGGTGGTGGCCACCATCTCAAACTTGCTGCCGGGAAAGGTGGACTGGATTTCTTTGTAGAGGTCGAGCGCTTTGGACGACTGGCCCGAGTCGCTGTAGGCGGCGGCCAACTGGCCCATGGCGTCCACCAGCCAGGCGGCGGGCAGGCCCTTGAACCGCTGCACGAGGGGAGCCAGCAGGCTGATTTGCTCCGGGGCGCTCTTGCCGATGGACTGCTCGAGTTGGGCCGGCGGCGGCATCTCCACGCTGCGGATGTTGCGCAGGGGGAAGGGAATCTTGCCCGCGCCGACCTGCATCGTCACGCTGTTGCCGGTCACATTGAGGATTTTTCCGGTTTGCTCCTTGCCGTCTTGGAAGACAATTTTATCTTGTGCGCGGGCCATCGAGGTGGCACAGACAAGCCCCACGGCCAGGATCATCCATCTTGGAGAAAACAACATCATTGCGATAATCTGCATTTTATAGAAGATACCTCGTTCCGCGGTCAATGGAAACCTCGGGCCTTTCCGCGATCCTCCCTTCAGCACCATGTTTCAGTTTCTGCAAAACAACAGCGTCATCCGCTACTTCCTCGTTTTCGTCCTTATTTTGCTGGGCGTGGCCATGCTTTTCTTTGGTAACGTTAGCTCGGTCGACCCGGCCCTGCCCGGCGACCGCGACCAGCTGGCCAAGATCAAAGGCACCGTCATCACCCAGGGGGATTTCCAGCAAACCTACAAGAGCCTCTTTGCCTTCAATTCCTTGCTCCAGGGCCGGATGCTGGACTCCGACCAGCGCACCCAGCGGATGATTCAGATGCAAAGCTGGCAGTGGATGTTGCTGTTGCGCGGGGCGCAGGATCTCGGCATCCAGGTGGCCAACCAGGAGGTGGAGCAGCAAATCGTGTCCATGCCCCTGTTCCGGCGCGAGGGCAAATTCGACCCGGAACTCTATCAGCAGGTGCTTCGCGCCATCTACAGCCGGTACAACCTGACGGAAGTCGGCTTCGAGGAGCTGATGCGCGAACAGATCGCCATCAGCCGCTTTGAGCGGCTGATGGTGGCGCCCGTCGAGGTGACGCAGGCCGACGTCGACCGGGTCTTTGGCCTGCTCTACAGCCCGGTCGAACTCGGGGTGGCCATCTTCCCGCTGGCTCCGTTCCTCAAGGACGCCGTGGCCACGCCGGAGGAAATCCAGGCGCTCTACGACCAGAACGTCGACGCCGATCCCGAGCTGCGCACGCCCGAGCAGCGCCAGGTCGAGTACGTCAAATTCATGCTCAAGCCCGAGGACCAGAAGCTCGAGCCCGGCGCCCGCGCCCGCGTCCTCAACGCCCTTCAGACCTCCGCGCTCCAGTTTTACCAGGCCATGCTGCCCGGCGACGGCCAGATCGGCGACTTTGCCGCGGTGGCCGAGCAGCAGGGCGCCAAGATCCAGGACTCCGGCCTCTTTGCCTTCGACCGCCCGCCCGAGGGCGTGGACCCGCGCAACGCGGCCGCCTTCGCCAATGCCGCCTATAGCCTGACTCCGGACGCTCCGCTCGGACGGGTGCAGCTCCAGGGCGAGGACGGGCAGCCGGCCGGCTTCGCCATCATGAAGCTCCAGCAGATCGCCCCGACCGAGGCGCTGCCGCTCGACAAGGTCAAGCCGCTGCTGGCCGAGCGCATCCGTCAGCGGAAGGCCGTCCAGATGCTCAACGAATCGGCCGGAGCCAGTCTAGCGGAACTGAACGAGAAGATGCGCGCCGGCGAGAGCTTCCCGGACGCGGCCAAGGAACTTGGCCTGCAGACGGAAACGCTGCCCAGCTTTGTGCCGGGCAGCCCCCAGACGCCCGGCGCGGACAACGATAAGCTGATGCTGGTACGCTCCATGGCCATGCAAATGCGCCCCGGCGGCGTCAGCCCGCTACTGGAACTGGCCGGCGGCAAGGGCCTGATGGCCGCCAGCCTGCTGGAGCGGGGCGAGCCCGACAACGAGCAGTTCGGCCCCTTCCGCAGCCGCATTCGCGCCCAGCTCCTGACCGAGGCGCGCGAGGCCATCATTGAGGAATGGATTCGCCTGCAGATGGCCGACCCGGAAACCACTGCGCCCGAGATGCTCCGGCCGGAAGAGCCCACCAGCACCGGCCTGGAGGGCTAGAGCTTGTTACAAAAGTTCCACGCGGCCCGCGTTGCGAGGAGTTTTCCGCCGTGGCTAGAAGAGAGGAAGGAGCAGGTATCAAATATACCTGTGACAGACGAACGACAACGCCACGACGGAAAAGAACCGCAACCTTTTCAAGGCCAGTGTCTTTTGACC
>JBCDLL010000039.1:0-37357 GCA_038745425.1 Verrucomicrobiota bacterium | reverse complement strand
GGCACGCTTTACATCAAGCGCAACGTGCGCAGCGACATCCCCCGCATCACCGCCGAAATCCGCGAAGCCCACCAGGCCGGCGTTCCCATCGTCGTTTTTCTGGAGGCCAACACGAGCAGCGGCGAGACCGTGATCCCGTTTCGGGGCGCGTTGCTGCAACCTGCCGTGAACGAGTCCTGGACGGTTCTTCCCGTCCATCTCCACTACCGCGTGCCCGGGCGGCCGGCCTACGAATCCGTCGCCTGGCACGACGACACGCCTTTTCTGCTCCACGTGGTTCGTCTCTTCGGGCTTCCCCGGATCGAGGCCACCATCAGCACTGCGCCCGCTCAAACCGGCACCGAGCGCAAAGCCTTTGCTGCCTCTCTGCACGAGACCGTGCTTGACCTGCACCGGGCGCACGCACCGGCGGCCGCAACCGGGGCGGCGGCGCCGTGACCAGCGGCTACGGCCCTCACGGGGGAACCATCGCCGCGCTGGCCACGCCGCCGGGAATCGCCGCGCTCGCCGTCATTCGTGTGAGCGGACCGTTGGCGCTCCGCCTGTTGGGCGACCTCACTGGGATAGAAGAATGGCCGCCCCGCCAAGCGCGGCACGTAACGCTCCGCCAGAGCCGTGATGTCCTCGACGACGTGGTCGCGGTTTGCTGGCGGCAGCCCCACAGCTACACCGGCGAGGATGTGGTCGAGATCACCTGCCACGGCAACCCGTCCATCGCGCAGAGAATCTTGGCTGTGTTGCTGAAGCGCGGCGCCCGGGCCGCCGGTCCGGGCGAGTTCACCGAGCGCGCCTTTCTCAACGGCAAGCTCGACCTGACGGAAGCCGAAGCCGTGCAGGACCTCATCGCCGCCAGCACCGAGACCGCCCTGCGCGGCGCCCGCTCAATGAAGGAGGGCAAGCTCAGCGCCCGGTTGGAGGAAATCCGCCGCGAGTTGACCGGTCTCCTAGCCCACCTCGAGGCCTACATCGATTTCCCGGAAGAGGACATTGCACCCGAAGTGACCAGCGGCTTTGCGGAAAAGCTCGACATGATCCTGACCAACCTCCGGCAACTGATCGCCACGGCGCCGACAGGGCGAGTGCTGCGCGAGGGCGTCGCCACCGCCATCGTTGGCGCGCCTAATGCGGGTAAGTCCAGCCTGCTCAACCGCCTGTTGCGGGAGGAGCGCGCGATTGTCTCCCCGACCCCGGGCACAACCCGCGACACGATTGAGGCGGAATGCCAGCTGGGCGGGGTTCTTCTCCGGCTCATTGACACCGCCGGGCGCCGCGCCACAAACGAGGCGGTCGAGGCCGAAGGCGTCAGCCGCGCGGAGGCGGCGCTCCAGCGGGCGCAGCTGGTTTTGCACGTCGTCGACGGCCACGAAGCTCCGGCCATTGACGGGATCGACCCGGAGCGGCTCTCGCCCGGGCAGCAGTACTTGCGCGTTGCCAACAAGGCGGATCTTGGCTTGCATGAGGGCCAGCCCGGCGACGTGGTTGCCCTCAGCGCCCTGACCGGCGCCGGGCTCGATACCCTTGAGCGCCGCGTGGCGGAACTCCTGCTGGAATGCCCGGCGGTCGACCCGGAAAGCTGGCTGACCGTCAACGCCCGGCAAGAGAGCGCCCTGCGCCGGGCGGAGACCGCCGCCGCCCGCGCAAGGGAGCAACTCCATGCCGCCGCACCGCCCGAGCTGATCAGCGTGGACCTCCGCGCCGCGCTGGATGCGGTCGGCGAGGTCGTCGGCGCGAGTACCAACGAGGACATCCTGGATCAACTCTTCGCCACTTTCTGCATCGGCAAATGAACCCGCTGTACCGCCAACTGCTCCGCCCGCTATTCTTCCGCCTGCCGCCGGAATGGGTCCACCAACGCGCCATGGCGGCGCTGGAGGTCGACGCCTTCACCCGCCCCTTCCGCCGCTGGACCAGCACACCCACGCCAGAGCTGGAGGTCGAGCTCTGGGGCAAGAAGTTTCCCAACCCTGTCGGCCTGGCGGCAGGCTTTGACAAGAACGCGGAAGCCCTGCCCGCCTGGGCCAACCTGGGCTTTGGCTACGCGGAAATTGGTACCGTGACGCCGCTGCCGCAGCCGGGGAATCCGGCGCCGCGCATCTTCCGCATCCCGGAAGCGAAGGCGCTGATTAACCGCCTCGGCTTCCCCAACGTGGGAGCGGAGGAAGTCCGCCTACGCCTGGCCAAGCTGCGCGACCGCGGGGCCTGGCCGTCGATCCCGATCGGCATCAATATCGGCAAAATGAAGGACACGCCGCTGGAAGAGGCCGCCGCCGATTACCTGGAGTGCTTTCATCGGCTGCACGACTTCGCCGATTTTGTGGTGGTCAACATCAGCTCGCCCAACACGCCGGGCCTGCGCCAGCTCCAAGACAAGCGTTTCCTGGAGTCCCTCTTTGTCCCCATGCTGAACGAACGTGACAGCCTGGGCACGCGCGTGCCGGTGCTTGTCAAGCTGGCGCCCGACCTGATCGAAGCGCAACTCGGGGAGATCATCGAGGTCATCGGCGATCTGAACCTCGACGGCATCGTGGCGACCAACACCACCATCGACCACAGCTCGGTCACGCTGCAGGAAACCGGCGGGCTCAGCGGGAAGCCCCTGCTCAAATCCAGCACCGAGGTGCTGCGCTTTTTGCACCGGGAATCGGGCGGCAAGATTCCGCTGATCGGCGCGGGCGGCGTCTTCACCGCTGATGATGCTCGGGCGAAACTCGACGCCGGTGCCTCGCTCGTCCAGCTCTACACCGGCTTCGTCTACCAGGGCCCGCTGGTCGCTTGGGAGATTTGCCAGGGCCTCCGGGCGGAACCGGCCGCCTAAATTTCGAGCCTCTGCGCCATTTTGGTCAGGTTGCTGACCCCGGTCTTCGTCACCACGACGAGGTCCTCCAGCCGCACCGCGCCGATGCCGGGGTAGTACAGGCCAGGCTCAACGGTTTGAATGTGACCGGCCTTGAACTTGCCGGCGGAAAAACGCGGGGGCTCGTGCACTTCCAGGCCCAGACTGTGGCCGGTACCGTGGAAGAACCCCACCCAACGGCCGTCGCGTTGTTCCGTCTTCCAGCCCTTGCGCTCAAAGCGCTTGACCAGCTCACGGTGGATTTTTTTGCCGTCCGCGCCCGCTTTCATCTGCGACAAGGCCCAGCGCTTGCCTTCGGCCACGGTCGCGTAAAGGTTTCGGGCGGCGTCACTGGCCCGGCCGCGGACCACCGTGCGCGTAAGGTCGCCGTGATAGCCGCTGCCCTGGTCGCGCGGAAAGATGTCCAGGATGATCGTCTCGTGCGCGCGCAGCGGGCCGTGGCCCCGCTCGTGGGGATCGCAGGCCTGGTTGCCCCCCGCGACGATCGTGTTGGCGGGCAGCCCGCCCCGCCGAACCACTTCCGCGTCCATCTCGCCGCGGAGGATTTCGCTAGTCAGCCGTCGCCCCTGCCAGAAAAGGACGCCGTTGGGCTTGATCGCGGACTGCTTGAGCACCTCGAGTCCGCGGCGCAGGCCGGCTTCGCCCTTGCGCTGGGCGGCCATGATCAGCTTCACTTCCTCCGCCGTCTTGATCTCGCGTTCCGGGCAAAAGGAGCCCTTCTTCACTGACACGGCCACCTTGCGGCGGCGCAGGGCCTCGATCAATCCGGCCGGGGTCGTGGCCGGCACCTCGAAGCGGGTGATGCCCTGCGCCCGCTTGATTCCGGCGATGACGGCATCGGGTGACTTCTGGCGCGTGCTCTTGGGGAGGAATTCCTCCGGCTCGTGCACCTGGTCGATGCCGGCGGCGGCGCGCCCGCGGTCGATTTCAAGCGGGCTCAACACCGCGTGCCGCACGCCGTTCACCCGCCACCAAATGAAGGGATCCGGGGCGAAAAACTGGCTCAGATAGAGCAAATCCGCGTCGGTTTCCGGGCAGGCGTACAGCAGTTGGGCGGTCTTGGCCATTCCTGCAAGCTAGATCGGGCCGGAGACGCCACAACCGCATTTTTTCCATGCGCGGCCCGCGTTTTCGCTTCATGTTGGGCGGATGAAGATTTCCACCAAAACCGGCGACGGAGGTGAGACCTCCCTGCTCTACGGCCGGCGCGTTTCCAAGTCCGATCCCCGCGTGGCCGCCTACGGCGCGGTCGACGAACTCACCGCCGCGCTGGGCATGGCTCGGGCCCAGTTGGCCGACCACGAGCTGGCGGCGGAACTCGAGCGCATCCAGCGCGAGCTGATTGCGCTGATGGGCCTGCTCGCCCTGCATCCGGACGACCAGGAACGCTACGCCACCAGCAAGATGCCGAAATTCGAGCCCGACCAGGTCGAGGCGCTCGAAAGCAAAATCCACGAGCTCGAAGCCGCCCAGGGCTCCTGGACGCACTGGGTGCTGCCGGGAGCAAATCTCCCCTCGGCCGCGCTGGAGCTGGCCCGCGCGGTCTGCCGCCGGGCCGAGCGCGGCGTCGTCGGCATCTCCGAAGGCGCGGTGAACGACTACGCCGACGTGCTGGTTTACCTCAACCGGCTGGCGGATCTGCTGTGGCTGATGGCGCGGGCGGCCGAGCGGGAACCGACGCCCGCTCCTCCGCGCTAAGCCGGGTGCGCAACCGCTCCGCCTTGAGCTGGCCGCCGGGGATGACGTCCACCTCGGGGGCGAGGAGCTCCGCCACCTCCAGGCAACCGGTTTCCTCGACCAGCACATGCCCGGCTACGAGCCGAGTGGCCCGGAAGTTGCCCCGAATCTGCAGCGCCGAGACTGCTACTGTCTCCGCCTCCAGGCGGGTCTTGACCGCGAGCGTGATTTCCGGCGTGACGACGCGCCCGGCGTGGACTTCGGCGCCGGGCAGCAGGCGGATGCCCTCCTCCAGCAGCAGGTCGCCGCTGACCTGCCCCGCCGCTTCGAGGTGCCGGGCCCGCAAGCGCTGGTGGTGGCAGCGGCCGCGCTTCTCGATCACCACGGCGCCGTGGGTGTCGACGGGCTGGCCCTGCCCGCCTTGGATGCGGTAGTCCCGCAAATCGTAATAGGCGCCGCAGTGCTCGCAGTGCCCGTAGCTGTCGAGCGTACGGGCAAAATTAAGGTGCCCGCAGTCCCGGCACTGGACGCGGCGGCGGTCCACCTTGGTACGGTAAACCACTTGCTCGTGCACGACTGGCACCTTCTCCAGGTCCAAGTGGGCGCTGCATTTGCGGCAGTAGGAGGAAATCGCGCTGACGCTCTCCTGTTGGCGGTGACCGCACTCCGGGCAGACCACTTCCCGCGTCGCGATCTTCACTTCAGCCCCTCCAGCAGGCGCTGCCACCAGCTCCCCGGCCGGGACGTGATCTCGACCGCGGCCTCGACGTCCGCCCCGGCCACAACGCGCAGGCCTCTCGCGCGGATGGCACCACGCACTTCCGCCGGAGGGTAGACCTCGACGCTTTGGGCGGAGGAGAACTCGCCCTCCACGATCCCGGTGATCTCCAGCGTTTCCTCCGAGTGGGCGTTTCCGGCGAAACGCGCGCTGCGTCCAAGGCGGGAGCGCGACGTTGGCGGATGGGGATCGGGAGTACCGGGCATGACCGCAGAACCTAGTCCGGGTGGTTGGTGTGCACGTGGAGCCGCGACGGGTGGTCGTCGTGGAGATAGAAGGGCCGCACATCGATCCAATCCATCCCCGCCGCTTCGGCCGCCTTCATCCCGGGCACGCCATCCTCAAAGACCAGGCAGCGCTCCGGCGCCACGCCCAGACCCTCAGCGGCGTTGAGGAAGAGGTCCGGGTGCGGCTTGCCCCGGGGGACGCGGTCCGAGCCGATGATGTAAGTGAACTCATCGCGGATGCCGACCGTGCGCAGGGTCAGCTCAACGGTATCCTGGAAGTTGCCGGAGGCGACCGCCTTGGGCCGGTCCGGCAGCGAGCGGACCACCTCCATCACGGGCTGGATGACCGTGACGTCGCCCAGATGCGCCTTGGCCCGCTCGTCCTTGTAGTGGGTGGCTTCGTCCACCGGCCAGTCCCAGCCAAAGTCGCGCTCGAACTCCGCCATGATGGAGCGGGTCGGCTGGCCGGCCTTGGCGTAATAGTATTCCTCGGTGAACTTGGCGGGATCGCCGCCGAACTTAACGATGGCCTCCTTCCAGGCCCGCAGATGCGAGGGCATGCTGTCGACCAGCGTGCCGTCCATGTCGAAGATGTAGCCGTCGTAGCGCGCGCGGTCGAAGGCGATCGTCGTGCTCATGCCTCCCAAGATGCCCATTTGCGCCGGCAAGTCGAACCGATAGGCCGCGCGCTTCGCAAAATCCGCGCGACTGCGCCTACTCCTGCTGGGAATCCTCCTGCTCGAAGCCCTCCTCGCCTTCCTGGAGCAGCCGCAGCACGGTCTCCTGGAACATGGCCAGGTAATGGATTTCCCAGAGCGCGGCGCGGATGTGCTCATCGGGCATGTCCTCGGGCGGTGCGTCGAGTTCCTGGACGGAGAAATTATGTCGGGCGGCCAGGTGCAGCCGGCGGTCGTTGAGCACGTTGAGGAAGGTTTCCAGTTCATCTTCGGTCAGGGTCAGCTCCCAGGACTCACCCGGCCGGTGGGTGGACATCCACTGTTTGAGCGTCGCTTCGCGCTCGCCGCGCCAGAGCGTTTCGGCGTCCTCGAGCAGCTCCTGCTCCTCGCCCATCTGGCGAGCGCCCTCCTTGTGGCTGGTGATGGCGCGCCGGTACGGGCCGCGTCGCATCCGCCGCAGCTCACCGGGGTCGGTCGCGTAGTCGTCCAGCAACTGGTTAAGCGCGCTCGCCAGGAGAAAAGCCTCCATCTTCTCAAACTCAAAGGCCCAGCCGGTTTCGGTTTTGATCAGAATCACTCCGCTTGCTCCATGGTCGCGTTGAGGCCGAAGCCGTGAAAGCGGTGGACGAGAAACTCCGCGCGCTCCTTGTTGTCCTTGGCCACGGCGCTTTTGCCCTTCTCGTGGACTTCCAGCATGTGCTTGGTGGCTTCGCTCTCGTTCATCCCCAACACCTTCTTAAAGACAAAGACCACGTAGCTCATCAGGTTGACCGGGTCGTCCCAGACGACCACCTGCCAGCCCTTGTCGAAGGCCTCCTCGACCTTCTCCTCGACGTCCACGTCGGGAGTCACTTCGGGGGAAGCACCCGTCGCCACCCCTCCTCCGGAGGAAGAACCGTGCCAAAAAACCGGCCGTTGCATGCCCCTACCTTAATAGATGGGGAAGCTCTCGTCGACCTCCTCCGCCCAGGCCTCGAAGCCGCCCTCGACGTGCTTGATCTTGCGGAAACCCGCCGTGTGCAACATCTTACAGGCGGTGGTGCTGCGCTGGCCGTTCTTGCAAATCACATAAATTTCCCGCGAGCTGTCCAGCTCGTGCAGGCGGGAGGAGAAGGTGCTCATCGGCAGGTTGAGCGAGGGCTCCAGCTTGGCGATCTCGTACTCGTGGGGTTCGCGCACGTCGACGAGGTCAAAGTCGCCGCCGTTTTCGCGGATGCCGGCGAACTCGTCCACCTCGACCTCCGGCACGCCCGAGCTGCCGTCGTTGATCACGTTGGTGCCGCAGAACATCTCGTAGTCGATCAATTCAGTCACGGTCGGATTCTCCCCGCAGATCGGGCAGGCCGGATCCTTGCGCACCTTCAGCTCCTTGAAGCGCATCTTGAGCGCGTCGAAGACCACCAGGCGGCCAATGAGCAGATCGCCACGGCCGATGATCAGCTTGACCGTCTCGATCGCCTGAATGACGCCGATCACCCCCGGCAGCACGCCGAGGACGCCGCCTTCGGCGCAACTCGGCACCAATTCCGGCGGGGGCGGATCCGGGTAAAGGCAGCGGTAGCAGGGGCCTTTCTCGGCCCAAAAAATGGTCGCCTGCCCCTCAAAGCGGAAGAGGCTGCCGTAGACGTTGGGTTTGCCCAGCAGCACGCAGGCGTCGTTCACCAGGTAGCGCGTGGGGAAGTTGTCGGTGCCGTCCACGATCACGTCGTAGTCGCGCATGATGTCGAGCGCGTTGTCCGAGCGCAGGCTGGTCTCAAACCGGTCCACCTCGACGTAGGGGTTGATCTCCTTCATCGTCTCGATGGCGGAGTCGATCTTCGGTTTGCCCAGGTTGCTCGTCTTGTGGATGATCTGGCGCTGCAGGTTGGAGTAGTCGACCGTATCGTAGTCCACCAAGCCGATGCGCCCGACACCGGCCGCTGTCAGGTAAGCCAGCAGGGGCGAGCCCAGGCCACCGGTGCCGATGCATAAGACGCGCGCCGCCTTGAGCTTTTTTTGGCCCTCCAGCGTTACCTCCGGCATGATGAGATGGCGCCCGTAGCGCTTGATCTCGTCGTTGCTGAAAGCCATCTCAGGGAAGGCCTCGGCGATGCGGGGGAGGTAACTCATGGGACCCGCCAGCATAAGGAAGTTTGCAATGGACGCCACCCAAAAATCCGTAGACACTGTGCGCCACTGATTTATGTCCGTGGATTATGTATGGATCAGCCAAAACGGCCAGTGGGACGAGCTGATCTCCCACCTGCACCGGGAAGAGCCCATCGGCCTTGATACCGAGGCCGACAGCCTGCATCACTATCAGGAAAGCCTCTGCCTGATCCAAATCTCCCAGCACGGGCGCCACTACCTGGTGGATCCGCTCGCCCCGGGCCTGGACCTGCGGCCCCTCTGGGACGCCCTGCGCGGCAGCACCTGGATCCTCCAGGGCGCAGACTACGACCTGCGAATGCTGCGCGGCGCCGGCGCGGCGGATCCGCCCGCGGTTTTCGACACCATGCTGGCCGGACAGCTGCTCGGCCACCAGGCCTTTGGCTACGCCGCCCTGGTCAAGCAGTACTTCCAGCAAACTATCTGCAAGAAGAACCAGACCGCCGACTGGTCGCGCCGCCCACTCTCCAAGTCCATGCTCGACTACGCCATGCAGGACACCCTCTACCTGGAGCCGCTCGAGATGGAAATGACCCGCGAGCTCGAAGCCAAGGGCCGGCTCGACTGGCACCGCCAGTCCAGCGAGCGCGTCCGCCAGGCCAGCCGGTTCGAGCGCGAGCGCGACGCCGATAATGAGTGGCGTATTCGCGGGGCCAACGCCCTTCAGCCGGCCGCGCTGGCCATCGTCAAGGAACTCTACTACTGGCGCGAGCGCGAAGCCGAGCAGGCCGACAAGCCCCCCTTCAAGGTCATGGCCAACGAGATGCTCCTGGCCCTGGCCCGCTTTGGCGACGAAAAGCGCTCCATCCCCCCCGAGGGCTGGAGCCGCTGGCCCCACCGCGCTTCGCCCGGTCGGCTCAAGCGGCTGGCCCAGGCGATCGTGCGCGGCCGCCAAGCCGAACCGATCGCCCGGCTCAAGGGCGGCAAGCGTCCCGAGCCCAACCCGGAATTCGAAAAGCGCTTCGACCGGCTCAAAAACCACCGCGACCAGGTCGCCAAGGACATCGAACTCGACGCCAGCCTGATCGCCTCGCGCCAAATCCTGATCGAACTGGCCCGCGACCCGGAAAACTCCCCCGCCGAACTCATCACCGCCCTGCGCTGGTGCCCCTGGCAGGCCGAGCTGATGAAGCTGGCTTGAACTTGAACACGGCGTTGCAATTCTTTAGCTTCGCCAGTCGCGATGAAGTTTGATCCGGAAAAGATCATTTTTTTCAAGGTCGAGTTATGGATGGTTTTCCTGCTTGGCCTTTTTGGCCTCGCGGGAACGGTCCTTTTTGGCTGGTCGGTACTAAAAACCGAGCAGGGAGTGACCGAGAGCACCTGGTACTCCCCACTGGCCCACCACATTGCCCAGACTCCCAGGTATGCTCGCATGGCCTGGAACAAAGGCCTTACCTTTGACGAAAGCGGCAACCTCGTGTTCGCCGACTCCCATCCGTTTGTCCTTGAGAATAAACTGGGCTTTACCGGCTTAAAGATCGAAGACCCCGGCTTCCAGGATAGAGGCTATCTGCTCGTAAGCGCCTACTCCGATGAGAGAAACAGCACCATGGTTTACTTGTATAGCCTTGGTGAGAAGAAGAAAATCTGGGAATGGATTCCCAACCACGAGGAGATCGTTGAAAAGACCCCCCGGCTGAAAAAATTGCAGGCCACCGGCGAGCGGCTCCTCCAAAACGAAAGGAAGATTTTCACCTCGGTCAACCCGTACCTGACCGAAGATGGACACCTCGTTGCGGCCACCTGGCACGGCGTCCTGGTGAAGCTCGACCCCCAATCCAACGTGGTTTGGACCGTGGACGGCCATTTCCATCACTCCATCAACCGCGACACTGAAGGTAACTTCGTCATCCCAAGCGTACAGACCCATGGCGAGGAGACCTTTTTCTGCGACGACACCTACGTGATTGTCAGTCCCAAAGGCCGCATCATCGAAGAGCGTTCCGTTCTCAAGATTCTGGAAGACAACGGCTATGGAGATCTGGCCTGGGGAATTCAAAGCTGGGTTGCCCAAACCCGTGACCCCAACATGCCTTTGCCGCAACGCCTGCCAGATCCGATCCACCTGAACGATGTCTATCCGATTTTGGCCGACGATAATTGGGCGAAAAAGGGAGACTTGCTCCTAAGCTGCCGCAACCTTGGCACGGTACTCCAATATCGCCCCTCTACCGGTAAGATCATCCGCCTGCAGCGGGGACCTTGGCTCAACCAGCATGACGTCAATTACCTCGGCGAAGGAAAAATCAGCGTTTTCGACAATCAGGCTGTTCGCGGCAAATTCGATTACGACCCCAAGTTTTCCAAGATTTATCACGACGGCAAGCCCTACAGCCAACCGGTGATTTTCAATTTTGATTCCGGTGAGGTTTCCCGCCCCTACGACCGCGTTTTCGCGCAGCATGAGCTTTTCACCCAGATACAAGGCACGCAACAGATCCTCGAAAACGGCGACGTCTTTGTCGATATGTACGGCGAAAACCAGCTGATGCGGGTCAGCCAAGACGGCATCCGCTGGCGATATGCCCACGGTCTATCCGAACCCAACACCATCTCGATGCTTTTCTGGTGCCGATACTTGCCGAAGGACACCGACCTAAGTTGGATACCGCAAGGCAAGTCCCTGGCGGCGGACTCGCCCGCGCCGTAACCTTGTCTTTGCTCAACCCTTGCGCTTAGCCAAGGCGGGGAGCGCGTCGAGGATGAGGCGCACGCCGAAGCCGGTTGCGCCGGCTTCCAGGTCCGGGCGCTCCTTGGTGATCCAGGCGGTCCCGGCGATGTCGAGGTGGGCGAAGGGCGTGTTTTCGGCCCAGGTCTGCAGAAAGCTGGCCGCGAAGGACGCCCCGCCCCAGCGCTCCCCGGCGTTCTTGACCGTCGCCACCTCGCTTTTGACCGCCTCATCAAATTCTCCGCCCATCGGCAGGTTCCAGAGCTGGTCGCCGGTCGCCTCCGAACTGCGCTCCAGCGTCTTGATCAGGTCGGCGCTTTCACTGAAGAGACCGGCCCGGTTGCGCCCGAGGGCGACCAGGCAGGCGCCGGTCAGGGTGGAAAATTCGACCATCGCCACGGGCCGGTAGGTCTGGCGCGCGTAGGCCAGACCGTCCGCCAAAACGATGCGGCCTTCGGCGTCGGTGTTGAGCACTTCGATCGTCTTGCCGTCGTAGGTCGTGACGATGTCGCTGGGCCGGTAAGCCCCGGTGCCGAGCATGTTCTCGGCCGACGCGATGACCGCCACGACGTTGAACGGCAGCCGCAGCGCCGCCACCGCCTGCATGATGCCCAGCACGGTGATGCCGCCCATCTTGTCCCACTTCATTTCGTCCATGCTGGCGCTGGGCTTGATGCTGAGTCCGCCGGAGTCGAAGGTGATCGCCTTGCCCACCAGCGCGACGGGCGCCTGGCCCTTGGGCCCGCCCCGGTACTCCAGCGTGATGAGCCGCGGCGGGTGGGCCGAGCCCCCGCCCACCGCGAGCAGGCCGCCGAAGCCGTCCTTGGCCAGGCGCTTGTGGTCAAACACCTTGCAGGCCAGCCCATGCTTCTTGGCCAGGGCGCTCGCGCGGGCGGCCAGGCTGCCGGGATTGAGCACGTTGGGCGGCAGGTTGCCCACGGCCCGCGCGGTGTTGAGCGCATTGCCCACCGCAGCCCCCTGCTTGGCGGCGGCACGGGCTTTGGAAAGGCCGGCCGCGGAAACCTGAAGCACGAGGCGCTTGAGCTCGTGCGGGCGGCGCTCTTCCGGGCGCTTGAAGTCCTCGAATTTGTAGGCGCCGAGCTTGGCTCCCTCCACCGCCGCTCGGACCATGGCGCCGTGGCGGCCCAGATCGAAGCGGAGTGTGGTCGCGCCACGCTTGATGGACTGGCGAACGGCAAACCCGGCGGCCCGGACGAAGGTCTTTGGCTTGAGCTCCTTCTTTTCGCCCAGCCCCACGTAGAGGATGCGGGAACCATCGTCACGGACCAGCGCGCTGGTGAACAGTCCGCCGCTGAACTCCGCCTCGGGAACCCCGGCCGGGAGCCGCTCGCCGGAGTGGCAAAAGCGGACCAGATCGGACCCCTTCGGGGCGGGGTTGGACGTCACCTGAACTTGAAACGGCATAAGTCCTATTTCCGGAAGTTGAAGGACGCGCTAGCGGGCGGCGGCAGCGGCTTTCGCCTTGGCAGCGGCCGCCTTGGCCGCAATCTGCGCCGCCTTCTGAGCCTTGGCCTCTTCCTTGGCCTTGGCTTCCTCTTCCACCAGGGCCTCACGGTAGTTGCCCGGCAAACAGGTTTCCACGTCGATACCGCGGAACTCGTACAGCCGCTGGATCGTCTCCTCGATTAGGTTGTTCGGGCAGGAGGCGCCGGCGGTGATGCCGACGATGACCTCGCGGTCCTCCGGCAGCCAATCGCGGGTGACGAGCTCGCGGTTCTGGTGCTGGTCCCAATGGTGAATCTCGCCCGGCGACACCAGCATTTCGGAGTTTTTGATGAAGTAGGTCGGCAACAGCACCTCGCCCATTTCGGCCAAGTGGGAAGTGTTGCTGCTGTTGTAGCCGCCCACTACGATCAAGATGTCCATCTTTTCGGAGTCCAGCATCTGCTGCAGGGCGTCCTGGCGCTCTTGCGTCGCGCCACAGATGGTGTCGAAGAAGCGGAAGTGGTTGTCGAGTTGCTGCTCGCCGTAACGGTCGATGATGGCCTGCTGGACGCGCCGCTGGACCTCCTCGGTCTCGTTGCGCATCATGGTGGTCTGGTTGGCCACGCCGACGGCCCGCAGATGCCGGTCGGGATCGAATCCGGGGGAATACGCCCCCTCGAATTTCTTGAGGAACTCCGTCTTGTCGCCGCCGTGGCGGATGTAGTTGCAGACGTAATCGGTCTCGGCCAGCGTGTACACCACCAAGTAGTGGGTGGAGCCGTCCTTGCTGATGGCGTAGGACGCGGTCGCCTTGGTTTCCTCGTGCCAGGCCTTGCCGTGGATGATCGAAGTCACGCCCTCCTTGGTGTACTGCTTGATCCGGCGCCAGACGGTCATGACGTCGCCGCAGGTGGTGTCGACCTTCTGGCAGCCCAGTTCGGTGATGCGCTCGTTGGTCTCTACGTCGGTGCCGAACGCGGGGATGATGACCACGTCGTCCGGCGTCACGCCGGTCAGGTCATAGCCGCCCGACTCCCGTTCCGGCAGGGAAGTGATGCCCATTTCCTTGAGCTGGTCGTTGACCTCGGGGTTGTGAATAATCTCACCGAGCAAAAAGATGCGCTTGCCGTCAAAGACCTTGGCCGAGGCGTAGGCCAGGTCGATGGCGCGCTCGACCCCGTAGCAAAAGCCGAATGCCTTCGCCAGCTTGACGGTAAGGCCATTGGCCGTGACCTGGCCGCGGGTGTAGCGCAGGTACTCCACCACCGGGCTGCGGTAGTGGTTCTCCACCTCCTCCTGGACGACCTTCATCACCTCGGGGGTGCGCAAATTGATCTTACCGGCCTTATTGGCCTTGACGGGTGCAGACATAGACCTTGATAGTCATCCACAAAGGCCCCCCAGGTCAAATGCAAAACGGCAGCCCCTTGGGGCTCCCGGGCTCGATTTCCGCGACGTTTCGAGGTGCGGAATGCGTTTGTCAACGGCATCAAGAGGGATTACAACAGTGGGTATTCATGTCCGAAGATTTTTCCCCCGAGCCTGATCCCGTTGCCGGTCAAGCCCCCACCCGGCGACGGCGCCGCAAGCGGCGTTCCATCCAAGAGGCCCACGCCCGCGACCGTCGCATCAAGAAGCGAGGCGGTCCTCCCAGCAAGTGGTGGTGGCTGGTCCCGATCGTAATCGGTGCCATCGGCACCTACATTTTCTACATCAATGGGGTCTTCGACCTCCGCCAAGACACCCTTGCCGGCGGCTCGCAGGCAGAGACCGAAGCGAACGCTTGGGCGGTGGCCCAGCTCAACAAGGCGGAGGAATTCCGCAACGCCGAACTCCCGGAGAAGGCCCTGCCCATTCTCAATGACCTGCTGGAGCAACAGCCGGAACTACCCAAGCTGGCCTTTGAACTCGCCCACGTCCACTACGAGCTGGGCAACCTTGAAGAAGCCCGCCGCTACGCCGAACTCGCCATGCGGCGCGAGGAAAACATCGCCGTTTCCAACTACCTCATCGGCGTCACTTACTGCCTGCAGTCGCGCTTCCGGGATGCCCTGCCGTACTTCGAGACTGCCTTCAAGAATTACGATCAGTCCGCCCCCCTGCTGCAGAACTGGGCCGACGCTTTGCGGGCGGTCGGCAAGAACGAGATTGCGCTGGAGAAACTCGAGCGGGCCCTGGCCCAGCGGCCCAACTCCAAAATCCTGCAAATGAAGATTGCCCTGACCAGGATCGACATCGGCGAAGGGGTGCTGGTGCGCCGGGAGGCCGAGCGCGACCTGCGTTGGACACCCGATTACATTCCCGCGCTCTTGATTATGTCCGCGCTCGAGTTGCAGGAGGGCAAGGTGGCGGCGGCGAAACCTTACCTGGACCGGATTCAGGATGAAGCCGGGCCGCAGTTGCTCAAAAACTACCTGCAGGACGTCTACTTCCTCCGCTACCAGGACCTGGAAGAACTTCAGCCCTACTTCCCGGACCAAGAGGAGCGCCTGAAGCTCGCGGAGCAAAGCCAACGCGATATGCGCAGACCGGAACCGCCCTCGCCAAGCCCGGGCCCACGCGAGACCACCAATCCCCAACCCATGGAAAACACCCGGCAGGACTTTCAGAGCGCACCCAAGCAGGAAATCCAGCAAGCGGATGCCCCCTTCCTGCAGGAACCGTAACCCGGACTTTGTGATTGCCGCCCGAGCCAGGCTTTGGCCAAATTAGCAGCCCTATGGACCTATCCAATCGTGAGGAAGCCAATATTGTCGAGGGCGACCAGCCCTGGCTGATCCGCAACCTAATCCCCATGATTGGGGTGGCCGCGCTGGTGGCCGCGGTGATTATCGGCGTGCTGGCCTGGAATCTGCGCCAGAGCGCCCGCGAACTGGAGGCCCGGATGGCCTTCACCAAAGCGACCACACCCGAAAAGCAGGTGGAAGTGGCGCGGGAATACTTGGGCACCGAAGAGGCCGCCCTGGCGTTGATGCAGGCCGCCGCTGGCGAGTACGAAAACCGCAACTACGAGCCTTCGCTCAACGCCTACAACCTGTTTTTAGATACCTACCCGAAGCACCCGCTGACGGCGGGCGTCTACCTGGGCCGCGCCTACTCGCAACTCGCCCTCGGAGAGACCGACGCCGCCAAGGCCAGCCTCCAACAGGCCAGCCAGGACAAGGAGAGCGTCTACCGGCCGGTGGCCATGCTCGAACTCGCCCATCTCTACGGGCGCAGCGGCGACGCGGCCAAGCAGCTCGAGCTCCTTAACCAGGTCAGCGAGGCTTACGCCACATCACGCTACGGCCAGCAAGCCATCATGGAGATGGCGGAAATCAACGCCACGACAACCTCGCCGCAAGAAGATGATGCGGCGGCCACCCCGGAAGAGGAAACGGCCGAAGCCAGCGCCACGGACGGGGGCTCATAAGCGGGCGTTGACGCCAGGCGGTCGGTGCTCGCCAGGCAAATTTCAATTCGCCTCTCCAGCGACGACGGCAACCAATTCGCCCTCGATCGGGTCTGAGCCGAGACGCCCTCCTAAGTCTGCCCGCAAAAGCGAGAGAGCCCTTCGTGCACACGGTTCGGCGGTGGTTTCAGGCTACCACTTTCCAGAAGATGCCGATTCCCGCGGGAGCGACTTTACCGCTGGGTGAACGGCGAAGTCCCAGCCGCCGGCGGAAGGCTTGGGCTCGCCGCATTGGCCGCCGGCACCATGGCTTCCAACTGCAGCAGCCGGTCGGAGCTGCCCGGCAGAATGGCCGGAGGAAGTTCCGGCGGGTTGAGCAACTCGCCGTTGTTGAGGTAAATCCGGCAGGTCACGAAGATCAGCAGATTCGTCTTCTGCGTCTCCTCCGCCTTGGATTGGAAGAGTCGGCCGATGAGCGGAAGGTCGCCGAAGAACGGCACCTTGTCGTCGATGATCTGAACATCGTCACGGATCAAACCGCCCAGAACCACGGTGTGGCTGTCTTCCACAAAAACGCGCGTGTTGACCCGGCGGGTACTGAAAACCGGCTGCACGATTTCGTTGTTGCTGAGCAGGACCGGGCCGGACGTTGAAGAGATGAAGATCGGAGTTCCGTAGTCGATGAAACCGTCAAACTCCACGATCTCCGGAAACAACGCCAAGTCGATGGTGCGGTTGTCCGCGCCAATGAGGGGCTTTACCGTCAGCTTCACGCCCAGGTCGCGAGTTTCAAACTCCGTTGGGAAGGCGGGCACCACGCTGGGCGGACCAAAGTCGGCGTCGATCGTTACCGTCGCATTGGTGTCCTGGGTGGCCGTCTCGGGCGGGTCAAACTCCGTGGGGAAGAAGAAGGTCCGGGTCGAGTTGATGGTGGCCTCACCGGAGTTCTCCACCCGCACAGAGGGCGAGGAAAGCAGGTCAAAACTCTTCTTCTGCGCCAGAGACGTAATGACGATATTGAAAAGCTCGTTGGTCAGCGCGCCGGAGATGTTGAAAACGTTCGGGATCGGCGGACCGCTCTGGCCCAGCAAAGCGTTCAGCGAGCCCACGTCAAAACCCTGGGAGCCCCGGAGGGCGGTTTCCACCGCAGCCGTCGGGTTGGAATTAGGGATGCCGTCGATGTTCGGGACAAAACCGAAAAGCGCGTTTTGCAGCGGGAACTGCGGGCTGTCCAGCGCGTAGTTAAAGGTCAGCTCGTTGATGTCTCGCTGCGAAATCTCCACCAGCTTAACTTCGACGTCCACCATGTAGGTAGGCTCGGTCTGAGCGAGGGCAATGGCCTCGATAATCTCAAGCTGGTCTTGGGTATTCTTAACCTGAAGCACGCCCGACTCGGGGTAGTAAACCGCCGTCGCACCCGCAGGGAAAACGATGCCCTTGGAAGCGAGCTGCGCCTTGGCGTCCACCGCGCCCCGGCTACCGCCGATGGTAACAGTGGGCGCGACCGTTCGGCGACGAATAAAGAGGCCGTCATCCGGCTCGTCGTCGGCAGGTTTCACCGCAAAGAAATTGGGCGGAACGTTGTAGGTACGGTCCAGCAGAACGCCGGTTTCTTCCGTCGGAGGCACGATAACCACCGCAAACTCCTCCACTTTAAACTTCACACCCGCCATCTGGGTGGTGTAGCGAAGCGCCTCAATCAACGGCACGTTGCGCAAGCTCAAGTCAAAGCGCTGGGCGGAAGCGGCCGCCTCCGGCCGCACCACAAAGCTGATGCCTTCCTGAGCCGGGTCGAATTCGCGGCTCCGGGCCATGAAAAGCGCAGCGGCATCTTCAATGCTGGCGTTGCTCAAGGTGACGTCGGGGAGCTCGATGTTCTCCAGCTTCTGGCGAGTTTCAAAGGCGGGCAGGCGTACCAGCGGCACCTGCGAGCCGGGCGTCTGGTTGAGCACGTTGGCCGGTGCCGGGATGTCCCCCCAGTTCTGCTCCACTTCCAACAGGCGCTGCCGTCGCGTGGCGTCCCGGGCCTCGTTGGCGATGAACTGCAGCTTTTTGGTAATCTTGCGATCCTCTTCGGCCGCACGCTTGTTGTATTGATCGAGGGAAATAATGCGGTCGAGCTGCTCCTGCGCCTCGGGGTATTGGCCGGTATTTTTGTACTGGGCGGCCAGGTTAAAGCTCTCCTCAACTTCCTTCACGCGCCGGACAAAGAGAGGGTTCACGGCCGGATTGCCCAGCACGGCGCCAATCGGCCCGTTTTGAATGTACTCCCGCAAAAGGTCGAGCATCTCCTGGGCTTTCTTGTTGCCCGGGTCAACCATCAGGATTTCCTTCAGGACGACGTAGGCGTCGTTCGTGCTGCCCTCCTCTTTGGCCACCTGGTAGAGCTTGAAGTTAACCCGCACCAGTGAGGCCTTGGCCTGATTACCAAGTTGGGCGGTCGCGGGGGAGTGGCCAAGGTTAGCCACGGCAAAAGCGTACTGACGGCGGGCGCCTTTGAGGTCGCCGTTGCGCTCGAGGCGGCGGCCCTCCACCATGGCCTGTTCGGCAATGGCCTTCATTTCCTGGCGGCGAATGATTTCCTCTTGCGAGGCTTGCCCGGCGGAGGCACCGCTGCCGCCGCCAATACCGCCGCCCGCCGGCGAATCCGCCTTTGCAGGCAGAATGGCCAGATTCAACGCGGCCCAAGCGGCCACCATTGGGAGTAAACGTAAAATCATGTCAGGCTCTCTTTCTTCTCTCGGCTGTGCGCTCGCACCTAGTTGTCCTCTCCGGTCGGGTAGACGGTGGTGTCGTCGAAGTCCACGGACGAATCGCCGGTGTCCACCTCAAACATCTGCTTGCCCGCGGCGTCGTTCATCGCCTTGGAACTGGAAGGCTCAAACATCTCCTTGCCGTCCACCTCGTACATTTCCTTGCTCTCGGCGGAGATGAGCATTTTGCCGTCGTACATTTGCTTGGGGGCGCGGTCGCGGCGCACGCGAATGTAGCGCGGGGGAGGCTGGGGCGCGATCATAGGACTCAAGCCTGGGCTAATCTCCAGCTTGTCAATCTGCTCCTCCGGCAGCTCGCCGCTGTAGAGAGGCGTACCATCGCTTTTAATCAAACGTGCCGTCACAAACATCATCAAATTCCGCTTAAAACTCTGCTCCACTTTGCTGGTAAAGGCGCGCCCGATAACCGGGATGTCGCCCAAGATCGGCACCTTGTCGTTGATTTCCTGGCGATCCTCCCGGATCAGGCCACCCATCACCACCGTCTGGTTGTCGAGCACCTGCAACTTGGTATTGATCGAGCGCACGCTGAACACCGGCTGGTTGACAACACCATCCGCGATGACCTGCGCGCCTGTCACGATGGTGTCATCCTCGGTCTCAACAATAACGTCAACCGCATCCGTGAGGATTTCATCCGGTGGCGGGAACGGGTTGGGTTCGAAGATTAAAATGACATCCTCAACAAAAACTCGTTGGTCCGTGCGCAGAATCTGAGTAATTGGCTGGCCGTAATTGATGAAACCCTCGAAGTCGACCACTTCAGGCGCCAGCTCGAGGTCGATGCGCTGATCGGGGTAGGTGGTCGGCGTCACGCGCAGAGTTACGCCGATGTCCTCGACCTCGAATTCCGACGGCGTCGCGGGCAGCACGATAAAGACGATTTCCTGGCCCGGCTGGAGGAAGTTGACAATAAAGATTTCCGAATTGATCTCCGGGCGTTCGAACTCGGTTGGGTAGCGTAGCTCGCGCACAATCTCGATCGTTGCCTCCGTGCGGTTTTTCGTGGTCACCTTGGGCGAGGCCAGCAGGTCCACCCCTTGGAGGTTGTCGATCAACTGCACGATGGAGGCGAAACCGCGGCCGTTGATGACGCCGCCGACCGCAAGCGTGTTGAAGTCGTTGACGCCCAGTGGCGTGCCGGTCAGCCAGTTGATGGGCTGAACGCCCGCCGCGATGGCGTCCCCAGTACCAGGTGAGTTCTGCCTGAGGAGGATGTCCACCCCGTTCGGGGTCAGGCCAGCGAAGCCACTGGCACCGGCCGTGCCCTCGCTTTCAGCGGTGCGCAACGCGCTCTGGCCAGCGGTTCTGACGCTCCCAAAGGGAGAAGGCGTACCAGGAATCATGTTGATGCGCTGATTGGTCGCGGCGTTGGTACCGTTGAGGTTGGCGATCTCGCCCGGATCGTAGATCTGAGCCGGATTGTAGGAAAACGGCGCCAGCGCCGCAAAGGGAGAGTCCGGCATCCCGGGAACCGCCGTGGAAAGGATGCTGGCCGAGGCCGAATAGTAGTACTGGAAGTAGAGGGCCTTGAGCGAGTCGTCGGTAAATTCGGCAAACTTGGTTTCGATTTCCACCTGCGGCTGCTCGGCCTCCATGCTCGAGCGGATCAGGGCGTCGATAATGTCGAGTTCGGCCGGGGTGTTCGTCACGACGATCTTGGTGACACTCGGCAGATAGATGGCTGAAGAGCCGGGCGCGTCGAAGCTAATCCCCTTGCTCGCAAGCACATCCTGGATTTTGACCGAAACGCTTTCCACCGTGGTAAAACCGTCACCGCCGGCCTCACCGGTGGCAATATCCGGCGGGATAAAGCCGGGCGGCACCTTGTAGGTGCGGGTATCAAGAAACTCCTGGCGGCCTACCGGCGACAGCACCACGGCGTACTCCTCCACCTTTACCTGCAACTGGGTGATGGTGGAGATAAAGCGCAGCACCTCACTCAAGGGCACGTTGGCGAGATTCAGCGACACCGAGCGGGTAAAGCCGGGCTGCTCCGTCGGCTGGCCATCCGGCCCCAGGGCGGGTCCGGTGTTGAGGTCGAGCACGAAGTTGACGCCCCGCGGAGGCAGGCCGGTTTCGTCCAGCTCGAAGGCTTTGTCGCGCAGAAACCGCACCACCTGCTCGATGTCGAGGCGCTGGAAGTCGATGCTGGGCACGACGATGCTGTTGAGCTTGTTTTCCATCGCAGCCAGGCGCGAAAGTTCCGCCTCCACGCGGTCCCCCTCTTCCTCCTCCATTCCGTAATCGGGCGGCACGTTCTCGTACCAGCGCTCGGTCACCTTCAGCATGGCGTCCTCGCGCGTCATCATTCTCATTTCGGAAGCGGCCCGGTACTTCTTGTCGACCACCTTCTTCTGCAACTGCCGGGCGGTGCGGTTGTACGGATCCAGGGCCAGGATGCGCTTGAGCCGGTCGTCGGCCTTGTCGAACTGACCGGTATCCATGAAGCGCTCGTATTCGTAAAAGAGTCGGCGCACCACCTTGACCCGCTCGGCGAATTCCGGGGTGATGGCCGGGTTGTTGTCGACTTCGTCCACGCGCCGGCTGGCGGCGGTGGCTTCGTCTTGGCGTTCCCGCGCGCTGGCAAGTCCTTGCCGGTAACTGGTGTTGGCCGGGTCTAGCAGCACGGCCTTCTCGTACAGGCTCACGGCCTCGTCAAAGTTGCCCTCCTGGAACTCCAGAGCCGCCTGCTGGGCCCGGATACCGGCCAGGCCATAGGCGGCCCGCTGGTAATCGGCCGCCGTGGCGCCTGTGATGTAAAGATTGTTCAGCGCGAATTCGAGGCGCTCGGCGGCGGCCTCCAGCTGCTGGTTGCTGCGCAGTACGGTGGCCTCGGAGATGGCCTGGCGGGCGCGGACGGCCTGGGTTTGGCGGCTGCTGGCCTCGCGGGCGGCGGTGCTGGTGGCCGTTGATGGCTCGCTCGGACCCACCCGAGGCGTGGCGGGAGCATCCGTTGGCGCCGGCGCATCAGGAGCGGGCACGCGCGGAGCCTCCGTGCTTTCCGGATCGTCCAAATCAATCACCCCGCTTGCTTCAGCGTCCGTGTCCGCCTGGGCGATCGTGGTCGAAGCCTCGCGCTCGGGTAGCTGCTCATCTTGGTTTTGGGCGCGGACATCAAACGCCACCAACGCTGCCATCGCAGCAACCACCGTCCAGAATGCGTGTAGAAATTTCATGCGAGTCCCCTCTTTTATGGGGTTATCTGTAAAAAGTCAATGGACTTTCCGTTATTCAGTTCAATGAGCACCCGGCTCAACCAGCTAATACCCAAACTCTTCCCCCAGAAGTGAATCCTCCTCCGGCTCCTTGTAACCGGGTACCAGCCGCACCTCCTCAATTTTGACCCGAGGCACCGTTATCCGGCGATTTTCCGCGTCGATGATGACGGCGGCGTCATCCCTCGCCTCGAAAAGCTGGTACTCGGTTTCCGGCACCTGAGGCAGCGCGAATGACTGTCCGCGAGTTACCCGGATGTCGCTATTGCCGTCCCACATATCGGGCATCAGCATCATGAAGTCGGCCGTAACCTCGTCCAGGTTGCCCTCTTTGCCCCGCACCAGGGTGGCGGTCAAATTAACGTCGGAGCGCTTTAGCTTGAGCTCGGAACGGTCAAAGGTCCGCTCGATGTTGATGGTGGGGTCCATCTCCGTGACTTGATTCGGCTTGAAGTCGATGATGACCCATTCCGTGCCGGGGATCTGGTCGCCGACCTTCAGGGCCTTGGTCCGCGGCCGGTCACCGGGCGAAGGCAGATCGATCCAGAAAATCAGCTCGTTGTTGAGCTCGCTGTTGGACTGGAAGGTGACGCGGTACGGCTTGACCTGGATGTCGCGCAGGCGCAGGCGCGTCAGAAAAGGCGGGTGCGATTCCGGGTCGACCGGGTTGGTTTCGCCGTCGAACTCCAGCAGATTGTAGAAGCCGTCTCCATCGGGGTCGTAGCGGAAGATCTCCCGGTCGTTGATGTCGAGGTTGTACTCCTTGGCCCAGCGTAGGGTAATCCGGCTGGAGATGGGCATGTCGCCGGCGTCGCGGATACGCAAAAGCTGCTGCTCCTGGCTGTCGCCATCGTAAAGGATGGACTCGGACACAAAGAGCCGGTGATCGTTGCCCGGATCCTGCCAAACCGCCGGCGTCTGCCATTCCGAAATGAGCTGGGCCATGTCCTCGTCGGCCAACGCTTCGGGTGCCTGACCCATGACACGGTCGTTGGAAGCGCCGTAGATGTCCGGCTTGCTGGGAAAGAAGTACGCCAGCGCCGAAGCCCCCAGGGCCAGGACCACGAGAGCGGCGGCGAGCACGTATTTTTCGACGGGATGCTTGTTCATCGCTGGGCCTGCTGGGTGGTCTCCTCGGTTTCAGATTCCTTTGCGCCCCCCAGCCAGTCGACCAGGTCGAAACGCACGCGCGCCTTGACCAGCTCGCGGCCGAAGGCCGGAATGCGGTCCTTCCTGTCCTGACCGTCGTACTGGTCCTTGAGCTCGCTGAAGCGTGGCGACTGGGTGTTGGTCGTGGTGGTGGAGACGGAACGCACCACGTAGAGCAGTTCGGCACTGGCCAACCCGTTCAAAAACTGGCGGAGCGAATTCGGGTCGCCCGTAAAGTCGAACTCGAGCGGAATCACCTCATACAGGCCGTTGTCCAACACCTCGCGGTTGCGCTGCAGGCGTTCCGGGTTGTCCTTGTTGGAGCCCCCCCGGTTCAGCACCGTGGCGGCGCCGGTGTTGCTGTGCTGGATATCGCCCTCTTCCACAAAAGCGCGGCGGATCGTGTTGAGTTCGCGCACCCCGCCGGCCGCCGCCAGGGCCTGAAAGGCCTTCTGCACGGCAAGGAGCTGCTTGGTGAGCAGAACGATGGCGTCCTGCTGCGGGGTTCCATCGATGTAGCGGTCAAACCCGAAGAAGTAGAGCCCCCCCTCGTTCAGCGGCAGCTTGATGTTGCTGCTTGCGGCCAGCTCGCGCAGCTCCCCGACGGTCTTGCGCAACACCCGTTCCTGCCAAACCGTGGGGATCATGGTCTGGATGCGGGCCAACTGATCGCTTTCGGGATCAAGCACCTGGGTCTCCAGCGGTTGCAACGTCTGCCCGATGGCCGCGATCTTTTCCTCCAAAACCGCCACCGTCCCGGCGCTGGGCACGTACTCCGCCCGCTGCAGCCGCAGCTTGTCGGTATTGGCGGCGGCCATCCGGTCGGCGGCCTCCGCCCGCAGGGTGCCGGTATACCACCAGCCGGCCACGCCCAGCACCAACACCACCGAAAAGGCGATGATCATGCTAATCTGGAATTTGGAGAGGTTCTTCATCGGGGCGAATCAAGGCTCCACGCTGATCGGGTTTTTCAGCACGAGCACAAACTCGTACTCGGCGGCAAGATCGTCGGAGGTCGGGGCGTTACCGCTGGCTTCGATCACGGCCTCCACGGCGTCGATCTGCTCGAGGTTGCTTTCAATCGTTTCAATCACATCGAGGCCGAGACCAAAGGTGTCGCGGTGGCTGTGGTAGAGGCCGGTAATGGCCAGCTCGGTGACCGCGGGAGGCATCGGGGAAGGCGGCGGATCGTCCGGCAGCGGCGGCGGCGCGCCCTCGTTCATGCTCTCGACCATCGCTTCCGGCAGCGGCCGGTCCAGCGGAAAACCCTTGTAAAGCGGCGTCATCGACGTTACCCACACCCCGCGCGGCAGCGTCCGGTGGATCGCGTCGAGGAGGTCCGCCCAATCGTCCCGCTGGCCCAGCAGTTTCTTGACCGCGTCGAACTCCACCTCGGCCTCGTGGGCCTTGGCCGCCAGCTCCTGGGTTTTGGCCTGGTACTGCTGGAGCGTCCGGTTCGTTTTTTCGATGCGCACGGTCATCTCGTCGGCGATTTCCGCCTGACGCCAGTTGGAAGCACTCAGCAACCCGAAAAAGGCCAGCCAAAGCACCAAGGCCAGGAAATAGAACGGCCGCTGCCGTGACCGCTCGCGCTTCTCCGAAAGCTCGGGCGGCACCAGGCTGACTTCCATCGGGCAGGCACCGGACTCGCGCAGCGCCAGCCCCACCAACTCGCCCGCGTAGCAGGCGTTGTCTTCCAGGTAGCCGCGGTCCATTCCGGGCCCGAGGGTGACGTTCTGGAGCGGGTTAAAGTACTCCACCTCCAGGTTGAGTTTCTCCGCGATGAAGACGTCCAGGTAAGGTAGCTGAGATGAACCGCCGGAAAGCAGGACCCGCTTGGGCGCGCTGCCTCCCTGCTGGGTCTTGTAGAAATTAACCGAGCGGTTGATGTCGTTGTGCAGCCGCGTCATCGTGGTGCGGATGAGCTTGGAAATCCGCGCGGCGTCCCGGTCGTCCGGGTCGGCGTAGGCCCCGCCCAGGCTCACGAAACCCTTGCCCTTTTTCAGCGTCTCCGCCGCCACAAACGGCTCCTGCAGGTCGTTGCAGATGTTCTGCGAAAGCAGGTTTCCCGCGATGGGGACGCTGCGCGTGTAGAGGTTGCTCCCCTCAATAAAGAGCAAGTTGGACGTGCGCGCGCCCATGTCGAGCAGCAGCGTGCAGTCGTCGGTGGTGGGATAGTTGTAGCGGAACGCGTTGTAGAGAGCCAACGGCGAGACATCGATCATCTTGGTACCAAGGCCGGCCGTCTCCGCCGCGCGGTACTCGCCCTCGAGCAGATCCGTCTTCATCGCCACGATGATGGCTTCGGTCTCACCGCTCACCCGGCCGGGCATGAGCTGGTAATCCCAGACCATGACGTTGATGGGGAAGGGCAGGTTCTGCTGCGCCTCGAAGCTGATCATCTGATCCACCGCCACCATGTCGACCGGCGGCAGCTTGACGAAGCGCAGAAAGACCGACTGGCCGGAAATGGACATGATGGCCGGCTGCGGCTTGATGCCGGTCTGGCCCATGAGGTCCTGCAGGGTGGAGGCGATGGCGGGGAAGCGAACTTCCTCCTTGTTCGGGTCCAGGCCAAGCTCCTTGGTCCCAAAGCGGTTGATCTGCAACTGCCCGTTCCCCGACAGTTGGAACTCAGCGACCTTGATCGTGTAGGTTCCAATGTCGAGGGCGACAACTCGGGCGGCTCCTGCCATATGCTTTTCTACTCGATTTTTAGACGTTACGACAACCTGCCGGCATCAAAGGCGGCGGCAGTCCGGGGCTGGGCTAGCGGTTATCCACCTTAATCGGCGGATACCCGATGGTATCCGTGGCGATGAAGGGACTTTGGTTCTGCCGGAAAATCAGCCCGTCAATCTGCTGCATCGCCTGGTACCAATTGGCTTGGTTTCCCCGCTCGGCGTTCATGCTGCGCCCGTCCACCTGGCGGCGGTTGGCGAAGGCCTCGATGAAAATGTTGCACTCGGGATTGACCCGCTCGAGCTCCTTGCGGCCACCGTAACGGGCCACCGTCTGCGGCGGGATGTAGACAACGCCGTTGTTCTCGCCCTCTGGAATGTTCACGTAAGTGACCGAGCCCGTCAGCACGGCGCCCTCGCCGTCAAAGTCCTTCGCGCGCGGGTCGCGCTTGGTCAACACTTCCACATAGACGCGGAACTCGGCCTCGTCGAGGAAGGCCGCCTGGTTCAGCGGTGCCACCTCGTAAGAGAAATTGATCACCATCCAGTCGGTGTCTTCGCGCGGAATCTTACGGCCCGGGATGCCCGGTGCAATGACCTGAGGCGCGGCGGCATAGACCCGCTCGATCTCAGTAAGAGTGATTTCGCGCTGCGCGCGGCTCTGAGCTTGGGCCGACGTTGCCGCTAGCGCCAGAAGGACGGTTACCGTAAGAAAAGAAGACCAGCGGGGAGGAAACTGCATGCCATCGTTTTAGGTTTTAGAGACAGGGAGGTCAACTTATTTACACCTTTTTCAGTGCTTTGATACTCCTGCCTTTCCCGTCCCGTTAGAGCCGGCAATGACGAGACTTGGTGCTAGACCTCGATCGTCTCGCCAATCGCCGGCAACAGCAGCTTGACGCCTGCGGCGCCAAAGGCCGCCAGGGCCTCGGCGCGGTCGATTTTGATTGGCGGAAACGTGTCGTAATGCACGCCGACCACCTGGTCCGTCCGGACCAGGGCAGCCGCCTTCACGGCGTCGGCCGCCCCCATCGTAAAGTGGTCGCCAATCGGCAGAACCGAAAACGTCAGGCCACCCTCTTCGCCAATCAGCTTCATGTCAGCCATCAGCGCCGTATCGCCCGCGTAGTAGAAGGCCCCTTCCCCCTCCTTGGCGCTGCTCACGACGTAGCCGCTCGGGTGACCGCCATAGCTGCCGTCCGGAAAGGAGCTGGAATGCACCGCGTTCGTCATTTTGACCCGGCCGAAGTCCAGATGCTGGGTGCCTCCGTGGTTCATAGGCATCGCACCGGCGGCGCCCTCCGCTTCCGCCCAGACGCCGACCTCGAAGGGCGCGATGACCGGGGCTCCCGTGCGCTTGGAAATCGCGATCGCGTCCAGGATGTGGTCCTGATGGGCGTGCGTGAGCAGGATATAGTCGGCCGGCACCGCTTCCACGTCCACCTCCGCAGCCAGCTCGTTACCGGTAATGAAGGGGTCGAAGAGCAGATTTTTACCGTTCACCTTCACGCCGAAACAGGCGTGGCCATAATAGGTCAGTTGCATCGCCATAGTGGGGGAACCTACTGGCCCCCAACCCCCGATGCAAGGGGCTCGGGGGCAGATTTCGCCAAGTGAGGAGGCTGACACACAAACGTTACAATTAACGGGTTGCCGCCCGGGTGCCCCCACGCATGTTGGAGCACTGCCGTTGTCCCCTTTTTCGCTGAAACCGACCGTCAGCCCTCCATGAACATGCGCCGCCCCCTCCCCGTCCCCTTCCACCGCTGGCTGAGCTTGGCCGCCTTTGCTGTTTTGCCTGTCGCCGGGCTCTACGCCGAGCAGGGCAGCGTCAAAATTGACGGCTCCAGCACTGTCTACCCCATCACCAAGGCGGCGGCCGAGGCCTTCGAAAAGGAGACCGGCGGCAAGATCGACGTGGACGTGGCTTTCTCCGGCACCACGGCCGGCTTCCGCAAATTCATCAAGGGCGAGACCGACATCTCCGACGCCTCCCGTCCCATCCTCAAAAAGGAGATGGAGCAAGCCAAGGCTAACGGGATCGAGTTCATCGAAATCCCCATCGCCTACGACGCGCTTACCGTGGCGGTTAACCCGGAACTGGACTGGCTCAATTCCATCACCACCAGCGAACTGAAAAAAATGTGGGAGCCCTCCGCCGACGGCAAAATCACCAAGTGGAGCCAGATCAATCCCGACTGGCCGGACGAAAAGTTCACGCTGCTGGGCGCGGGTGGAGACTCGGGAACCTACGACTACTTCGCCGAAGTCATCACGGGCGGCAAAACCCTGCGCTCGGACTTTGACGGCAGCGAGGACGACACCGAGATCGTCGAGGGAATCGCCACGAACGACAACGCCCTCGGCTTCCTGCCGCACAGCTACCTCGTTGCGGCCAAGGGCAAGATCAAGCCGCTCGCCATTAGCCACAATTACGACGCCGAGACGAACCAAACGCTTGAGGGCCAGCCGGTGCCGCCGTCGAACCGCGCCGTCTTTCAGGGCATCTACTCCCCGCTAGGCCGCCCGCTCTTCATCTACGTCAGCGTGAAGTCGCTCGAGGAGAAACCGGCCGTGCGAGAGTTTTTAACCTACTTCCTCCAGAACGCGCCACAGTTCATCAACGAAGCCAACTACCTGCCGCTCTCCGAGGTGGCCTACCTCGGCGCGCAGAACCAGCTCCGGCGGAAGGAGACCGGCTCCCGCTTCGACGGCACGCCGGTCACCGGTATCTCGCTGCACAACATGCTTTCCCTGCAGCCCAAGCCGCTTTGATGCCCACCCCGCCGCCTCGCCAACGGCTAAAGTCAGGAGAACCGGATCGGGGTGGCCGCTGCGGTACTCAATGGCTTTGTAAAATTAGGCGCCCCTCCCCTTGACGCCGCTTTCGCCTGCGTTTCACTTACCAGATGGCGCTGGCGCTTGAAGACGAATGGGTGGATGTGCTCAACAAGGCCATCACCGGCCCGAACCGCGATCCCGGCTTGCTCAGCCGCCAAAGCGGTGTGCCCGAGACAGAGATCAAACGGCTGTGCGCCGGTAAGCTGCAAGTCCGGCACCTGGAAGCGCTGGCCCCGAAACTGGGCCTGCGCCCCGCCCCCCTGCTGGACCTGGCCCAGGACCGCTACCACCCGGAAGTGGCGCCGCCCGAGGAGGGCTTTCTGGCCCACACGACGCCCTTCGGCGACATGGACGTCAACGCGTACCTGATCTGGGATCCGGCCAGCAAGCGCGGCCTTATTTTCGACACCGGCGGCAACGCCAAGACCATGCTCGACCGCGTGCGCCAAGAGGGAATTACCGTGCAGGGCGTCTTCCTGACCCACGCCCACGGGGACCACATCTTCGACCTGCCCGCCGTGCTCAAGGCGACCAAGGCCCCCGCCTGGATCGGCGAGGGCGAGGAAATCCCGGAAGCCCGCCCCTTCTCCGCCGGCCACGCCTTCGACCTGGCCGGCTTCCACATCGAGACGCGCCTCACCCGCGGCCACTCGCCTTACGGCATCACCTACGTCATCCACGGCCACCCCTGCGGCCACGCCATCGCCGTGGTGGGCGACGCTCTCTTTGCCGGCTCCATGGGCGGCGGGCGGGTGGATTACGCCGACGCGCTCAAAACCACCCGCGAGCGCATCCTCTCCCTGCCGGGCGATACCCTGCTCTGCCCGGGCCACGGACCGCTCACCACCGTCGCCCTCGAAAAAAAGCACAACCCCTTCTTTTAGGCGCCATCTCGTGATCGCGCGTTAAACATTGGGAAGCGGCAATGCTTTTTCCTTTGCTTTTGGCGCGCCCATCTCCCAGCATGAGGGCGGTTAAATCGGAGCTGTTTGCCTTGTCTGGAATCCCGGTCACTTCGTTTTTCTGCCGGCCCGCGAATCCCCGGACCGCCCCACCCCCTTGCCCTGAGCGCCTGTCCGCAACCCCCGCCGGAGCCCCCGCCTGATGGAGAACGGCACCGTCAAGTGGTTCGACAACAAGAAGGGCTTCGGCTTTATCGAGAGCCCAGGCACCACCGGCGACATTTTCGTGCACTTCTCCGCCATCCAGGGCGAGGGCTTTAAGACGCTGGAGGAAGGCGAACCGGTGGAGTTCACGGCCGAAAAGACCACCAAGGGCTGGAAGGCCACCGAGGTCCACAAGCTTTAAGCCCGCCCTCTCGCCCATGCGTTTCCCCCTCCGCTCGCCCGGGCCCGGCCAACTGGCGCTGCGTCCGCGCATCTTCGGCGCTCCGCAGCTCTTGCTCGACGGCCAACCGCTGCCCCGCCGGGAGGGCGGCTACCAGGTGCCGGCTGCGGACGGCGAGTCGCGGCGGGCCGAGCTGCTCTACCGGCGAGACCCGTTCATCCCGGCCGTCCGGCTCAACGGCGAAATCCAGGAAGTGGTACCTCACAGCCCGCTGGCGCTGGCCCTTTCCATCCTGCCGCTGGTGCTGGGTGCGGCGCTAGGCGCCAACCTGGGCGACCGGCTGGGGACTTTCCCCGTCCTGGTTCTGGGCGTGCTTACCGGGGCGACGGTGGGCTACTTTTTCCAGAAGGCGGTCTACTACGTTCTACGCGGGCCCAACCCGGCGTTCGCGCGCGTGCTGATCACGGTGGGGCTTTATTTTGCCCTGCTGCTGACGGCGGTTTTTGTCACCGCCATCCTGGCGCTGCTCTTCCCCGACCGCATGGCGGGCTGAACCCGCGCTAGGGCTGGGACGCCAGCTTTTCCCGCAGTGGCTGGGCCACCTGGGGCGGCGGCAGCTTGCCATTAAGGACATCACCGGCGGAGACCGGCTTGCTGTACGTTTTGTTGGTCACGCCGTGGTCGACCGTCATGGTCACGCCTTTGATCGAGAGCCCGCCGTAGACGCCGTCGGTGCTGCTGTAGAGGTAGACGGAGGAATCCGGCGCCCACTTGTCGGTGATCTCGGTCGCGTCCGGGCCGGCCTTGCCCTCCATCTCGCCCACAAACTTGATGTCGTTGTTGTTGATGATGCGGTTGACGGCCTCGTCCGTGTTGAGCAAGACCACCATCCGGGTGACCGAACCGCCCGCCTGCAGCCCGAAGCTGGCGCCCGAGCTGTCCATCGCCACCGGGCCGCTCCACTTGTACTTGGCGTTGCGCGCGATGATGAGGCCGTCGCCGTGCTGGCCGGCCAGGATCAGCCCGCCCTTGGTCACCTTCATGAAGATGAGGGCCTTGGCCTTGGCCATCACCTGCGGCGGGATCTTCGGCCCCTTGGTCTGGAACTGATTTAAGATTTCAAGGCTCTGGCCGACGAGGTCGCGCATGTCTTCGGCCTGGCTGGTGGCGGGGGCGGCGCCCAGCAGGGCCGTGCAGGCAAGCACTGGGAGGAGTCTGCTTTTTATCATCACGAAGGTTTCAAACGTTGGGAGGCGGGGGCGGGGGGCGCAGCGTCGTATTGGCGCCGTAGGTGGCGGCCTCCGCGCTACCGAGCATGCTCGCCTCGTCCTCGCCGCCGGACGACGCGTTCGCCACCGGAGGCGGCGCCACCGGGTTGGAGAGGTCCGAAGGGAAAAGCGCGGCGATACTCTGCTGCTGGCCGCCGGGGATGGAAAATAGGCTGTGGCGGATCAGCCAACGGCTGACGTCGTGGCTGTATTCCAGCACCGAAGTGTAGCGCCCTTGGAAGCTGGGGTTATGCGTTCCGAGCACGAAAACGATGGAAGCCTGCCCGATGGTCCAAGCCACGTCGCCCTTGAAGCCGGCGCTGGCGTGGACGTACTGGCACTGAATCTGGTGGGTCTGTTTTACCTGGCGGCTGACGCTACTGTAGACGCCGTGGATGCCGACGGAAACGTCGTCGGCGGAGGGGCCCAGGCAGACGATATCGTCGGCCGGAGCGTAGTGCGCCATCACCGCGTCCAGGTCCCGGGCGCGGAGGGCGGCGAAGAGGCTCTCCACGGCGGCTTGGACTTCCTGTTCCAGAGCGGCGTTCATCGTTGGGTTAAAATACGCATGGGTCTGGGTAATGCGACCCCTTTTCTCGGCGCTTAGCCACGCGAGGAGAAAAGGAAGGACAACGGGAGAGAGACCACCAGCGAGTAGACAAACGAGACGGCCAACAGAAGGGCGGCTTCCGCGCCTGGTCCGCGGATGGGCGAGAGGTTAAACATGGACTCGGCCGTTTCGAAGGAGTCCTTCACGAAAGGAGCCAGCTCCGGCACTAGACCCTGCCAGCCAAGAAAAAGCACGCCGAAGGTCACCGGGGTGAGGATCAACTGGCAGAAGAAAAGGCAGGTTCCAAAACTCATGGCAGGCTCCCCATCTCACACACGCAACACCCGTGCCAAAGGTGGCGCCAGAAGAAAGCCCGAAGGGCGGTCTAGCAACGCCGTTGGCGTCGGCGCCAGGCCAGGCCCAGCCCCGCCAGCGCGAGCAGGCCGGCGGTGGCGGGCTCGGGCACGATCTGGTTGCCGGGAATTAGCTCCGTGCTCTCGAAAGTGTCGCCATCCCCGGAAATGATCGTGTTGATCTGGTCGGCGTAGGCGGCCACATCGTTGTCAAAGTTGGTAAAGGTGCCGTTGTTGTTGGAGATAGCGGAATGCACGCCCAGCAGCACAAGCTCGCCGTCCACGTTGGCAAAGGTCGGCGAGCTGGAATCCCCGTTCACAAAGCGTGAATCGTAGCGCAGGCGGTCCGAAGCATTGGCCTCGTAAGTGCTGGTAAGCGTGTCGGTAAGGAAGGTGTTGTTGTTGAGAGTGGCTTCCACAAAGGTCCCGCCGTCGATGGTCTGCTGGCCAACGTCCTTGCCCACGCCGTACATCAGAACGCGCTGCCCGATGGCAGACCCGGTTCCGTAGTTGTAGCGGGCAACGTCCTGGTGCACGGTCTCGGTGAGCTTCGCGATGTAAAGATCGGAATTCTGGTAGGTGAAGCCGGGCTGGTTCAACTCCGTGGTAAAGAAAGTCTGGATTCCGGCGTCGAGGACGCCGGTTTGGAGAACGGTGACGGTTTCGACCGTGTAAGTGCGTAAGATACCCGAACTATCCTGGAACGTAACGTTGGCATTCGGGGCGGTGGCGACGTGCGAGGCGCCAATAATGTACTGGTCGCTGATCAGCGAAACCGAGATGGCGGCGCTATTGTTACGCCAGCCAACCCCAGACCAGTCGAATTGCTGGTAAAGGAAACCCGGGTTGGAGGTAATATTGTTGGGAAAGCTAGAGAAGCGGTCGAGGTTGCCGAGGTTGACCGGCGGGTTGCCCGGCTCAATGATCAGAGCGCGCAGAGGAGAAAGGCAAACAAACAGACAGGCAAGGTAAATGACTCCTCGAAACATGCCCGCGAGCATATCGAATCTCCCGCCCGGGGCAATCTGTTTTCGAACGAACTTCGCGCCGCCATCAAATCGTAGCAATTTGGGGCATCTCTCCGGGGACGCCGGGCGCCTCGAGATCCCGGACGGGCGTTGGGGAGCTTTCCCTTGCCAGGCGGGGGTATCCGATTACCTTACCGGTACGGGGAGCTCGGCAACGGGCTGAGAGGCGGCCTGGCCGCGACCCACGGAACCTGCTCCGGATAATGCCGGCGGAGGGAGGTCATGGCAACGCGTGCCCTTTTTCGCCGGTGATCCAAACAGGCGATGTCCCCGCCACCGACGGATCCCCCAACGCCAACCCACCCCCGCACCATGCCCCAAGACTCGTCCACCGCCAACGGCCACCAAAATGGCGCCACCGACCAGCACAAGCGCTTCCTGGAAGATGTGACCCAGCCCCTGCCCGCTTCCACCAAGGTTTACGTGGAGGGCGAACAGGCGGGGGTGCGCGTGCCCCTGCGCGAGATCACCCAGCACCCGACCAAGGACTTTGAGGGCAACCTGGTGGAGAACCCACCGGTGCGCGTCTACGACACCAGCGGCCCCTACACCGACCCGGCGGCCGAAATCAACATCCGGGAGGGCCTCCCGTCTCTGCGCAAGCCGTGGATCCTCCAACGCGGCGACACCGAGGAATACGAGGGCCGGGAAGTACAGCCGCGCGACAACGGCTACCTGACCAAGGGCCACGCCGAATTTGCCAGCAAGCGGGAGCGCTCGAACCGCCTGGAGCGCTTCCCCGGCCACCTCCGCACGCCCCGGCGGGCCAAGGCCAGCGGCGCCGTTACCCAGATGGCCTACGCCCGGCGCGGGATCGTCACGCCGGAGATGGAGTTCATCGCCCTGCGCGAAAATTTGGGCCGCGCCCAGGACCTGGAAGCCGCCGCCAAGGCCAACGGCCACCTGCCACGCAACCACCGGCTCTACCAGTTCCCCGGCCAGACCTGGGGAGCCAACCTCCCCCGCCAGATCACGCCGGAATTTGTTCGTCAAGAGGTCGCCGCCGGCCGTGCGATCATCCCCGCCAACGTCAACCATCCGGAGACGGAACCGATGATCATCGGGCGTAACTTCCGGGTGAAGATCAACGCCAACATTGGCAACAGCGCCGTCGCTTCTTCAATTGAAGAGGAAGTCGAGAAAATGACCTGGGCGACCCGCTGGGGCGCCGACACGGTGATGGACCTTTCCACCGGCAAGAACATCCATGAAACGCGCGAATGGATCCTGCGCAACAGCCCCGTGCCCATCGGCACCGTGCCCATTTACCAGGCGCTGGAGAAAGTCAACGGCCGGGCCGAGGAACTGACCTGGGAACTCTACCGCGACACGCTTATCGAGCAGGCCGAGCAGGGCGTGGACTACTTTACCATCCACGCCGGCGTGCTGCTGCGCTACGTGCCGCTCACCGCCAAGCGCGTTACCGGCATCGTCAGCCGCGGCGGCTCGATCATGGCCAAATGGTGCCTGTCCCACCACACCGAGAGCTTCCTCTACACCCACTTTGAGGAAATCTGCGAGATCATGAAGGCCTACGACGTCAGCTTCTCGCTCGGCGACGGCCTGCGCCCCGGCTCCATCGCCGACGCCAACGACGAGGCCCAGCTCGGCGAACTGCGAACGCTGGGCGAGCTGACCGAGACCGCCTGGAAGCACGACTGCCAGGTGATGATCGAAGGCCCCGGCCACGTGCCCATGCACCTGATCAAGGAAAACATGGACCTGGAGCTGGAGCACTGCCACGAGGCGCCTTTCTACACCCTCGGGCCACTCACCACCGACATCGCCCCGGGCTACGACCACATCACCAGCGGCATCGGCGCGGCCATGATCGGCTGGTTTGGCTGCGCCATGCTCTGCTACGTCACGCCCAAGGAACACCTGGGCCTGCCGAACAAGGACGACGTGAAGGAAGGCGTCATTACCTACAAGATTGCCGCCCACGCCGCCGACCTGGCCAAGGGCTTCCCCGGTGCCGCCGAGCAGGACAACGCCCTCTCCAAGGCGCGCTTCGAGTTCCGCTGGGAGGACCAGTTCAACCTCGGGCTCGACCCCGACCGCGCCCGCGCTTTCCACGACGAAACCCTGCCGCAGGAAGGCGCCAAGCAGGCTCACTTCTGCTCCATGTGCGGGCCGCACTTCTGCTCGATGAAGATTACCGAGGACGTGCGCAAGTACGCCGCCGAAAAAGGCATCACCGCCGAGGCGGCGCTGGAGGAAGGCCAGAAGGAAAAGGCGGCCGAGTTTGAGTCCAAGGGCAATGAGCTCTACGCCAAGGCGGAGTGATTGCATCACTTCATCTGCGGCGGTAACCTATCGGTAATGACCGGCCCGGCGCCAACCAAGTTCCTGACCGTGGCGGAGTACGACCAGCTCCCGGAGGGCCCGCCGTACTACCAGCTCATCGACGGAGAGCTCATCATGTCGCCATCCCCGACCAGCAAACACCAACGCATTGTCCTTAATTTAGCGGTCTTACTGACGCAGTACGGCAAAAGCAAAAAGTCCGGCCAAACATATGTCGCCCCCCTCGACGTCGAGTTGCCCGGTGGCCATATCGTCGAGCCGGACGTGATGTACATCAGCCGGGAGCGGGCGGAGATCATCAAAGAGCCGCGCATTGTGGGCGCGCCGGACTTGGTCGTCGAGGTTCTCTCCCCGGCCAACGCGCGGCTCGATCGGCAGCGCAAGCGCGAGCTCTACGCCGCCAGCGGCGTGCGCGAGCTGTGGATCGTCGACCCCGATGCCGAGCGGCTGGAGGTCTTTCGCCTGGCGGAAAACGCCGAGCGGCCCGCCGCCCTATTCTACCGGGAAGACGAAGCCTCCAGCGCCCTGCTGCCCGGGCTGGCCTTTTCCGTCGGCGGCCTCTTTGCCGAGTAACCGCGCCGGCGGCAGTTCGGTGTGGCGACTTCGACGCATGCGATGTAGAGTTGGGCATGCCCGATCCCGCCGACGATTCCGTGTTGCAACAGCTGCGCCGGCTCAACCAGGGCGTCCGCCTGCTGGGGGTGCTCCTGGCGCTTAACTTTCTCCTCCTGGCGGCGCTGGCGGTAGCGGCTCTGATCTTCCGGACCGGACCGCCCCTCCCCGCCACCCCCGCAGCGGGTCCGGAAACCGCCGCCCTGAGCGCCCCGGCTGACGACACGGAGGGCATGGGCGACGTCCTGCCGGTGGTACCAGGCTGGAACGCGGAAGAAGGCTTTCAGGACTGGCCGCTGGAACGGAAAGTCCGCGAGGCCTCCGCCATTTTCCTGACCCGCAACGAGCAACGCGGCGAGCGGTGGGTCGGCGTGGTGGAAGAAGTTCTTCTCCGCCGTGACGGCGTGGACCTCACCCAAAAGCCGGGCGAGGTTTACTTCCCGGACGTGGCCCGGTATTTCCCGCCGGACGCGGAAATCAGCGCGCCCAGCGGCATGGTTGTCTTTTGCATGGGCACCCCGGCGGAAATGACCTTTGTCGCCTCCTACTCGGACGCGGACCGGATCGACGGCCTCGACGACCTCAGCTTCGACCAGTTCCAGGAACTGATCGACCGGTTCAAGTAGGCCGCCCGGGCCGCTTTACTTGGCGTCGGCGCGTTCCTCCGGCATCACGCTGGAGTGGTGCTCCACGATGAGGAGCTTGCCGTCCTCGCCCTTCCGGTAGACAAAGGTGAAGCGCGCGGGCGCTTCCGCCTCCGAGCCGTCGGGCGTGCCTTGGTGGAAGAAGGTGTAGAAACCGGAGCAGGCCGCCAGCGACCCGGCGGGATCGGCGTGCACCTCCACCTCGTCGAGCCGGCCGCGCAGGCCCGGCAGGCCGGTGAAATAGGTGAAGTAGCCGCGCAGGTCCTCGGCGCTTTGGCAGCGCACGCGCGAAGAAAACGTCGCCAGCAGAACGGCGTCCGGCGCGTAGAGGGGCAGCACCGCATCGGCGTCGCCGTTGGCCTTCCCCACGGTTTCAATCCAGGTGTTCAGAACGTCTTTAATCTCTTGTTCGGTCGCAGGCATGGCGGCAAAGATGCCATGGAAGCGAAACCGCGCAAGCCCGCCGGGGCGTTTTTGCGCGGCTAGCCGCCAGAGGACGGCTCGGCCGGGGTGCCGTCGGGTTTGAGCTCGACGACCGTCACGGTGACGATCGCCTCGCCGCCGGAGAGAGGCATCTTCAGCTGGTAGTCTCGCCCCGAGCGGGCGTTGACCTGGAATGGCGTGGTGTAAGTGGCGGTGCTGGCCATCTGCGGTTCGTAGTCCGAGACGAGCGTCTTGTTGCCCTGCGCGTCGACCCGGTAGATGTCGCGCGTCTGCTCGCCCACCACCACCTCGGAGGAAAGGCCCTTGAAAGTGGTCTCCAAGATCCGCCCGTT
>JBCDLL010000038.1:0-37679 GCA_038745425.1 Verrucomicrobiota bacterium | reverse complement strand
AGGGCGACGTGCGTAGTGCCCACTCAGGGCGCGGCCTTTGCGACCTTGGCGTGAAACCAAAATCGTTCGGGAAGAGCTCCCGCCGCCGGGACGTCGGCGGCTACCGCATCTCGGCTCCAGTTTTACTTAAAATGCTCTCAATGGCCGCGCCATCCTTTATGGATACGGCTGGCCGTCGACGAAAAGGCGTTTGATCTGCGCGTGCCCGGTGGGAGCAATCGACACTTCCACCGTGATCGTGCTCTGGGGCGTGCCCATGCCCTCAAAAATGATTTAGCTCTCGGGGTTGAGGAATGCCGGGTTACTCAATTGATTTCTCCGAAGAGAACACGGTGCCCAGATAGCACGCCAGAATGCGCTCGCCTTGGTCGGGCGTGAGGATGCCATCGGCGATCCACGCGTCCACTTCGGGCTTGAGCTTGCGCTGGTTCATGGCGTTTCGGGCGAGCTCGCTTTAGACGTGGGTGCGGCCTTTGGCTGCTTCTTTTTCTTCTTTGGATGGGCGGGGGAGGGCTTTTTCGCGAGCGCTCGGTCGTAGTTTTTGAGCATCTGTGCGATTTTTTTGGCGTGGAGCTTGCCGCGGTGTCCGTCGATGTGGGCGCACATCACCTTCAGCAGGTGCACGATCTGGCGGATGGCGGCGGCGTCGAAGGAGTAGGTTTCGCGCTTGTCCTCATCCTGGTAGCCAAAGTCGATCCGCACGAGCGGCTCCATCTGGTGGGCGGCGGGGTCGACCATCACCTCGGCATAATACTCGGCGACGTGTTCGCCCATGTTGCGGCTGCCGATGAGCATTGGCGCGGGCGGAGCGGCGGCGGCCTCGTGGCTCATCCGCGTGGCTTCGGCGAGGGCGTGCATGAGCGTAACGGCCATCAGGTAGCCCGAAGCCGGGCACTGCAGCACAGATTTGCCGTCCACGTCGTCGCGGCTCAGCCAGACCTCGCCCTGGCGCACGTGTTTGCCGAAGGCAAAGACCACCATGGTGGCGGTGTTGCCGTTCCAGCTCACGTTCTGGTCGTTGGGGGCGTAGTACTTGGTGCCGCCGCTCCACGCGTGAAAGCCACCGTGCCAGTGGGCGGGAAGCCACCCGGCGGAGAAGATCGCCAGGGCGGGCAGGAGGGCGGCGAGGCGGAGCAGCGGGCGCATGCCTCCACCATGGCGGGGCGGGCGGTGGCGTCAATCCCGGGGGCGGAAATTGCTTGCCAGCCGGGGGCAGCCGGGCTTAGTGTTCGCCTTGAAAGGTGAGCGATTCCTTTCACGGCCGGCCCCGGTTGGGGCCACCACGGCCACACTTTCGGCGGGCGCCGACCCTTTCTCCCCGACGCGTCCCCCACCCGCAACCAACCGCAGTCGAGAACTTATGTCAGAACCTGAGCCCGTCACGGGCATCCTGGAAATCCACGACAAGGGGTACGGCTTTTTGCGCTTCCCCGGTGGAGCCGCCACCCCGACCACCAACGACATCTTCGTGCCGCCGGACATGATCCGCCGCAACGGCCTGCGCGACGGCGTCGAGCTGACCGGCAAGAGCGCCAGCAACGGCCGCGGCCCGCAAATGGTGGAGCTGGAGGCCGTCAACGGCGGCAGCATTGGCGCCTACCTGGAGACGCTGCCGTTTGAAGACCTGACCGCCCACAGCCCCAAGCGCTGGATCAAGCTGGAGATGGAGGGCGATAAGGCCAACATGTCCACCCGCATCCTGGATTTGCTCACGCCCGTCGGCCACGGCCAGCGCGCGCTCATCGTGGCGCCGCCGCGCTCGGGCAAGACCATGCTGATGCAGGCCATCGCCGACGCCGTGCTTACCAACCACCCCAAGACGGTGCTGATGGTGGTGCTGATCGACGAGCGCCCCGAAGAGGTCACCGACTTCCGCCAGTTCCTGGCCGGGCGGGGCGAAATCTGGAGCAGCTCCAACGACCAGGAACCCGCCAGCCACACCCGGCTCGCCCGCCTGGTGGCCGAGCGCGCCAAGCGCCTCGTCGAGGCCGGCCAGGACGTCTTTATGGTGCTGGACTCCATCACCCGCGTGGCCCGCGCCTTCAACAACGCCACCACCGGCGGCGGGCGCATCCAGTCCGGCGGCATCATGGAGCGCGCCCTGGAGGTGCCGCGCCAGATCTTTGCCTGCGCCCGCGACACCGAGGAGGCCGGTGCGCTCACCATCGTCGCCACCGCGCTAATCGACACCGGCAGCAAGGCCGACGAGGCCATCTACCAGGAATTCAAGGGCACCGGCAACTGCGAGATCGTGCTGGACCGCCGCATGGCCGACAGCCGCGTCTTCCCCGCGATCAACATCGAGAAAAGCGGCACCCGGCGCGAGGAGCTCCTCCTGCCCGAGGAGTACCTGGAGAAGGTCACCATCGTGCGCCGCGGCCTGGCCGGCCAAACGCCGATGATCTCGATGGAGCGCCTCCTCATGATCCTCCACCGCTGGAAGACCAACGAAGAAGCCGTCCGCGAACTGCCCAGCATGGCGTAGGCGGACGGTCGCGTCAGACCTCCGGCACGAAGAAGGCGTTGGTATTGCCGTCCGGGATGTCCCAGCGGTCGACTCGCATCACGCGCCGGTAGCCGTAGCTCTCCATTTGCACGATGAGGCTGTCGGTTCCGCCGTCCGTCAGCGACTGGGTGGACTCAAGCATTTCCAGGCAGATGCCGGCAAAAGCCCGGGCTTCGAGCGCAGGTGCCATGCCTCTCAGCGTATACTTTTCGTAGCCCTCCACGTCGATCTTGGCGACCCAGGCTGGAGACGACGGCAAGCGCAACACTTCGCGCTCGATCCACGCCGCAAACGGGAGCACGGGAACCGGGATGGGTTCGCCCATGTCCACGTCGTCGCGCTTCATAAAGGAACTGTCGCCGGTGTTGTGCAGGGCCGGATAGAAATCGAGCTGCCCCTCGGTTTCCCCGAGGCCGAGATTCTGGGGCAGAAAATGTGCGAGCCGGTTTTCGCGTTTGATCGTCTCGAGCCGCTGGAACGTGTCCGGGTTGGGCTCGAAGGCGTAGGCCGTCAGGCCGGGCAGGCGGCTCATCAAGAAGTAGGAAAAGTAACCGTAGTTGGAGCCGATATCGAAAAAGAGGCGCGCTGGCTCCGGCGCCGCCCGCACCCAGTGCTCCAGCACCGGGAGAGTGGGCCATTCGTGTGCCGCGCCGTATTTGAAGGTGCCCTTGCAGACGGAATCGCCGAAGTTCAGGTCCACCTCGATCCCGGGCACGATTTCCGAGCGCATCTCCCGCGGGATCGACTTCCAGAAGAGTTGGTTGCCCAGCCGGCCCATGCGCGGGAAACGGTAGCCGCAAAGCTGGCGGATGCGGTCGACGAGACGGGCTGGAAGCATAGGCGGTTGCGAAAATCTGTGGTTGGCCCCAAGCCGGGTCAAGACAAATGGAGAGCCGGGGCAATGGCCGCGCCGCCCTTGCCATTCGCCACGCTGGGGCGCGACCCCGTCTGACGTTGCAATGAAGGCTAGCCCTGGTCGGCGGGTTCGCTTGCTTCCGTTGCGGGCGGCGTTTCCTGGCTGGAGCTCATCGGCCTTTCCTCGGGCTTGTTCAACGCCTGCTCGCAGGTGGCCAACCACTTCGGCGCCCGCAAGCTCGGTCCCCTGCCGGCCACCCTGGGCATGTTCGCCTACGCGTTGGCCGGCAGCGTGGCGGTCACGCTGGTGCAGGGCCAGGGTCCGGCGGCGTGGAAGAGCGTGGCCGCCACCAGCGGGTCGGGGCTCTTTTGGCTCATCGTGGTGGGAGTCTCGGTTTCCACCATCTGTAACCAGGGCCTGCGGGCCATGGCCTTCACCTACGTCAACCAGCCCAGCAGCACTGCCCCGTTCTACTACTTCTCCGTCGTCTTCAGCGCGGGGTTCGACTGGCTGCTCTACGGCATCATCCCCGCCTGGCACGTTGTCATCGGCACGGCGCTGGTCCTGGTCGGCGCCGTCATCATGGCCCGGCGGGGGAGGCAATAAGAAATTGTTTTGCCTCCGCCACTTGGTATCTTCCCCCAGCTCCAACCCCCAGAACGGCTGACGCCGGATCCGCTGAAATATCCATGGGAGACAAGATTCTACCATTCGAGACCCTGCGCGGTCTGATGGCGCTTTGGGTGTTCTTTTACCATACGGCCTCGATCCTGCTGCTCCATCAGCCCAATCAGGAGTTTGAGAACCTGCTGCTGAGGCTGCCTTCCGGAACCCAGGCCGTGAAGGTGTTCATCATCTTGAGTGGCTTCGTGATTTTTCTGGTGCTGGCCAATAAGCAGGAGGGGTATTTCACCTACATGCACAAGCGGTTCTTCCGGATTTACCCGCTGTTTTTCATCACGCTGACCGCGGCGACGCTGCTGGGCCCCTGGCTGTTCCAGGGGTTCGCGCCCCTTTGGCTCCAGAATCAGCCCAGCGACACGATTCTCAACCGTAGCATCAACGCCTTTTACAAGCCGGAGAGCTACCGCGCGGTTTGCTACTTCCTGCAAATCACCATGCTTAGCGGCCTGGTGCCGAACGTCCTCATGCAAGGCGCTGCCCAGGCATTGCTCAGCCCGACCTGGAGTATTCTGCTGGAATGGCAATTCTACCTGGTTGCCCCCATCCTTTTTGCCGGCATGTACGGCAAGCCTGGGCATCGGGGCAGCTTGGCCGCTTTCCTAACAATCTTCGCGGCCTGGCTCTTCTTCCGGTATTATAACCCTTGGGGGTTTGGCACCGCGTTTTTGCCCGTCATGTTCAACTACTTCCTGGTGGGCATGTTTTCCTACAAGTTATACGCGTACCTCCGGGAGAAGGAATTCCGCATCGGCTGGCCGCTGGCATCGGTGCTGCTATTGCTGGTGGCGACCATTACGAAAGACCCGGTCTTCATCGTCTGGACCGCCTTCTTCCTAATGATATTCTTCAAGTGCGACAACCTGCTGGAGCGAGGCTTGGTGGCCGTCATGAGCTGGCGCCCCTTGGTTTATCTCGGGGCCATTTCGTATTCGATTTACCTTTGGCACCTCGGGTTGGTGTACTTAATCATTTACGCACTGGGGGTGGTTTACGCCGAGACGCCGTCGCTTTCTCCGCTCTTCATGCTGGGCTGGGTGATGGGCATCGGCACGCCGCTGGTTCTGGCCATGAGCGCGCTGTCCTATCATTTCATTGAGCAGCCGTTCATCCGGCTTGGTTCCCGGCTGCGCCGCCGAGCACCCTCCTTGGAAGCGTCCGAGCCCACCCAGTCGCCCACATCCTCCAGCTGACCAACGTCCTGGCCGGCGCGGCCATCAGGGCCCGGCGGGGGAGGGGAAATGCGTGAAGAAAAACCCTAATTTAATCGGCTGGAGGGGGAATCTTCAGCACGTAGTTGCAGACGGTATCGACCAAGCTCATGGGATTGCGCTCGCAGCCCAGCAGCATGTCGAAGTATTCCTGGTGGCTCAGGTCGACAATCTTGGTGTAGTGGCCGTCCACCGGGTCCGCGGTCAGTTCCAGCACAAAGTACTTATACGTCAGAGTGGCCAGGTTGGGGCTGTGATTGCCATGCAGCGGCCCCAACAGCAGCAACGCACATTCGGACTCGCCTTCAAATTGGGTGCTTCCAAAGAGAAGCAGGATTGCCACAAAATCCCCGTAACGAAACCGCTCCACTTGCGTCATTTGGCTGGGTACATGAAGTGAATACTGGCTGGCCAGGTCGAAGGTGGTCTGGTTGATAAACTCGTTCACCTTTTCAGAGAGCATGAGGGTGAAGATTTTTTCCCTTTCCGTTTGGAAGTAATGCGGCAGCACGGTGTGCGTGAGGTAGCGGGCCGCCGAGGTGTCGCGGCCCGCCTCGGAACGGATGGGCACCTGGTTGGTCGGCTCTGGGGGAACCCCGGCGGGATGATCGGGCACCGGGGGAGGGGAGGCATCCGGCGAGGCTTGCGCGGGCACCGGCGGCGGCCCGGCCGTGGATGAGGGCTTGGCGGCTCCCTGTGGCGTTGACGCATTGGCCGAAGGGAAGAGATGCGCCGGAATCATGCAGATCAGGCCCCGGTTTCCCGGTTCTGCCAGGCAGGGTATGATTTCAATTTTGAGAGTAGCCGTGGGCAGGTACTTGCCGATGATCTCCAAGTCAAAAGCAAACACCTCGAGGTCCCCGGCGATTTCCGGGGGAATGCGTCGCCGCCGCTGGAAGGTATAGTCCACGTCCTCCAGCAGCTTTGCCGTCGCCGCATGTTCGGGCTTTTCCGCGCCGATGAGAGCGAGGTCCGCGAGGAAGCCCCGCATTTCCATGATTCGGTTTACACCAAGATCGTCCAGGTTGCCGATCACCAGGGCGGGCGCGGAGGCTTTCTCCTCATACTTGAGGATTTGGTTGGCAATGACCACATGGGCCATGAAGCATTTTCCTTCCCGGCCCAGACGCGCGTAGCGTTCCCGCAGGCGGCTGCTTTGGTAGTCGCCGTGCCTAAGTTTCTTCCACGCGGCCATACCAACGCTCCAGCCTACGATGGTGAGTGGCGCGATAAAGGCAACCGGCAGCAGCAGCCACAGCGGGGCATGCAGCTTATCATAGTAGTCTTCGAATTCTTCGGAGGCGAAGTAAGCTGCGGCCCGGTCCCGGACAATTTGCTTAGTATCCTCTTCCATTCGCAAAGCCTTACTTACGGCTTTGAGTTGGGCGAGCCCATAGTAGTCCATTTGTAGCTACAATCGATGGCAGCGACTTTGCGGTTTTTTCTCATTCGCAATGAGACGTCAACCCGATCACGGCCAGGTCTGTCGGGCACCAGCACACGGCGATGCCAAGCTAGGGTAGCCGTCGATGTCCCCATCGACGGGGCGCGTTGCGCTAACGCCGCGGGAAGAGATTTCCGCCGCTGGGTGGCTGCCGACTGCTAGGTCCGGCGGCTACCGGGCCGCGTTCCCACACTAACCAAAGGCGTCGCCAACCAGACGGAGGGCGAAGGACCTTGCGGTCAGCATCTCCGCTCCGCCGCGCTGCCAGTTCGTAGTCCGAGGCGGGCAAGGGACTGCCCGCCCTACCACGCTTTGTGAATGGCAACGCCCGCGGCGGCGTGACGCCATGGACTACCGGCCGAAGGCGATGCGAAGAGAGGGTAGCCGTCGATGTCCCCATCGACGGTGGGCGTTGCGCTGACGCCTTGGGGACAGATTTCCGCCGCCGGGACGTCGGCGGCTACCGGGCTTGGGCCCACGCAGAGCCGACGGAGGGCGGAGCTCCTGCTCCGCCGCGCGAACCACAAGGTTGACGGCTACCGGAAATTTGGGTGCGGCGTCACGCTGCTTGCCGTTGGGTCAAGCGACTCACGGTTTAAACCGATCGGCAACCATCGGCGAAATCTGCGGTTGAAAACCCGTCTGCCTGCGATTGTGCTTAGGGCCGTGAGTTGGAGCCGAAAGAAACCGCCGCGTGTCTGCGCTTCTTCGGGGACGAAATAATCAAATAAAAAAATAAAAAAATCGGTGCAAATCCGTGTAATCTGTGGATATAAAAACAAATATGAATTTTATGTTGACTTTCAGCGAGGATTCTAGTAGGTTGTAAGTATGAGAAAAACTTGTGATAATGGAATTGGCAAGCGGGCCGGATGTGCTAGATTTCCTATTCCCGACTAACCCTATCGACTTATCTGAAAATGCCTAAACGCAGCGTAGAAGACATCAAAGACGAGAGCCGTGGCCTGCGCGGGACGATTGTCCCGACGCTGCACAGCGACGCGACTCACTTTACCGACGACGACTACCAGCTCCTGAAGTTCCACGGCACGTACCAGCAAGACGACCGCGACCTGCGCATCGAGCGCAAGCGGGCCGGGCTGGACAAGGCCTGGAGCTTCATGGTCCGCAGCAAGATGGCCGGGGGCGAGTGCACCGCCGACCAGTACCTGCAGCACGACGACATTGCGGAGGACCTGGGCGTGGGCAACCTGCGCATCACCACGCGCCAGGGCTTCCAGATCCACGGCATCCTGATGGGCGGGCTCAAGGACTGCATCGCGCGAATCAAAGACAGCGGCCTGACCACCCTGGGCGCCTGCGGCGACGTGGTCCGCAACACGATGAGCCCGGCCGCGCCCTTCGACGACGCCGCCCACCGGGACGCGCAGGTGCTGGCCGAGGAAATGACCGAGCTCTTCCTTCCGGAAACGGACAGCTACCTGAGCATCTGGCTCAACGGCGAAAAGCTGATGCTGGACGAGGAGGAGAAGGCGACGGAGGCGCCGGCCGAACCCATTTACGGGAAGCATTACCTGCCGCGCAAATTCAAGATCGCCATCGCCGTGCCGCCGCGCAACGACGTGGACGTGTTCACGCAGGACCTCGGCTTCATCAGCCACGTGGTCGACGGCGAGGTGGAGGGCTACACGGTGACGGTCGGCGGCGGCTTTGGCATGAGCCACGGCAAGACGGTCACCCGGCCGTATCTGGCCCAGCCGCTCTTTTACGTGAAGCGCGCGCACGTGCTGGAGGCGGCCGAGGCGGTCGTCACCACCCAGCGCGACTACGGCAACCGCGAAGACCGCAAGCTGGCGCGGATGAAGTACCTCGTCGCCAGCAAGGGCATCGACTGGTTCCGCCAGGAGGTGACCTCGCGGATGAAGGGCGAGACTTTCCCCGCCAAGGAGCTGGTCTTTGACACCGTGGGCGACGCGCTCGGCTGGCACGAGCAGGGCAACGGCAAGCTGCTCCTCGGCGTCTGGATCGAGGAGGGCCGCGTGGCCGACGCCACCAGCGCCAAGTACCGCAGCGCCATGCGCGAGCTGGCGGAGAAGTTCCGGCTGCCGCTGCGCCTGACGCCCAACTGCAACGTGATCTACTTCGACATCGACCCGAAGGACAAGGACGCGATCGACGAGCTCCTGCGGCGCCACAACATCCCGCACACCGACGAGTTCACCGAAGCGCGCAAGACCGCCCACGCCTGCGTGGCCCTGCCAACCTGCGGCCTGGCCCTGGCCGAGAGCGAGCGCGTCTTCCCCTCGCTCATGGACAAGATTGACGGCATTCTACGCGAGCTTAAGCTGGAGAAGGAGGCGATCCTCTTCCGGATGACCGGCTGCCCCAACGGCTGCGCACGCCCCTACAACGCGGACATCGGCTTTGTCGGCCGCGCGCCCGGCAAGTACGCTTTCTACGTCGGCGGTTCCATCCGCGGCGACCGGCTCGTCGGCCTCGAGGAAAAGACGGTGCCCTTCGACGAGCTGCCCGGCAAGGTGCGCCCGGTGCTGGAGGAATACGCCGCCAACCGCCACGAAGGCGAGAGCTTTACCGACTACTGGGGCCGGACGCACGTCAACGGCGAAGAGCCGAGCGCGGACCAGTTCCACGTCGAGCTCGCCGCCCGCGCGGAGCGGATGGCCGCCGCCAAGGCGGCCAAGGAAGCCGCTCCCGCTCCCGTCCAGGGCTAGCGGCTCGCCGGCCTTTGCTCCCAGACGCAAAAACCGCCCGCCGGACAGTGCCGACGGGCGGTGGGTACAGGTGAAACTATCTTAGCGATTGGCTGGTGGGCCGACCGAGCCGGCTAGCCACTAGCGCCGGCCGATCAGCAGGCCGAGCAGGAAGCCAATGCCAGCCGCGGCGCCGACGATGGCCCAAGGGTTCTCGCGGACATAAACGTCGGTGGCCTTGCCGGCCTTGAGAACCTGGTCGCGCCCCTGCTGGTAACGCTGTTCGACGCTGGAGCGGATTTCGTTGGCTTTGACGCGGGCCTTCTCGCCCAGTTCGTTCAATTGTTGCTTGGTGGTGGTTCCGTTGGTGGTGGTCATATGAATCCTCTTTCCCTTGTAAGTTGAGTGTTCGGCGGTGCGCAATGGCATCCGCCGCATTGGTTTCCAAAGAAGGATAGCCCAGCCCAAGCGGGATGCAACTGGAGGCAGGGGGCGCTTAGCGCAGGCTGACCTGGTTGGCGTGCGCGGCCGGATCGAGCGAGCGCAGCGAGACCCGCTGCGTGGCCACCGCCTTGCCGTTGAGCCCGCGGATCTCGAGCTCGAGGGTAGGGGAAGGAGCGGCGTCCCAGTCCACCTCGATCCAACCAAAGTTGGCCTGCGTGTAGCGGAAGTTGGCCAGGCGGTAGCGGTTGGGTTCGCGGCCCGGGTCGAGCGGCGCGTTGAGCGAGCTGGAGGTCAGGTCATAGAGCGGGTAGCCGATACCCTCCGGATCATCGACCGGCAGCCGGGAGATTTCCGCAAAGTGCCGGTCGCCGGAAATGATGACCACGCCCTGGGCGGCCGTCTGGCGGAGCAGCTCGAGCAGGCGGGTGCGCTCGCGGGGGAAGAGGCTCCAGCGCTCGTGCTTGTGCTCGCTGGACAGAAACTGGATGCTCGATCCGATGATGCGCAGCTCCGCCGGGTCCTTGAGCTGGTCCCGCAGCCAGTCCCACTGGGCGTCGCCGAGCACGGTGGCGTTTTTGTCGTTTTGCACCGCCCAGTTGCCCTCGGCCGGGACGAGCTCCTTGGGATTGGGCCGGTGCGGTGTGCGGTGGTAGCGGGTGTCGAGCAGGATAATCTGGATGCGCTTGCCCGGCGGGCCGAAGGAGTACGAGGCGTAAATGCCGTCGCGATCGCGGGAGGGGGCGTCCTCCGGCACGGCCCAGGCGCGGTAAAACTCCTGTTCGGCGCCCTTGCGGGCCGCGTAATCCAGACCGGCGTCGTTGCGGCCAAAGTCGTGGTCGTCCCAGGTGGCCAGGAGCACGGCGGCGTCATTCAGGGTCTTGAAATCGGGCTGGTTGAGGAGGCGGTCGTAGTCGGCGCGCATCTTGGCCATGTCCTCGGTGTCGGCGTAAACGTTGTCGCCCAGAAAGATGAAGACCTGGGGCTTGGCCTCGACGATAGTCTTGAGGATGGGGGCGGGCTTGTTCTGGCGGTGGCAGGAGCCGAACCCGATCCGGGAGATGACTTGGCCGCTTTCGATCTCGAGGGTCACTTCCTCCGCCTTGAGCACGCCCAAAAAGCAGAGCAGCAGCACCACCGCGATGAAGCCGTAGAAGAAGCCCAGTCCCACCATGAAAATGCCGATGAAGGGCTCCTTGCGCGGCTGATGGAGGTAGCGGCTGCGCTTGGGGTGGGGCGACCCGACCGGGGCGAGGTTTTCCTGCGGAGCGGCCATGGGGAAAAGGTGACCCGAGATGCGCCCATTTGCCAATCCTGAAAGGAAATATCTTTGCGAAAATTCGGGCAAGAGCGCGGGGGTGGGAGCTTCACGTAATTGTAACAGTCGCGGACTTGTGCCCAAGTTATTCACAGGTTATTAACAGCGAGCAAGTGAAGCGCATCCTCATTCTTTCCGCCGGTTTCGGCGAGGGCCACAACACCGCTGCACGCAACCTGCGCGACGCCTTGGAGTACGTCTCCGGGGACGAGGCGGAGGCCGAAATCTACGACCTCTTCGACAGTTGCTACGGTCGGCTCAATGCCCTGATGCGCCGCGCCTACGTCACGGCGATCAACCGGACGCCGCGTCTGTGGAAGGGGCTCTACGCGCTGGCCGACCGGCCCGGGCTGATGGAGGCCAACATGCTGGCGCTAACCCGGATGCGCAAGGCGCTGGAGCGGCTTCTCCATGCCTATCAGCCGGACGTCGTCGTCTCCACTTACCCGATCTACAATTACCTGATCGACGAGCTTTACGAGGACGGGCGGCAGCGCCACTTCAGCCAGGTCACCGTCATCACCGATTCCATCTCGGTCAACTCGCTGTGGTACCGCTGCCAGAGCGACTGGTACATCGTCCCCAACCCGCAAACGGCCGAAGTGCTGCGCGTCGGCGGGGTACCGGAAGCCAAGATCAAGCCGCTGGGCTTCCCCGTGCAGCTCGACTTTGCGGATGAATCGCGCCGGGGGGCGCTGCCGGATTTAACGCTGGGCGGGCGTCCGCAAATCCTTTACCTGATCAACAGCGGCAAGAAGCAGGCGCCGAAGGTGATCGAGAAGCTGCTCGAGCACGACGGCTGGGACCTGACGATTTCGGCGGGCCGCGACGCCAAGGTGCTGGCGATGGCGCAGGAGTTCCGCGCCCAAGCGCCGGACCGAGTGGGCGTGCTCGGCTGGACCAGCCACCTGCCGGATTACCTGATGAGCCACCACGTGGTGGTGACCAAGGCGGGCGGCGCCACCGTGCAGGAAGCGATCGCCGCCCAGACCCCCATGGTCATCAACCAGGTGGTGCCGGGGCAGGAAAGCGGCAACTACGAGCTGATCCGCCTGACCAACTGCGGCGCGCTGGCGGAGAAGCCCAAGGAGGTCGTCAAATGGCTGGAACGCGCCTTTGCCCACAACGCCCGGCTCTGGCGGCTTTGGAAGTGCAACATCGCCGAGCTTAGCCAGCCCGACAGCGCGTTGGAGATCGCGCATTTCCTGCTTGACGAGGCGGTGCCGCACGGCGCCGGGTTGCCGGAGCTGCGCATGCTCTCGGCCCCGCCGTCGCTGGCCGCGCCCGCCGTAGTGGAGGGCCGCAAGCAACTCCTGCACTGCGACTTCCATACCCACACCACCTTTTCCGACGGCAAGCTTTCCGTGCCGGAGCTGGTCGACCTTTATGGGCAGCGCGGCTTTGACGTCCTCGCCATCACCGACCACCTCTGCGATCCCAAGCGGCTGCTGGGCAAGTTCTGCAACCTGACCGGCCTGGTCCTGCCGCCGGACGAAGTGGGCACCTATTTTGAGACCATCCGGCGCGAGGCCGAGCGCGCGCTGAAAAAGTACGGGTTGATCGTGATGACCGGCCTCGAGTTCAACAAGGACGCCATCACCGCCAAAGGCAGCACGCACCTGCTCGGGCTGGACTTGAAAGAGCCGATCGACCCCTCGCTCAGCTTAAAAGACACGATCCAGGCCGTGCACGCTCAGGGCGGGTTGACCGTGGCCAGCCATCCCCATCTGCAGAGCAGTGTCTGGGGCAAGAACACGCTGTACCTCTGGGAAAACCAGGAGGAGTACAAGCCGCTGATCGATGCTTGGGAGATCGCCAACCGGGACGACATCTTCAATCCCGTCGGGCTCAAGCGGCTGCCCTTCCTGGCCAACAGCGACCTGCACAAGCCCAAGCACATTTACTCGTGGAAGACGCTGCTTTATTGCGAGAAGGAACCCGAGGCGATCAAAGAGTGCATCCGCCTGAACCGTGACGTCAGCATCACGCTTTACCGGGACCACCACTTTGCCGGCGAGGAGGACGGGCTCATTGCCAGCTCCGCCGGGTTGGGCGCCGTCGCCGCGGCGCCGGCCAAGGAAGCGCGCGCAGAGGCGGTCGCCGGTTGAGGGCCGCTTGCCGTTGCGCGTCCCGCTAACGCGCGCTAAGCTTTCCGTCCTATGAATTACGACTACGAGTTTCGACCCAACAACGTCCGCAACACCGTGATCGCCGTCATCGCAGTGGTGGTGGTGGCCATCGTCGGCCTGGGCGTCTTCTCCGCGATGCACGTGGTGGAACCCGGCACCCGCGGGGTGTCCGTCACCCTGGGCAAGGTGGATGAGAACTTCCGGCCCGAGGGCTTGAACTTCAAAAAGCCCTTCGTTGAGCAGATCATCAACATGCCGATCAAGCAGATTACCGAAAGCGGCAACGCGGCCAGTTCGTCTTCGGACCTGCAGATCGTGGACATGCGTTACAAGGTGCTTTACCGCCTGCCGCAGGATAAAATCGTCGAGCTTTACCAGCAGTACCAGGGCGACCCCTACATCTCGCTGATCGAACCGCGCGTGCAGGAGTCCATCAAGCAGATCGCCGCGCAGTACCGGGCGGAGGAGATGATCAAGAACCGCGAGAAGATCAAGGTGGAGGCCCAGGAGCGGCTCCGGGAGTCGCTCGACGGGCTCATCGACGTGCGCGAACTCGTGATCGAGAACATCCAGCTCTCCAAGGAGCTTAACGCCGAAATCGAGCGCAAGCAGATTGCCGAGCAGCAGGTCCAGGCCAAGCGCTACGAACTGGAGAAAGAGAAGATCGACGCCGAGATCAAAATCGTGCGCGCCCGCGCGGCCTCCGAGGCCATCAAGATCGAGGGCGAGGCGCTCAAGGCCAGTCCGGAAGTCATCCAGCTTCGCATCGCCGAGAAGTGGGACGGCAAGAGCCCGCAGAGCGTGGTCGTGGGCGGCGGCGCCGGCGGCGGGGGAGCGAACATTCTCCTGCCGCTGAGGTAGTCCGAACGGGCAGCCGGAGGAACGGTTTGGCGGGTCCTGACTGACCCGCAAAAATCCCCACGGCGGGCGCTTGACATTTTTGGCCGCCTGTCGTTTCCTTACCGGCTCGCCATTCGGCAAAACCCCAACCTTTTCTCCCCATGTCCAATTCTCTCACCCTTAAAGGCAAGACGCGCTCCCTGGTCGGTGGCCGTTCGGTCAAGAAGGTCCGCCGCGCGGGCAAAGTGCCCGGCGTCATCTACGGCAAAAAAACCGCGCCCAAGCCGATCGAAGTCCTCGAAACCGAGCTGATGGAAACTCTCCATCACGCCGCCAGCGAGCAGGTGCTCATCAACCTCGAGCTGGAAGAGGAGAGCGGCACCGCCACTCACCTGACTCTGGTGCAGGAGGTGCAGCATAATCCGATCACGGACGCGATTCTCCACATCGACCTGCACGAAGTTTCCCAGACCGAGAAGATCACCGCCCACATCCCGGTGGTGGAAACCGGCGAGGCCACTGGCGTCAAGAACGGCGGCGGCCGCTTGGAGGTGGTGCTGCGCGAGCTCGAGGTCGAGTGTCTGCCCCGCGACCTGCCCGACAAGATCACGCTGGACGTGACCAACCTCGCCATCGGCGATTCCATTCACGTGAGGGATGTCCCCATCCCCGAGGGCGTCGTTATCACCAACGATCCCGAACTGACCGTGTGCTCCGTGGCCGCCCCGCGCGTGAGCGGCGACGATGAGGAGGTTCCGACCGAAGCCGCCGCCGAGCCTGAGATGCTCAAGGAAAAGAAGGAAGAAGAAACCGCCGCTTAGGGGAAACGTACAAACGTACAAACGTACAACGGACAGATTCTCGAAAACGAAGAGGCCAAAGGACGGAGCACTCCGCCTTTGGCTTTTTTTGTGCCCGCGCAAAGAGCACTTCCGGGAGGAGACGGAATTTTCTTGGTCGTTTCGGCAGCCGCCCTTTGGCATCCTGCCTCCCATGAGCCACGCCTACCGACTGGTGGTCGGGCTGGGCAACCCCGGTCCGGTCTACGAGCACACCCGCCACAACATTGGCTTTGAGGTGCTGGACCGCTGCGCCCGCGCGGCAGGGGCGGAATTCCGCGAGGAGCGGCGCGGCCCGGGGGAAATCGCCAGGCTCGAGGGCAGCGAGACCCTCCTGCTCAAGCCGCACACCTACATGAACCGCAGCGGCGAGGCGATCCGCGCCTGGCTGGACTGGAAGAAGTGGGCGCCGGAGGAGCTGCTGGTCATCGTGGATGAAGTGGCGCTGCCGCTGGGTGCGCTGCGTTTCCGGCCGCGGGGCAGCGCGGGCGGGCACAACGGGCTCAAGGACATCGAGCGCCATCTGGGCACTCCCGGCTACGCGCGGCTGCGCTGCGGTGTGGGGCCGATGCCTCCCATGTGGAGCCTGGAGAAGTTCGTCCTGGCCAAGTACGTCGAGGGCGAGGAGGAGGCGCACCGCGATCTGGTCGAGGAGGGCGCCCAGGCGCTCGCCTTTTGCCTGGAGCGCGGGCTGGAAGAGGCCATGAACCGCTACAACCGGCGGCTCAAGCCCGTCCCGCCGGAAGAAATTGCAGAAGATGCTGGCGCTGGGAAAAAAAATCCGGCACTTTCTCCCGATTCCCCACCCGCGGGAGACTAAACCTTTCAACCCCTCCGAATCAAAAGACAAGATGCATTACGACGGATTATTCATCCTCAACACCGGCGGCAAGGACGAAGGCCTGCCCCAGGCGATCGAAACCATTGAGAAGGCCATCGCCGAGCGCAAGGGCAGCGTGGCCCAGGTCCGCAAAATGGACAAGCGCCGCTTCGAGCGCGTGGCCGGCAAGCTGGACGCGGGCTTCTACCTCAATGTCCGCTTCGACCTGGAACCGGGCGAACTCAACGACCTGCGCGCGCAGTTTTCGCGCGACGAGACCGTCTATCGCCAGTTCTACCTCCGCAGCGAGGCGCTGCCCGAGAAGGAAGAGGCCTAACCCGTTGCCCTGATTTTCCACCCGATCCCGCCATGGCTGATTTGAACCGCGTTTTCCTGATGGGCAACCTGACCCGCGACCCCGATGTGCGCTACACGCCCAAGGGCACGGCGGTGGGCGATCTCGGCCTCGCCATCAACCGCCAGTACCGCACCGCCGACGGCGAGCAGCGCGAGGAGGTCACCTACGTCGACATCGAGGTTTGGGGCCGCCAGGCCGAGACCTGCAAGCAGTACCTGGCCAAGGGCCGGCAGGTGTTCATCGAAGGCAGCCTCAAGCTCGACCAGTGGGAGCAGGACGGCCAAAAGAAGAGTAAGATGCGCGTCCGCGCCGACCGGGTCCAGTTTATCGGTGGCCGCGGCGAAGGCGGCGGCGGCGGCGGGGGGGGAGGCTACTCCCGTTCTTCCGGCGGCGGCGACAGCGGCGGTGGTGGCGGACAGCGCAGCGTGCGCGAGGAACCGCCTCCCCCGGACGACGACGACATCCCGTTTTAGGTCCCTGCCGGGGAATCCGGTTTCGCTTCGGTCGCGGGCGCGTCCGCAGATTCGGCCCCGTTTTCCGCATCGCCCTGGCGCACATTGACGTCGGTCTGGGCCTTGACGTCCACGGCGGGCGACTGGTCCGATCCGGTCGCTTCGACGTAATAGCCGGCCGCTTTCCACTCACCGTCTTTGACTTTCTGGAAGGTGACGATCTCCTTGGCCTCACTGGCGATGGAGAAAGCCGAGTTGTAGCGCAGCACCACGTAGGTGCCCTGGACCTTGGTGCCGTCCGGCAGCGGCACGGAGTTGCGCAGCGACGACATGTCGAGCTTGCGGTACTTCACGCGGCCGACGTTCTGGGCGGCCAGTTTCATCTGCTGCGTCCACTCTTCTTCGGTGATGGAGTTTTGCATGAGCGGACCGGCGGCCTCCCAGGCTTTGGCGTAATCCTCGGCGTCGATATCCTCGAGCCAGGCGGTGGTGGCCTGGGTGGCGGCGGCGATTTCCTTTGCGGAAGGGGTGTTGGCCGCGTTCGGATTGGCTTTGGGCGGGGTGCCGGAGCCCGGCATCGAAGGCGCCGGGTCGGGGATGACCCTGTCGTTGGCGTCGGCCTTTGCCGGGGCTTCCGCCGTGTCGGGTGCGTCGGGGTTGGTTTCGGCGTGGAGTCCCGGCATGGGCAGCAGAGCCAGCGCCAGGGCGGCGGGGAGGAACTTGGGGGGTATCATGGAACGTCGGGGGGAGGGGAAGCGGACGGCGGCTCCGTGGCGTCGCCTTCGGCGGGCTCGCCGGTGTCAAGCGCCCGAAACCAGTTGCGCTCGAAGATAAACCGGATGGGTTCGCTTTGCCAGAAGCCTTGCGGATAGACGACGAACTCGTAGGCGTTTTCGCTTTCGAGCAGCGTGATGAAAAGGTAGGGCTTTTCGAAGTAGAGGGTGGCGGTTAGGCCGCTTTGTTCCTCGCGGTAGCTTTTGCGGTCCGGTCCCAGCCAGTCCACCAGGTCGTTGAGTTCTTCCCGATTACCCTTGGTGTCCGAGGCCTCAAAAAGCGTCAGGTAGCGGCGGGTCTCACCCGCGTCCAGTTCGCCGCCGTTGAAGCGCTGGCGATAGTCCTCGAAGTCGTCCGGGTTTAGCGGCGGCGGCCGCACCGCCCGGGGCTGCGGCGTAAAGACCAGCGGCTTGGGTTCGCCGGGAACTTTGATTTCCTGAGCGGCGGCCACGACGGGATCCACCCGGCGCAGGATGGGCCGGTCGCTGGGGATTTCGTAGCTGAAGCCCTTGGCCAGCTTTTGGTCCGTGGCCTGTGGCGCCCGGACAAAGAATTGGTTGCGCGGGAGGGACTTGTTCCAGTGCAGCTCGATGCTTTTACCGGCGTTGGCCTGTCCGGTGACGAGCAGGTGGTGATCCTCGTCCCGGGCCAGCGTGATTTCGCTCAGCCCCAGAAAGGTAAAAAACTCCCGGGCCAGGTCGCCGGTGGCGACGCGGTCCACCGGCCAGGGGTAGGCGTCCAGGGCCAGCTCCAGCCGGGGCCGGGTGAGGTCGCCGGCTTGGATTTGGTCGAGCGTGGCCCGCACGTGTGGCTGGGGGATTTCGTCCCGGGCCAGGAGGGCGGCTTGCAGGCGTTGCTGATGGGCCTGCTCGCGGCTGCGCTCGAGCCGCTCGAGAAGGTCGGTCGCGGCCAGCGGTACGGTGGCCTGGGTGCCGACGGTCTCGAGCACCGCCTCCCGGGGCGTGGCCCGCAGCAGCTTGACCCGGTTGCCGGTGGGGATCTGGAGTTTGACCTCGCCGCCCGAAGCGGTGCGGCGGGTGAACTGCACCGGCTGGCGCAGGGTGACTTCTTCCGGATACAGGTCGGTTTGGGCGATGAGGTCGAGCTGTTGGCGCGGCAGGGGCGCCGCCACGGCCGTTGGGGCCAGCGCCAGGGCCAGCCCGGCCAGGGCGCCCCGGTACCATCGTGAAAGACTCGACTCCATTGGGGAAAACTTAAACGGACGCCGGGCCGCTGGCCAGCCAGGCTTCGTGGATTGGGCGCAAAAATACCCCCGGCACGGGCCGGGCCGGTTTTCGGGGCGCTTGGCGCGTTGTCGGCTTGACTCTCTGGCAGGATGCGGCATGCTTTCGGACTTTCTCTCTCCAACCCGGGCGAAGCGCGCCGGTTGTGGAAGAGCCCCAATTCTCACCCAGGATATTTGAAAATGGCACAAGTAGAAGTGATTCTGACCAAGAAGATCGAAGGTCTCGGCGCCGAGGCCGACGTTGTGGCGGTGCGCCCTGGTTACGCCCGCAACTACCTCATCCCCCAGAAGTTTGCGGCTCCCGCGACGGCCGCCTCCAAGAAGCAGATCGAGGACCTTCGCCGCAAGCGCGCCGAGCGCGAGGCCGAAGAGCTCAACGAGGCGCAGGAGCTGGCGACCAAGCTCAGCAAGCTCATCTTGACCTTTACGCTCAAGGCGGGGGCGGGCCAGGACAAGGTCTTTGGCGCCGTCACCAGCCAGGATATCGCCAACGAGGTGGCCGCGAAGGGCTTTGAGATCGACCGCCGCAAGATCGACCTGCCCAAGCCCATCAAGGGCTCCGGCGACCACGAGGTGAAGGTGGATCTGGGCCACGGGGTTTCCAGCAAGCTCAAGCTGGTCGTGACGGTCGAAACCGCCCAGCCGGCCGCGGAACCGGAAGCCGCGCCCGCCGAGGCCCCGGCCGAGGACGCTCCCGACGAGAAGTAGCCCCCGGCTCGCTCGCTGCCCGAGCGCAGCCCCGGCAACTCACGCCACCCCTCCTTTCGAGGAGGGGTTTTTTGTGCCCGGCGGAGGCTTGCCGATAGGCCAAGGCGCCATGTATTAGGCTTGACCTTTATCCGGGCGGCCCCCAAATTTTCGCTGCTATAGATGGGCCTTGTCTTTGAACGCGAAAGCGTGTTAATAAGATGCTTATCTGGAAGAGGAAGAGCAAATTTTGAAGCAAAATTACGGACAAAGTAATCTCCTTTTGCCCGGGGAGTGGCTGCGTATTGCCGTCGCGCTGCTGGCGGTCGTGTGGATGGCCGCCCCGGTGGCCGCGCAGGAGCCCACCGTCGTCCAGCCGCCGACGGACAACAACGTCCAGACGCGCGGCCCGGAGGTCAAGGAGATCGAGATCATTTACATCGGTCCCAAGCTGGTCAGCCGCGCGGTGATTCTCTCCAACATGCGCACGACCATCGGCCAGCCGTTCTCGGCCCGCGCGGTGGAGGAAGACGTGCGCAACCTCTACGCCACGGGCTTCTTCGTCAACCTGCGCATCCAGGACGAGCCCGTGCCGGGTGGCGTCAAGGTGGTGGTGATCGTGCAGCCCAAGCCGCTGATCAAGGAAATCGTCATCCGCGGCAACGAAAAGATCAGCACCGACCGCATCCTGAAGGAAGTGGGCATCAGCAACGGTGATCCCTTGAGCGAGCAGCAGGTGGCCGAAGGTGAGCGCAAAATCCGCGAATACTACCAGGACAAGGGTTACGAGAAGATCAAGGTCAGCTACAAAATCGATATCAACGAGCAGTTTGGCCGCGCGGTGGTGACCTACACGGTGCAGGAAGGCGAGCGCAATTTTGTCGCCGGCATCGAGTTTGAGGGCAACAAAAGCTTCAAGGCGGGCGAGCTGCGCAAGCTCTTCAAGACCCGCAAAAAGGGCCTGCTTTCCTTCATCGACGGCTCGGGAGTCTACAAGGATGCCCAATTTAAGGACGACCTGCGCAACCTCCGGCTCTTCTACCAGGACAAGGGCTTCATCGACATGCAGATCAAGGACGTGAAGTACGAGTATCCGAAGAAGGAGCGCATGGTCATCACCATCGTCATCTTCGAGGGCATCGAGTACCGCGTCGGGCGCATTCAGTTCCAGGGCAACACGCTTTTCACCACCCCGCAGATTCGCAGCCGCCTGGTGATGAAGGAGGGCGACATCTTCTCACCCTCGGGCTTGGGCAAGAACATCGAGGCGATTGAGGACCTCTACGGCGAGCGCGGCTACATCGACACGCGGGTGAGCCCGGAGCGGCTGGCCAACGTGGAAAGCGGGCGGATGGACCTGCTCTTTGTCGTGTCCGAAGGCCCGCAGTCCTTCATCGAGAAAATCACCATCCAGGGCAACAGCAAGACCAAGGACAAGGTGATCCGCCGCGAGCTGGCCGTCGCCCCGGGCGAGGTCTACGACAGCGTGCTGGTCGACGCCTCCAAAAAGCGTCTGGAAAACCTGGCCTACTTCGAGAAGGTGGACATCGCCCCGCGCAACACCAACGTCCCCAACCGCAAGGACATGGTGGTGACGGTGCAGGAAAAGCGCACCGGCTCAATCTCCTTCGGCGCCGGCTTTAGCTCGGTCGACAGCCTGCTGGGCTTTGTCGAGGTCAGCCAGAGTAACTTCGACCTGCTCAACTTCCCGTACTTCGTCGGTGCCGGCCAGAAGTTCCGCGTCCGCGCCCAGTACGGCATCCAGCGGCAGGACTTCGTCATCTCCTTCACCGAGCCGTGGTTCCTGGACCGGCGACTCTCCCTCGGCGTCGAGCTCTTCGCCCGGCAGAACGACTTTGACAACGCCGAGTACAACCAGCGCAACTTCGGCGGCGCCGTCACCCTGGCCCGCGCGCTGGGCCAGTTCTGGACTGCCTCGATTGGCTACACCTTCCAGAACATCGACATTTTTGACGTGGACGGCAACGCCTCCCAGATTATCCAGGACGAAGAAGGCTCGCGCTCGCAGAGCTCCATCACCATGGGCCTGGTCTACGACACCCGCGACAACATCTTCCTGCCGCGGGCGGGCGAAAAGGTCAACTTCACCACCCAGCTGTCGGGCGGCCCGCTCCTGGGCCAAACCGACGTCTATAAGTTCGAGGTCGACGCCCGCAAGTGGGTCGGGCTGCCCTGGTATGACCTGATCCTGAGTTTCGGCGCCTCCACCGGCACGGTCGAGCGCTACGACGACACCACCGTGGTGCCGCTCTTTGACCGCTTCTTCGAGGGTGGCGCCCGCTCGGTGCGCGGCTTCGAGACCCGCGACGTCGGACCGAAGGACTTCATGACCGGCGACCCGATCGGCGGCCAGACTTACGTCACCGGCGACGTTGAGCTGACCTTCCCCATCATTGACCGGGTGCGCGGCGCCCTCTTCACCGACTTCGGCTGGGTGAACGAGGACGCCTTCAACTGGGACGTCACCGTGCTGGACCAGGACGAGGTCGACGACAACACCATCCCGTTCTTCCCGCCGCAGTACGGTTACGGCAACTTCAACCTGGGCGTCGGCTTCGGCTTCCGGCTCAACCTGCCGGTGGGGCCGCTCAACGTGGACCTGGGCTTCCCCATCTTCAACGACCGCTTCAACGGCGGCGGGCCCAAGTTCAGCTTCGACGTTGGCTACCAGTTTTAGGAGCGCTTTCGCCTGAAGCTGGGCCCGGATGGGGGCGTCAAAAAAGCGCCTAATTAAGCTTTGACGTTAGGTAACTGTTCTCACACACTGAGCGCCCTATGAAAAAAATCGCCCTTTTCGTACTCGTTGCGACTCTCTTTAGCCTGCCCAGCATCGCCCTCAGCCAGATGAAGGTTGCGGTCATCGACATGCAGAAGGTCTTCAAGGAGTACAGCATGACCAAGAAAGCCGACGAAGAGCTGAAATCCAGCTTCTCCGACTACCAGAAAACCTACAAGGACATGCTGGAAGACTACCAGAAGATGGTGGAGGAAGCCGGCAAGCTGCGCGACGAGGCCAACAACGAGGTCCTCGCCGAGAAGGTGAAGGAGGAGAAGCTCAAGATGTACCAGGCCAAGGTGGGCGAGATCCGCGGTTACGAGCGCAAGCTCAAGGAATTCGAGATCACCCGCCGGCGCCAGATCGAGGAAAGCGGCGCCCGCATGCGCAAGAAGATCGTCGAGGACATCACCGCGCAGGTGGAGAAAATCTCCGCCTCCAAGGAATTCAACATCGTGATGGACAAGTCCGGCATGGCGATCACCGGCACGCCGATTGTGATGTACGCCGCCGGCCTGCCCGACCTGACCGAGGAAGTCATCACCACGGTCAACGCCGCCTCCGCCCAGCAGGCGAACTAACCGCGCGGCCGCTCCGCGCAGAGGTTCGGAATTTGAGCAGCCGACATACGCTTGAAGCGCTCACCGCCCGCGTGGACGGTGAGCTGCAAGGCGATCCCGGCCACGAGATCACCGGCGTCTCCGACCTCAAAACGGCCCAGGCCGTCCACATTTCCTTCCTCGGCAACCCCAAGTACGAGGCGCAGGCGCATTCCACCCAGGCCGGGGCCGTGCTCATCGGCCGCGACCAGCCGGCCGACGGCATTCCCTGCGCCACGATCCGTGTGGACAACCCCTCCTGGGCCTTTGCCCAGGTGGCCGAGCTCTTTGCCCCGCCGCCCATCGAGTACGCACCGGGCGTCCACCCCACGGCCGTGGTGGCCGAGGGCGTCGAGCTGGGCGAGGGCGTTTCGATCGGCCCGCACAGCGTGCTGGAGCCCGGTGTGCGCGTGGGTGCGCGCAGCGTGATCGGCGCCGGCGCCTACCTGGGCCACGACTCCACCGTCGGCGAGGACTGCCACTTTTACCCCCACGTGGCGCTGCGCGAGCGCAGCCAGGTGGGGGCGCGCGTCATTCTCCACCCGGGTGTGGTGCTGGGGGCGGACGGCTTTGGCTACGAGACCAAGGACGGACGCCATCTGAAGGTGCCGCAGACCGGCTACGTGCAGGTCGACGACGACGTCGAGATCGGCGCCAACTCGACCATCGACCGCGGCCGCTTTGGCCCAACCTGGATTCAGGAAGGCGTCAAGATCGACAACCAGGTGCAGATCGCCCACAACTGCACCATCGGCAAGCACGTCATCATCGTGGCCCACTGCGGCATCGCCGGCAGCACTTCCATCGGCGACCACGCCGTGCTCGCCGCCAAGGTCGGCATCATCGGCCACCTCCACATCGGCGAGGGCGCCATCGTCACCGCCATGTCCGGCGTCAGCAAGGACATCCCCGCCGGTGCGGTTTACTCCGGGCGCCGCGCCATCCCCAAGAAAACCGATTTGCGCAACGAGGCGAACATCAACAAAATCGGGGACTTGGTGAAGCGCGTGCGCGCGCTGGAGAAGGAACTGGCCGCCGCCCGGAGCCAGGCCTAGGCCGCCCGCGGAGCCGCGCGATGCACGTCACCCTCGGCCTCATCCAGACCAGCGCCACCCCTGACCTGGAAGCGAACCGGGCCCGCCAAGTGGAGCTGATTGGCCGCGCGGCCGGCCAGGGTGCGCAGATCGTCTGTACGCAGGAGCTTTTTGCCAGCCAGTACTTCTGCCAGGAGGAGCTTCACGACAACTTCCGCCTGGCCGAGCCGATTCCCGACGGCCCCGGCACGCGGGCGCTTGCCGTGGCGGCCCAAGCAAACGGCGTGGTCGTCATCGGCTCGCTCTTTGAGCGGCGCGCGCCCGGGCTTTACCACAACACCGCCGTCGTCATCGACGCGGACGGCACGCTGCTCGGCCGCTACCGCAAAATGCACATCCCGGACGACCCGCACTACTACGAAAAGTTCTACTTTACCCCCGGGGACCTCGGCTTCCGCGCCTGGGATACCCGCTTCGGGCGCGTGGGCGTGCTGGTGTGCTGGGACCAGTGGTTTCCCGAGGCCGCCCGGCTGACCGCGCTGCAGGGCGCGCAGGTGCTCTTTTACCCGACGGCCATCGGCTGGCACCCGGCGGAGAAGGCTGAGTTTGGCTCCAAGCAGCACGCCGCCTGGCAGACCATCCAGCGCGGCCACGCCGTCGCCAACGGCTGCTACGTGGCGGCGGTGAACCGCGTCGGGCATGAGCGGCCCCACGGCGGCGACGGCATTGAGTTTTTTGGCCGCAGCTTTGTGGCCGGCACCAGCGGCGAGATCCTGGCCGAGGCCGGCGGCGAGGAGGAAATCCTTCTGGCGGAAGTGGACCTGGGAGCGCTCGAAACCGTCCGCACGCACTGGCCGTTTTTGCGCGACCGGCGGATCGACGCCTACGGGCCGCTCACCGAGCGCTGGTTGGGAGGTGAGCCCGCCGAAGACCGTCCCTAGAAGCTATCTCATAAATGGCAATCGCCCGCGTTGCGCGAGGTTTTCCGCCGTGGTTAGAAGTGAGGAAGGAGCAGATATCTAGTATACCTGTGACTGACGAACGACAATGCGACGGCGGAAAACAGCCGCAACCTTATCGAGGCCAGTGTCTTTTGGCCGCTGGGCGGTGTTGCTCCTCGGTCACTTATCAATTTTGATAAGCTTACTTGTCGCGCCTAGCCCAGCGCCCAAAATCCAACTGGCGCGGGCATTTGCCATTTGTGAGATAGCTTCTAATGGTGGTCGCCGGCCAGCTTGTCTTCGTGGCGGATATCCTTGGCCGTGATGAGGTAGATCAGGTCCTCGGCGATGTGCTTGGCGTGGTCGCCCACCCGCTCGATGCGATAGCCGGTGTGGAGCAGCAGCGAGCCGACGCGGACAAAGGAGGGGTCCTTCTCCATGCCGGTGAGGACGTGTTCGCAAAACTGTTGGAAGAGGCCGTTGAGGGTCTGGTCGCGCTCAATGATGGCGCGCAGGCTTTCCTCGGTCTTGTTTTCCTGGAAGTTACAGGCGTCGCGGAGCAGGCTCAGGGCGTGATCGCACATCTTGCCGAGGAGTTCGCGGATTTGCGGGTCCGGCGTGTGGTCGACGTCGATAAAGTCGCCGGAAATACGAACGGCAATGTCGCCGATGCGCTCGAGGTCGGTGGTGACCATGCCGATCACGCGAGTTAGGCGCAGGTCGCTGGCCAGAGGGTTCTCCGTGATGATGAATTCGGTCACGAGCTGATCCAGCTCGAGTTCCTTGGCATCGATCGCGAGGTCTAAGTCCGGGATTTTTTTGGCCAGATCGGGGTCGTTTTCCAGCAGGGCCTGGACGGATTGCCGGAAGGAGTCCTCGGTCATCTTCGCCATTTCGGCCATGCCCTCGTGGAGGTGGCGAACCATTTTATCGATGTGTAGTTCCATGGTGACAGTAGTGTTGCTTCTTGGCGGCAAGAAGCAATGCCCGGATTGATTCGTCACCATAACGTAACATTGCCGCCGGTTTGGAGTCCGCGTCTTCCGCCGGCAAACGGAGCGCTTTTTGGCTTCTGTCGTTCAACGCATCGGCTAAGATGTCGCCATGTCCACGCCCCACCCGGTCATTGCGATTGACGGCACCGCCGCCAGCGGCAAGAGCACGGTGGCGCGCGAGCTGGGCGCCCGGCTTGGCTATGTGTATGTCAATACGGGGCTTATGTACCGGGCGGTCACCTGGTGGATGCTGGACCGGGGCGTCCCCACCGGCGATGCCGCCCTAGTGGCCAAAGCATTGGAGGGCGTGCGGCTTAAGCTTTGGCTGGAAGGAGAGACGACCCGCCTGACCATGGCGGAGGCCGATCCCATGCCGCACGTGCGCGACGGCCGGGTAAACGAGCACGTCTCCGCCATTTCCGGAGTGCCGGAGGTGCGCGAGTTATTGGTGGCGCGCCAGCGCGGGCTGCGGACGGAGGCGCCGTTGGTCATGGAGGGCCGCGACATCGGCACCGTCGTCTTTCCGGAGACCCCCTTTAAGTACTACATTGATGCCGATCCCTCCGTGCGCGCCGCCCGCCGCCGGGCGCAGGGTGAAACCGACGCCATCGCCGAGCGCGACCGCCTCGACAGCACCCGCGCCGCCTCGCCCCTGCGCGCGGCCGAGGGCGCGTTGCGTCTCGACTCCGGCCAGCACAGCGCGGAGCAAATCGTGCTGCTGGTGCTGGAGGACTTGGCGGCCAAGGGCCTGCGCCGGGCGGAGCAAGCGCTGGCCGAGCCGGTGGAGTCCTGACCGGGAGCGGCATGAATCCCTGGTACCGCTTTGAGTACAAAATCGTCGAGGCCCTCACGCTGGGGGTCTGGCATTGCCGGCCGGAGGGCCGCGAAAACGTGCCGCTGACCGGCGGCGTGCTGGCCATCAGCAACCACGTGAGCTTTGCCGACCCCACCACGGTGGGCTGGGCGATGGGCCGCGAGACGCAGTTCCTGGCGCGCAGCTCGCTCTTCAAGCCGCCGGTGATGGACAAGCTGCTGCCGCTCTGCAACGCCCATCCCGTCAATCGCGATGCCGCCGACGTCAAAGGCATCCGGCTGATTTTGAGCATGCTCAAGGCGGGGGAGTTGGTGCTGATGTTTCCCGAAGGCACCCGCAGCCCGGACGGCGGCCTGCGCGAAGCGGAAACCGGCGCGGCTATGATTGCCTGCAAGGCGCAGGTGCCCATTTTGCCCTGCCGTATCTTTGGAGCGTTTGCGGCTTATCCGCGCACGCGCAAGTTCCCCGGCTACGCGCCGATGCGTGTGCGCATCGGGGAGCCCTTCCGGCCGCCGGAGGGGCGCCGCTTTACCAAGGAACAATACGAAGAACTGGCCCGCCGCATGACGGCGGAAATTGGCAAGCTGGAGTGAGCCCGCCTACTGGGGCGGCGCCGGAGCGGCGGGTTGGCCCAGTTGCTCGACTTTGGGCGGCTGCTTGGGCGGCAGGGCCACCTTGCCGTCGCCCAGCTCCGGTACCAGCATGGCGAGCAGCTCGGGCGTCATCATGGCGCCGTCCAGAAAATACCAGCGGGGATCTTCCGGGCCCTTCAGAGCCATCAGGTAGCTGTTGACGGTCACGCGCCGGTCGGGCGCCTTCATCACCATCATGGCGGGAACAAAGGAGTACTGCCAGCCGCTTTCCGTCCAGACGCGGCCGGGCTCGCCGATTTGGTACTTCTCCAGCGTCATGCCCGCCTGGGCGACCTGGGCCATCTGCACCTCGATCATCTTCTGGGACTGCGCTTTGCCGCCGGAGAGCTGGAGGAGCTTGGGGTGGGTGGCATCGAGCACGTTGCTCCAGTTCTGGGCCTTGAAGTCCGTCGCGGATTCTTCCGCCAGGGTTTTGATTTCCGCCTGTCGGGGGTCGCCTTCCGCCCGGACGGTAAGGGGAAGGGCACCCAGCAGGAGCAGGGCGAAAGAGAGAGAGGTCACGCGCATGGCTCTTGAACGTACCGAACGCCGCCACTTGCGGCCAGACTGAATTAGCGCCGTCGGCCCCGGTGCGTTTCCCGGGCAAAAGCACTTGCCAAAGCCGGCGCGCGCGTCCTATATTTCTCGTCCGCTTCAGAATCCAGGGCGGCCTGGATGGCGGAAACCAAACCCTTAACCTTTGCAGTCGCCGCCGCTTCCCCGGCGGTTTTTTTGTCCCCGGCTTCCGGGCCGGGCTACAACGACTTTCTGGTTAGAAGAACCCAAACCGGGCGCCCCGCCAACCACTCCCGCGGACCGGTGCCCCCTCCAAGCCTATGAGTTCAGTCATGGAAGAGCTGTTGGCGGAATCGATGATTTCGCTCAAGGAAGGCAGCATCATCAAAGGTACGATTATCGAAAAGCGCCCCAACGAAGTGTTGGTCGATATCGGCTACAAGTCCGAAGGCGCCATCAACATCAACGAATTTGACGAGCCCGCCGAGGTCAACGTCGGCGACGAAGTCGAGGTGCTGCTTGAGCGCCTGGAGAACGACGAAGGCATGGTCGTGCTCAGCAAGGAGCGCGCCGCCCAGAAACAGAACTGGGAGAAGATCGTCGCCCTGTACAACGAGGGCGGCATCGTCGAGGGCAAGGTCAAGTCCATCGTCAAGGGCGGGCTCATGGTCAATATCGGCGTCGAGGCGTTCCTGCCCGGCAGCCAGGTCGACATCATCGCGCCGAAGAACCTGCGCGAGTTCGAGGGCCAGACCCTGGAGTGCAAGATCGTCAAGATCAACGAGGAGCGCAAAAACGTGGTGCTCTCGCGCCGTGAAATCATCGAGGCCGAGCGCGCCGAGAAGCGCGCCGCCCTGCTCGCGAGCATCGACAAGGGCAGCCTCGTGACTGGCACGGTCAAGAACATCACCGAGTTCGGCGCCTTTATCGACCTCGACGGAATGGACGGCCTGCTCCACATCACCGACATGAGCTGGAGCCGCCTCAACCATCCCAGCGAGATGCTCACCATCGGCAACGAGATCGAGGTCATGGTCCTCGACATCGACCGGGAAAAGGAGCGCGTCTCCCTCGGCCTCAAGCAAAAGACCGAGAACCCGTGGGAGAAGATCGCCGAGAAGTACCCCGTCGGCATGAAGGTTGGCGGCAAGGTCACCAACCTGGTGCCCTACGGCGCCTTCATCGAGCTGGAGCCCGGCATCGAGGGCCTGGTCCACGTCAGCGAACTGAGCTGGACGAAGAAGATCGCCCGGCCGAGCGACGTGCTCAACAACGGGCAGGAAGTCGAGGCCATCGTGCTCGGCGTGAGCAAGGAGGACCAGAAGGTCAGCCTCTCCATCCGCCAGCTCGAGCAGAACCCGTGGGACCAGGTCAACGACAAGTACCCGATCGGGGCCAAGGTCGGCGGCAAGGTGCGCAACCTGACCGCCTACGGCGCCTTCGTCGAGCTGGAGGAAGGCATCGACGGCATGATCCACGTCAGCGACCTCTCCTGGACGCGCAAGATCAACCACCCCTCCGAGGTGCTCAAAAAGGGCGACGAAGTCGAGAGCGTCGTGCTGGACATCGACAAGACCAACCAGCGCATCAGCCTCGGCGTGAAGCAGCTCAACGACGATCCCTGGGACCACATCGACGAGCACTACAAGATCGGCGACGTCGTCGAGGGCAAGGTCAGCAAGGTGGCCAGCTTCGGCGCCTTCATCCAGCTGGCCGACGAAATCGACGGCCTGGTGCACATCTCGCAGATCAGCCCCGAGCGGATCGAGAAGGTCAAGGACGTGCTCAAGGTCGGCCAGGACGTGCGCGCCCGCGTCATCAAGGTGGACCGCGCCGAGCGCCGCATCGGCCTCTCGATCAAGGCCGCGGACTACTCCGAGGAGGAGCTTGCCCGCGAGAAGGCCACCTTCGACGCGATCAAGCCGAGCGAGGACCTCACCTCTCTGGAGGCCGCTTTTGCCGAAGCCGAGGAGGACTACCGCCCCGGCGAAGGCAAGAAGTAGCCGCGCGACGCTGCTCCCGGTGGTCACACCTCCGGGGGCGGCCGCTAGTGTGCTGAGTCCTAAGTTTCACGATGATCTCCTCGGTTCTTTTGGCCCTGCTCGGCGTTGTTCCTCAGTCGCCTATTGCCTTCAATAGGCTCCTTCCTCACGCCTGGTTCAGGGCCAAAACTCCTTTCGGATCTCATCACGTTACTTAAGACTCAGCACACTAGGTGTTTTCAAAAAAGGCGGAGCCGGACGGCTCCGCCTTTTTTGGTGGAGGTGGCTGCCTCAAGCTTTGGCGTATATTGACGTTTTACGCCAAGGCTACTATCCTCATTCTCATGGCCAGTACCATCAATCTCTCCCTCACCAACGAACTTCGGGAGTTCATCGATCAACACTGCGGCGACCACGGGCTTTATGCCACGCCCAGCGAATTCATTCGCTCCCTGCTCCGGGAAAAGAAGGAACGCGAAGAGGCTGCGGCCATCCGCGAAGCGATTATCGACGGCTGCCAAGACGCCATCGAGGACCGCACGATTGAGTTTACCGGTAGTTTGGACAAGGTGATGAAGGAGTTCGATCAGCGGGAAAAGCAAGGCTGGAAGTGAAGCCGCTGCTTTTCACGCGGCGGACTTATTATGACCTCGAGCAGGTTCGGCGGTATTCGCGGAAAAAGTGGGGCGCCCAGGTAGCGGCCGCCTACTGGAGAGATTTGCAAGACGGCTTCAGGCGTTTTCGCGATACCCCGCGCCTCTTGAAACCGCGTTCGGAACTTCATCGTTCGTTTCAGTTTTACCGAGTGCGGCAGCATTGGGTCATCGTGATGGTAGGGGATGATGTGAACGTGGCGCTCACGGTGCTCCACACCTCCATGGATGTGCCGGCCCGGTTGTTGGAATTGGAGCCTGGTTTGCGGCAGGAAGCGAAGACGCTGTATCGCCGTTTTCTGGATTCGCGGAGGAGTTAACCCTCCGCGGGAATCAGGTCCACCGCCACGCTGACTTTGTGTTTGCCGCCGCCGAGGATGACGCCGCGCAACGGGCTGACGTCGGCAAAGTCGCGTCCCCAGCCGAGGGTGACGTGCTGGTCGCCGGCGACGAGGTTGTTGGTGGGGTCAAGGTCGACCCAGCCGAGCCCCGGGCAGTAGACGGAGCACCAGGCGTGGGAGGCGTCGCTGCCTTCCAGCCGCACCTCCCCCGGCGGCGTAATGGTGCGGATGTAGCCGGAGACGTAGCGCGCGGCCAGCCCGAGCGAGCGCAGGCAGCCGATCATCAGGTGGGCAAAGTCCTGGCAAACGCCGCGCTTGTTTTGCAGCACGGTTTGGATGGGCGTACTCACCTCGGTCGCTTTCTTGTCAAAGGTGAATTCATGGAAGATGCGCGCGGTCAGGTCCATCGCCGCCTCCAGGATGGGCCGCCGGTGGGTGAAGGAGACCCGGGCGTAGTCAGCCATCTCGCGCGAGGGCGTCACGTGCCAACTGGCAAAGGCGTACTGGAAGGCGGCCAGGCCGAGCGGGGTGAGGTCGCCGGGCAGAGAATCGCGCGCGTTTTCCCAGGTGACGCTCTGCTCCGGATAGAGGTGGGGTACCGGCTGGACGGACACGTTGCTGGTGATTTCCACCACCAGCTTGGTGTGCTTCTGCTGGACGGTGAAGTGCCGCGTCATGTTGCCGAAGTAGTCGCGCCGCTCGACCGAGATTCCGGGCTCGGGGTCGATGAAAATGCGGTCCTCCGTGCTGCTCTGAAAATCGGTGTGCCGCGGGACCATGTGCGAGACATGGTGTGAGGCGATGACCGGCTGGCTGTACTTGTAGGTCGTGCGGTGGCGGAGGCGGTACTGCATGGCGGGGAGGGGCCCTTACATGTGGCTGAAGTAGTGCCGCGTGAGCAGCTCGGAGAGGCGCGGCAGCACCTGGCTGAGGTCGTCGAGCAGTCCGCCCAGGCGGGCGCGGTGGCCGTCCGGCGGGCTCACCTCGGCGAGCGCTTCCACCGGCGCCCCGGCCAGGGCGGTGGCGGAGGCCCGGATCAGCAGCTCCTCCTCGCTTGGGCCCTCGGTGCCGGCCGGCCGGGGCAGCTTTTGCAGATGCCCGGCAATCTCCTCCAGCTGGAACGAAAGCGAACGCGGGTTGGTCTCGTCCGTCACCAGCAGGTCAATCACGCCCTTGGGCCGGGCGGTGTCGAAGTAGCGCGTGCGGTAGGTCATCGAGCTGTCCGCCATTTCCAGGAGCGACTCCAGCACCACCTCTTCGTTGCGGTGCCGCCACTCCAGCGCGGCCCGCAACAGCCGGGTGAGGTTGACGGCGCGCTCCAGGCGCCGGCCTAGTTCGATGAAGCGCCAGTCATGCCCGCGGGTCATGTTTTCCATCTCCATGCCGCTAAAGGCGGCCAGCGTCAGCACCATCTGGTCGAGCAGGTTGATCGTTTCGCCGACCATCATTCCAGGCCGCGCCTCCGGGGTTTGCACTTCCTGGTGGAGGTGGTTGAGGATGCGCCAGAGGTCCGGGCTGATGCGGTCGCGCACCGCGCTGGCGGTCTGGTGGAGGCGGTTGACCGTGTCGCCGAGCGTGCCCGCGCCGGAGGACTCGAAGATCGCGCGGATGAGGTCGCGCTCGAGCTGGTTGAAGGTGGCGGGGTCCTCGGGATTGAAGTCCTCGCGCGGCGGGCGGAAGAGCCCGAGCCCGGCGGGCACTTCCAGCAGCGGCATCAGCCCCGGCATGTGGCGCAGCGCGCTCTCGTCGGTCAGGCGCGCGAGCACGGTGCGGAAGATGCGCACCACGCTTTCCAGGCGGTCGGTGTAGCGGCCCAGCCAGAAGAGGTTGTCGGCCACGCGGCTGGGCAGGTCCTCGCCGCTGCGCAGCACGGCAAAGCCGGGCGGTTCCATCTTCACCAGGGTTTCGCCGGTGGGCGGGCCGTCGGAAAGGAACCAGGTGTCCTTGCTGCCGGCGCCGCGCTGCATGCTCACGCTGCCCGGCTCCGGCCCGGACGAGACGCGCGTCAGCCCGCCCGGCATCATGGTGTAGCCGCCGTCGTGGGCGATCAGGAAGCAGCGCAGCACGTGGATGCGCGGTGCCAGCGCGCCCTCGCTCAGCGTCGGTGTGGTGGCCAGCGGGAAGCGCTCGTGCCCGGTGTAGGTGTAGCCGCTGAGCTCGATCTCGCGGGCGAGTTCGTCAAGTGCTTCGGGGCTGGCGTCCGGTTCGGTAAAGAGCTGGAAGCGCTGGTTGCCGGTGATGGGCTGGACGGAAAGCTCGTTGAGATGCTCGAGCACAAAGTGGCGCTCCTGGGCCTGGCCGCACCACCAGGTTGGCACGGTCGGCAGCAGTAGCTCCTGGTCGAGCACGTCGCGGCAGAGCGAGGGCAGGAAGGGGTGCAGCGCCGGGTTTTCCGCCAGGCCGCTGCCCAGCGCGTTGGCCATGGCGACTTCGCCGGCGGCGACGCACTGCATCAGCCCGGCCACGCCCAGCGCGGAGGTGCTGCGGAATTCCAGCGGATCGCAGTAGTCCTCGTCCAGCCGCCGCAGGATGACGTCGACCTTGAGCAGGCCGTTGAGCGTTTTTAGGTAGACCTTGTTGTCGCGCACGGTCAGGTCGGCCCCTTCGGCCAGGATGCAGCCGAGGAAGCGGGCCAGGTAGGCGTGCTCGAAGTAGGTCTCGTTATACGGGCCAGGCGTGAGCAGGACGATGCGCGGGTTGTCCTCCCGCGGGGCGAGCTGCTCGAGCGACTCCCGCAGCTTGGTGGCAAAGTTGGCCAGCCGCTCCACCCCGCAGGCGTGCATCACCTCCGGCATCATCCGCGAAAGCACCAGCCGGTTTTCCAGCGCGTAGCCCACGCCGGAGGGGGCTTGCGTGCGGTCGTTCAGCACGCACCACGTGCCGTCCGGGTGCCGGGCCAGGTCCACGGCGTAAAGTTGCAGAAAGCGGTTGTCCGGCACCTTGACGTCCACGCAGGGGCGCAGAAAGCGGCGGTGGGCGTAGACGGCCCCGGCCGGTACGGCGCCGTTTCGCAGGAGCCGGGCCGGGCCGTAGCAGTCAACCAGGATTTCGTTGAGCAGCGTCGCGCGCTGGACGAGCCCCGCCTCGAGTTGCCGCCATTCCTCCGGCGGAAGGATGAACGGAATCGGGTCGAGCTGCCAGGTGCGGTCCAGCCCGTGGGCGTCGCCGTACACGTTGTAGGTGATGCCGTTTTCCCGGATGAGATGGCGAGCGTTGTTCCAGCGGCGGCTCATGGTTTCGCCGTTGAACTGGCTGACCGACTCCAGGAACCGCCGCCAGGGCGCCCGCACCGAGCCGGAAAAAAGCATGCCCTGCTCCGGGCTGGCCACGCCGTTGGCCTGCTCGTCGAGCCGCACCGGGCTGACCATCTCGTCGTAGTGGCCCTCCGGCGGAACGTAGCCGGAGACCAGCTCGCTCCAGGGCCGCAGCGGGGCGGCGGCGGCCGGGCCGGGCGTGAGGGCCGGATGTTGGGGCAGATTCATGGCGGCAGGGCGGGGAAACCCCGCATACTACCCCTTATTGGCCCGCACGGGAACGCGCAAGTCCAGCGTATAGTGATATTCGCTGGGTAATTCAACCGGCGGGGACTCGCGCCGACCCGGGCTGTGGCCGAAGGCGTGGAAACGGTTGATGCGCCGGCTTTCCGCCTCGAAGGCGTTGACCGGGTACTTGTCGTAGGAGAGCCCGCCGGGATGGGAGACGTGGTAAACGCAGCCGCCGAGGCTGCGCTGGTTCCAGGTGTCGTAGAGGTCGAAGGTAAGCGGTGAATGCTCCGGGATGTTGGGGTGGAGGCAGTCCGGCTGCTTCCAGGCGCGGTAGCGCACGCCGCCAACGAACTCGCCCGGCGCGCCGGTGGGATGGAGCGGCACCCGCCGCCCGTTGACAGTCACCAGGTGGCGGTTGTTTGTCATCCCGCTCACCATCACCTGGATGCGCTCGAGCGAGGAATCAACCGAGCGGGAGGTGCCCTGCGCCCCGCCGGCCTCACCGAGCACGTACCAGGGTTCGAGCGCCGCGCGCAGCTCGATGGTGATGCCCCCGTGGGTGACGCTGCCCAGGATGGGGAAGCGGAACTCCAGGTGCGGGATGAACCAGTCCAGCTCCATGGCGATGCCGTCCTCGGCCAGGTCGTCGATCACTTCCTTGAAGTCGCGCTCGATGAAGTGGTGGAGCATGAACTTGTCGTGCAGCTCGGTGCCCCAGCGAATTAGCCGGGCCTCGTAGGGCTTCTCCCAGAACTTGAGCAGCAGCGAGCGCAGTAGCAGCTGCTGGACCACGCTCATGCGTTCGTGCGGCGGCATCTCGAAGGCGCGCAGCTCAACCAATCCGAGCCGGCGCGAGGCCTCCTCTCCCGGATAGAGCTTGTCGATGCAGAACTCGGCCCGGTGGGTGTTGCCGGAGACGTCGATGAGCAGGTTGCGCAGCAAGCGGTCGACCGTCCACGGAGCCTTGGGGTCGCCAGCCTTGGGCATTTGGCGGAAGGCGAGCTCCAGTTCGTAGAGCGACTCGTGCCGCGCTTCGTCCACCCGCGGGCTTTGGCTGGTTGGCCCGATGAAGAGGCCGCTGAAGAGGTACGACAGGGAAGGGTGGTGCTGCCAGTAGGTGACCATGCTGCGCATCAGGTCCGGGCGCCGCAGCAGGGGGCTGTCGGCGGGCTTGGCCCCGCCCATGAGCATGTGGTTGCCGCCGCCAGTGCCAACGTGCCGCCCGTCGATCATGAATTTTTCCGCGCCGAGCTTGAGCTGCCGCGCCTCGTGGTAGAGCGAGGTCGTGTTCTCCACCAGCTCGCGCCAGCTTCGGCTCGGCTGCAGGTTGACTTCGATTACTCCCGGGTCGGGTGTAATCTTGAAGAAGGTGACCCGATGGTCGTGCGGCGGCGTGTAGCCTTCCAGGCGGACTTTGAGCCCGAGCCGCTTGGCGGCGCGCTCCACCGCCGTAACCAGTGCCAGGTATTCTTCCAGGCGTTTGACCGGCGGCATGAAGACGTGCAGCCCGCCGTCGCGCAGCTCCACGCACAGGGCGGTGCGGGTACCGTCCTCCTCGCTCTCGTCGAGCTCGGGCGGCTCGTTGCCGGGCTGGAGGCCGTCGTGCACTTCGCCGGTGGTCTCCTCGCCTTTCGAGGGCACCTCGGTGACGCGCAGGGGGTTGGGTAGCTCTGTGTCGATATCGCGGCCGGAGACTTCGTCCGGCGGGCCGCCGTTGGCGGCGGGCAGGTCGTCGCGCGGAGCAGTCGGGTCGAGCTCGTTGACGTAGGGGTAATCGTTGCGGCGGATCCAGGGGAGGGAGTCCAGCGGCAGGCGCAGGCCCATCGGGCTGTCACCCGGCACCAACTGGAGCCGCGGCGTGCGGGTGTACCAAGGGGCGCTTTGCCAGGCGCTTTTGTCGGAGTCCTCGGGATCTTCCGTGCCTTCCAGCGGAAGCACGCAGCCGACCGCCTCGCCCAGTCCGCGCTCCAGCAGGCGCGCCATCTGCCGGCGCTCCAGGTCGTCGCTGAGGTTGGCGCGGTAGGGGTCCTGGTTGACCGGCACTTTGCGTTCGCGCCAGAGGAAGTAGTAGGCGTCCTCGTAGGCGGTGCGGATGTGAGCGGGGTCGACGCCTTCGCCGAGCTCGGCCGCCACCGCCGTGATGAGCGCGCGGGCGTCATCGATGGTGGCGTGGTGCTCGGTGCCGTCGGCAATCAGGTCCGGGTCTCGCCAGATGGGCTCGCCGTCGAGCCGCCAGTAGCAGCCCAGCGCCCAGCGGGGGAGGGGCTCCCCCGGGTACCACTTGCCCTGGCCGTGATGGAGCAGCGCGCCGGGCGCCCAGCGGTCGCGCAGCCGCAGGAGCAGCTCGTTCGCCAGCCGGGTTTTTTCCTCGCTGAGCGCGGCGGTGTTCCACTCCTCGCCCTCCATGTCCACGGCCGAATTGAAGGTGGGCTCGCCGCCCATGGTCAGCCGCACGTCGCCGGCTTCCAGCCGCTCGTCGACCTCGTCGCCCACCTTGAGGATGCGCTGCCAGGTGCCCTCGCTGTAAGGCTTGGTGGTGCGCGGGCGGTCTTCGATGCGCGAGAGGCTCATGTCGAACTCGAAGTCGCTCCCGGCGTATTCGCGGCTGCCGGTGATGGGTGCGGCGCTGGCGGGCTCGGGCGTGGCCGCCAGCGGGATGTGGCCCTCGCCGGTGACGAGGCCGCTGGTGCCGTCGAGCCCGATCCAGCCCGCTCCGGGCAGGTAGACCTCCGCCCAGGCGTGGAGGTCGGTAAAGTCTTTCTCCACGCCGACCGGCCCGTCGACCGGCTTGATGTCGGGCGCCAGTTGGATGAGGTAGCCGGAGACAAAACGCGCGGCCAGCCCGAGGTGACGCAGCACCTGCACCAGCAGCCAGCTTGTGTCGCGGCAGGAACCGACCCCGCGCTCGAGCGTCTCCTCCGGCGTCTGGACGCCGGGCTCCATCCGCACGCTGTACTTCACCCGGTGGTAGATGAGGCTGTTCAGGTCGACGAGGAAGTCGATCGTCCGGCGCTTGGTGCGGTCCACCTCCTTGAGCAGCCCGGCCAAGTGCTCGCCGGGCTCCAGCTTCTGCAGAAAGGGCGCCAGCTCGTGGTCGAGCAGGCTGTCGTAGTGGAACGGGCATTCCTTGGCTTCCTCATCCAGGAAGAAGTCGAACGGGTTGATCACCGCCATGTCGGCAATCAGATCCACCTCCACCCGGAATTCGCGGACCTTTTCCGGGAAGACCACGCGGGCCTGGTAGTTGCCCTGAGGGTCCTGCTGCCAGTTGAGGAAGTGCGGCTTGGGATCGACTTTGAGCGAATAGCTCAGGACGGGCGTGCGGGCGTGCGGCGCCGGCCGCAGCCGGATCACCTGCGGTCCGAGACCGATCGGGTGATCGTAGCGGTAGTGGGTCAGGTGGTTGAGGGCGACGCGGATGGACATAATGCGGCTGCAACACCATTAGCAGCCTTTGGGCCAACGCGCAAAGGCGCGCTGCGAATTTGCCGCTCGCCGCGGCGGCCCGGCTCGCGCTAAACGATGCGGTCGGTCCGGTGGCGGGGGAGGAAGAAGCCCTGGAGCAGGGCGTCGATGCGCAGCAGGGCGGCGCGCGTCAGCCGCCATTCGTCCCCGT
>JBCDLL010000037.1:0-38204 GCA_038745425.1 Verrucomicrobiota bacterium | reverse complement strand
TCCCACGCGGCCCGCGTTGCGAGGAGTTTTCCGCCGTGGCTAGAAGAGAGGAAGGAGCAGGTATCAAATACACCTGTGACTGACGAACGACAACGCCACGACGGAAAAGAACCGCAACCTTTTCAAGGCCAGTGTCTTTTGGCCGCTGGGCGCTGCTAGCGCAGGGCAGCTCTTAACCGTTTGAAAAAAGCTGCCCTCCGCCAGGAGTCGTTGCGCCTAGCTCAGCGGCCAAAAACCAACTGGCGCGGGTACGCGGGACTTTTGTAACAAGCTCTAGCGTTTGGGGAGCCGGCCCTCGGGCTACTCTTCTTCCTTGAAGGTGCCGTTGCGCAGGGTAAGCCAGGCCTTGGTCGCGCTGTCGTAGGCCGCCTTGAGCGAGTCCCGCGAGGTCATTCGGTACTCGACCATGTGCGCGTGGGTCGTCAGCGGGTACGTCTTGATCACCTCGTTCATCATGGTTTCGGCGGCGTCCTGGTTGAGCCGCCGCATCGTTTCGGTGGCCTTGTCCTGGATGGTGCGCATGGCGCCGTCGCCCGCGCCGCCCACGCCGGAGAGCTGCTTGGGCTCAAGGTAGTAGAAGCGGGCGGTCACGCTGGTGTCGGTGGTGATGGTCATCTCGCTGACGGCGAGGGTCCCGTCGACGGTGTAGTCGTGCAGGCTGATCGAGGCGATGCGGTCGAGCTTGACGATGTACTCGCCGCCGGGCAGCTCGGCCTTCCAGGTGGAGAAGCGCTGCTGCTGGGCGTGCAGAGTCAGCAACGGCGTGAAGAGAACCAGAATCAGGGCGGGCAGGATTCGTTTCATGGTAAAATCTTGCCCCCAAGCCGGGCCCGGGGCGAGGAGTTTTCTTGCCCGGATGGGACCGGAGGGGTGCCGGTCAGGGCCAGTTAACATAACGCCTTAAATCGCTAAAAAACGGCCTTTTGGCCGAAAAAAGCCCTCTTCGGCTCCCCGAATGTCCTCATTCGCCTCGCCTCATCATGCCTTTTTCGCTTCAAAACTCCGGTTTTTCCCTTCTTTTCTCGTTATGTTAATAGGCCCTAGTCGCGCGGGCGCTGGCGGGGGTCGAAGGCGTCGCGCAGGCTGTCGCCCAGGAAGTTGAGTGCCAGCAAGGTCAGCGACATCATCAGGGCCGGAAACACCAGCAGCCACCAGTAGACCTTAATCGGGTTCAGGTAGCGGGCGCCGTCGTGCACCAGCGAGCCCCAGCTCGCCAGCGGCGGCTGCACGCCCAAGCCCAGGTAACTGAGGAAGCTCTCCTCCAGGATAATCACCGGGATGGTGAGTGTGAGGTAGACGATGATGACCCCGAGGAGGTTGGGCAGCAGGTGGCGCCAGAGGATGCGGCGGTTGCTCTGGCCGAGCGCCCGGGAGGCCTGGACGAATGGCTGCTCCCGCAGCACGAGCACCTGACCGCGCACAATGCGCGCCATCGTCATCCACTCGACCGCTCCCAGACACAGGAACAGCAGCAGGATGCGCGCGTAGGAGACCACCTCGCCCGGCTCCAGCAGCCAGGAAAGGCCGGGCGCCAGGGTTGCCGCCCAGGCGTCGACGCCGCCGCCGAGTACGGCCATGAAAACCATCACAAAGATGAGCCGCGGAATGGAGTACAGGAAGTCGACCAGACGCATCAGGGCGTTGTCGACCCAGCCGCGCAGGTAGCCCGCCAAAAGGCCCAGGCTGACGCCGATCGTCAGGCTCACCAGCGTCCCGGTCAGCCCGACCAGCAGGGAAATGCGTGCGCCCAGCAGCATGCGGGTAAAGACGTCGCGGCCCAGCTCGTCCGTGCCCGCCCAGTGTTGCCAGCTCGGCGGGGCAAACTGGTTGTCGGTAATGTGGTTGTAGGCGTAGGGCGAAACCATCGGGCCGAAGACCGCCAGCAGGACGATGACGGCGAGCAGCGAGAGCGAAGCCACAAAAACCGGCTGTCGCCAGACGGGATGAGCCAGCCAGCGCGGGGCGGCGTGCTGGGCGGCGGGAGCGGGGGCGGCGGTTTCCATGGAGTCAGGCCAGTTTCACGCGGCGGTCGAGCAGGAAGTAGGCGATGTCGACCAGGAGGTTGAAGAGAATGAGCAGTGTGCTGTAGACCAGCACCATCCCGCCGATCATGAAGGGGTCCTTGTTCAGGATGCTGTTCACGAAAAACGGACCCATGCCGGGGATGGCGAAGATGGTTTCCACCACAATGCCGCCGGTGAGGACGGCCGCCGCCAACGGCCCGCAGTAGGTGACCACCGGAAGGATGCCCACCTTGAGCGCGTGCTTGAAGACGACGCGGCGCTCGGCCAGCCCCTTGGCCCGGGCGGTGCGGACAAAGTCCTGGCCAAGCGTCTCGAGCATGCTGGCGCGCGTCAGCCGGGCGATGTAGGCGATGTAGGGGATGGACAGGCAGATGGCGGGCAGGACGACTTGCGCCGGGCTGCCCCAGCCGGATGTGGGCAGCAGCGGAATCAAGATGGCAAAGGCCAGCACGAGCAGGGGGCCGACGACGAAGTTGGGTACCGAAATGCCGACCAGCGCCGCCAGCATGGCCAGCCGGTCGGCGGGCCGGTTGTGCCAGACGGCCGCCATCACCCCTAAGGTCACGCCAAAAAACAGGGCCAGCGCCAGGGCGATGCCGCCCAGCGTCATGGAAACGGGCACCGTCTGGGCGAGGATTTCGTTGACCGTGCGCTTGCGGTACTGGGTGCTGAGGCCGAGGTCCCCGTGCAGCACGCCGCCCAGGTAGCTGGTGGTCTGCTCGAAAAGATTGCCGTCCAGGTTGTAGCGCTCCTCGATCGCCTGGAGGATGGCGGGCGTGATCTCGCGCTCCTGGCTAAAGGGGTTGCCGGGCATCAGCCGCGTGAGGAGAAAGGTCGCGATCAGTACCGCTAGCAGCACGGGCAGGGCAATCAACAGGCGGCGGAGAACAAAGGCGAGCATGGCGGCGCGGAACTGCCCCCTTGCTTAGCACGGGGCCGCGAGGTCTGGCAAACATCGGGTGCTGGCGCACGCTTTTTGGAGATTCTTCGGCCCCGGCGCCACGATCCATTTGAACTTTACCCGCAAATGGGGCATTATCTTTATCTAAATGCGCGCCTTTTCGAAATATCTTGCGTTGATCGCGCTCCTGCTGATGCTCGGAACGAGCGGCGCCTGGGCGCAGGTTCAGTCGGCATCCGGCGAGGGGACCGAAGCGAGCGAGGGCCTTTCCGCGATCAGCGCTCCGGTCGACAGCACGTTCTCCCACCCGGACGCGAACGGCTTCATTACTTGGGAAAACCCGGACGGCTCCGTTTCCGTGCGCTTTCCGGCCGATCTTTACGCTCCCCGGAGCGAAGCGGATTTGGCCGGCTGGGGCGTGACGACCCCGATGACGGCCGGTCCGGAAGCGGCGGGCTACGATTTAGCCTTGGTGCCAGAGCCGGCGGCCGTTTCGCTGATTCTGCTCCTGGCCGCTGGCCTTTACCTGCGCCGGCGGAAGTCGCCCGCTCCGGCCGACGCTTTTGACCTGTAGCGCCCGCTACTCCCCGTCTTTCCAGAACATTGCCGCCCAGGGGTGCTCGTCGATCGGGTTGGCGTAAAAGCCGCCCAGGTTGTCGCGGAAGAGAGCGATGCCGACAAAATTGTAGATTGGGATGATGGGCAGCTCTTCCTCGACCAGAATGCGTTCGGCCTCGAGCATCAGATCGAAGCGTTTTTGCGGGTCGACCTCGCGCGGTGCCTGCACGGCGATGAGCTCGTCGTAGGCCGCGTTGCTCCAGCCGGTGCGGTTGTTGCCCCGGTCGGTCACGAAGCAGTCGAGGAAGGTGTTCGGGTCGTTGTAGTCGCCCACCCAACTGGAGCGAGCCACGTCGTAGTTGCGGTTGCTGAGCGTGTCCAGATAGACCTTCCACTCCTGGTTTTGCAGGTCGGACTCCACGCCCAGCTCGCGCTGCCACATGTCCTGGATGGCCTCGGCGATGGTCTTGTTCACCGGGTCGGTGTTGTAGAGGATGCTGAAACGCGGGATGCCTTCGCCGCCGGGGTAACCCGCTTCGGCCAGCAGCCTGCGGGCCTCCTCCGGGTCGTAGCCGAGCCCTTCCGGCGGCGTGTAGGTGCCCAGGGCGGTGCCCGGCGGCGTCAGCGCGCCCGTAACCGGCTCGCCCGCCTTGGTGATCTTTTCCACGATGTAGGCCTTGTCAACGGCCAGGGCGAGGGCGCGTCGCACTTTCAGGTTGTCGAAGGGCGGGCGGTCGACGTTGAAGCGGTAGAAGAAGGTGGCCAGGATCGGCGAGGAGTGGAACCAGTCCTCCCCCTTGATCGCGTCCACCAGGTAGGGCGGCACCCGCTGCTTGTCCGCGACCAGGTCGGCCTCGCCGGCCAGGAACTGGTTGAAGGCGGTGGTCGGGTCCGAGGTCGGCAGCACGTCGATGGTCTCGAAGTCGACCTCGTCGCGGCGCCAGTACTGCGGGTTCTTCCGCAGGCGCAGGCGGTCGTTGATGTACCAGTCCTCCAAAACGAACGGCCCGTTGCTGACCAGCTTGCCCGGCTTGAACCAGTCGTCCCCGTGCTCTTCGATGCTGGGCGTGTGCACCGGCAGGAGGGTGGTGAAGGCGGTCAGATCCAGGAAGTAGGGCGTCGGGTTGTTCAGCGTGACCACCAGCGTGCGCTCGTCCGGCGTCTTCACTCCGACCTGCTCCCAGTCCGTGATCTCGCCGTCGAGGTATTCCTGCGCGCCCTGCACGGAGTAAAGCAGCTCGCTGTAGACGGAGCCGGTCGCTGGCGTGAGCACGCGCTTCCAGCTTTCGGCGTAGTCGGTGGACTTGACCGGGTCACCGTTGCTCCAGCGGGCATCTTCGCGCAGGTGGAAGGTGAGCGTCTTGCCGTCCTCGGAGAGCTCCCAGCGCTCGGCCACGCCGGGGATGAGCTCGCCCTTGGCGTTGCGCGCCAGCAGTCCCTCAAAGAGCGTCTGCGCAATGCGGCCCTCCGCCTGGCCGGAGATGACGGCCGGGTCGAGCGTTTGCGGTTCGGCTCCGTTGACGACGGTAAAATCCGCCTTTTGCGGAAAGCGTGCGCAGCCGGCAAGGACGACCAATCCGGCCGCTAGGAAAACCAGCGCCAGCCAGCGGCCCGGTTGCGGACGGCGGACGCCGGTCATAACGGCTTACTCCTGGGCCGGGGTTGAGCCGGGCGGAATCTGCTCGGGCGGCAGGTCTTGGGCGGCCGGACGCGCGCTGCTCGAGGGTTCCGGCGGGGGCAGGTCCTCGGCTTCCTTGACCGGGTCGGAGACCGCTTCGCTCTCGTTGACGATTGGCGAGCCCGCCGCCGTTGCCTTGTCCGCCGCGGCGGCGGAATCCTGGGCGGCGGATTCGCCGACTTCGGCCTCGATCTGCTCCAGGCTCAGTTCGTTGCCGGTTTCGACGGCGGCGGCGTTCACGTTTACCCCGGTGGAGAAGGCGTAGAGCCATGCCAGCGTCAGGGTGATGCAGAAATAGATGACGGCCAGGCCCACGGTGGACTTGACCAGCACGTTGGAGGTGGACGGCCCGAACGCCGAGTCCATCATGCCGCCGCCAAAGGCCGCACCGAGACCGTCTTGCTTGCTGCGCTGCATCAGGATGACGAGCACCATCAGCACGCAGATGATCACGTAGATCGCGAGCAGGGTGTAAATGGTGAGATTAACCCAAAACATAGGGAGGGAAGGATATCCGCGCCGGCGTCAGGCACAAGCGTTTTTCACGATCCCGGCGAAGGAGCCCGCGTCCAGGCTGGCGCTGCCCACCAGGGCGCCGTCAACGTCCGGGAGCTGCAGCAGCTCGGCCGCGTTGGCCGCCTTCACGCTGCCGCCGTACTGGATGCGGGTGCGCTTGGCGGTCGCTTCGTCGAAGATTTCGACCAGGATTTTGCGGATGTGGTGGTGCGCTTCCTGGGCGATTTCCGGGGTCGCGGTCTTACCGGTGCCGATGGCCCAGACCGGCTCGTAGGCCAGCGTGACGTCGCCGATCTGCTTGGCGTCGAGGCCGATCAGGCTCTCGCGCAGCTGCGTTTCCAGCACCGCGTCGGCCGCGTTGGCTTCGCGCTCTTCCAGCTTCTCGCCGATGCAGACGATGGGCTTGAGGTTGCACTCCACCGCGGCCTTGATCTTGTCGTGGATGAGCAGGTTGGTCTCGCCGTGGTATTGCCGGCGCTCGGAATGGCCGATGATGACGTAGCGGCAGTAGAGGTCGCGCAGCATGGCGCCGGAGACGTCGCCGGTGTAGGCGCCCTCGGGCAGGTGATGCAGATTCTGCGCGCCCAGGGCAAAGTTGGCCTCGTCGTTGATGGCCTCGCCCACTGCGGCCAGCGCGGGGTAGGGCGGGCAGACGACCAGGTCGGCGTCGGTGAAGCCCTTGAGCTCTTTGACCAGGTCCTTGGCGAGCTCGCGCCCCTCGGAGGGCGTTTTGTACATTTTCCAGTTGGCGGCGATGATGAGTTTACGTTCTTTGGCCATAGTTTTTTTTCAGGAGTTGAGTAGGTACTAAGACGGAATTACCAAATGAACGGAAGTCTAGATTGCGTCATTCCGTAAATTCCGTTCATTCCGTCGGGAAAAAGCCTCAAAGCGCGGGTTTGTCCTGGCTCCAGGCGGTCGCCTGCTCGTAGGCGTGGGCAACGCGGAGGATGGCGGCCTCGCCCCAGTGCGGACCGATGATCTGCAGGCCCACGGGCAGCTTGGGAGCCGAGGTAAACCCGCACGGGACGGAAATGCCGCAGACCCCGGCCAGGTTGACCGCGATGGTGAAAATATCCGCCAGGTACATTTCCAGGGGATCGGCCGTTTTCTCGCCCACCTTGAAGGCCGGGGTGGGGGAGGTCGGCGTCAGCAGCGCGTCGCACTGCTCGAAGGCCTGGGCAAAGTCCCGGCGGATCAGCTCGCGCACCTTCATCGCCCGGTTGTAGTAGGCGTCGTAGTAGCCGCTGCTCAGGACGTAGGTGCCCAGGATGACGCGGCGCTTCACCTCCGGGCCGAAGCCCTGGCCGCGCGTGCGCTTGTACATGTCGAGCAGGTTGTCGGGATCGGGAATGCGGTTGCCGTAACGCACGCCGTCGAAGCGCGCCAGATTGGCGGAGGCCTCCGCCGTCGCCACGATGTAGTAGACCGCCACCGCGTACTCTGTGTGGGGCAGGTCGACCTCGACGGTTTCGGCGCCGAGCTCCTCGAGTTGGGCGATGGCCGCGCGCACCGCCGTTTCGACTTCCGGGTCCATGCCGTCGACGAAGTACTGCTTGGGAACGCCGAGGCGCATGCCCTTGACGCCCTGGCCGAGCGCGGCGGAGAAGTCCGGAACCGGTTGCTGGGCGCTGGTGTTGTCGCGGGCGTCGTGGCCGCTGATCGCCTCCAGCAGCAGGGCGGCGTCCTCGACCGTCTTCGTCATCGGGCCGATCTGATCCAGGCTGGAGGCGAAGGCGACGAGACCGAAGCGGGAGACGCGCCCGTAGGTCGGCTTCATGCCGACGCAGCCGCAGAGCGCGGCTGGCTGGCGGATGGAGCCACCGGTGTCGGTACCGAGCGCGGCGATGGCTTCGTCGGCGGCGACGACCGCGGCGGAACCGCCGGAGCTGCCCCCGGGGATGCGGTCCAGGTCCCACGGGTTTTTGGTCTTGGCGAAGGCGGAGTTTTCGGTCGAGCTGCCCATGGCAAACTCGTCCATGTTGGTGCGGCCGAGGAGGATGGCGCCCGCCTCACGCAGCCGGGAGATGGAGTGGGCGTCGTACGGAGCGGTGTAGTGCTCGAGGATTTTGGAGGCGCAGCGGCAGCTGGAGCCCTCCACGTTGAGCAAATCCTTGATCGCGATGGGCACGCCGCCGAGCGGCTTGCTCAGGTCCGCCTTTTCAGCCTGAGCCAGGGCGTCGTCGGGGTCAAACTCCAGGTAGCCCTGGACGTTGCCGTCAACCGCCGCGCGGCGCTCGGCCAGGGAGGCAATCACCTCCGCGGGCGTGGCTTCCCCGGCGGCGTAGAGCTTTTTGAGGGAGGCGATGGTCTCTTGGTAGAGCGGCATGGCGGGCTATTCGATGATTTTGGGCACGACGACGAGATCCTCGCCGGACTGGGGCGCGTTGCGCAGAACCTTCTCCGAGCCGAGGGGCTCAGCTGGTTCGTCTTCGCGCAGATTGTTCTCGATCTCGGTGGCGGCGATGCGCTTCTCGACCTCGCCGAGATCAACTTCCTGGAGCTTGCCGACGTAATCGAGCACCTCGCCGAGCTGGGACTGGAATTCGGCCGCCTCGGCGTCGGTTAGTTCGATCCGGGCAAGGTCGGCCACGTAGCGCACATCAATCTTTTCCGTGGACATGGTCTGCCAATAAAGACGGCCCGGCACCGGGCGACAAGTCTTTTAAAGGGCGCTGCCCGGAGGCCCCTCCGGTTGTCGCTAGCCTTTGACTTCTGGCCGCGATCGGATTTAATCGGCCGATGAAGATTGAAGTGCGAAACGCCCGGCGCGAAGAGGTCGAGCAACTGGTGGCCTGGGCCGGGGAGGAGGGCTGGAACCCCAGCGCGCACGACGCCGACGCCTACTACCGGACCTCGCCGGAGAGCTTCTTTGTGGCGGAGGAAGACGGCGTCATGGTCGGGGGCATCTCCGGGGTCCCCTACGGCGAAACCTTCGGCTTCATCGGTCTGTTTATCGTCGAGCCCGGCCATCGCGGCCACCAAGTGGGCGTGGCGCTGGGCGAGCGCGCGCTCGATCATCTGATGGGCCGCAACGTGGGCATCGACGGCGTCGACGCCAAGGTGAAGAACTACGAGCACCTCGGCTTCCAGCTCGCCTACCGCAATATTCGCTTCGAGTGCCCGGCCCAGCCGTTGCCGCCGGAGCGTTGCCACCCCGCGCCCGAGCACCTGGAGATCGTGCCCGCCGCGCGCATCCCGTTTGAGGATTTGGTCGCCTACGACACCGCCTGCTTCGCCGCCCCGCGGGCCAATTTCTTGCGACTCTGGCTGGAGCAGCCGGAGAGCGAGGCGCTGGCCGCGCTGGTCGAGGGCCGGCTCGCCGGCTACGGCAAAATCCGCCGCTGCCGCCACGGCTACAAGTTCTGTCCGCTTTTCGCCGACCGCCCCGGCGTGGCCGAGTCCCTTTACCGCGAGTTGCGCGCCAAGATGGAGCCGGACCAGCCCTCGTTCCTGGACGTGCCGGAAGTCAATGCCGCCGCCATGGCCATGACCAGGCACTACGGCATGTCGCCGTCCTTCCAGTGCACGCGGATGTACAGTGGGGGCGATCCCGGTGTGCCCGCCGACCGCGTCTATGGCGTGACAACGTTCGAGTTGGGTTAGATGGCTCCGGCCAGCTCAAAAACGTAGGCCAGCCCGACGACCGTGAGCAGGACAATGCCCGCCCAGCTCATCGCCACGAGCAGCTTGCCCGGGCGGTGCTCCGGCGGCATGAAGGAGCTGGAGACGAGCCGCAGGTTGATCCAGCCGAAAATGGGACCGGCCAGAAAGCCCAGGCACGTGGCAATGGTGATGAGCAGCACGAACTGCCCTCGGAAAAAGTAGATGATGGCGGCGGCCACGACCGCGGCCACGATGAGCCAGGCGCTGAGGGCGGCCTTGGGCCGGAACTTTTGGCGGTAGCCGGGCCAGAGCTCGGCCAGGGTGGCGTCGATCGCGCGGGGGTAGCCGTCCATCACGGTGATGGTGGTGCTGAACATGGCGGCGACGGCGGCGATGTTAATGACCGGGGCGGCCCAGTCGCCGATGGTCTTGGTGTAGAGGTCGATGAGCTGGGCGCTGAAGGCGGTCGCCCGGTTAGAGAAGGCCTCGCCCGTGCCAAACATGACGAGCGCGCCCAGCGACACGAAAAAGACCGAGAGCACCGCCGTGGTCAGGTAGCCGACGCGGAAATCGAAGAGGGCTTCGCTGAGCGTGATCCGATGGCGCGTGACCGCGGCGCGCTGGTTGATCCACAGGCTGGAGATGGCGGCGAACTCGATCGGCGCGGGCATCCAGCCTAGCAGGGCGACGAGAAAGACCAGGAAGGTGGTGGTCGCCAGCGGCGGGATGGGGGCGTTGGGGTCGCCCGCCGGGCCGTTGTAAAAGGCGGCCGCCGCCGCCACCACGGTTGAGACTGTCAGCACGAGAATGACCAGCTTGACCAAGCCGTCGAGCCAGGCAAAGCGGCCCATCACCAGGATAAAAAGGCAAAAGACGAGCAGGATGGCGCTCCAGTGGGCGGCTTCCAAATCGGGCGGGAAAATCGGCAAGAGGTTCGCGACGAGCGCTCCGGTGAAAAAAGTCACGGCGGAAAGCGCGATGAAGCCGCTGACGATGCATAGGACGAGGAAAATCCAGAGGTCGAGCTTGCCCAGCCGGCGGTAGCCCTGGACGAGGTTCTCGCCGGTTGCGGCGGTGTAGCGGTGACCGTACTCAAAGAGCGGGTACTTCAGCGCCAGGCAAAGCAGAATCATCCACACCAGGCTGAAGCCGTACTCCGCGCCTGCCCGCGTGCTCTGCACCAGATGGGAGACTCCGATGGCCGCGCCCGCCCAGAGCAGGCCGGGCCCCAGCGCCTTGAGGTAGCCGCTCCATCCCTCGGAGGGGCCGGGCTCGGGAGGGCTGGATTGCATAGACGGAAGGGGAGAGTCCCAGATCAAAGGGACGGAGCCCGGACGGGTCAAGCCGGATCAACCCAAGGTTGTATGCGCGGCGGCAACTGCTTATCGTCGCGGGGGATCATGCTCAACGCCACCGCCAAATTCTTCTCGACCTGCTGGCAGTTGCTCTACCAGACGATCGTGGAGTTTCTGGAGGACAAGGCCACCGCCCACGCGGCCGCTCTCGCCTTTTACACGATTTTCTCGCTGGCGCCGATGCTCCTCATCGCGATGGTCACCGCGGCGCTGTTTTTTGGCGAGGCGGAAGCCCGCCAGCAGATTGTCCAGTTTATCGACACGCTGCTGGGCCAGCAGAGCTCGGAGACAATCAACCTGATCGTCAACAACACGTTGACCTACATCGCCAGCGCTCGGGGTAGCGCGGTCGCGATGACCATCGCGGTCGCCGCCAGCATCATCGGCGCCACCGCGGTCTTCGCGCAGTTGCAGGATTCGCTCAACACCGTCTGGCACGTCCGGCCCAAGCCGGGCGGCAACCTCCGCAGCGCTTGGATGTGGGTGCGCGTGCGGCTGATGTCGTTCCTGGTCATCGTGGGAATCGGCCTGCTGCTCATTTTTTCCCTGCTCGCACGCACCGCCTTCAACCTGATGGGCGAGGTGATGGAGGCCGTCCGCGTGCAGCTGGAGGAGGTTCGCGCCAGCATGAACGAGCAGTTGCCCGATCACACTGCGCTGCCTTCGCTGCCGGAGATACCCGAGATGCCGTTTACCGGCGGCCTCGATTTGGTGATGATTTTCCTGACGGTGGTCCTGGGTTTCGCCATGATGTTCAAGATTTTGCCCGACGTGATTATCAGATGGCGTGACGTCTGGATCGGTGCAAGCGTCTCGGCCGGGCTCTTTGTGGTCGGCGTTTGGTTCATCGACTACTACCTGACTCGCAGCAACATCGGCATCGTCTACGGGACGGCGGGATCGCTGGCGCTGATTCTGGTCTGGATCTACTACAGTGCGCTCATCTTCCTTTTCGGCGCGGAGTTCACCGCCGTCTACGCGCGCTACCGCGGGCGCAACATCCTGCCCAACGCGCGCGCCCAGCGCTTCCAGCTCAGCTACGGCGAGCGAGGCGAAAACCGTCGGCGGCGCGCTGCTTTGCACATTGGCCGCGACGTGTCCAAGAGCCGCCGGCCGCGCGCGAGCTAATCGCACCCGGGATTGAGTTGCTTTTGGGTCCGGGAAAGCCTAGACCGAAGCATGATCGTCCCGCGTCCTCTGTTATGCCTGATCCTCCTCTTGGCCGCCCTCGGGTCGGCGGTAATCCCAGCCTCCGCCGAAGCGGAAGCGGCCGCCGCGCCGGTGGTTTTGGCCGACGGCTCGCAGCGGGTGGAGGTGACGCTGCCCTCCGGCTGGCAGCTACAGCCACTGCCCAACCTGCCGATCACCGTCGGTGTGCTCATGACCGAAGACGGCGCCGACGCGACCAACGTCAATCTCCTTTGCCAGCCGTTTGACGGCGATTTGGGCACGTACGTGCAGCGCAACGTGGATGAACTCAAGGCGATGTTGCCCGAATTTAATTTGGAAGAGCAGTCACCGGTGAAATCGGCGAGCGGCGTTGAGATGACCAAACTTGTCACCAGCAGCAATCCGGACGGCAAGACGCTCCGTCAGACCTTTTTCCTGGGCCGTCTCGAGGGCGACCTCGCCTTTACACTCACTTGCACCTGCGTGTTGGAGAAGGCCAAGGAGTTTGACCCGGTGTTTGCGCAGATTGCCGAGACGCTTCGCCTCAAGGACTAGGGCATGCCGGAGTTCTTCAGTGGTGAGTGGCAGGTCACGCTGACGGTCACGCTCTTCCTGCTTTCCTACGGCGCAATTGCGGTCGGCCACATCTGGGGGCTCAAGCTGGACCGCGTCGGCATCGCGATGGTCGCGGCCATCCTGATGCTGCTGATCCACGCGCTGACGGTGGAGGAGGCGGTCAACACGGTCGACATGGGGACCATCCTGACGCTTTTCGGGCTGATGGTGCTTTCGGGTCAACTCCGCCTGGCCGGTTTCTACACGCTGGTGGCGGAGAAGATCGCCGCCCAGCTCGAACGGCCCGCGCGCTTTTTGCTCGTGCTGATGGCGACAGCCGCGGTCATGTCGGCCTTCCTGATCAACGACGTGGTTTGCCTGGCCTTTGCTCCCGTGCTCACGGCCGCGCTGCTCAAGAAGGGCCTCAACCCGGTGCCGTTTCTGATTGGGTTGGCGCTGGCGGCCAACATCGGATCCGCCGCGACTTTGATCGGCAATCCGCAGAATATTCTCATCGGCCAGGTTGGGGAGCTGCGCTTCGGTGCCTTTCTGCTCTGGAGCCTGACTCCGGTCGTGCTCTCGCTGGCGGTGGCTTACGGCATGGTCCTGCTGCTGGGCGGCAAGAAGATGACGCAGCCGCCGGAGACCAGCGGGGCCGTCCAGCTGCACTTGCCGCCCATCGACCGGGGCCAGACAATCCGTGGCGTCGCCATCACCGCGGTGGTGGTGGTTCTTTTCTTCACGCCGCTGCCGCACGAGCTGGTGGCCCTGGGCGCGGCGGCGGCGATTCTCTGCAGCCGGGTGATGCCTTCCTCCAAAGTGTTGGCGATGGTGGACTGGCCGCTGCTGGTCCTCTTCTGCTCGCTCTTCATCGTGGTGGGCGCCCTCTCCGCAACCGGGGTGGACAAGCAAGTGGTGGCCGCGCTGGGGGAGGTCGGCGTCAGCCTGGACAATCTTTACGTGTTGGGCGTGGTTTCGGCGGTGCTCTCCAACCTGATGAGCAACGTGCCCGCCATCCTCGTGTTGCTCAGCCTGCAGCCGGTGAGCTCGCCCGACGTGGGTTACGTGCTGGCGCTGTCGAGCACCTTCGCGGGCAACTTCATTCTGCTGGGCAGCATCGCCAACCTGATCGTGGTGGAGCAGGCCGGGAAGCTGGGCGTTAAAATCGGCTTCTGGGAATTCGCCCGCTACGGCATTCCGGTCACGCTACTTTCCATCGGAATTCTCTTCCTTTGGCTGGCCTTCGCCCAGACCGTCGGCTGGAGCGGTTAGCTCGGCCAGTTCCTCGATGTCCTTGGGGCGGGTCTCCGGCATCGCAAAGAGGTAAAGGCAGAAGGCGATCAGTGCGATCGCGGTCAGAAAGTAAAACGCCGTGTTGAAGCCGTACCAGCCCTCGATCACAAAGCCGAGCCAGTTGCTCAGGGCCATGCCGACGCCGACCACGGTCAGCACGGCGCCCTGGGCGATGTTGTAGCGCCCGGTGCCCCGCATAATGTCGGCCAGCACGATGAAGACGAGGGCGCCGTAAATGCCCGCGCCGATGCCGTCGAGCAGCTGCACGCTGACGAGGTAGTAGGGGTTGTCCCAGAGCGTGTAGAGAAACCCGCGGATGGGCAGGATGGCGAAGCCAAGCAGAAAGAGCGGCTTGCGGCCCCAGCGGTCCACTTCCCGGCCGACCAGGATGGCCATCGGGATCATGATAAGCTGGGCAAAGATGATGCACAACGCGACGGCGCCGGTCGCCTGTTCGTCGGGCAGCTTGGTCGCGGCGTACTTGCTCACCAGCGGGAGCATGGCCGCGTTGGCAAAATGGAACAGCGTTACGCACACGGTGAAGATAAGCAGGGTGCGGTTTTCCAGCAGCACCCGAAAGCCGGAGGGCTTTCGCTCGTCTGGGTCGGGGGTGCGCTGCATTTCGCGGGCGCGGTTGTGGTCGATCTCGTTCTCCCGGATCAACATGATGCTGAGGCCGGCGATCGGCCCCAGAATCGCCACCAGAAAGAAGATGGCTTCGGGCCCGTAATAGGATCCCAGCACGAGGCTGACGACGGCGAAGAAGACGTTGCCGCCGTGGTTAAAGGCCTCGTTGCGGCCGATCTGCCGCGAGAAGAGGTAACGCCCGACCAAGCCGAGGGTGATCGCGCCGAGCGCCGGCTGGAAGACCGCCGCCGCCACCCCGATGATCGACTGGCCGGCCATGATGGTCAAAAAGTTGGGCGCCAAAACCATCATCAGGCAGGCCCCGCCCACCGCCAAGGAGGAGACCAAAATCAGCGTGCGCTTGTAGCAGGTGGCGTCGATGAGCGCGCCGGCCGGCGTCTGCGCGATGAGGGTGGCCAGGCTGACCACGGCCAAGGCCAGCCCGATGTTGGCCTCGCTCCAGGCGAGGGCCGAGGAGGACAGAAAGATGGTTATGAAGGGCCCCAGGCCTTCCCGCACGTCGGAAAGGAAAAAGTTAGCGCCTTCCAAAGCCCGCACCGAGCGCTTGGAGGGATTTGCCTGAGCCATTGCCTCAGGCATACGGACAAATTGGCGCCGAGGCTAGCTTTTTAGGCCTGCCCGGCCAGGACCGCACGGCCCATTTGGCGGAGCATTTTCTCGGCTTGTTCCCGGGCGGCGTTCATCTTTGGGTAGCGCACCTCGCGGTAACCGCGGGCGGTTTCGGGCAAGCGCAGAATTTCCACCCAGCGGCGGTAGTCCTCCTCGCTGAGCAGGTCGGCACCGGGGAAGGTTTCCACAAGCCGGTAGTACCAGTCGCGAAAATCCTGCTCCTGGCGGTGCCAACCGGGGAGGGCGCGGCGCAGCCATTTTTGCTTGGCCATCGCCTTCAGCATCCAGGGCTGGGAGCGGATTTTGAAGCGGATTTTCTTGCCGCCGAGAACGAACTCCGGCCGGTTGAGGTGGCGGTAGACCATCTTGTCGCCCAGCTCGGGGCGGACGTTGTAGCGCTCGCGGTCGCGGGCGTACTTTTCCTCGCTGGTCAGCAGGCCGGCGACGTAAATCTCGTCCTTAATTGCGGTCACGCGGTGCAGGTTCCAGAGCGCGGCCCGGGTGATCTCGTAGCCGCGGGCGGCGCTGTCGCGGGCGTGGATGGCGGCGAGGCGCTCGACGTAGTCGGCGGCGCAATCGCGCCCGCCGTAGCGCATCAGATCGTAAATGCGGCCGGCCAGCAGGGCTTCGTCCGCGGCCGGCAGCGCAAGGCGCGACATCGCCCCGGCGACCAGACCCCAGTAATCCTGGGCCGCGCGCTGGCCTTGGCGCCCACCCGGATTGCTCTGCAGCAGGGTGGATTTCTCCACCACCACGGCGTGGTAGTCGTCCGCCTTGCCGTTGGCCGCGTGCGCGTGTTGGGGCTCCAGCCGCAGCCAGCGCCCGAGCTTGAAGGCTTGCCAGTTGTCGTTGGCGGCGGCGCCCATGGTTTCGTGGATGGCCCACTGCAGGCTGTCTTGCGAAAGCGGCAGGTGCCCGGACTGGTAGGCCACGCCCAGCATGATGATGTTGGCGTAGAGCTTGGTCCCGAAGACGCGCTCGGAGATTTCCGAGACGTCCACGCTGAAAAACGCGCCCGGGCGGGTGTAGCGCTTGAGGATGTCCTCCAACTGGTCCAGGCAAAAATCGTCCCGGCCGAGCAGCGTCAGGATGGTCGGTGTTTTGGTGCGGTTGATGACGGCGGCGGTGCGGGCGGGGCAGGCGATGCGCACGTTGCCCTCCGGATCGAGGCCGCGGGCGGCTTCCAGCGGATCGACGCCCAGGATGAGGTCCGCCTTGCCGTAGGGAATGAGCGGGGAGGTGTGGTTGACACCCGGCTGGCGGTAGGTGATCTGGGAATAGACCCCGCCGTTGCGGATGGCCAGGCCGTTCTTATCGCAGAAGCCGACTTCGTAGCCCTCGCGGTGGGCGGCGCGGACCAGGGTGGCGGTGCTGGTGGCGATGCCCATGCCGCCGACGCCCGCCAGGTAAATGTGAAATTTGCCGTTGCCGTCGAAGGAGGGCTTGGGCGGTTCGGGGAACTCCTGCTTAAGCTCCGGCATGCGGCTGGCCGGCTTGCGCGAGCGCACCACGGTGACTTCTTCAAAGCTGGGGCAGGCGTGGATTTTCGTGCAGGCGTTGTCCGCCACGCACCAGGAGAGGTCCGTCTGCACCTTGCGGCCGAAGTCGGTTTCAATAAAGGTCAGGCCCGGGCAGCCGGTGGCAATCGTGCACTCCAGGCAGTTCTCGCAGACCTCCGGGGTGATGTTGATGTGCTTCCATTCACGGACGAAACCCTTTTCTTTAGCCTCCGCCCGACGCGCCCGGTTCTTGGTGCGGTTGTAGGTAATGCCGCATTCCTTGTCCGCGATGATCACTTTAACGCCGTCCTTGAGGATGGTTTCCTCGAGCAGCTTCTGGTAGCCCTCGCGTTGCTCGGGGTTGGCCCGCACCACCATCACGTTGTCGTGTTCGCGCATGCCCTCGATGATCCGGTCGATGCGCTGAACGAAGGTGGAGTTGCCCATCAGGTCCGGCTCGATGCCGGAGGTGGGCTGGTGGCCGGTCATCGCCGTGGTTTTGTTGTCGAGGATGACGTAGGTGATGTCCTGGCTGTTCTTGATCGAGTTGGAAATGGCGACCTGGCCGCTGTGGAAAAAGGTGCCGTCGCCCATGAAGACGACCTGCTTGTTGGTGATGAAGGGATCGATGCCGAGGCCGGTGGCGCCGCCCAAGCCCATGCCGCTGTAGTTGTGCATCAGGTCCTTGGTCGGCTCGAACATGAGCATGGTGTAGCAGCCGGTGTCGCCGTGGAAGATGAGGTCGACCGGCTCGCGCCGGTGATGGCGCTGCATGTAATCCGCATCCATGAAGCTCTTTTTGATCTCCACCAGCACGCTGGCGGAGTCGCGGTGCGGGCAGCCGGGGCAGAAGGTGGGCGTGCGCGGGGCCAGATCGACTTCAAAGCTGGCGACCTCATCGAGGAGGTCGAGCTCGCGCTTGAGCGAGGCCGGCTTGAGCTTGGGCCGGTCGTCGCCGATCAACTGGTGAAACCACTGGCTCCAGGAGGTGGGGTCATCCTCGGGCAGAAAGCGCTGGAGCAGCGGGGCCAGGATGGACATCACCAGCGAGGGGTTGAGCCCCCGCGTGCTCGGGAAGCCCTCGAGGCCGTCCGGGAAGTTCTTGCCGTAGAGCGTGACCGCCGGGCGGCGAGTGTCGCGGGCGGCGAGGAGCGTGGCCACCTGCTCTTCCAAGAAGCCGCGGCGTTCTTCGACCACGACCAGGTGCTCGCACTGGTCGGCAAAGTCCTGGATCAGCTCCGGGTCCAGCGGGTAGGTGACCCCGAGCTTGAGAATGGGAAAGATGTCGCTCAGGTCGAGTTCGCCCAGGGCGTGCTCCAGGTAGGAGAAGGCGAGGGCGCTGGTGACGAAGCCAAGCGGCGCCCGCGCGTGCTTGGGGTCGCGGGGGTTGACGACGCGGTTGACGCCGTGGCGGCGGGCGCTGGCCCAGAGTCGCTCGAAGCGCCCGGGTAGGGCTTGTTCCTGCCGCCAGGTGCGCGGGGGCAGGAGCACCTTTTGCTCGAAGTTGACCTGGCTGGAGTCGAGGGCAAAGCGGCTCTGGGTGTTTTCGCGCGGGTAATGATTGTGCCGCACCTCCACCGTACCGCCGCCGTCGGCCTGGTTGGTGGTCACCAGATAGCCGATGTAGAGCTCGCTCTCGCGCGAGAGCTTGAAGGCGAGGTCGATCCAGTCCTTGAGTTCCTGTGGGTCGGACGGTTCGAGCACCGGCATGTGGAGGTGCTTGCAGAGAAAGCGCGAATCCGACGGCACCTGGGTGGAGTCGCTCCAGGGATCGTCGCCCAGCACGACGACGGCGCCGCCCTGCGGGTGGGCCCCGGCCAGGTTGCCGATGGCCAGGGCGTCGCTGGCCACGTGCACGCCGACGGATTTCATCGCCGTGATCGCGCGCAGGCCGTGCATCTGGCTGCCGTTGACCATCGCCACCGAGAGCGCCTCGTTCGCCGCCATGGTGGCCTGGATGCCGTACTGGCGGGGAATTTCCTGGAGCGCCTGGATCGTGTCGAAGAATCCGGCCACCGGGCTGCCGGGATAGCCCGTCCAGAGATGGGTGCCGCCCTCGGTCTCGAGCAGGCCCTTCACCAGCAACTCGTTGCCGGTGAAGATCTCGTGGCCTTCTTCCTTCAGGAAGCGGGGGTCTACTTTCTTCTTGTTCATGAGCTCTCCGGATGTCAGTCGACGTCCCGCCGCGCGACGATAAACGCCCTAGCGCGGCCGGAAGGTACGGCTCAAAACGGAAGATTATAAGGGGCTCCCTTCGGCGTCAAGGGGGTGGTCGGCAGAAGTGCGGGCGCCAAAACCATAAGCAATCTTAATGCTGATCGCCATTAAGTGGTTGCAATCTGCCATTGATCACCGCTCGGAGGCATGCGACATTCATCCCAATTTCCCCTTAGCCAAGCTAATGCACGAACAGATTGATAGCGTCCCCGCCAACGCCGAAGCCGGGAAGCACTTGAGCGAACTTGCCGACGGCGCCCAGCGCGCCAGTACCCTCCAGCCCGCGCACGCCGAACTCATCGAGGAGGCCTACGCCCGCTGGAAGGATGACCCCGGCTCGGTCGAACCGTCCTGGCAGAGCTTCTTCATGGGCTTTGAGCTGGGCACCCAGCAGCCCCCCGCCGCCGCTCCAGACGCCGCTGGAGGTGACACCGCGCCCCCGCTGGCGAAGGCGCCCGGTGACGTGCTCAAGCAGGCTCACATTTACAACCTCCTCTTCGCCTACCGGACGCTGGGCCACTACATCGCGGACCTCGATCCGCTTAAGTTCAACCGGGGCGAGATGCCGGAGCTGGGCATCGAGTACTTCAAGTTCAGCCCGGACGACCTCGACCGGGTTTTCGATAGCGGCAAGCTGGCCGGGGGTGGCGACCGCACCTTGCGGGAAATTGTCGAAATCCTGCGCGAAACCTACTGCGGCAAGGTCGGCATCGAGTACATGCACATCCAGAACTTCGAAATCCGGCGCTGGGTGCGCGACCGGGTCGAAGGTTCCCGCAACCAGCCCGATTACGGGCCGGAGAAGAAGCAGCGCATCCTGACCGGCCTGCTCGAAGCGGAGGGCTTTGAGCGCTTTCTCCACACCAAATACACCGGGCAAAAGCGCTTCTCCCTGGAGGGCGCCGAGACGCTCATCCCCGTGCTCGACGCGGTGGTCGACGCCTGCCCGGGCCACGGCATCCAGCAGATCGTCATGGGCATGGCCCACCGCGGCCGCCTCAACGTGCTCGCGAACCTCATCGGGAAGGATTACCACTTTCTCTTCGCCGAGTTTTCCGAAAACTACGTGCAGCAGAGCGAGCTCGGCGACGGCGACGTGAAGTACCACCTCGGCTTCGAGAGCATGGTCAAGGCCGGCAGCGGCGAGCAGATCGGGATCAGCCTGGCGCCCAACCCGAGCCACCTCGAGGCGGTCGGCCCGGTGGTGGAAGGCAAGGCCCGGGCCTGGCAGCGCCGCCTGGGCGACACCGACCGCCGCGAGAGCGTGGTGCCGATCCTGATCCACGGCGATGCGGCCATTGCCGCGCAGGGCGTGGTGATGGAGACGCTGAACATGTCGCAGCTCGAGGGCTACCGGACCGGCGGCACCGTCCACATCGTCATTAACAACCAGATCGGCTTCACCACCATGCCGCAGGATGCGCGCAGCTCCGCCTACTGCACCAGCGTGGCCAAGATGCTAGGCGTGCCCATCATTCACGTGAACGGGGATGACGCCATCTCTGCGGTCTACGCGATCGAGATGGCCCTGGACTTCCGCCAGAAGTTCCACCGCGACATCTTCGTGGACATCGTCTGTTACCGCCGCTACGGCCACAACGAGGGCGACGAGCCCAGCTTCACCCAGCCGGACGTTTACAAGGCGATCAAGAGCCACCCCAACGCCAGCGAGCGCATCCTGAAAAAGATGCTCCAGCGCGGCGAGATCGACGAGAACCAGGCCGGGAACTTTCGCCGCCGTTTCGAGGCCAAGCTCAACAAGGCGCTGAAGGAATCCAAGGCCTACGCCCAGCGGCTCAAGCCCCAGATCCGCAAGCCGGTCTTTTGCCCGGCGCTGATGGAAACAACCGAGACCAAGGTACCGCTGGAGACGCTGCGCAAGGTCGGGCTGGCCATCAGCCGCGAGCCGGACACGATCAAGGTTAACCCCAAGATCAAACGCCTGCTGAGCCTGCGCCGCGACATGATCGAGGGCAAGAGCCCGATCGACTGGGCCTTTGCCGAGCACCTCGCCTTTGGCACGCTGCTCGAGCAGGGCATCCCGGTGCGCCTCTCCGGCCAGGACAGCCGCCGCGGCACCTTCAGCCAGCGGCACTCCTCCTTTTACGACGTGGCCACCCGCGAGCGCTACATCCCGCTCAAGCACATCAGCGACGACCAGGCCGCCTTCTGCGTCTACAACTCACCGCTTTCCGAGTACGCCGTGATGGGCTTCGATTACGGCTACGACTTGGACTACCCCAGCGCGCTCATCATCTGGGAGGCGCAGTTCGGCGACTTCGTCAACGGCGCGCAAATCCTCATCGACCAGTACCTGATGAGCGGCGAGACCAAGTGGGGCGTAACCAGCAGCCTGGTGCTGCTGCTGCCGCACGGCATGGAGGGGCAGGGGCCCGAGCACTCCAGTGGCCGGATGGAGCGCTTCCTCCAGGGCTGCGCCGAGGACAACGTGGTGGTCGCCAACTGCACCATGCCGCACAATTACTTCCACCTGATGCGCCGGCAGAAGCTCCGTCAGGTGCGCAAGCCGCTCATCGTCTTCACGCCCAAGATGCATTTGCGCACGCCGCTCTCGGAGCTGAGTCAGTTCACCGACCAGAATTTCGAGGAAATCCTGCCCGATCCGAAGAAGACCGAGGACGCCAAGCGCATCGTGTTCTGTTCCGGCAAAGTCTGGTTCGACCTGGACAAGTACCGGGACGAACAGAAGATCACCGACACGGCGATCATCCGGCTGGAGCAGATTTACCCGCTGCACCGCCAAAAGCTCAAGGCCATCCTGGCCCGCCATTCCGCCCACACCTACGTGTGGTGCCAGGAGGAAAACGTGAACATGGGCGCGCGGGCGCACATCGTCCCGAAGCTGCGCGAAATCACCGGCCACGAGATCAAGTACTCCGGCCGCGACGCCTCCGCCAGCCCGGCCACCGGCGCCCGCGCGGTGCACCTGCTCGAGCAGCAAGAACTTGTCGAAAAAGCCTTCACGGTCTAACCCTCCCAGGAGAGACTGCCCAACCAACCCATTCATGTTCGAAGTCAAATTTCCGTCCGTCGGCGAGTCCATCACCTCCGGGGTGTTGGGACTCTGGTCCAAGCAAAAGGGTGAGTACGTCCACGCGGGCGACTCCCTGGGTGAAATCGAAACCGACAAGGTCACCTCCGAAGTCTTTGCGGAAGTCTCCGGCCGCTTTGATCCCGCCGTGGCCGAGGGCGATGAGATCGAAGTGGGTCAGGTGATTGGCCAGATCGACGAATCGGCCGAGGCGCCGGCCAACGGAGCCAAGGAAGACACCAAAGCCAAGGCCGAAGAGCCGGAGGAAGAAAAGGACGCTGCGCCTCCCATGCCCGAGAAGACCAGCGCGGCTCCCGCCGGCGGCGGTGGCGCGGGCATTCCGGCCGCCGAACGCACCGCCACCAGCGCGCCCGCGCGCGATCCCAAGGTGGACGTGGCGGCCACCCTTTCTCCCGCCGTGCGTCGGCTGGTGGAGGAGCATGGACTCGACCCCAGCGGCATCCACGGCACGGGCAAGGGCGGGCGCCTGCTCAAGAGCGACGTCCTCGCGGCGATCGCCGAGGGCAAAAAGGCGGCTCCGGCGTCCGCGGCAAACGGCCAATCCGTTCCCGCCGGGAGCAACGGCGACCGCACCGTCCGCAAAAAAATGACGCCCCTGCGCCAGCGCATCGCCCAGCGGCTGGTTAGTGCCCAGCACAACGCGGCGCTGCTGACCACGTTCAACGAGGTGGACATGAGCACCGTCATGCGTCTGCGCAAGCAGTTCCAGGAGCGCTTCGTGGCCAAGCACGAGATCAAGCTCGGTTTCATGTCGTTTTTCGTGAAGGCGGTCATCTACGCGCTGAAGGAAGTGCCGGCGCTCAATGCCCAGCTCGACGGCGACGAAATCATCCAAAACCATTTTTACGACCTCGGCGTGGCTATTTCCACCGACAAGGGCCTGCTGGTGCCGGTCCTGCGCGGGCCGGACGCCATGAGCATGGCGGAAATCGAGCAGGGCATCATCGCCTACGCCAAGAAAGCCCGGGCGGGCAAGATCACCCTGCCGGACCTTGAGGGAGGCGTCTTTACGATCACTAACGGCGGCACCTTCGGCTCGATGCTCTCCACCCCGCTGCTCAACCCGCCGCAGAGCGGCATCCTGGGAATGCACAACATCGTCGAGCGCCCGGTGGCCATCGACGGCCGGGTGGAAATCCGCCCCATGATGTATCTGGCGCTGACCTACGACCACCGGTTGGTGGACGGTAAGGAGGCGGTCACCTTCCTGGTGCGCGTGAAGGAGTTCATCGAGCAGCCTTCGTTGACGCTGCTTGACGTGTAAAATCAATTGCAAGTTGTTATGGCAAAGGATACTAAGTCTTTTGAAATCGTCGTCGTGGGAGGCGGTCCCGGCGGCTACGTGGCCGCGATCCGGGCCGCTCAGCTCGGCTTCAAGGTGGCGATCGTGGAGGGGCGCTCGCAGCTTGGCGGCACCTGCATGAACGTCGGCTGCATCCCCAGCAAGGCCCTGCTTTACACCACCGAGCACTTCCACTTCCTGGAGCACGACGCGGCCGCCCACGGCATCCTCTTCAAGGACCTCAAAATCGACGTGGCCAAGATGATGGCGCGCAAGGATGCGGTGGTCGCCCAGCTCGGCAAGGGCATCGCCGGCCTGATGAAGAAGAACAAGATTGAGGTCTTCTTTGGCTGGGGCAAGCTGGCGGGCGACCACACCGTCGAGGTTGCGCTCTCGGACGGCGGCAGCGCCACGCTCGAGGCCGAGAACATCATCCTGGCAACGGGTTCGGTGCCGGTCGAACTGCCCTTTGCGCCCTGCGACGGCGAGAAAATCATCACCAGCGATCAGGGCATCGCGCTGCCGGAGGTTCCCGCCAAGATGGTGGTGATCGGCGGCGGCGCCATCGGGCTCGAGCTCGCCTCCGTCTGGAACCGGCTCGGCAGCGAGGTGACCGTGCTGGAATTCCTGCCCCGCGTCGCTGCGGTTGGCTTTGACGCCGACATCTCCCGCGCCGCCCAGCGCTCATTTGAGAAGCAGGGCCTCACCATCAAGACTGGCGCCAAGGTGGAGGCGATCAAGGCGGGCAAGAAAGGCGTGACCGTGCAGGCCGAGGAGGATGGCAAAAAGGCGACCTACGATGCCGATTTGGTTCTGGTCGCGGTGGGGCGCAAGCCCAACGTCCACGGACTGGGAGCGGAGGAAGCCGGGATTAAGCTGACGGAAAAGGGCCGCATCGAGGTCAACGAACGCTGGCAGACGAGCAAGCTGAACGTGTACGCCATTGGCGACGTGGTCGCGGGCCCGATGCTGGCCCACAAGGCCGAGGAAGAAGGTGTCGCGGTTGCGGAAATCCTCGCCGGGCTGCCCGGCCACGTCAACGAGGGCGTCATCCCCAACGTGATTTACACGGCGCCGGAAATCGCCTCCGTGGGCTTGGGCGAGGATGCCGCCAAGGAGCGTAAGTTGAAGATCAAGGTGGGCAAATTCTCCCTGATGGCAAACGGGCGCGCCCTGGCCATGGGAGCCACCGACGGCCAGGTAAAGGTGATCGCCGACGCGGAAACCGACCGCGTTTTGGGCGTCCAGATGATCGCCGCGACCGCCAGCGACTTGATCGCCGAGGCCGTTTTGCTAATGGAATTCGGCGGGAGCGCGGAGGACCTGGCCCGTACCGTGCACGCCCATCCGACTCTCTCCGAGGCCAACAAGGAAGCCGCTCTGGCGGTCGACAAGCGCGCGCTCCACGCCTGATCTGGCGGCCTTCAATTTGGCACTGCGTCTGCTCCTTTCAGGACCCGAAAGGAGAAACCGATGGCGGATAAAGACGCAAAGCTACCGGAGAACGTACCCGGCAAATGGTACGTGGATGATACCTGCACTCCGTGCCACGTCTGCCTGGACGAGGCGCCCATGCTGCTCAAGTACAACGACGACGAATCCTACGTCTTCTTTTTCAAGCAACCGGCCGACGCGGAGGAAGAGGATGCGGCCGACCGCGCCTTGGAGATTTGCCCGAGCGGCTCGATCGGCAACGACGACGGGGACTAGAGCGGTTCGCGGACGTGGCTAGCGCAGCCAATCCTGGGCGTTTTCCGACCAGTCTTGGAACGCACGCGCGACGTCCTGCTGACGCTGGAGGCCTAGCTGCAGGTTGCCCGCCTTGGCTTCGGCTTCGAGCTGCTCGGCGTGCAGGCGCACCACGTTGGCGCCCACGTTGGCCGAGGCGCCCTTGATGCGGTGAGCCCAGTGGTGGACTTGCGGCGCGTCTTGGTCCTGGACCGCCTGCGCCATCTTTTTGATCAGTTCCGCCGTGTCTTGAATGTAAAGCTGGGCCAGAGAGCGGACTTCCTTCTCGCCGAGAACCTTTTTTAGCTCGCTCAGCCTTCTGAGCTCGAGATTTTCCGGGAGAGGCTGCGTTGGGGCGGCCACGTCGTGGCCGCTCACTTCGGCGGTGGCGGGCGCCGCGCCATCCGCTGCAGCGTGGTCGGCCCGCTCGAGGGCGTGCCGGAGGTCGTCGACGCAAAGCGGTTTGGGCAGAAAGTCGTTCATCCCGGCCTCCTGGCAAGTCCGGCGGTCCTTCTCGGAGACATCCGCCGTCATCGCGATGATCCAGGGCTGCCGCGGAGCGGGCAGGCGCCGCCGCAGTTCGCGGGTGGTATCGAGGCCGTCGCGGACGGGCATCTGCAGGTCCATCAGAATGATGTCGTAGGCCGTATCATGTGTACGCTGGAGTACTTCCTCTCCGTCGGCGGCGGTGTCGGCCTTGAGCCCGAGCTGCCGCAAATAGCCGTGGGCCACTTCGCGGTTCACCGGGTCGTCCTCCGCCAGCAGGATCCGGAGGGAGCCGAGCGGGGTTTCGGTGCCGCTCTGGGGGAGGGGCTGCGTCTTGGAGTTCGCGGACGTGATCACGTCCTGGAAGGCCTGGAGGAAGTCCTGGTGGCGGGGCGGCTTGTCGATGATCGCGTCGAAAAGAAGCATTTCCTTCTTGCTGCTGACGCGGGCCTTGGGCCGCTGCAGAATGAGCTTGAGGCAACTGAAGCGCGAATCGGTGCGCAGTTCAGTGGCGAGCTCCAGGGAATCGGTGTCGTGGAGAAGGGACGGCAGGACGAGCGCGGTGAAGGTCTGTTCCTGCAGGAGTGTTTGGTAGGCCTCCGCGTGAGAGGCCAGGGCCCGCGGGCGCAGGCCAATCTCTTCCAGCATAAGCGTGGTAAGACGGCGCACGCCGGGAGTGGGTTCCACCACCAGCACGGTGAGCGGAGAGCCGGCGTCGGCCTTGCGGGCCGGGAAGGCGGGGCCCGGCTCGGCGGCGGGAAGCTGGACGCTAAATTCAAAGCTGCTGCCCCGGCCCAAGCTGGAGGACAGGCGGATTTCGCCGCCCATGAGGCCGACCAAATGCTGGGTGATGGCCAGCCCCAGCCCGGAGCCCTGGTGCTGCCGGCTGCGGGTCACGTCCAGCTGGTGGAACGGCCGGAAAAGTTCGTGCTGGCGGTCGAGCGGAATGCCGATCCCGGTGTCGTGCACGGCGATGTCGATCCAGTCGGACTGCGCGTCGTTGCGGTTCAGGGTAAGGAGGATTTCGCCCTGGTCGGTAAACTTGACGGCGTTGCTGAGCAGGTTGGTTAGGATTTGCTGCAGGCGGATGTCGTCTCCCATTACCCGGGCGGGAATGTTCGGATCCAGGTAACAAACCAGGTTGAGGTTTTTGCCGTAGGCGCGGTCGGCGATCACGTTGATGGCGCCGTCCAGGCAGTGGCCAAGGTTGAAGGCTTCCGTCCGCAGGGAGAGCTTACCGGACTCGATGCTGCTAAACGTCAGGATGTCGTTGATCAACGCCAGCAGATTGTGGCTGCTGTTTTGGATGCGCTCCACGATCTGACGCTGTTCGCCCGACAAATCGGTTGTACCCAGCAGGTCAGACATGCCGATAATGGCATGCAGCGGGGTACGCATTTCGTGACTAAGACTGGCCACGAGATGGGACTTGATGGCCGTGCCGGGAGTGTCCGGGCGCGGCCCATTTTGCTCTGGAGGGTGCGACGGTTCCATACTTGCGATTGAATCGACTGAACTAATTATCGGCCCTACTTCCTGTAACATTACGCTTGAATCCGTTTTTTTGACAATTTTCTGACAAAACTCAGCCATTTTTCTGACATAGTTCGATCGGATTCGTGCCATCATTAAGTTGTCTTGATTCGGGCGGGCGCCCGATTCCCCATGCTGCATCGAATCTCCATTGTCCTCGTTTTGGCGGTTTTGCTGCCAAGCGCCGTTCTGGCCTTCCTGGCGGTGCGCTCCCTCCAGCATCAGCAGATCGTCCTGGAGGGCCAGCAAGGCCTGTTTTCCCAGGAAGTCGTTGACGGAGTCGCGCTTCGGATCGACGCCTACATGCAGAATCTGCAAAACAAGTTTGCCCTGGAGGTCGACGAAATGCTGGCCGGCAAGGGCGGTGGGATTCCTCCCGAGCAGTTCAACCGCGCGCTGCGCCTCCGCTGGCCGCTGGCCAAAGTGGGCTTTGTGGTCGACAGTAAAGGGCTTTTGCTTTCACCCCGGCCGGGGGCCAACCCGGTTGAACAAAAGTTTCTCGAAGACAACCGGCTTTTCTTCGCCAACTCCATCGAACAGGTGGTGTATCACCAGAACAGCTTGCCGCAAACCCAGGCGAATAGCGTGACGCGCCGGGAAAAGAAAAATAGCGGGAAGTCCCTGCTGGTTTCGCTAGCCAAATTAAAGGACGGCTCCCTGCGGATGCGCAGCGCGATTGTCGATCACCAGGATACCGAGGCCGTCTCTTCCCAGAGCGCTCTGACTTATCCCTACAGTACCGGAGGCCGAGACGCCTTCGCGAACATGCCGATGGTCGAGGAGACGCTCGCCCTGAGCTCCGATACCGTCATGGCCTTTGACGGACTATCTTCCAGTGAGATCGCGCCTCGCCGCAGCCTGAAGGAGAAGGCGGAGCGGCAAAACGAAAGCCTGGACGCCCCCCCCGAGGTCCCCGTTCCGCCCGAGGAAGTGAGCGCGGAGGAAGCGCCACGTACCTTTATCGCACGGCCGGCAGCCTCGCCGATGGGATCGGTGGCGATGAAAGCGCGACCGCCGCGGCAGTTGATGCGGCCAGAGGCGGAGCCCGCCCCGGAAGAGCCCGCCGATAAATCGGACGAGTACGCACGCGCCGCCGCTGCGGAGAAGACGGAAACAACCCAGTCGCCGGTGAGCACGCGCCGGGTGAGTCCCACCCAGCGCTTTGACGACCAGAATGCCCTGCTCTCCAAGGTGCAGCCCGAGTACGCCGCTTTCCAGAGCCTGGTTGGCGACGCGCGCAAGGGGGCCTACGCGCGTTTCCTTCAGGACCAGCTCTCGGTCTTCTTCTGGTACCGGCCGCCGGCCTACGACGGGAAGATTTTTGGCGTGGAGCTGAGCATGCCGGCCCTGCGTGAAAGCATCGCCACCTTGCTGGACAAGGCCGACACCTCCCGCTACCAGAAAGGGCCGGTGCCGGTGGCGCTGGCCATCCTCGACGACAAGGCCCAGCCGGTGGGGGTGGAGCCGCCGTCCTTCTCCGCCGACTGGCGCCGCCCGTTTGTGGCGACCGAACTGGGCCAAAGCATTGAGATTCTGCCGCACTGGGAGGTGGCGGCCTACCTCCTTCATCCGCACCGACTGCAGCAGGCCGCCACTTACCAGAGCTGGTTTCTGGGCTCGGTCACCGGGCTGATGTTGCTTGCCGTTGGCGTCGGCGGAGTTGTTCTTTGGCGGGACTTTCGCCGCGAGGTGGTGTCGGCCCGGCAAAAGACCGACTTCGTCAGCAACGTTTCCCACGAACTCAAGACCCCGCTCACTTCCATCCGCATGTTTTCAGAGTTGCTACGCCGCCAGACCGACGCCCCCGCCTCGTCCGAGAACCAGCAGCGCTACCTGGATATCATTGTCGCCGAGGCCTCCCGGCTCACCCGGCTCATCAACAACATCCTGGACTTCTCGCGGATGGAGCAGTCCCGCAAGCAGTACCGCATGGCGGGGATGGACCTGGCCGAGCTCACCCGCGAGATCGCGGTCGCCTATCGCGCCCACTTGGAGCAGAGCGGATTCACGCTCGAGGTGTCCAAGGAGGACGTCAGCCTGCCCGTCTCGGCCGACCGGGATGCCATCACCCAGGTGCTGCTCAACCTGATTTCCAACGCCGAGAAGTACGGCGGTGATGCCAAGGACATCCGGATCGAGCTGGCGCGGGATCCTCTCCACGGGCAGGCCCTGCTGCGGGTGCTGGACCGCGGTCCCGGCGTCCCGCGCGGCCACGAGACGCAAATCTTCAAGAAGTTCTACCGCGCGCACGATTCGCTCAGCTCCGGCATCCAGGGCTCCGGACTGGGGCTGACGCTGGCGCTTTCCATCGCCCAGGCCCACGGCGGCACGCTCCGTTACGCCTCGCGTAAAGGGGGCGGCGCGTGCTTTACGCTGGTGCTGCCGCTGGCGGAATCTCCAGAAAAGGGGACGAAGAAATCATGAAGACACGCATTCTGGTGGTCGAAGATGACGCCAACATTCTTTTGGGGCTGCAGGAGGTTTTCCGCAGCGAGGGGTTTGAGGTCTTTACCTGCGAGCGGGGCGACGAGGCGCTGGACCGACTGGCCGAGACCAAGCCGCAGATCATCCTTCTGGACGTGATGTTGCCGAAGAAAAACGGCTACGAAATTTGCCGCGAGATCCGCAAGGCCAAGATCCAGCTGCCCGTGCTGATGCTCACCGCCAAGGGCCAGGAGATGGACAAGGTGGTGGGCTTGGATTGCGGTGCGGATGACTACGTCACCAAACCCTTCGGGGTGCGTGAGCTGGTGGCCCGCGTCCACGCGCTCCTGCGACGAACGGTGGAAAGCAACGGACCTTTGGACGCCGAAACCGCCAACGGCAGCGGCCGCTTCGAGATGGGCGCGGCGCAGATTGATCCCAAGCGTTTCGAACTCGTCCGTGAGGAAAAGACCCACCGGCTGACGGCGAAGGAGTTTGAGCTGCTGCGCTTCTTCCACGAGCATCCCGACGAGGTGCTCTCCCGTGACGAGCTGCTGAGCAAGGTCTGGGGTTACCAGTACTTTGGCACCACGCGCACGCTGGACCAGATGGTGGTGCAGTTGCGCAAGAAATTGGGCGAGCCCACCGGCAAGCCCCGGCATCTGCTGACCGTTCACGGCGTCGGCTACCGCTGGGTGCCTTAAAAGAGAATCCGCAGCGGCTTTTCCTGCAGCCCGGCGGCGCGGATGGTGTGCTGCAGAACGAGAAGGCTGGCGGCGGCATCGTAGAGCGCGTCGTGCCAGGCCAGCTGCGGACATAGCGCGTCCAGGGCAGGCGTCAGCCCGAACGCCGCCACCAGATCGCCCAGGCGATGGCTTTCCAGATTCGGATAAAGGCGCCGGGTGAGGGTGAGGGTGTCCACCCAGGGGCCGAAACCGTGTCCGGGGAAGGCACGGAGGTAGCGCTTTTCGACGCTGGCGTTGTGCGCCACCACCACGTGGTCGCCAAGCCGGGCTTTCAGCTCCGGCCAGAGAGAGGCCAACTCCGGCGCGTCGGTCAAATCACGGTCCGTGATTCCGTGCACGCGGCGGGCGGCAAGGGCCACCGGTCGGTGAGCCGCGATGAAGGAGCGGAATTGCCGCACAGCCAGCGGAGGCTCGATACCCGTGGCTTGCACCAGCCCAACTTGGATTGGGACATCGGTGTAGCCCGGGAGCTCGCCCGCCCCCTCAAAATCCAGCGCCGCCCAAGGGATGGCGGAGAGGGGGGAATCGAGCATCTCTCAGTCATAGTCGACCCGGCCGAAAACTGCGGTAAAAAATGTTCTTTACCCGTTAGTAAACACGCTTGTCTTTCCAAGCCGAATCTGAAAAATCGACCTATCCATATTGAAAGAGAATGGGTTGTGACATTTTGACGGCAACAAAAATAGATTTTGACACATCAAAAAAATTCCCATTGAATTTTCACATGAAGATTTTAAGAAATTTACTCCTACCGGCGCTGGGCGTTGCCCTGCTTGGTTTCGCCCAAGCGGGCGACAAGATGATGCTCGACCAACCTGCGCCCACCAGCAAAGACCTTTTTGCCGAGTGGTGGGAAGGGGATTACGCCCTCGGCGACTGGGGTGGCGCGCGGACAGACCTGGAAGACAAGGGTCTCACCATCAACATCCTGAACGCGAGCGAAGGCTGGTATAACGTGAGCGGCGGCATCGAGACCGGCGGGAATCTGGTCGGTTACTGGGAATGGGGCTTCGAGTGGGACTTTGAGCCGACGCTGGGCTGGAAGGGTGGCTCCATCGTGGTCGACGGCAATTGGTACTACGGCGGCCTGCCCAGCGACGAACTCATCGGGGCCTTCCCGGCTACGGCGCTGAGTAGCTACGAGAGCTCCAACGCCATTCGCATGTACCATATGTATTTTCAACAAACCTGGGGCCAGGAGTTTGGGAACGACTCCAACGGAGCCAATCCGTCTGATGTGCCCGGCTACTACCTGTTCAAGATCGGCCAGTTTGCGGCCGACGACGATTTCCTGGGTTCGGTTTACATGGGCCTTTTCGCAAACGCCTCCTTCGGCCAGTACCCCAAGGAAGCCGGTGCCACTGCCGCGCCGGCCTACCGACTGACCGCGCCCGGTGTCTACTTCTATGCGCAGCCGGTCGAAGAGTGGTTCGTCCGCGTGGGTGCGTTTTCCGGCAACGCCGGCGACGATATTGTTAGCAACAACGGCTTCGGCTGGCGCTGGGGCGGCGCGACCGGCATCGCCAGCTTCGCGGAAACCGGTGTCAACGTCGACTTGAACGGCCTGCCCGGCGTTTACCTGGTGGGCGGATTTTACGACACCAGCGAGTTCACTGCCTTTGACGGTAGTACCGTGAATAACAACTGGAACGTCTGGTTCACGATCGACCAGGCCGTGCTCATGCAAAGCAACGGCACCGACACGCTAGTGGGCCTCTCCTTCCGCATGGTGCCGGGGCCCTCCAACAACCGCAACCCGATCGACTGGGGCCTGCAGGGCGCGGTCGTGGTCTTTGGCGAGCCCTGGGGACGACCGCAGGATCAGTTCGGCATCGGCGTGGCCAACGTGAACTTCCCGACTGAAACCATCGCCGGGAACCTGAACCCGTCCGAAGACCAGACAATCGTGGAAGTGACCTACGCCGCTCAGGTTAATCCCTGGCTTACGATTCAGCCCAACATCCAGTTCTTTCAGGACCCGTCCCTGGCGACCGAGGACGCTGTCGCCATCGGGCTGCGCGTCGTGACCGTTTTTTAGCGCTCCTGGCCAGCAAAGAGCTTGGCTCCTTGCGGATACAGTCCCGGGCAGCAGCCAAAGGTCTCGTAAAAGGCTTTGCTGAAGTGGCTGAGGCTGTTGTAGCCGACCTCGTAAGCTGCCTCGGTCACGTTATGGCGGCCCTCCCGCAGGAGGCGGGCGGCCTTTTCCAGCCGGAGTTGGCGCAGGTACTGCGGCATCGTCATGCTCATCTCGGAGGAGAAGATGCGCGAAAGGTAGGGCGCGCTGCAGCCGATCACTCGGCCCATCTGCTCCATGTTCGGCGGGTTGGCCAGATCTTTTTCCAGCATAGCTTTGATCTTGTCGACGCGTTCGCGGGCGAGCCGCTGCTGCCGGGTGCAGAACATCTCGCCCGAGGCGCCTGGGTCAAAGAGCAGCAGCGAAATGATCTCAAGCACACGGCTTTGGTACCACAGCCCCTGCGCCGCTTTCAGCACCGGTGGCTTGCTCCAGTTCGGGAAGAGGCGCTGCACCGAGGGCGGCATCGGCTCGGCCAGGGCAAAATGGCGCGGCCTGACCTTCCCCCCCAGGTACTCGCGCAGCCACGGCTGGAGCTGGGATTCATCGCCGCTGAAGAGGCGGTGCAGGTACTCGCGGGAGAGTTCGAGGGTGACGAAGGTGTGCTGCTCTTCCTCCCGGCGCACGGCGTCGAGCCGCCCGTCCTGCGGGAAGTAATAGGCCACCGTTTTGGGCGCGATTTCGAGTCGGTTCTGGTCCGTAGTGATGGTCCCGGAGCCGCTCCAATTCAGGCAAATTTCAAAGCTGTCGGAATGGAAGGACTCGTGCCAACGCAGGGGGCCGCGGCTGCGGAAATTGTGATACTCCACGCTCAGTCCCTCTTTGAAGTAACTGCCAAAGAGCGGTCGCCATTCCCCCTCGATCCGGTTCCAAGTCGCGGCTTCGCTCGCGTCCTCGAACACATTCACGGGAACGTTGGCGGGAGCTTTCGTCATAAGTGCATAAAATAGCACCAGAAAAGCCCGAAAAGCAAAAAAGAGTCAGGAGCCCGGAACCGGCGTGCCCATTAGATGGTCTTCAGCGCCTCGATCAGCTCGCCGAGCTGACCGATAGTGGCATCGCCCTGGATGAGCGCGGGGTCGCCCCCGTGGGCGCCGGGCACATCGATCCAGACGGAGCGCATCCCCGCGTTCTGCGCGCCCTTGATGTCGCGTCCGAGGCTGTTGCCGACCATGACGGCGTTCTCCGCTTCCACCCCGCATTGCTCGCAAAGCCAGATAAAGATGCCCGGCCGGGGCTTGCCGATCCGCACCTCGCCGGAGATGGCAACGGCGTCGAAATAAGGATCAAGCTCGGCCAGTTGGATCTTGGTGCGCTGGAGGGAAGGGGAGCCGTTCGTCAGCAGTCCCAGCTTGACGTTGCCACGTAGCCGGGCGAGCAACTCCTTTGCTCCCGCCATGTCCCGGAGATGCTCGGCCCGCAGCTGCGCCCAGCGGTCGGAAAGCTGCAGGGCCTTGATCTGGGGACCGGACTGGCCGGCCAAAAGATCGCCGCCCTCGCGCAGGAGCGCTTGTTCCCACACTTCCTGGCGGTAAGGCAGGCGCCATTTGTGCAGCGGCGCCAAGCGGGGATCGGGTTCGATGGCGGGCCGCTCATCCTTAAAGGTGCCCCACATAATCTCGAACGCGCTGATGCCAATTTCCTTGCAGTAAGCGTAGCAGGGGCCTTCTCGAAAGAGGTCTTCGGCCAGTTCCATGGCGGCTTCCTGGAAGCGCCCGGCCCGGACTTTGTCGTTTTCAAAGGTCTCTTGGGCGACGGCGGCAAAGGTCGCCCGCGAGGCGGCTTCGTCCACGATCAGAGTGTCGTCCAGGTCAAAGAAAACGGCGTCAATCGGCATGGCTGGCAGCCTCCGTTTCAACCGGGGGTTTGTCAAAGCCAATCCAAGCGCTGGCTAGTCGAAAATGACGGTCTTGTTGCGGTAAATGAGGATGCGGTTCTCCAGGTGCCAGCGCACCGCCTGCGAGATCACCAGCTTTTCCAGATCTTGCCCGCGGCGGACGAGATCCGCGACGCCGTGGCGGTGGGTGATCCGGCTGACTTCCTGGGCGATAATGGGCCCCGCATCGAGCTCGGCGGTGGCGTAGTGGGCGGTGGCGCCGATCAGTTTGACCCCGCGGCGATGGGCCTGGTGGTAGGGCTTGGCCCCGGCGAAGGCGGGCAGGAAGCTGTGGTGCACGTTAATCACGGGTATGTCGGTCTGCTCGAAAAAATCGTCGCTCAGGATTTGCATGTAGCGCGCCATCACCATGAGTTCCACGCCGTGGGCTCGCGCCAGCTCTAGCAGCCGGGTTTCCGCCTCTTGCTTGGTCGCCGGCGTCACCGGGATGTGGTGAAAAGGGATGCCGTAGCCCTCGGCCGCCTCGCGCAAAACCTCGTGGTTGGAGACGATGAACGGGATGGTGGCCGGGTACTCGCCCGACCGCCAGCGCAGAACCAGATCGTGAAAGCAGTGGTCTTGCTTGGAAACGAGCAGCGCGACCGGCATGGAGGCGCCCACCGGCCGCACGGTGACCGCCATCTGCGTTTCGGCGGTGGCAAACTCGGCAAAGTCCTCTCGGGCCGTCGGGTGATCGGCGGTCGGCTCCCACTCAATGCGCTGGAAAAAGATGCCTTCCTCGTCGTCGCGGTGCTGGTCGGCGTGGATGATGTTGCCGCCGTGTTCGTAGATCCAGCCGGAGAACTTCGCGACCAGACCCGGGCGGTCCGGGCCGTTCAAAAGAGCCACCAGTTTCATCGCGCCGAGCATGGTTGGCTCGGCGATTTTTGCCAAGTACCCATTGTAGTTTAGGGACAAACAACTAGGCTGGCCAAATGCGCGGCTTCGCTGCCGATGCTCATCCTTCCGCCCGCGGCGCGAACGCCAGCTGCAGAACGGAGAGCAAAGGCGTAATCGGCCTTGAATCGGAGCCGAAGCCGCACATGGAAAACGATGTGACTGACCCGTGAATGCCCGCCTGCAAAACCTTCTAGAAAAGCTGCGCGCCAGCTTTTGGTTTATTCCGGCCTTGATGTTGCTGGGCGCCTGGGGTCCTTTCATCACGAAGGGCAAGCGCATCATCGCCCAGTGCCAGGAAGCCGAGGAAGCACTGTGAAGGTGAGTCGATTGCTTTGGGGTTCACCGCTGCGCTGCCTGCTTTTCATTACGGTCGTCTTGCTCGGATTTTCCTTTTGCCCGGCGTTTCTGGAGCCAAACCCCAAGTGGCCGCCGCCCGAGTACGATCAAAAAATCGCCGACCCGTGGCTGGACATGAACACCGTCCCGCTGAACGAGGACACCGAGAGCCACAGCGCCAAGCTCACTCCGCGCATTTTCGTGCCGCTGGTCTGCCATTTGCTGGGACTCGACGCTGTCGGCGCGGTGGCGCTCGCCTCCCTGGCCAACATCGGGACGCTGTGGCTCATCTGGTGGTTCTGCCGCCAGCGCGGCGGCCTCGATCTGGCGACATCCGCGCTTAGTGTCGCGGCAGCTGGTTCGATCTACGCTGGCTGCATGGGCTTTTTGGACATGCGCAGCTACCCCTTCGACGGCGTCGCGGTTTTTTTGCTGACCCTGGCCGCCGTCTGCCTGGGCCGCCATTACTGGGCACTCGGCATCGCTTTTTTCCTGGCCCTTTGGACCGATGAGCGCGCGCTCCTGACTCTGCCGGTTTACGCCGTGTTGCTCGATCCCGGCCGCCGGGCCGCTTCCCCTGGGCGCTACCTTTGGTCGGCGATCAGCCTTGGCGTGGCCGTTGCCGGCTACGCCATCCTTCGGCTGATCCTGACCCTGAGTCTCGGCTGGACGCAGAACTTTGACCAGGTGGGCATCGGCACGATGATCCACAATCTCAACTTGATTCCGCTGGGGGTGGCGCTTCTCTTCGAGGGCTGGTGGATCCTCATCGTGCCGGCGCTTTACCGCGCCATCTGGGTGCGGCGGCATCCGGTCACGATCCTGGCGACGCTTGGGGTCACGCTTTCCCTGGCGGCGTCCTTCATGGTCTTGGACATTTCCCGCAGCACCGCCTTCCTCTTTCCCTTGATTTTAATCGGCATCCGGGACCTCGCCGATCTCGATGAAGCCGCGCGGATGCGGCTCATGCTCGGCGTGCTGGCCGCCTGCATCGCCACGGGCACTTATACACTGATTGGAGCGTTCTACACGATTCTGCGCCTGCCGTTCTCGCTCGAGTGGGCTCTCTATGTCCTCAAGCCGGCCGGTTGATTTGCCTACTTAGGACGGTCGCAAAAAACCCGGGGCCGGTGAGGGCCCCGGGCTGCCACGAACGAGTGTGGGATGGGGGGATGGGGGACGAAACGCTCGTGGACTTGCTTTGCGCGGGAACGCAAATTCGGATGACTTACCAGGCCAGCTGCGAGCCGCTCTGGTATTCAGTCACGCGGGTCTCGAAGAAGTTTTTCTCCTTGGCCAGGTCCATCGTCTCGCTCATCCACGGGAACGGGTTCTTGGACCCGTACTTGGAGGAGAGGCCGATGCGTTCGCGGCGGCGATCGGCGATGTGCTGGACGTAGTCGCGGAACATGTCGGCATTGAGCCCAAAGATGCCGCCGGGCAGGCAGTCCTGCGCGTAGGCAATCTCCAGTTCAACGGACTGGTCGATCATGTCCTCGATCTCGGCCTTGAGCTCGGGCGTCCAGGCTTCCGGATTCTCTTCCTTGATGCCGTTGATCAGGTCGATGCCGAAGTTGAGGTGGATGGACTCGTCGCGCAGGATGTACTGGAACTGCTCGCCGATGCCGGTCATGCGGTTCTGGCGGTGGAAGCTCAGGATCATGACGAAGCCGCTGTAGAAGAAGATGCCTTCCATGATCACGTAGAAGCCGATTAGGTTCTTGATGAACTTCTGGATGCCTTCGACCGTGTCGGTGGTGAAGTTCGCGTCCATCACGTCGGCGGTGAGCTTCATCTCGAACTCATCCTTCTCGTTAATCGAGTTGACCTCGTGGTACATATTGAAGACCTCGCGCTCGTCGAGCGACAGGCTCTCCACCACGTAGTGGAAGGTGTGAGTGTGGACAGCTTCCTCGAAAGCCTGGCGCAGCAGGTACTGGCGGCACTCCGGGTTGGTCACGTGCTTGAAGATGGCGAGCACGATGTTGTTGCCCACCAGGCTCTCCGCGGTGCTGAAGAAGCCGAGGTTACGCATGATGACGCGCCGCTCGTCGGCCGTGAGTTGGTTGCTTTTCCACAGCTCCACGTCTTTCTGCATGGGGACCTCGGTCGGCATCCAGTTGTTGGCGCAGCCATTCAGGTAATGCTCCCAGGCCCACTTGTACTTGAGGGGCATGAGCTGGTTGACGTCGACCGCCTTGCAGTTGATCAGGCGCTTGTCGTCAACGTTGATGCGTTTGGTCAGGTCGTGCGGCTCGGGCCGCGTATCTCCAACGGTGCAACAGGACATGATGGATTTCCTTTCGGGTTTTGCGTTTTGGTTTGTGTAGATTGTTGGGTTGAGTGTTTTTGATCCGCGGATCTTATAGCGTTCCTTACTGGCAGGCTTCGCAGTCGGGGTTGTCCAGTGAGCAGGCCTTGACGTCGCCCATGTCGGTGGCCGGCGTGGCGGCGGTGACCGGTGATTCGTTGCCTTGGACTTCCGTCGCGGCGGCGGCGGCGTCGCGGCTCACCTGGATGTTCGACGACGCGCTCTTGTTCTTCATCCAGCGCGGCTGGAGTCCGCGGCGGTTGATGTCGGTCGTGCTCTTTTCCACCTGGGTGGCGGCGAGCGTGCGCAGGTAGTAAGTCGTCTTGAGGCCCTTGCGCCAGGCGTACTGGTACATGTCGCTCAGCTTGCGACCGTTCGGTTCGCGCAGGTAGAGGTTCAGGCTTTGCCCCATGTCCAGCCACTTCTGGCGGCGGCTGGCGCATTCCACGATCCACTGCGCCTCGATCTCGAAGGAAGTCTTGAAAAGCTCCTTGATGTCGTCGGGCACGCGGTCGATTTCCTCAAGCAGGCCGTCGAAGTACTTCAAGTCGTCGATCATCTCCTCGTCCCAGAGGTTGCGTTCCTTGAGCGCCTCCACCAGGAACCGGTTGGTGGTGATGAAGTCGCCGCTCAGATTGCTCTTAACGAAGAGGTGCTTGTAGGTCGGCTCGATCGACTGCGTGGCGCCGGTGATGTTGGCGATGGTCGCGGTCGGCGCAATCGCCATGGTGTTGGAGTTGCGCATGCCGTACTTCTTGATCGACTTCCGGACCGGGGTCCAGTCGAGCTTACTGCTGCGGTCGACC
>JBCDLL010000036.1:0-38229 GCA_038745425.1 Verrucomicrobiota bacterium | reverse complement strand
GCGGGCCCGGCGACGACGGGAGCGGTTGTAGGGAGTCTTGCCGCCGGAGCCGCTGCCGTTCTCGTCCGTGGCGTTGGCTTCCTCGGCGTCCTCCTCGGAGGCTTCGGCGTCGTCCTCGGAGGGTTCGGGCTCGGCCTTCTTTTCCTTGGCCTCAGGCTTCTGGTCGCCACCCTTGCCATCGCCCTCGACGCTGGCGAGCTTGTCCTTAAGCACTTCGATCTTGGTACCGTCGCCGGTGCGCACCAGCACGGTCTTGTCCTTGACGCTGGTGACGATGCCGACGATGCCGCCCACCGTGATGACGCGCGAGCCGTTCTTGAGCGCGGAGACCAATTGCTGCTGGTCCTTCTTGGCCTTGCTGATCGGGCGGATGAACATGAAGTAGATGAGGCCAAAGATGGCCAGCCACATCATCATGGTGAGGAAAAACGGCGCGCCTTCCGGGGGCGCCTCCGCCGGGACGTCGGCCTGGGCCAGCAGTCCGAAGAGTTCCAGGGTGAAAGGGTCGGTCAAATTCATGTCGATTTTTGGGGAATGGTCGGTTGGTACCGGGCGTGAAATTCCTGCCGAAACGCGGCAAAACGCCCCGCCTCAATGGCTTCCCGCATGCGCCGCATCAGTTCCAGGAAAAAATGGAGGTTGTGAATGCTCAGCAGCATGAGGCCCAGAATTTCGCCCGACTTGAGTAAGTGCCGAATGTAGGCACGCGTGTGATTTTGACAAGCCAAACAGTCGCCCCCGTCATCACCCATCAGCGGGCGGGAGTCCGTCTTGTAGGCGGCGCCCTTGAGGTTGATGGCCCCGTCCCAGGTGTAGCAGGTGCCGTGGCGGGCCGCGCGGGTGGGCAGCACGCAGTCAAAGATGTCCACCCCGCGGGCAACGAGCTCGACAAGCTGGTTGGGCTGGCCCAGGCCCATCACGTAGCGGACCTGGCCGGGCGGGAGGACCGGGCAGGTGTGGTCGGCCGCGCGATACATCTCCACCTCCGGCTCGCCGACGCTGACCCCGCCGATGGCGTAGCCGTCGAAGCCGATTTCGACCAACCGTTCGGCGCACTCCCGGCGCAGGTCGGCGTAGCCCCCGCCCTGGACGATCCCGAAGAGCGCCTGTTGCGGCGCCTGCGGGTACCGGTCGGCCCAGTCGGCCTGGAGGTCCCCGGGCCAAGGCAACGCGGGCGCACCGGCCTCCAGCTCGTCGCGAACCTCCTTGCTCTGGCGGCCCCAGCGCACGGTGCGCTCGACCGCGGCGCGCACGGCCGCTTCGTCCGCCGGCCAGGGCGGGCATTCGTCAAAAGCCATCATGATATCGGTGCCGAGCGTGCGCTGGATTTCGATGGACTCGCGCGGGCCCAGGAAAAGCGCACTGCCGTCGAGATGGCTGCGGAAGTGCACGCCCTGCTCGGTGATTTCGCGCAGCTTGGCCAGGCTGTAGACCTGGAAGCCGCCGGAGTCCGTCAGGATCGGCTTGGGCCAGTCCATAAACGCGTGGAGCCCGCCCATCTCGCGCATCACGTCCATGCCCGGGCGCAGAAAAAGGTGATAGGTGTTGCCGAGGATGATCTGGGTCTGGATCTCGTGCAGATCGCGCTGGGTGACGGCCTTGACGCTGGCCGCCGTGCCGACCGGCATGTACTCCGGGGTCTGGATCTCGCCGTGCGGCGTGCTCAACACGCCGCGCCGGGCGCCGCCGTCGGTCTGCCGGAGGGAAAACATGGGCCCGCCATCATGCGATTCCCGCCAAGCGAAGCAAGCTTACTTCGCCGCCCAAGTGGCTCCCTGCGCTTCCACCAGGGTCGTTTCGGCCGGGACGGGTTCGGCGGGCTGATCCGGCACCACCGTGGGCATGCCGTCGCCAAACATCCCGCCAAAGACCACAAACAGGCCAATACCGAGGGCCAGCCGGTACCAGGCAAAGGGCACAAAGCTGTTGCTCTGCACGTAGTGCAGCAGCCACTTGACCACCACAAAGGCCACCACCGCCGAGACGATAAAGCCCACGCCAATGTCGAGCATCTCGCCCTCCGGCCAGCCTTCGTCCTTGATCAGCAGCGCCATCTCCATGAAGCCGGCGGCAAACATCGTCGGGATGCCCACCAGGAAGGAAAACTCCGTCGCCTTCACCCGCGAGACGCCCATCAGCATGGCGGTAAAGATGGTCGCGCCGCTGCGGCTGGTGCCCGGAAAGATGCCCGCCACCATCTGGGCCACGCCGATCAAGATCGCGATCGTCCAGCTGATGTCGTCGGACCCGTGCCGCCCTTTGAGCATCCATTCCGCCAGAAAAATCACGCCCGCGCCGATGATCAACGCCCAGGCCACCGGCTGGACCGTTTCGGGCAGGGTCAGCTCGTCGAAGGGCAGGCCGAACCAGTCCGGCTTCTTCACGACCAGGCCGATCACGCAAGTCACCACAAAGGCAGCGAAGAGCTTGAGGAGAAGGTCCCGCTGCTTGGGCTGGCGCCAGTTCTTGGCCAGGTCCACCAGGGTGGGCCAATAGATAACCACCACCGCGCTGATCGCCCCCAGCTGGATGACGACGTTGAAGGCGTCGCTGCGACGCGCCATCCACTGCTGCATAATGAGCAGGTGGCCGGTGGAAGAGATCGGGAGGAACTCCGTGATGCCCTCGACAATGCCCAGGAGGATGACTTCCAGTAGGTTGGCGATGTCCACCCGGTGTTGTTAGCAGGATTCGCCCGCATGCCAAGGATCGAGTTGCGCCCGGGCGGGCGACCGATTGCGGGCTTGTCTCCGGGGCGCTTTCTCCGGCATCTTGGCGGGGCTGATGTCTGCGCCCGCGAGCCGTCCCCACCTCCTCCAGAAGCTCGGCCGGGCCTTCCGGGCGCTGGGCGCGCAGCCCCGCTACGCGATCAAAACCGTCGGCTATGGGCTGGTCGGCGCGGCCTCGGCCATCGCCCTCGCCCTGGCGATCGAGTTTCTCTTCAGCCGCACCATCGAGCACTTCTCGCACCTCGCCTTCTGGGAGTTTGCGCTCTACAGCCTGGGCAGCATCCTGGCCACCTCGGCGCTGGTCGGCTACCTGCTGAGCGTCTACGCGCCCGACGCGGCCGGCAGCGGCGTGCCGCAGCTCAAGCTGGCCTACTGGGAGCGCTTCGGCTACGTGCGCTGGCGGGAAACCTGGGTCAAGTTCGTCGCCTGCATCCTAAGCGTGGGCGGCGGGACCAGCCTGGGCCGGGAGGGCCCGAGCGTCTTCGTCGCGGGGGCCATGTCCGGGCACTTTGCGCGCTGGATGGGCGAGACCCGCAAAGGCCTGCGCCCGGCCGCGGCCGCCGGTGCCGCCGCCGGACTGGCTGCCGCTTTCAACACGCCCATCGCCGCCATCTTCTTTGTGCTGGAGGAAATGCTGGAGGACCTCAACAGCCGGCACCTCGGCGGCGTCATCCTCGCATCGGTTACCGGAGCCTTCACCGTCTGGGCGGTCATTGGCTCGCAGCCCGCCTTCCAACTGCGCGAGCTGGCCGACCCCAACTGGCAGGCCTACGTGCTCATCCCGCTGGTGGCGGCGCTCGCCTCGCTGGTGGGGGTGGGCTTCCAGCGCGCCAGCCTCTACCTGCGCTGGAAGCGCCGCACCCGGCCGCTGATGCCGGCCTGGCTTTACCCGGTGGCCGCCGGCCTGATGACCTGGGTGCTCGGCGTGAGCGTGTTCTACCTCACGGGCAAGCTCGGCGTCTTCGGCCTCGGCTACCACGACATGTCCGAAGCCCTCGGCAACCACGAGCAACTCACCCTCGTGGGCGGGCGCGTCGCCCTGTTCACCATCGTGGCGCTGCTCGTCGCCAAGTTTGCCGCCACCGTGCTGGCCTACGGCTTCGGCGGTTGCGGCGGCATCTTCGCGCCCACCCTTTTCTTCGGCACCATGACCGGCCTGCTGGTGGCCTACATCGCCGAGCTCATCCTGCCGAACCACTCCCTGGGCGGCGGCGAGGAAACCGTGCTCGCGGTCGTGGGGATGAGCGCCTGCCTGGGCGCGGTGGTGCGCGCGCCGATCACCTCCATTCTGATCGTTTTTGAGATGACCCACCAGTTCAGCATCGTGCCCGCGCTGATGGTCGGCGCCATCATCAGCCAGGCCATTTCCCGCTACTTCAACGAGGACAATTTCTACAGCGAGGTGCTCAAGCAGGACGGCGCCGATCTGGACCTGCTGATGCCGCCGCGCGACCTGGGCAGCTGGCTCTCCATGCCGGTCGGCGAGCACGTGCGCTTCCAACGCTTCATCCTGCGCAGCCTGGACCCGGAGGCCACGCGCGCGGCCATCGCCACCCACCAGGTGGCCTGGTTCCCGGTTGTGATCGACGACGCGCTCGAGGGTGTCGTCTCGCGCTTTGAGATCGAGCGCGCGCTCGAGCACGGCCAGCGCCCCAACGTGGCCCCGGCCATGGTGGCCAGCCCCTACGACACCATCGGGCACGTCCAGAGCCTGCTGCTCGATTCCACCAGCGACGCGGTCGTCATCCGCCGCGAAAAGGACGGCAAGGTGCTCGGAATCGTGACCATGCGCGCGCTGCTCACCGAGGAGATTGCGCACTCCGCCCAACGCTACTGAGCGCCGCCGCCACGGAGGATCAGGGTGATAACGCGGACGGGGCCGCCGGGGCCGATGCGGGCAAAGCCGCCGCCGGCGCGGTCGGGATGGCCACCTCCGCCGCCAGGCGAATGCGCTCCGCCATGCCGGGAATCGGCGCGTAGCCGATAAAGCGCGACTTGCTCCCCGGCCGCGGCAGCTCGAGGTCGAAGACGCTGACCCCGTGGCGCGACCGGCCCGCGTAGCGCCGCCCGCTGCTGGCGCCAAACATGACCCGCCGGCCGCCGTCCTTGAGCCGGCCCAGATACAGCATCACGTGGGTGACCGGCGGCTCGCGGTCGACGTCGTAAGTGCCGGACCAGAAAAGGAGGTCGCCCGGGCGCAGCCGGTCGAACTCGAAGCTGGCAAGGCGGCTGCTGGCCACGGCGGTGACTCCGCCCGCCTTCCACGCCCAGACGTACATCTGGTTGGCCTGGCGGGGCACGTGCTCGAAGCCGTCCGCGCGCAGAAGGTAATTGATCGTGCCGGAGCAGTCCATGCCGCCCTTTTTCGGATCGGCGGAGCCGTAACGATAGCCCAGATCCATCCGCGTGAGCTGGAGCGCGCGGTCAATCAGCTCGCGCACCGGCGCGGGCTGCTCGGCGTAGTCCGCCAAATCGCCGGTCTGGATGGAGGCGACTTCCGCGGCGCGGACCATCAGCGCCGTGGCCATGAAGAGGAGGACCCCCCCGATTGAGAAGAAAGAACGCATCGGTTTGCGCTGGCGCCATTCAGGACCTAGCCCCTAAGGCATGTTCTTGAGTGCGACCTCGGCGCCGGGATAGCCTTTGCGGGCCAGCTTGGTCATGATGTCCTTGAGCGCCGGGTTGTGGACGTAGGGCATTTGCCGGACTTCGGCCCGGTCCGAGTTGACAACCCCGTAGGAATAGAACGGCAGGCCGAAGGTGTCGGGAAAGGGATCGCCCGGCTGGTCGTAGAGCTGCTGGTAGCGTTCGCGCACGGCGGCGAGTTGCTCCTCGGTCGGGTCGACGATGTTGACCTCGAAGGTGTCGCTCCACACGGTGTCCCCGGTGGGCGTGACGATGCTGAAGTTGACTTGGTGTTTGCCCGGCGTCTTGAACGAGAGCCACTCGTCGAGGATGTAGACCGTCCGAACCGTGGCGTAGGAGGCAACGAACGTATCGAGCACGCGGGAATGGCCGAGTTCCTTTGGCAGGTGGGGCAGCGGCGCGGCCGCGCCCGGCTGGGCCGCCGTAAAGCGGAAGTTGCCGTAGCCGTTGTGGCCGGTTTCGGCGGTGGCGCCCTGGCGGTCCGGGTTGTGGATTTCCAGCACCAGGGTGACGGGAAGGCCCAAGAGATACTCCGGTTTTTCGGGTTTGATGCTGTACTTCAGCGCTCCGACGGCCGCCCCCGCGGAAAGGAGCAATACCGCAACCACCCCAGCCAGCGGTTTGAGAGGACCTGCTGCTCGCATCATCGTCGTGTTCACCGTGAAAGAGAATCGTACTGTCCACCGCCGCCGGCGTCCAGCCACTACCCCATCATTTCCTTGGCCCCACGGATGACCTCCTCCGCCGAAACCTCGCGGATTTGCTTGGTCAGATTCCAGCGATAGCCAAAGGGGTCGCGCAGAGTGGCGCAGCGCGCGCCCCAGAACTGATCAGCGAGCGGCATGAGCACCTCGGCGCCGGCGGCCACCGCCTGCTCGTAGAGGGCGTCGACTTCGTCGGTTTCGATGCACTGGAGGGTGGGAGAAGCGCCGACCCGGGCCGCGCTGGGGGCGTCCATCTCGGGAATCTCGGAAGAGAACATCAGGCGGGATTCTCCCACCTTCATCTCCGCGTGGAGGAGAATGCCCTCCTCGGTGAAGACCGATTCCACCGGCTCGGCGCCGAAGGCCTGGGCGTAGAACTCGAGGGCTTGCTTGCCGTCGCTGACGTTGAGGGACATGATTAACTCTGGGGGCTTGCTCATAGTACCTTTACGCCTAGCGCAGTTTTGGACGCCCGCAACCGCCCAGGCTTGTCAATGCCGTTCCAAGAATATACATCTATATAAATCCATGCCAAGGGTCCTCTTCCATCTCGACATGGACGCCTTCTTCGCCTCGGTGGAGCAGCGCGACCGCCCCGAGTTGCGCGGCCAGCCCGTCATCGTGGGCGGCAACCCGGACAAGCGCGGCGTGGTGGCCGCCGCCAGCTACGAGGCCCGCAAGTTCGGCGTGCGCTCGGCCATGCCCGGCGCCACCGCGCGGCGGCTTTGCCCGGAAGGCATCTTTGTTCCCCCGCGGCGCGAGGCCTACCAGGCGGACTCCGCCCGCATCCGCGAGCTCATGCGCGCGACCGGCGCCCGGGTGGAGCCCGTCTCGATCGACGAAGCCTACCTGGAACTGACCGACCTCTACGGGCGGGGCGACCGCGACGCCGACGAGGCGCTCCTGGCCGCCCTACCCGTCGCCCGTGAGCTCAAGAACCGCATCCATCGCCAGGTAGGGCTGACCTGTTCCATCGGCATCGCCTCCAACAAGATGCTCGCGAAAATCGCCAGCGACTTCAACAAGCCGGACGGCCTCTGCCTCATCCCGGAGCGCGACAAGGTGGCCTTCCTGCGCCCGCTGCCGGCGGGAGCGATCCACGGCGTGGGCAAGGTCACCGCCGAGACGCTGCGCCGCGCGGGCATCGCCACGGTCGGCGACCTGCAGGACTACCGCGGGGAGCTGCGCGGGCTGGTGGGAAGCTGGTCCGAGAAGCTTCAACGCTACGCCCGGGGCGAAGACGACCGCGAGCTGGACCTGGGCGACAGCGTCAAGAGCATCTCGAGCGAGGAAACCTTCGACCAGGACACCCAAGACCGGGGTGTGCTGCGCGCCACCCTGCGCGCGGCGGCCGAGGAAATCGCCGCCAAACTCGAGCGGCGCCGGTTGGCCGCGAAGACGGTGCAGGTGAAGGTCCGCTACGGCGACTTTACCACGCTCACCCGGCAACAAAGCGTGGCCGCGCCGGTGTCCGGAGCCGCCGAAATCTACCGGCTGGGCTGCCACCTGCTGGCGCGCGAGCACCTCGTCCACCGGCCGCTGCGGCTGCTCGGTTTGGGGGTGGCCAACCTGACCGAACCCAGCTCCCAGTTGGCTCTGCCCGGATCGGATTAAAGCGCGTCTTGCGTCCTTCCCTTACCCACCCGAGCCGGTTGCACCCCACCAGGCAAGCAATTCGGGATCAATCGTTTAGGCGATATGAAGTCTTCTGCCGAAGGGCGAAAAAGCGCCGACCGGAATCGCCTTGAAAGAAGCGAAATGTAACAATTCCATGACATTTCGTGGCTGTCCTTGCCAGTTGTTCAAAAGCCCCTTACATAGCACTCATCATGAAACGACCTAACCGTAATCATGGCGGCCTGTTCGCTCTCGCAGCAGGGATCATCCTCGCAACCGTGTCCTTCCCCTCCCCGGCGGCACAGGCTGCGGAAAAACTCACGGCGGGCGGCGCCAGCTTCCCCGAGCCGATCTACGGCCGTTGGTTCAAGGAGTACAACCGGGCGACCGGCGTGCAGGTGGACTACCAGTCCGTCGGCAGCGGCCAGGGCATTAAGATGTTCACTGCCGGCACCGTCGACTTCGGCGCCTCCGACGCCGCGATGTCGGACGAGGAGATGGCCAAGGTCGAAGGCGGCGTCTTCCTACTGCCGATGACGGCCGGTTCCATCGTGCTGACCTTCAACCTCCCTGGTGTGACCGATCTGAAGCTTCCCGCCGAAGTCTACCCCAAGATTTTCCTGGGCGAGATCACCAAGTGGAACGATCCGGCGCTCGTCGCGGCCAACCCGGACGCCAAGCTCCCGGATCTGAAAATCACCCCGGTTTTCCGGGCGGACAGCAGCGGTACCACCTACAACTTCACCAACCACATGTCGGCCATCAGCCCCGCTTTCAAGGAGAAAATTGGCGGCGGTAAGAAGGTGAACTGGCAGGGCGTCGGTGTCGGCGGCACGAAGAACGCCGGTGTGGCCGCGCTCGTCAAGCAGACCCCCGGCGCCATCGGCTACGTGGAATACGGCTACGCCAACCAGCTGAAGCTGCCCATGGCCTCCCTGCAGAACCGCGCCGGCAAGTTCATCGCGCCGACGCCGGAAAGCGGTGCCGCCGCGCTGGCCAACGTCAAGCTGCCGGAGAACCTGCGCGCCTTCGACTTTAACCCAGAGGGCGACGCCTCCTACCCGATCGTCACCTTCACCTGGTGGCTGGTGCACCCGAAGTACGACGACCCCGCCACCGGCGCCGCGATCAAGAAGCTGGCCGACTGGTGCTTGACCGACGGCCAGGCCATCGCTACCCAAATTGGATACATTCCTCTCCCGGAACCTGTCATTAAGAAGGTGAAGGCGAAGGCCGACCAGATTCAATAACCCCCACCTTGGCGCTTTTGAAAGCGCCGACCTAGACGGATGGCGGGGGAGCCTCGAGGGCTTCTCCGCCATCCGACTTTCGGTCACCACAAACCTCCGATCCATCCGCCCCGTGTCGTCCCTTTTCAAGAGCAAGAATCCGTCGCTCAAGTACAGCGACGACGCGTTCCGCTACATCAGCGCTGCCTGCGCTTTTTTCATCGTCATCCTGCTGACGTGGATCACCCTGCAGATTGGCTACCAAGGCCTGCCCGCCCTGAAGGAGTACGGCCTCAGCTTTATTTACACGACCACGTGGAACCCGGTCGAAAACGAATACGGCGCGCTGCCGATGATTTACGGCACGGTGGTCAGCTCGCTACTGGCCCTGCTGCTGGCCACGCCGCTCGGGGTGGCCATCGCCGTGTTCCTGAGCGAGGACTACCTGCCGCCCAAGGTGCAGGAGTTCTTTAAATTTCTGATTGAGCTGCTGGCGGCGATTCCCTCGGTCATTTACGGCCTCTGGGGCATCGCCATCGTTATCCCGCTTATGCGCGACTACGTGGGCACCTGGCTCCACCAAAACCTAGGCTGGATCCCGATCTTCAGCACCTCGCCATTCGGGCCTGGCATGCTGCCGGCCGCGTTTGTCCTGGCGATCATGATTCTGCCAACCATCGCCGCGCTTTCGCGCACGGCGCTCATTTGCGTGCCCCAGCCGATGAAGCAGGGCGCCGAGGCAGTCGGCGCGACCCGTTGGGAGGTGCTCCTGCACGTCACCCTGCCCTACGCGGCCACGGGCATTTTCGGCGCCGTGGTGCTCGCCCTGGGCCGCGCGATGGGCGAAACCATGGCCCTGGCCATGCTGGTGGGCAACAGCAACACGATCAACGTCTCCATCCTGGCGCCGGGCAACACCATCGCCTCCCTGCTGGCGAACAGCTTCGGCGAGGCCAGCGGCATGCAGGTGGCCGCGCTCATGTACATCTCTTTCATCCTCATGGTCCTGACCCTCGTCATCAACATGATCGCCGAGTACATCTTGGTGAAAACCGGCGTGGACCAGAAAGGCTAGCGCATCGTGAGCCAAACGACGACCTCCTCCCATTTGGACCCGCTCCCGCCGATCGACCTGGAGAGCAAGACCTCCTTCCGGGGCAGCTTCAGCACCGGGATGGACATCCTGGTGGCCTTGCTGACGATTCTGGCCACCGTCCCGCTGTTCTCCCTGCTCTACATGGTGATCTACAAGGGACTGTCGCGCTTCCGCTTCGACATGCTTTGGGAGCTCCCGCCCGGCGCCGGCATGGAAGGCGGCGGTTTTGGCAACGCCATCGTGGGCACGCTCGCGCTGGTGGCGATCGCGGCGGCCGTTTCTGTCCCGCTGGGCATCCTCACGGCGGTGTTTTTGACCGAGTACGCCCGGGGCTCCAAGATTGCCCAGGGCATCCGCTTTGCCTCGAAAATCCTCAGCGGCCTGCCCTCCATTCTCGCGGGCGTCTTTATTTACGCGGTGGTGGTTTTGGCCCTGGGTTCGTTTTCCGTGCTGGCGGGCGGGCTCGCCCTGGCGGTTCTCATGCTCCCGATCATCGTCCTCTCAGCCGAGGAAGCGCTCCTGCGGGTGCCGCGTACGCTGCGCGACGCCTCCACCGGCCTTGGCGCGACCACTTCCCAAACCGTTCTGCGCGTAACACTTCCGGCCTGCGCGCCCTCGCTCATCACCGGCGTGATGCTGGCGGTGGCCCGGGCGGCCGGCGAGACCGCGCCGGTCATGTTCACCGCCCTCTTTAGCGACTACTGGATCTCCAGCCTCTTTGAGCAGACCGCCTCGCTCTCCATGATCATTTACAACTTTGCCGGCATGCCCTTCGAGAACATGCTCGACATCGCCTGGAGCGCCTCGCTAGTCCTTATACTACTTGTTCTAGCCACCAACATCGTCAGTCACCTGATCGCTGCCCGGAAATAGACCATGAGCGAATCCGCCGTCACTCACCAAAAACGGGACGTGGAAAACATGTCGGACGCCTCCGTCGCCAACCTCATTGAGGGCCCAGTGCTGGAGTACGACAAGTCGAAGCCCCCGTGCACCGAGTCGGCCTTCGACACCCGCATCGAGCGGTTCTATTACGGCAAAAGCAAGGCGCTCAAGCACGTTTACGTCAAGATTCCCCGGGGCAAAATCACCGCCTTCATCGGGCCCTCCGGCTGCGGCAAAAGCACCACCCTGCGCTGCTACAACCGCCTCAACCACGAGGGCCACACCACCGTGGACGGCGGCGTTTACCTCGACGGCAAGGACATCTACGCCAAGAGCGTCAGCAAGCGCCTCCTACGCTACCACGTGGGCATGGTCTTCCAGCAGCCCAATCCCTTCCACTTCTCGATCTACGACAACGTGGCCTACCCGCTCAAGCTCAACGGCTATCAGGGCAGCATCCCGGACCGCGTGGAGGAGAGCATCCGCTCGGCCAACCTATGGGACGAGGTCAAGGACAAGCTGCAGGATTCCGGCCTCTCCCTCTCAGGCGGCCAGCAACAACGCCTCTGCATCGCCCGGGCCGTTGCCACCAAGCCGCGTATCCTGCTCATGGACGAGCCTTGTTCCGCCCTCGACCCCATCTCCACCCTCAAGGTGGAGGAACTGATGGCCGAGCTGAAGAAGAAGTTCACCATCATCGTGGTTACCCACAACATGGAGCAGGCCAAGCGCGCGGCCGACCTCGTGGCTTACTTTTACGTCGACCGTGAAGACCCGGACGGCGCCTGCGGCCAGCTCGTGGAGTTCGGCGAAACCATGCAGGTGATGACGAACCCGAAAAGCGCCTACACCTACCGCTACCTCACCGGGCGCGCGGCCTAAGGGCGGCGCTTCTGAACGGCCCCTTGGGTCCAAAAACGAGGCGTCTCAAACGCTTCGGGACTGACCTCCGGTAAAAGTGCCCGAGGCGGGACTCGAACCCGCACGGAACTCACGCTCCTCGGGATTTTAAGTCCCGTGTGTCTACCAATTCCACCACTCGGGCGAGCGGATTCCCCCGGTTATAAGAGGTTTGCGCCGACGCGACAAGCGCGAGGCGTCGACCCTAGTTAAGCTCTTCTACCGTGGCTTCGAAGGACTTGCCGTCCACCGAGACTCGCATCCGGTGCGTGGCACCCGCGCCGCCGGCGGCGGGCGCGGCGGCCGCTTTTTGCGGAGCCGGAGAAGCGGGCGCGGCCTTCGCCGGGGCGGCCGCTTTGGCCGGAGCTTTCTTTGGCTTGTGCAGATCGGAGAATTCCTTCGGGAACATGGCGTAGAGCACGGCGGCCTCATCGTCCTGCGGCAGGTCCTTGGACTTCAGCTCCTCGCGCAGCTTATCCATGCGCGGCTCGAGCCCGTCGGCCGGGCGGGCGGTGACCGGGTCCTGCTTGGTCTGCGTGATGACCTGCTTGAGCAGCTCCTTGTCCACCGGGCCTGGCGTGCTGCCGTACTTGCCCAGGGCGATGTCCATCACCGCCGGGCTCAGGTTTTTCCAGCGGCCGAACTTGACGTTGAACATCGCCTGCACGCCCACGATCTGCGAAGTCGGCGTCACCAGCGGGATAAAGCCGAGCGCCTTGCGCACGACCGGAATTTCGGCCAGCACGTCGTCGAAGCGGTCAAACATTCCCATTTCCTTGAGCTGGTTGCGGAAGTTGCTCAGCATGCCGCCGGGCACCTGGTAAACGAGCGTGTCGCTGTCGACCGACTCGTTCTTGGTGCTGGTGAAGTCGGAGAGCTCGGCGTAGACCTTGGTGAAGTGCTCGCGCAGCTCGGCCAGTTTTTCGAGGTCGTACTCCGGCGCGCGTGCGTGGCCCTCGAGCATGGCGAGCATGCGCAGGGTGTCGGGCTGGGCGGTGCCGTTGGCCATCGGCGCGATCGACGTCTCGACCACGTCGGCGCCGGCTTCGACCGCGGCGTAGTAGGTCGTCGCGGCCAGGCCGGCGGTGTCGTGGCTGTGAACCACCACGGGGCGGCCGACCTCCTTCTTCAACGCACTGACCAAATCGTAGCAAATCGGCGGGGTTAGGATGCCGGCCATGTCCTTGATACCGATGGACTGGCAGCCTGCCTCGGCCAGCTCGTGGCCGAACTTGACGAAGTTCTCCACCGTGTGGACCGGGCTGGTCGTGTAGCAGATTTCGCCCCGGGCGTGGTGGCCGCACTTGAGCGTCTCGTCGATGGCAACGTGCAGGTTGCGCACGTCGTTGAGCGCGTCGAAGATGCGGAGCACATCGCAGCCGGCCTCGCAGGTTGCGCGGACAAACGCGCGGACGACGTCGTCCGGGAAGGCGGCGTACTGCACGATGTTTTGGCCCCGCAGCAGCATGATCTGCGGCGTTTTGGGCGCGGCTTTTTTGAGCGCGCGCAGGCGGTCGAACGGGTTCTCGCCCAGGTAACGCAGGCAGGAGTCGATGACCGCGCCGCCCCAGGTTTCCAGCCCGTGGAAGCCCATTGAATCGAGGATGGGCGCGGCGGGCAGCATTTGCTCGGTGGTCATCCGCGTGGCGGCCAGGGACTGGTGGCCGTCGCGCAGCACGGTGTTATTGAAGGCAACGGGGGCGGTGGACATGGCGGTAATGGTTCCATGAGCCATAAGGCCAAGCCGGTCACCCGGCAAGCCCAAAGCCCGAACTAACGGCGAATTGCCGCCCCCGGGGCCAAGCAAGCCTTTTCGGACCCTCCCCCGGCGCTAATAAACGCCTTCGACGATCTTCTTTTCCATCACGCCAAAGGGTCGGACCTCGCCCACCCCATCCCACGGGTAGCGGCTGGTCGGCGGGCGGCGGATGGCCTCGTCACGCTCGAGGAAGCGGGGCATGAAGAACTCCTTCGTCAGCGTGGTCAGCTCGACCCGCCCGTAGGTGTCGTAGTCCACCGTCCGGGCGGTGTCTTTCGGGTCGACGAGGCGCAGCACGGCGCGCGGCTGCGGCGCGTAGTAGGTCACGCTGTAGTTGTCGTCGGGCGTGAGCGGTTTGCTGCTGGCCAGGCCCATGAGCGTGTTGCCGTAGGTGGGCACAAAACCGGCCTGGCCTTCGAGGACTTCCTCGATCAGAAAGCGCACGAGCTGCGGGGTCATCGTGGTGCCGCCGCAGAAAACGCCCCGGATGCCGGCCTTGGGCAGGGAGATTCGCTCGCCCATCGCCTCGAGCAGCTTGGGCGTGGTGAAAAGGCAGTTAATCTCGCGGTTCTTCATCAGGACGACGGCTTGGTCGACCACGTGACGGCCGTATTCCTGGGCTTCGTCGTAGCGCTGGGCCTTGATCAGCCGCTTGACCCAGCGCGGGTCGAGGTCGACGTAGTAGCAGTTGCCGCCGCGGTAGTTGGCCAAGTGCTCGATGGCGAGCCGCAGGCGGCGCGGGCCGGTCGGCCCGGCCATGAGCCAGTTGCCGCCCCGGGGGAAGTGCCGGTCCTCGAGCCGGTCGCCGAACTCTTCGTAGTCGCGGAAGTGGTCCTCCCAGGCGATGCGCTGCTTGGGCATGCCGGTGGTGCCGCCGGTCTCGAAAATGCAGAAGGGGCGCCCGGCGTAGGCCTTGGGCACCCAGACCTCGTTGGGCAGGTCGCGCAGCCACTCGTCCTGAAAGTGCTCGAAGCGGACGAGATCGGCAAAGCCCTGGACCTCGCGTGCGGGATCCCAGCCGGCCTTCTCCTTGTACTCCAGCCAGAAGGGGCTGCCGGTTTCCGGCGAGAAGTGCCACTGCACGATTTCGCGCACATGGGCGTCGAGCACGGCGGCGGCTTCTTCCGGGCTGAGCTGCGAGGGGGCGGTCGTCACGCCATTAACTAAGCACGGACGGCAGAGAAATCATCCGCCAATTGCACGGCCACCGGGGAAATACTTTTCCACCGTTTCCGCGCTCGGCGGGCGCGTCGACAGCGAGACCACCACCAGCGCCACCGCGCAGGCGCCGAAGATGTAAAAGACCGGATTGATGCCCCATAGAAGGACATCGCCCGGCGTTCCCGTGCCCACGATGTTGGAGGCGGTGAAAAAACCAATCCAGGTCGCTGCCATCGCGATGACGCCCGCGACGACCCCGGCGGCGGTGGCGCGCTTCCAGTAGACGGCGGCAAAGACCAGCGGGAAGAGCGCGGCGAAGCCACTGAAGCACCAGATGGCCAGCGGGAAAATCGCCCGGGGCGCGACGAGCGAAATCAGCCAGGTCAGCACCACGATGCCGATGATGAAGCCGCGCGCCAGCCAGATGATCTGCCGGTCGCTGAAACGGTCTTCGCCCACCGCGCGGACGACAACGTCCTGGGTAAACATCGTGCCCATGGCGACGAACTGGGAATCGAGCGAAGACATGATCGCCGCCAGCACCCCCGCAGTGACGAGACCGGCCAGCACCGGCGTGGTGAAGTTCTCCACCATGATGCCGAGGACGGTGTTGGGCCGCGTCTCGGCCGAGGTCAGCGGCAGGCCGTCGGGGGTCATCGCGCCCGTCGCCCAGATGCCGATCAGGATGCAGGGGATCCAGGTGATCATGATGAACACGGGATGCGCCACCAGGGTCAGGCGGAAGGTCTTGGCCGACTTGGCCGTCAGCCAGTGCTGAAAGAGGTGGGGAAACATCCCGACCGAAAGCGGGATAAAGAAGTAGGTGAAGTACTCGAGCTGGCCGACGTTGCCCTCGCGCATGACCACGTTGTCCTCGGCCATCGCGGTGGCCTGCTCGGCCCCGCCCAGGCTGGTGGAGATCATCCAAAAGGCGATAAAGCCCATGACCATGAAGATCATCGTCTGGAAAGCGTTGGCCCAGGCGGCGCTGCGCATCCCGCCGGCGAAGACGTAGCTCATCACGACCATGGCGACGACCCCGCTGGTCAGCCAAGCGGGCACGGCGCCCCCGGTATCCGGGAAAAGGTCCGGCAGGGCTCCGGCGGTCACCCCTTGCACGGTGGCGCCGGCGCCGAGTAGCCCGATCAGCAGGTAGGGGATCACCAGTCCCACCAAGACGGGGAAGAGCACGTAGCCGACCGATTCGCTTTCGAAGCGGGCGCGGAAGAACTGAATTTGCGTGATGTGGCCGTAGCGCTTGCCGAAGGCCCAGAGCTTCATGCCGATGAAAAAGAACACGGCCGAGTGGATGAGCGCCGACCAGCCTGCCACCTTGCCGTAGACGGCGATGCCGTCGCGGAAGGCCTGGCCGCTACTGCCGACCATCGCGAAGGCCGTCATCGTGGTGCCGAAGACCGACATCAGCAACAGCACCGGCCCGATGCTGCGGCTCACGACAAAGAAGTCCCGGCTGGTGCCGCGGAAAAACTGCGCGCTGATGATCCCGACTCCGACCAGCAGAGACAGGTAAATCAGGATTACCCACAGCTCCGTCACGGGGCACCCTCCTCGTCCCCGGCGTCGGCGAAGGTCTCGAGCTCACTCGGCCAACACAGGAGGATGACCAGCCCCCAAGTACACGCGCAGATGACGGTGTAGACCATGTCGTAGGCGAGGCCGATCGGCAGCCCGGCCACGTTCACCGCCAGGTCCCAGAACATGAAGTCGTGGTGAAGAACAAACAGGATGACCAACAAGCCGTAGACCCAATAGTGACGGCGTTTCGGGCGGGCGGGCGCGTTCATGATGAGTGCCGGGGGCCGCGCTTACTCGTCCGCCTTCGGGGCGGTTTTGCTGATGGCGTAGAGGTGGGTCTGCGTGGCGACGAAAACCGTATCGTCAGTCGCCACGGGCGAGCTGTAAACCGGCGCGCCCATATTGACCTTGCCCAGCTCCTTCAGCTCTTTGTCGGCGCTCAGCACGATAAGCTCACCGTCTTCGTCGCCGATGTAGACCTTCCCGTCGGCCACCAGCGTGGAGCCCCAGATGCGGCTCTTGGTGTCGTAGACGCCGTAGGCTTCGCCGGTCTGGGCGTCGAGGGCGTGCACCTTACCCGCATACTCCGCGATGAAGACCAGCCCATCCGCAATCGAGGGCGTCGAAATGGTCCGGCCGATGCCGGTGTACTGCCAGACCTTGCCGCTCTTGGTGATGTCGCCCCGCTTGGAAGGGTCCACGCAAGTGATGGCGCCGACGCCGTCCCCGTGCTCGGGGTCCTGGCCGATGGCGAAGTAGGCTTTGCCGTCGTAGACCACCGCCGTGCTGATGATCTCGCTCGGGCCGAGCGCAGTCGCGTAGCGGATCGGGTTGCCGTCGGCGTCCTTCCAGTAGCTGGCCGGGTTGGCGTCAAAGCGCCAAAGCTCGGGCAGGATGTCGAAGCCCTCGTCGTCCTTCTTCGCGTCCAGACCAAATCCGTAGGCCCAGCCGTCCCCGCCGCCCCAGATCACCTGCCCAACGCCGTCGATCTCGCCGTAGGCAGGACTGCTCCAGTTGGCGTGGAGAACGCGCGCAGAGACGCCGCTGCCGTCCTCGCCGAGCAGCTTGCCGGTGTTTTTATCCAGGCAAACCAGGGCGGGCGCACTCGGGTTGGGGATGTTGGTGTGCGACCAATCCATGCCGTTGCTGGTGGCGGTGAAGAGCTTGTCCCCCACGATCAGGATCGAGTTGCTGGTGGTGTTATGCGGAAAAACGCCGAGCTCGTTGCGCATGTCGTAGACCCAGATGATGTCCGCCAGCTTGTCGTGCAGCTTCACCGGCGGCTGTCCCCGGTCGGCGTAGTAGGTTGCCTCGTCCATGAACGGGCCCTGGTTGCCGTCAGCCAGCCCGTTGATGTCCAGGCACATGATCTCGCACCGGTTGGTGACGATGTAAACACGGTCTCCGTCCACCGTAGGCGAGGAACAGATGCCGATGTACTCCCAGTCGCTCACCTTGCCCGCGCCCAGCTTGGGCACGACCAGTTGCCAGAGGAACTCGCCGGTTTTCTCGTCGAAGCAATAAATATTGCCGCGGTCGCCGGTGATTTCCGGGTCGCGCGGACTCTCGTTGTTGGTACCAACGAAGACCTTGCCCTGGGCGACCGTCGGGTTGCCGTAGCTTTGCGAACCCAGCTTGGCCACCCAGACGACGTTTTCCGTCGTGGCCAGATCGATTTCCTCGGTCCCGGGCTTGGCCGTGCCCGGCTTGAGGGTCACCGGCAGGTCCTTAGCGTTGGGCTGCACCATGTTTTTGGAGGAATCGTAGCCCCACTCCGGCCAGTCGGCGGCGGGCGCGGTGGCCACGCCCAGGGTAAGGGCAACGAGGGCCGAAAAGAGAAACGAGCGGTTCGGGGAGAAGGGCTTCATGACAGCTATCATACGCGTGTCTGGGAAAGTGCAACACTCCAAGCCAAAGCGCAAATGATGGCCATGTTTTTTCTTTTGTCCCTCCGCGGGTGGCCTATGCTCGGGGGCTTGCTGGGATTGCATCCGCCCGGCGCCCCTCTTTTCCCCCTCCCTATGGACTACCAGAACTACGACATCGTTGACGGCTTCGACCGCATCGCCCCCAAGTACGACCGCGGCAACGACGCCATGACCCTGGGCCTGCACCGTAGTTGGCGCCGCAAGCTTTGCCGCACCGCCGCCGAGCTCACGCCCCAGGGCGGGAGTTTGCTCGACATCGCCACCGGCACCGGCGACGTCGTCATTGGCGTGCTCCACCAGCGGCCGGACATCCAGGCCACCGGCACCGACCCGTCCGAGGGCATGATGGAAATCGGCCGCCGCAAAATTGACGAAGATCCCGCCCTCAAGGGCCTCAATGTCGAGCTAAAGACCGGAGACTGCCGCTCGCTGCCCTTCGAGGACAACACCTTCGACACGCTCACCATTTCCTGGGGCATCCGCAACGTCCTGCCCTATCAGGACGGCCTGCGCGACATGCACCGCGTGCTCAAACCCGGCGGACATGCCCTGGTGCTGGAGAGCGGCACGCCGGAATTCGCCCCCATGCGCGCCTTCTACTCGCTCTACAAAAACGCCCTGCCCTGGATCGGCAGCCGCGTGACCGGCTACAAGCCCGCCTACGAGTACTACAAGCAAAGCGTGGACAACTTCACCTCCGGGCGCGACTTCGTGGCCGAGATGAAGGAGATCGGCTACAGCGCCACCAAGTACACGCCGCTCTTCGGCGGGGTCGTCTATCTCTACCAGGGGCAAAAGTAAAATTGGCTGGCCAGGTGGTGAAATTTCACCTAAGACACTGGCTTTAGATGAGTTCGACTGACGCCGCCTCTCCCGCTTACGGACGCATTGTTCTCAAGCTAAGTGGCGAGGTTCTCAAGGGCGAAGAAGACGTCATTGACGCGGACGTTGCCGCGAAGATCGCGGCCGAAGTCGCCGAAATCCACACGCTCGGCATCCAGGTCGCCATCGTCATCGGCGGCGGCAACATCTGGCGCGGCGCGGTCAAGGCCCACGCCGGGATGGAGCGCTCCACCGCCGACTACATGGGCATGCTGGCCACGATGATCAACGGCCTGGGCCTTTCCGACGCGCTCGGCCGGCAGGGTGTCCCGACCCGGGTCATGACCGCGATCGACGTGCGCAGCGTGGCCGAGCCGTTCATCCGCCTGCGCGCCTTGCGCCACATGGAAAAAGGCCGCGCCGTCATCTTCGTCGCCGGCACCGGCAACCCGTTTTTCTCCACCGACACCGCCGCCGCCCTGCGCGCCAGCGAGGTCAAAGCCGACGTCATCCTCAAAGCGACCAAGGTCGACGGCGTCTACGATTCCGACCCCAAAAAGAACCCGTCCGCCAAGCGCTACGAAAAGATCAGCTACCTGCAGGCGCTCAAGGACCAGCTCAAGGTGATGGACTCCGCCGCCTTCGCGCTTTGCATGGAGAACCAGATTCCCGTCGTGGTCTTCGATGTCTTCCGGCCGGGCAACCTCAAGCGTGTCGTCACCGGCGAGCCGGTCGGCACGCTCGTGACCGATCTGGGCTAGGCAAGGCCCGGAGCCGCTCCGCTCCCGCATTGCGCTTGACCGCATCCCGGCCCCGATTAGCCTTGTGGCGCTATGGCATTGGACGACGTGTTGCTGGAAACCGAGGAAAAAATGCTCAAGACCACCGAGGTCCTGAAGGAGGAGCTGGCCTCCATCCGCACCGGCAAGGCTTCGCCGGACCTGGTCAGCCACATCCGCGTGGACGCCTACGGCACCTCCATGATCCTGCGCGACATGGCCGCCATCACCACGCCGGAGCCGCGCCTGATCGTAATCCAGCCCTGGGACGTCTCCAACGTCGACCCCATCCGCAAGGCCCTGGAGGAGAACAAGTCGCTCGGCATCACGCCACTGGTAGACGGCAAAATCATCCGCCTGCCCATTCCCGAGCTTTCCGAGGAGCGGCGCACCGAAATGGTCAAGATGACCAAGCGCATCGCCGAGGAGGGCCGCGTGGCCATCCGCGCCAGCCGCCGCCACGGCATCGACGAAGCCAAGAAGATGCAGAAGGCCGGCGAGCTGACCGAGGACTTGCTCAAAGACGCCGAAGGCGACATCCAGAAACTCACCGACCAGTACGTCGGCGAAATCGACCAAATGCTCGAGCACAAGGAAGCCGAGCTGATGAAGGTGTAGGAGCCGGCCGGTTCGCGCCAAATGCGCTCCACGCCTTATTCCAGGTAATTCAACACCCGGAACCGCCCCAGCCGGTGGGCCCGCCGCATTGCGCGGACGAAGAAGTCCTTGCCCGCTCGCACCGCTCCGAGCAGGTCATCCCCGTGCGCGAGCCGCGCCGCGATGGCCGAGGCCAGAGTGCAACCGGTCCCGTGCAGCGACAAGTCCTTCATCCAGGCGTGGCGCAGGCCGACCGTCTTCTCCGCCGTGCAGAGCAGGTCCACCGCGCCCCGCTGGTCGGTCACGACGCTTTTGAGCAAAAACGCACCGCCGTAGTGGCTGGCCAGCTCGCGGCCAAAGGCTCCGCAGGCCTCCTCCCCGGCCAGCTTCATCCCCGCCAGCCAGCGCAGCTCTTCCCGGTTGGGCGTGACCAAAGTCGCCAGCGGCAGCAAGCGTTTCTGCACCACCTCCTTGGCGTTTTCCTTCAGCAACGAGTCACCCGTGCTGGCGAGCATCACCGGATCCACCACCAGCGGAAGGCCCGGCGCCCGCTCACGCAGAACCGCCGCGACCGTCCTCACGATCGCGGCGCTGTAGAGCATCCCGGTTTTGATCGCCGCCACTGGGTAGGCGTCCAGCACCAGCTCGATCTGCTCGCGCACGCGAGGGGCGGGGACGGGCGTGATCGAGCCGCAGGTGCCGGGATTCTCCGCCACCACGCAGGTAACGGCGCTGCACCCGTAGGCGCCCAGCGCGGTAAAGGTCTTCAAATCCGCCTGCAGGCCGGCCCCGCCGCTGCAGTCGCTGCCGGCAATCGTGAGCACGACCGGAGGCGCGTGACGGTTGCTCTGATTAGCTTTTTTGCGCACTCAACAAATCCCTTTAATTTCATTACTTTTAAACTACTGTCTAGGCTGTGAGCAAACCCATAGCCACCATGACCGGGCTCGATGTGACCCTCCAGGAAGTACATTACAGCCAAGAAGTCCAGACCACGCCGGACCGCCCCTACGGCTTCGTCTACGACATCGCGATCAACAACGGGGCGAGCGAACCCGTCACCATCAAGGGCCGCAAATGGGTCGTGACCACGCATTCGGGTGAGAAAATCGTGACCGAAGGCAGCGGCGTCGCGGGCGACTTTCCACGGATCGAACCGGGCGAGAGCTTCCAGTACAACGGCTATCACCTCATCGACAGCGACAGCGTGGCCGAGGGTTCCTACCTGGGCCTGACCGACTCCGGGCGGCACGTCATTGCCCCCATCCCCAGCTTTGCCATGCGGGTGCCCCGCGAGGCCAGCTAGGCGAGGCCCTCACCAGCGCTGGCTTGACTTCATCCCGCGCGGCTTTTTGTTGGTAGATGCTGATGGAAGATCGCGTACTTAATTTGGAGTCCATCGGCGAACTAGCGCCCTCTCCCGCCCTTTACGGCGTCCTTGGCCATCCGGTCGCCCATTCGCTTTCCCCCGGCTTCCAGACCGCCGGCTTCGCCGCGCTCGACCGCGATGCCCAGTACGTCAAGATCGACGCCGCGCCGGAGAACCTCCCCGCCGTTGTCGCGAAAATGAAGGAACTCGGCTTTGCGGGCTGGAATGTGACCGTCCCGCTCAAAAACCACATGCACGCGCTCTGCGACGAACTCGACGAGCAGGCCACGCTCTTTGGCGCGGTCAACACGGTGCTGCACAGCGACGGCCAGCTCCTGGGCTTCAACACCGACGGGATCGGCTGGGACGAGGCCATCCGGGAGGACTTCCACGTTGACGTGGGCGACCTGCGCATCCTTATCCTGGGCGCCGGCGGCGGTGCCGGGCGCGCCCTTTCCAAGTACGCCGCCCTGCAGCACTGTGAACGGCTCGTGCTCGTCAACCGCACGCCCGGGAAGGCGGAGGAGCTGGCGGCGGAACTGCGCCCCGTCTTTGCCAGCGACAAGCTTGAAGGCCCCCACGACCGCTGCACCGCCCGGCCGCTGGAGCCCGAAATCATCGAGGAGGAGCTGGCCACCTGCGACCTCCTCGTCAACGCCACCTCGGTCGGGCTGAAGCCGACCGACCCGCCGCTGCTGCCCTCCGGAGTGCTCGCGCCGCACCTCCTTGTCTACGACACCATCTACCGCCCGGCCCGCACCCGCCTGCTGCGTGACGCCGAGGCCCGCGGCGCCCGCGTCGCCAACGGCCTGAGCATGCTCCTGCACCAGGGCGCCGCCGCCTTCAGCATCTGGACCGGCCAGGAAGCGCCACTCGCCGCCATGCGCGAACGCCTCATGGCCGACGCCCGCGCCGCCTAAATCCGCCCCATGACGTCTCCCCTGCTGGCCCGCGAAATCGTTGCCTCCGAGACGATGTTTGGCGCGGACTATTGGTACGTGATCGCGGCCTTCGTTTTCCTGGCCGGCGCGTGCGTCGGCTCCTTCCTCAACGTCTGTATTTACCGCATCCCCAACGAGCGCTCCATTATCACGCCCGGCTCCCGCTGCTACGCCTGCGGCAAGCCGCTCAAATTCTGGATGAACCTGCCCATCCTGAGCTGGTTCCTGTTGCGCGGGCGCGCCGGCTGCTGCGACGTCAAGCTCGACAGCCGCTACCTGATGGTGGAGCTGCTTACCGCCATCTGCTTTGTGCTGCTGTGGTGGTGGTACTGGCGCACGCCGGAGCTCTTCTTCGCCTACGCGGTCTTTGTCGGCATGCTCATTGCCGGCAGCGGGGTGGACATCGACCTGCACATGATTCCCAACCGCTTCACCCTGGGCCTGGCGGTCGTTGGAATCGTGGCCAGCGCCCTCGTGCCGGAGCTCCACGATGCCGACTCCGTCTGGGCCTCGGTCAAGACCAGCCTTTGGGGCGCGTTCCTGGGCGCGCTGATTCTTTTCGTCATCGCGCAGATTGGCGAGTACGTCTTCAAGAAACCGGCCATGGGCCTGGGCGACGTCAAGCTCATGGCCGGGTTAGGCGCTTTCCTGGGTCCGGAATCCATCGCCTGGGTCATCCCAATTTCGGCCATGGTGGGCTCGGTCTGGGGCATCTGGCTGATTCTCGGGAGCCGCGGCAGTTGGGGCACGGCGATCCCCTACGGCCCGTTTCTGGCCGTGGCGGCCATCCTCTACCCGTTGATCGGCCACGTGGTGGTGGAGGCCTACATCGAGGAAATCGCGAGGACGTTCGACAATCGAAGCGTGTTCTAGAAGCTACCCTAATCAGCCGATACTTCTCGGGTGTTTTTGCCCGGCGTTTCCGCTTTCACCAGGCGGATGTGGGCGCTGCCGTAGTCGAACTTGAGCTTGGCCAGCAACGGCAGCCGCCACCCGTCGTCGGTCAGGAAGAGCTCCAACTCGCCCTTTTCCCGGTCGTCGCCCAGCGGCACCACCCGCAATTGGATGACGCGCTGCTTGGGCCAGTCGGCCACGCTTTTCTCCTCCACCGCTACGCAAGTGGCCTCGCCTTCCTTCAGGCTGCCGCCCTCGTGCAGGTCGAACCGGCGCTTGTCCCCCGGCTTCCAGGGCCCGTAGCGAAGGCCGTAGTTCATTGAGACCAAGTCGCTCAGGCAGAGCTTGGGATCGAAGTCGAAGGTGTCGGTTTGCTGGTCGCTGTAACGCTCGCGCGTGCCCCGGCCCTTGGCGTAATCGATCGTGTTGCGCTCGTGGTTGAGGTCGCCATTTTCGTCGCGCTTCTCGCCGTAGACGATCGACCGCCACGGCTGGCGCGTCATCCGCGACCAAAAGTTGCTCTTGATTGGGAAAACCGCGTCCGCGATGCCGCTGGTGCGCAGCTCCAGCTCCAAGTGGTCGGATCCCTTCTCGCGGGTGGCGCGGAACACTCCCTTGGCCGCGGTCAGGAAAGCGAAATCAATCTCGTAGTAGAGTCGCTCGCCGCTCTGCCACGGGGTCCGCGCCGGCTCCACCCCTTGCCGCGGGTCGGGCACCGCCGCGACCAACGGCAGCGTCACGGCCAGCAGCAGCCAAGCCGTTGTCCCCATCACCAGTCGCCGCATGCGCATAGTCTCGCCCTTTGGACGCGCATTAGCGATGGAAATTCAATTGGCAGTAGCGCTCAGTTCCGTCTTCAAAAACGCGAGAGCGTCGTCCAGACCGTCGAAGATTCGGTCGGCCGTGGCACGCATTTCCTCGGTGACTGGAAGCAGGTCCGGCACCATGAAGACGGTCATGCCGGCGCGATGGGCGGCGCGCACTCCGGCGTGGCTGTCCTCCAGGGCCAGGCACTGCTCCGCCGCCACCCCCAGCTTTCCCACGGCGGTCTGGTAGATTTCCGGATGCGGCTTGCCGTTGACCACTTGGTCGCCGCAGGTCACCGCGTCGAATTCGTGCCAAAGCTCGCTGGAGCGCAAGCGCCGCTCCACCTCCCGGGCGTGCGTGCTCGAGGCAACGCCGCAGGGCCAGCCCCGGCGGTGGCAAAAGTCCAGCAGGCGATGGACCCCCGGCTTGACCGGCAGGCCGTGCTTTTCCTCAAAGTCCGCCGCGTACCGGTCGGCCACCTCGCGAAAGTGCCTCGGCACAAACTCCTGGCCGAAGATCGTCACCATCAGCTCGTCGGTGTCGGTGGCCGAACGCCCAATGAATTGCAGGAACATTTCGTCGCTGAGCTGATAGCCGCAAATCTTCGCCGCGTACTGCCAGGCCCCTTTGAAGATGGCCTCCGTGTCGAGCAGAAGGCCGTCCATGTCGAAGACAACCCCGCGGATTTCGCTCACCGGTTTCACGCCGCTCACGATACGGTATCCGCGTCCAAACCAAAGGGGTTTTTGCCGCGGCCGGAAGGGAGAAACCGTTCAGGCCCCAAGCCAAACGACAAGCCGCTCTAAATCTTGCCCATCACCAGCGTGATCTTGGGCAGGAGGAAAGAGGTCTTGCCGCCCTCCATCGAGATTTTCAGCAGCTCGCGCACCGCCACCGGCGCCCGGGCGAAGCGCTCCGCCAGAGTGGTGCGGTTTTCCGGCGGCGTTCCCGCTAAGTCCAGATAGGCGTCCAGATCGGGGACGGGGAGAACCTGCGGCTGGTCGGTCACCATCTGCAGGCCGAGCGGCGCGCACCATCTGCGCCACTCGTTGGGCCGGATGAGGCGCCGGTGACGTGGGTCGCGCAGCGTCTCCATTTCGTTCAACCATCTCGTCACCTCCGGGTGATCGTCGAGGCCCGCCAAGTCCACCACGACCACGTAGCCGTACATCCTAAGCACCCGGTTGGCCTCGCTCAGAAAGCGCTGGCCGTCCTCGAAGTGGCGAGAGGCCATCCGCGTGACCACCAAATCAAACCGGCCATCCTCCGGCGGCAACTCCTCGGGCGCCTGCCGGTGCACCTGCAGGGCGATCCCGGCCTCCTGCGCCACCGCCTTTGTCCGCTCCACCTGGGCGGCGTCGCTCGCGATGGCCGTCACCGCCGAGCCCAGCTTGGCCACCGCCACGGCGGTGCGTCCCGTGGCGCAACCCACCACCAGGGCCTGGCGTCCGGCCGAAATCTTCAGGGACTTCACCAGCGCCTCCACGTCGGAGGGATCGTTCAGCGCGTGGTTATCCATCTCCCCCGCCAAGTCCGCGCCCTCCGCGGTGTCGCCTCCGCCGTCCCCGCCCGCCACCTTGCCGCGGGGAAACTGGCCGCCTTCCATTTTGTCCAGCCAGTTGCCCAGGTGCACAAACTCGGTGGAAAGATGCGTGCCGCCGGAGTGGAGAAACTCCCGGAGCAGGCCGACCAGCGCGTAGTCGGCGTAGGTCACCTTCGGCCCCAGTAAAAAGGACTGCTCTCCCAGCAAATGGTTGAGCGGCCGCAGGCGGTCGTTGAACTCCTCCATCAGCTCGTTGACGTCGCGCAACCAGGCCTCCAGGCAGCCCCGGCCTTGGGCGTTCTCCCGGGCGCGCCGCAGGAGCCCGCGCTCCAAATCCGTCTTCAGCCAGCGGTCGTAGTAAGCGTCGTTGATCCGCGCCGCCAGCGGGCGGCACTGCGTCTCGAGGTAAACGGTGAGCACCTCCTGCCGGCCCTTGCCCGCTTCCGGAAAGAGCTCCATCTGGGCGAGCGTGTCGACGTGCCGGGCGCAATTCTGCTGGCCGGGCGAGAGCTCGTAAATGACCTGCGCCATGAGCAGGTCCTCCAGCACCGGTACGTTGTAGTAGTTACCCTTGGTGAGCTGCACCACCGGCGAGGGCTCGCAGTAATTGAGCGGCACGAGGTCGAAGCGCAGCTCGGACTGCCGCAGCATCAAATGCAGGGCGGCGCAGCGGGCATCGCTGGGGTAGTGGTAAAGCCGAAGGCGCGCGTCACTCATACTTTCCCTGACGGTAGGGGCCCGCCGCCCCGATGACAATGCCGCCGTCCCCGCCTAGCCGGCCTGGGTGCAATCGAAGAGAATCTTCCCCTGCCGGCCGGATTCGGTCGCGCGCGCGATCGCGGCCGCATAGTCCGCGAGCGGGTAGCTCGCCTCGACGGCGGGCTTGAGCTTGCCCGCGCGCATGAGCCCGGCCAGCTCCTCCCACATGGCGGCGACCGCCTCCCGCCCGGCCTGCCGGTACCAGCGGGTCACCCAGTAGCCCTGCACCACCACGTCTTTGAAGATCAGCGAGCCCGCCGAAGCCAGCGTCCCCTGCTTGCTCATGGCGCCGTAGACCACGTGGCGCCCGCCTTCGGCCAGCACCCGGTTGAGCCGGGCGGAGCTGTCGCCGCCGATGCAATCCAACCCCAGCCGCAGGGGCGCTCCGCCGGCGGCGGCGGCCACCGCCTTGTGCGCCTGCTTGTCGTCCTCGATCACCACGTCCGCTCCCAGGGCCTCCAGCCCGGCGCGGCGCTCATCCGCCCGGCGGACCAGGTTGATCGTCTTGAGCCCCAGGTGCCGGGCGATTTCGATCACGGCCAGGCCGACCGCGGAGTTGGCCCCGTTTTGCAAAACCCAGTCACCCGGCTGGAGCTCGACGGCGTCGTGCAGCATGCGGTAGGCCGTGCTTGGGTTGACGAAAATCGTGGCCGCCTGCTCGGGCTCGAGCCCGGCGGGAAGGCGCAACACCCGGCGGGCGGGCACGACGGCCCACTCGCGCCAGCTGCCCAGTTCCGCGTCGGCGGCCACGTTATCGCCGACCTGGAGATCCGTCACCCCGGGGCCGAGCGCTTCGATTCGGCCGGCGCCCTCCTTGCCGCCCACCGCGGGCAACCGGGGCAGGTCGCCGTAGACGCCTTGGAGGATGTTGATGTCGGAGGGATTCACCGGCGCCAGCCGCATGCGCACCAGCACCTCTCCCGGACCGGGTTCGGGGATTTCGACTTCCTCCAACCGGACGACGTTGGCCGGCTCGCTCATGCAGCCGGCCTGGCGGGCAAATTCTTGGAAGGTAAGGACGCGGGACTTCATTACCCAAGGATTGAGGAGATGGCGCCGAGGTCAATGCCTCTTCTCCGGCGGCGGGCAAAAAAAAAGCGTCCTTAGCCGGTATCGCGCATCACGCGGATGTCCTCAAAGCTGCGGTACTTGCCGTCGTAGTCCAGCCCGTAGCCAACAACAAATTCCTCTCCGATGTCGAAGCCGACCCAATGCGCTTCCACCTCCGCGGAGCGTTCCACGTTCTTGCGTAGCAGAACGCAAATGCGGGTCTCACCCGCGCCCAGCTTGCGCAGATGCGCCCGGACCTCGGAAAGCGTCAGCCCGGTGTCGAGCACGTCGTCGATCACAAGCACCTCCCGGCCGCGCAGGCCCTCGCTGATGGTGTCGAGCCCGCGGATGCGGCCGGTGGATTTCGTCCCCGCGTAGCTGCTGATGGTCGAGCACTGGAACTCGGCTTCCGGGGGCAGGCAGCGCAGCAGGTCGTTCAGGAAAAAGAGCGCCCCGTTCATCAGGCCGAGCAAAACGGGCGGCTCGGCGTAGTGGGCGCGAATTTCCTCCGCCAGGTCCGCCACCCGGGCTTGGATGGCCTCGGCCGTGATGAGCACATCGCCCGGCTCCAACATCGCTTTCCCCCGGCTCTAACCGCCCAGGCGCTCGAGCCGCTTCTGCATGGCGGCGCCCAGCTCGCTTTGCCCGTCGAGCGAAATGCCCTTCTTCCAGGCGGCGCGGGCCTCGTCGCGCTTGTCGGTCTGGTAAAAACTCAGCCCGGCGTAGTAGTAAACGGCCTGCTGGGTCTTCAGGTTGAAGGCCGGCGGGTCGGCGCCCTCGATTTGCCCGAGCAACTGCTTAAAGTCGGAGCGCGCCTCGTCCTTCATGCCAAAGAACGCCGGCAGATGGTACATCGTGGTGGCGCGGACAAAGCGGACCGCCGCATTGCCGGGGTCCGCCGCGACGGCCTCGTTCATGGTGTACTCCGCCTTCTTCAGGTATTTCATTTTGTCGGCGATCCAGGCGTCGCGGCTGCGCAGGGTGTAGGCGCTTCCCAGGTAGGCCACCAGAAGATGGTTGTTGGGATCGGCCTTGATCATCTTCTGCAGGTCGGCGACCAAGTCCTTGACCGCCTGGGCATCGCCGTCCACGCCCTGATTAAGCCGCTGCTGGATTTCCCGGATCTGGGGATTGGCGAACGGGTCGGGCGAAGGCGAGTCCTGCGCCCCGGCGGGCGCCACCGCCAGCGAGGCGGATACCAAAAACAGGCTGAATCTTTTCATTTTTAAGAAGGCCTAAACCCGGAACAGCGAACCCAGGCTCCGCCCGAGAAGGCGGGATGCCAGGAACAGCGCCCCGCCCAGCAGCAACATGGCCAGAACGCCGAGGGCGCAGGCCAACATCGCCGCCTGCGGATCGGGCCGGCCCATGAGGTCGTAGATGCCGCGGGTGATGGGGGCGTAGCGCGCCTCCATGGCGAGGATGAGGCTATCACTGACCTCCAGCATGGCAAAGCAAAAGGTCAACACCGTGCCGGCGATGAGATTGGCCGCGATGAGCGGTACCGTCACCCGGCGCAGCGTGTACCAGAACCCTCCGCCCAGGTTGTGGCTGGCTTCCTCCAGAACCACGCTGGTTTGCTGATAGCCGGCGTAGGCGGCGCGAACGATGTAAGGCAGCCGCCGGACGGCGTAGCTCACCACCAGGAGAAAGGTGGGATCGTTGCGGGGGTTCATCCAGGCCAGCCAGCCCCAGGCGCCTCCCTCCTGGAAGTTGAAGCTCATCACAAACCCAAAGGCCAGCACCAAGCCTGGCAGCGCAAGCGGCAACATGGCGACGGCATCCAGGGCTGCCTTGCCGAAGAACTTTTCCCGCGCCAGCAGGTGCGCGATGGCGACGCCCAGAACGAGGTCGAGCGTCGCGCTAAGGGACGCGTAAAAGAGGGAGTTGCGGATGATGAGCTGGGTGAACTCGTCGTCGAAGACCTCGTGGTAAAAGCGCGCGGTGTAGGCCTCGGGCCACGGCGTCATGAACCAGCGCTCGGCCACGCTGTTAAGCGCCACGCCAAAGTGCGGCAGCAACGCCAGCGCGAGCAGCAGCGTAACGGCAAGCGTCACCAGCCAGCCCAGCCCGCCGGGGAGGCGCCGGGCGCCCGCCTCGCTGGAAGCGCGCCCGAGCATCGCGTAGGTGCCCGATTCGCCCAGGATGCGGGTGAGCACAAAAAAAACGACGACCCCGGCCAGGGTGGTTAGCACCAAAGCATAACCGATCGGGTTGATGCCGCTTTCACCCGCCGCGTTGAAAATCTGCGTCGGCACGGTTTCCTGGAAGTTGAAAATCAGCGGCGTGCCCAGGTCGGTGAAGGCGTTGACGAAGATAAGCGCGCCACCCGCCACGACCCCCGGCAGCGCCAGCGGCAGGGAGACCGTGCGGAAGACCCGCCAGCCGCTTGCGCCCAGGTTGGACGCCGCCGCCTGCAGCGATGGGTCCACGTTGGCGAGTGCGGCGCTGAGCGTCAGAAAGAGGATGGGAAAAGAGTGCAGGGTCTCGACCAAAACAACGCCGTAGAGCCCGCTGGCGCCGAACCAGTCCACCGGGTTTTGCAGATCGATCAGCCCCAGGTTGGCCAGGATCAGGTTGACCGTCCCAAACCGGCTGAAGAAATGCTGGATGCCGATCGCGCCGACAAACGGCGGCAAAATGAGCGGCACCAGCAGCAGCGATTGGAGCAGGCGCTTGCCGGGGAACTCCCAGCGCAGAAAGGCCATCGAAAGCGGCAGGGCCAGCAATAAGCTGAAGACCGTGGTGAGCCCGGCGATGGCCAGGCTGTTCAGGAAAGAGTTGACGTAGAGACGGTTGGAAAAGAGCAAGCCGAACAGCTCAAGAGACAGGCGGCCGCCCTCGCCGGAGGCATCCGGCACCCAGAAGGCCCCCTGCACCACGTAGAAAAGCGGGTAAAAAAGGAAAAGCGCGAAAAAGAGCCACAGGGCCGGGAGCAGCACATGGCGGGCGGTCATGACAGCACGACTTTATGCGGACGGCCGGGCCCGCGCGCAAGCCCCGCTCTCCAGCACGTGCTTCCAGAGCCGCGCTTCCGCCGCCGTTCCGTGCTCGGCCAGCCCGACTTCGACCTCTTCCTCCGTTGGTTCGGTCACGGTTTGCTTCTCGTCCGCGGGCAGTTCCGGCCAAATGCGCCGCACGTAGCACCAGGCCGCCCAAGCGCGCCAGGCGCGCAACTCCCGGCGCGGCCCGCTCATGCGGGTGGCCAGATGCTGGTAGTGCACCCGGCAGCTCCCAGGCAACTTTTCCGGCTGGGCGCGGCGCAGCATCCAGGCCAACGCGCGGTAAGGCAGCTCGTCCAGCGCGGTGCGGCCATGCGAGAGCGCCGCCTCTTCGCTGACGAGCTCCGCCGTGCCCGGCGGCACGTGGCTAGAGGCGAAGGCCCGGTTAATGAGCAAAATGGCCTTGGCGGGCTGCTCCTCCATCCAGAGCCAATTGGCCCGCTTGAGCGCCGTCTCGTAAAAAACCGGGCCACGGTCCTCGCCCAGATTAAGGATGGTCTCATGGGTCATGGGCTCGTGCGGCATCGGCAGGTAGGGACAAGGATCCCAGACCCGCGGCAGGAAGGGCGGCAGCTCGCGCATCCCGCCACTGTTCCGAAGACGACATCCGGCGTCAATGCCACTTGCGCGTTGCCCTGCGGTAGCCGCCCGCTATCATCTCAATAAGCGATGACTTTTCTCCTCGCCGTCACCCTCGGATTCACGGTCAGCAGCTTGCTGGCCGTCCTGTTGCTCAACACCGCCCTGCGCCACCAGATGTCGGCGCTGGAGTGGCAGATGATTTATCGCATCACGCGGCGCAAGATTTTCTACACCGCGATTTGCTTCGGCGTCGTTTTTGGCGTGGGGCTGACGGTGCTCGTGACCAGCATGCGGTTCTCGCACCAGCAGGCCTTTGCCCCCAACCTGATGCTGATGACCCAGCTGGGCCTAATGATCATGCTGCTGGCGGCGGCGGTGCATTTTTACGAGGTGGCGGTGGAACTGCGTGCGACCAAAGTTCGCCAGCAGTACCGGCGGGCCTGGCTGGCGCTGCAGATCGCGCCCTTTGTCATCGTGGGCTTCATGCTCACCGTGGTGAATTTCTGGCTGCACGCGTAGGCGGCGAAATCGCCTCGACGATTCGGCCTCCGCGCCGTAGTTTCGGCGGCTGATGGCCCACCCCGAAGCGAACGCCCCGGACCACCCCCTCCTCTCTTACCGCCCGCAGCGCCGGCGTCGCCTGCTGCTTGCCTTCCCACGCTACACGCCGTCCTTTGGCACGTTCAACCACGCCTACGGCATCATGAACGTGAAGGCCTTTATGCCGCCGCAAGGCATTCTGCTCATCGCCTCGCTACTGCCACCGGAGTGGGAATACCGGCTCATTGATGAAAACATCCAGCCGGTGCGCGACGCGGATATCGCCTGGGCCGACGTCGTCTTTACTTCGGGCATGCACATCCAGCGGGCGCGCATCGACGACCTGACCGCACGTGCCCACGCCATGGGGAAGGTGGTCGCGCTGGGCGGGCCGTCGGTCTCGGCGGCGCCGGAGTACTACCCAGAAGTCGACCTGCTCCACGTGGGCGAAGCCGGCGACGGCACCCTCAAGCTCTTCGAGCACCTGGACCGCAGCGTCGAGCGCCCGGCCCAGCAGCTCACCTTCCAAACGGTCAACCGCGTGCCGATGAAGCAGTTTCCCACCCCGGATTACGACTCGGTCAACGTCATGCAGTACCTGCTGGGCAGCGTGCAGTTTTCCAGCGGCTGCCCCTTCACCTGCGAATTCTGCGACATCCCCGCGCTGTACGGGCGCAACCCGCGGCTGAAAGACCCCGACCAGATCGTGGCCGAACTCGACACCATGGCCGAGCGCGGGCAAATGTCGGCCTACTTCGTGGACGACAACTTCGTCGGCAACCCCAACGCCACCCGCGAGCTGCTGCCCAAGCTGATCAAATGGCAGAAGAAGCGCGACTACCAAATGCGGCTGGCCTGCGAGGCGACGCTCAACATGGTCAAGTACCCCGACCTGCTCAAGATGATGCAGGAGGCCGGCTTCGTGAACTGCTTCATGGGCATCGAGACGCCCGAGCCGACCGCGCTCAAGGCCATGAAAAAAGTGCAGAACCTGCGCACACCCATCCTGGACGCCGTCGCGATGATGAACTCCTACGGCATGGAAGTGGCCAGCGGCATCATCATGGGCCTGGACACCGACACCCCCGAAACGCCCCAGGCCATCATCGACTTTGCCCGCGCTTCCAACATCCCGATCATGACGGTCAACATCGTCTACGCGCTGCCGCACACCGCGCTCTTCGCCCGGCTGGAAAAAGCGGGGCGCATCCTGAGCGAGGAGGAGGCCGCCGGGCGCGACTCCAACGTGCGTTTCCTCCAGCCGTACGAGGAAGTGGTCGGCGGCTGGCGCCGGGTGATCGAGGAAATCTACGACCCGGCGTTCCTCTACCAGCGCTACCAGTACAACATCGAAAACACCTACCGCCACCAGGTCAAGCCGGCCAACCCGGCCGCGCAAGCCACGCCGCGCAACCTCAAGCGCGCCCTGCGCATCGCGGCCAGCCTCGTCTGGAACGCCGGGATCAAGGACGACTATCGGCGGCACTTCTGGAAGATGGCCATTGAGCAAGGCAAGCGCGGGCACATTGAGCTCATCTTCCAGATCGGAATGGTGGCGCACCACCTGATCAGCTACGGGCGAGAAGTGGTCGCCGATCGCCTGCAAGCCTCCAATTACAGCCCCCGCAACGTGGAGCACCACCCCGCCGCCGAACCGATCCCCGAGCAGGAAGCCGCCGCGGCGTAAAGCCGGTTTCGTTTCGACTTTCCGCTGCTGGAGTGGGCGCTAACCACTGAGCTTTGCGGCAGCTTTCAGATACATGCAACGCCAAGCAAAGGTAGCCGTCGATGTCCCCATCGACGGAGCGCATTGCGAAAACGCGACGAGAAAAACTGAGTGCAGCGTCACGCTGCCCGCGGCAGAAAAACCCGCCCGGAAAGGTTTCCAGCCTGGGCGGTGGCGGAGCAGAAGCTCCGCCCTCCGGTTTTCGGGATGCGCCTGCTGTTAAGCGATGGCGCCCTGCAGGTTGCGCATGACGGAGACGACCACGCCTTGGCTGGAGAGCTGCTGAACCGGATGCAGGTCCGGGTAATCGGGATTTTCGGCCTTGAGGAAGAGCCCAGAGCCCTTCTTCACCAGGCGCTTGAGCGTGTTTTCGCCGTCGATGAGGGCGGCCACGATGTCGTTTTCCTTGGCTTCGCGTTGCTCCAGGATGACGACATCGCCGTCAAGGATGCCGGCGCCCACCATGCTGTCGCCCCGGACCTTGACCGCGTAAGCGCGCTTGGGATCGCTGATGCCGAGCGTGCTCGGGACGAAGCGGATTTGCTCGGGGGCGTCGCCGCCTTCGTAGCTGTCGCCGAGGCCGGCCGGGATGGAGTCAAAGAGCGGGAGCTGCATGGCCGGAACGGAGCTGCGCATGGCGTGCCCGGTTTCGTCAATCAACTGGATGCCGCGGCTGTGGGCTTGGCGGATGATCTTCTTCGCTTCCTCCAGCTTTTCCAGAATGTAGGAGACCGCGCGCGGGCTTTTAAAGCCGCAGTGCTGCTGAATTTCGCGCACGGTGGGCGGGCGGTTGTTTTCCTCGGTGTAGCTGCCGATGAAGTTGAGCACGAGCTGGCGGGAATCGCTCCCCCGCGTGCCGCGGCGGCGGCCACGGGTTTTGACGGTCGGTTGCAGGCGGACGGATTTGGAGGAGGGATTCGTGCTCATAGCGGATAATATGGGTGTATAACGCATCCGGTTTCCTGTCAAGCGCTCGGTTAAAAAAAGTTGCCAGCCCGGCGTTTTTCCTGCTTTGGTTTGGCCCGTGCGCAGCGGTCACCACTTTGGTTTTGGGAAGGGAAAAACCCGCCCATGAGTGGCGCCAACCGCCGCGAGGGCTGGGGCACGCGCGTGGGCGTCATCCTGGCGGTAACGGGCAGCGCGGTCGGGCTGGGCAACTTCCTGCGCTTTCCGGGCACGGCGGCGGAGTATGGCGGCGCCTTCATGATTCCCTACGTTATCGCGCTGCTGCTGCTGGGCTTGCCCATCGCCTGGGCGGAGTGGGCCATGGGCCGTTACGGAGGTGTGCGCGGGTTTAACAGCTCGCCGGGCATTTTCCGCATCATCTGCAACCGGGCCAAGGGGGCGCCCTACCTCGGCGTGCTCGGTCTGCTCGTGCCGGTGATGATCTACACCTATTACGTGTTTATTGAGGCCTGGTGCCTCGGCTACGCCTATCATTATTTGGCTTACGGTTTCGGCTGGGACTCAAGCAACCCCGCGGACCAGGGCTTTTTCGGCAGCTTCATCGGCAACAACGCCGACGGGGAACTCTTCATGCATCCCGCCCACCCAACGCTGGTGTTTTTGGGGATCTGTGTCGTCTTGAATTTCGTGCTCATCTACCGGGGCATCAGCAAGGGCATCGAATGGTTCGCTCTGCGCGCCATGCCGCTGCTGGTCATTTGCGCCATCATCATCGTCATTCGCGTCCTGACCCTGGGTACGCCGGACCCGGACAAGCCGGACCTGAACGTGATCAACGCGCTCGGCTACATGTGGAATCCCGTCTACGGGGGGAAATCCCTTTGGGTGTCCCTGCAGAACGCGGAAATGTGGCTGGAAGCCGCGGGGCAGATTTTCTTTTCCCTCTCGGTCGGCTTCGGCGTCATCATCACCTACTCCAGCTATCTCAAACAGCGCGACGATATCGCGCTGAGCAGCACCACGGCAGTCGCCGGCAACGAATGGTGCGAAGTAGCCCTTGGCGGGATGATGGCCATCCCGGCGGCCTTTCTTTTTTTGGGCGCGGAAGGGGCGGGCGGCTCCACGTTCAGCCTTGGCTTTACCTCCCTGCCGAAAGTGTTTCTGGAAATGCCCGCGGGCTGGGTCTTCGGATTCCTATTTTTCTTCCTCCTGTTTTTTGCGGCGGTGACCAGCTCCATCTCCATGCTTCAGCCAGCGATCGCCTTTCTGGAGGAGGGCCTGGGCTTGGACCGCAAAGGCTCGGTTTGCCTGTTGGGTTTCGTGACGATCATCGGCACGGCTTTTGTCGTCTATTTCAGCGCCGACACAAAGGCGCTGGCCAGCATCGACTTCTGGGTTGGCAACTTTTGCATCTACGTTCTGGCCACGATTCAGGTCATCCTCTTCGGCTGGGTGCTCGGCCTAAAAAAGGGGTTCATCGAACTCGACAGCGGCGCCGAGCTACGCATTCCCCGCTTTGTCGGCTTCATCATCAAGTACGTCTCTCCGGTCTTCCTGATCGTGATTTTTGCGGTTTGGGTGGCGCAGAATTTTGGAAAGTATGTTGATCAGTTTCAGCAGGACAACATCGTGCGTTGGTCGCTCATGCTAATTGGCCTGTTCCTGGTCTTTTTCGTTGTGTTGACGATGCAGGCTGTCAAGCGCTGGGAGCGGCAGGAGCAATCGGAACGGGCCGAAGGGGGCGCCAGCATATGAACCTGGGCGGCTGGATCATCATGATTGCCTCCGTCGGCGGCACCACCTGCTTCCTCGCCTGGTGCATCTACCGGGTGATGCGCAAGCCCAAGCACCGCGAGCTCCACAGCACCCTGGACCGGCCGCCCGACATGAACGGCGAGGAGTAGCGGCCATGGCGACTCTCTCCCCCCTTCTGCGCGCGGCGGCGCAAAGCCTCTGCACCCCTCCGACTGCGACTTACTGCGAGCACCACGTTCTGGCCGCCCTGCGCCCAATGCTGGAGCCCCTGCCGCACGTCACGCTCAAGAGCGACCGCTTCGGCAACCTGCTGGCCCGCTACCGGCGCGGCAAAGGGGCGCCGCCCGTCTGCCTGGTCGCGCACACCGATCACCCCGGCTTCGGCATCAACCAACGCCGGGGCCAGCCCACCCCTCACCTGCTCGGCGGCGTGAAAGAGAGTTACCTCCCTGGAAAGACGATCGAGTTCTTTGGCCCGGAAACCACCGCGCCCCTCGGCCAAGCAGTGATTACCGCAACGGCTTACACCAAGAAGTACCGCTGGGTGGAGACCGACCGGCCGGTGCCGCGCGGCGCCGCCTTTGCCATGTGGAAGCTGCCGGCGGGAAGCTTCCGCGGCGGGCGCTGGGTGGGCCGCGTCTGCGACGACCTGGCCAACGTCGCCACCATGACCGCGCTGCTGCAGACGCTGGCCAAGGAACAGGCCGAGGCCGACGTCTGGTGCCTCTACACCAGGGCGGAGGAGATCGGTTTCCTCGGCGCGCTGGCTGCGGAAAAAGGCGGGCTGCTGCCGCCCAAGCGCGTGCCCATCCTCTCCCTGGAAACCAGCCAGGCCCGCGGCTTTGCCAAGATCGGCGCGGGGCCGATTGTACGGGTGGGCGACCGCAGCACCATCTTTACCCCGGAGGTGACCTATCGGTTGGAGCAGGCCGCCGCCGAGGCGGGCGTCGCCGCCCAGCGCCTGCTCATGGGCGGAGGCACCTGCGAGGCCACCGCGTTCTTTGGGCGCGGTCGGCCGGTGGGCGGGCTCTGCCTGGCCCTGCACAACTACCACAATATGACCGCGCGGGGCAGCATCGGGCCCGAGGCGGTCGACGCAACGGACTGGCAGCAGCTCCTCGATCTGCTCCATTGCCTCTGCCGGGGCGGACGCGCCGCCAGCGCCGCCGGCCAAAAACGCCGCAATGTCGCCAGCCGCCTGGAGCAATTCAGCCGTTTCGCCATCGAGCACCTGCCCAAGTCCGCGCACAAAAGCCGGCCGGGGCCGAGTCCGTGGTAGACGCGAACGTTCGCACGGACCCGGTAGCCGCCGGACCTAGCGGTCGGCACCCAGCCCGGCGGCGGGAGGTGCTTCCCATTGGTGGTTCGAGGCGGAGCAGAAGCTCCGCCCTCCGCTTGCTTGGCGTTGCCTAGGCCCGGTAGCCTGTGGCGCCACGTCTCCCTCAGGCGTCGCCATTCGCGAAGCGTGGTAGGGCGGGCAGTCCCTTGCCCGCCTCGGAAACCGGACGGGAAAACCCGGCAGAGCCGGATGCCGACGGCAAAGTCCTCCACCCTCCGCCAACTTGGCGTTTACGCTCAAACTTGGCGAGGCAGGCGATTCTCAGCCATGCCAAAATCGAGGCAACCGGGTCAATCCGGTCCCAAAACGAGCTGCCACGACTTGCGCTCAGGCCAGCGGCTGGCCGGGGTTAAGGACGTGCTCGTCGTGAAGGCGCAGCAACCGGGCGATGACCGGGTCCTGCGGCGCGGGGCCGTACTCATTCACCAGCTCGCAGACGGCAAAGCCAGCCAGGACGCCGGTGTAGCGCTGCTCCCAGCTCCGGTACTCCGATTCCTTTACAGGCGTGTCCCAGGGGTAGCGGTCGGGCGGGTTGGCTAGCCCCATGCGCCACGGCTTGGGCGTGAGCCGCGCGCGGAAGGATTCCTGCCCCCGGCAGAGCTGGCGAAAGAGGGGATCCGCCCCGAGG
>JBCDLL010000035.1:0-38529 GCA_038745425.1 Verrucomicrobiota bacterium | reverse complement strand
GGCAGGTAGAGGATGCTGGCGATGAAGAGCTTGCGGGCGAGGGTGTCGCTGGGCTCGAGCATGAAGAACCAGGCTTGCGTGGTGTAGTAGATGCCCATGCACAGGGCGATGACGAGGTAGAGCAGGCTGGCTTCGCCCCAGTACCAAGGCAGCAGGCTGACGGGCACCAGCGCCAGGGCAAAGAGGAAGGCCTGGGTGCCAGTCTGCACACCTTCCGTGTCGCCCTTGGTGACCATAACGAAGCCGGCACGGTCGTAATCCGCCCGGTAAAGCCAGGCGATGGCCAAGAAGTGCGGAAGCTGCCAGAAAAAGAGCAGGCCAAAGAGCGCGACCGCCATGGCGTCGAAGCGCCCGGTGGCCGCCGCATAGCCGATGACGGGCGGCAGCGCACCCGGCACCGCGCCAATCAGGGTATTCCAGGCCGTGCGGCGTTTGAGCGGCGTGTAGAAGCCCAGGTAGAGCCAAAAAGTGAAGCCGGCCAGGACGCCGGCCCAGACGTGCGCGACGGTCGCCAAATAGAAGATGCCGATGAAGGCGGCGGCCACCGCCAGGACGACCACCTCGTCGGCCGGGAGTCGTTCGGCGGCCAGAGGGCGGTCGGCGGTGCGCTCCATGCGGCGGTCGGCGTCGCGCTCCAAGTATTGGTTGAGCGCGGCGGCCGAGGCGGCGACCAGCCCCGTGCCGAAGAGCACGTGCAGCAGGCCCAACCAGTAGAGCGACCCCGGGCTACCCATGTAGTAGCCGACCAGCGTGGTCAGCAGCACCAGCGCGGTCAGCCGCATCTTGATGACTTCTTTGCTGTCACCAATCAGCTGGCGGACAGACACGGATGGACCCGTGCTGGCAGGTTCAGCCGTGGCTTGGAGGGTTTCGGAATTCATGCTCGTGAGGGGATGAGAGCCGTCTATCATGATCCGACTTTGGCGGGGCGAGGTCAAGCCGGGGAATCCGACCCGCCGGTCAGCCAGAGCCCCAGCTTGATCACAAACGGGATGGTGAAGAAGCTCAGGACGCTGCTGGCGATGACAATGGTCAGCGCCAAAGGGACGTCGCCCTTTTCCATTTTGATGAGGATGATCGGCAGCATGGCCGAGGGCATGGCGGCCTGGATGACGAGGATGTCCCGAAGAGCGGGCGTCAGCCCCGGAAGCAGGGCGAGCAGCAGGAAAACCGCCGGAAGCAAAACCATGCGTACCAGCAACGCGGTGCCGACCTCCCGTCCCCGGCCGGCGAGGCGGATGTCGCCGCGCAGATCGCAAGCGGTGGCGCCCACCAGCAGGATGCCCAGGGGGATGGCACAGCCGCCCAGCATGCCCAGCCCGCTCAGCAAAACCCCGGGCACGGCGGCGGAGAGACCGAGCAAATTGATCCCGACACCAACGATGACCGCCAGGACCGGGGCGGGCTGAATGCGCCGCCAGCCGTCGCGCCAGTGCCCGCCCCGCAGCACCATGATGCCCAGGGTCCAAATGGCCAGCTCGGTGCCGGTGTTAAACAGAAAGAGCACGCCAAGGGACTCCGGCCCAAACAAGGCCAGAACCAATGGCAGGGGAATGTAGCCGTAGTTGTACAAGCCCACGGCCAGGGCAAAGGCGCGCTGCGGCAGCTCCGGCAGGCCCAGCAGGCGGCCCGCCACCCAAGCCCCACCGATGCCGACCGCAACCGTCCCGTAGCCAAGCAGCGGCCCGGCGATGAGGTTGACCGGATCGCTCGCAAACTCGTTGCCGATCAGCGACACCAGGATGAGCGACGGCATCAGCAGATTGATGAGCAGGCGCAGGATGCTGGCGTCGGCCTCTGCAGTGAGCACGCCCGCCAAGCGCACGGCCACCCCAACGGTGATGAGCAGGTAGACCGGAACCGCCGCGTTCAGGACTTGGTAAAATGTCTCCATTCGCGCTTACTCTGAAAGCAGCGGCACCGGGAGGGGAAGCGCAAAGTTGGCCTACTGCGGCCCGTTCATCTTCGGGTACAGGATGCCGATGAAGACGGCGGGCAGGTTGCGCGCGATGACCCAAAGCGCGGCCGCGCCCAAGGCGTAGGTGATGAGCGGCCAGGTCATCGAGCCGCCCCGCATCCAGGCCGAGAACAGGTTGATCAGCATCATCACGAAGAGCCCAAAGCAGATCAGCTGAATGACCTGGCGCACGTCCTGCGGCTCCAGGTAGAGCAGCAGCCGCCAGGCCACCCACAGGCCCACCAGGCCAAAGGCGCAATAGGGCAGGCCCAGGATGAAAACGTCCGCTTTGCCCTCGTCCACCCCGGTGCCGAAGAAGCCTACGCCGACGACAAAGAAGAGGATGCCGAAGCCCAGGGCCGCCACCCCAAGGGCGCGAAAGGTAAAGCGCAGCAGCAGCACCCAGAAGTCGCGCGGGTGGTGTTGGCCAGAGCGGATGACCGGCATGGTGGGGTGGAGGTCTAAATCACCGTGTTGTCTTTAAGCACCGCCTTCTTGGGCACGCAGACGATGCCGTCGCGGATGTAGAAATCCTTGCCGTCCATTTCCTTGGGCTTGCCGCTGGGGGAGATGCGCACGTTGTTGCCAATGCGCACGTTCTTGTCGATGATGGCGGACTCGATGCGGCAGTCGTTGCCAATGCCCATGGGCGGCTCGCCGCGGCTGGCGGCGGTTTGGCGATCGCTGGCGGTTTCGTAGAAGTCCATGCCCATGAGGATGGTGTCCTTGATCTGGGTTCCCTCGCCGATGCGCGAGCGGATGCCCACCACGCAGCGCTCGAGCTTGGAACGCAGGATGACGCAGCCGTCGGCGATGATTGCGCGGTCGACGTCGCTCTGGTGGACCTTAGAGGCGGGCAGGTAACGTGCGCGCGAGTAGATCGGCGCCTCGGCGTCGAAGAAGTTGAACTTGGGTAGGTCGGCGGTGAGATCCAGGTTGGCCTCGTAAAAGGCCCGGATGGTGCCGATGTCCTCCCAGTAGTCCTGGAAGATGTAGGAGTAAACGCGGTGGGTGCTGATCATCTCCGGGATGATGTGCTTGCCGAAGTCGGTCAGCTCGGTGTTCTTGAGCGCCTCGGTCAGGCAGTCGCGGTTAAAGACGTAGACGCCCATGGAGGCCAGAAAGACGTCGTCTTCGTGGTCGGTCTTAAGGGTGCCGCGGATGGGCTCCTCCACCTTGAGCGTGCGGAGGATTTCCGGGTCCTTGGGTTTTTCCACAAAGCGGGTAATCCGCTTCTCGTTGTCGATTTCCATGATGCCGAAGGCGTGGCAGGCTTCGGCCTTGACCGGCACGGTACCGACGGTGACGTCCGCCCCGGTCTTGGCGTGCTGGTAGATCAGCTTCTGGTAATTGGCCCGGTAAAGCTGGTCGCCGCAGAGGATGAGCACGAGATCATGGGGATGGCTCTCGAAGTGGAGGATGTTTTGGCGCACGGCGTCGGCGGTGCCCTGGTACCAGCGCTCATCGTGCTGGGTCTGCTCCGCCGCCATGATCTCCACGAAGTTGTTGGAAAAATTGTCGAAGCGGTAGCTGGCCTGAATGTGCCGGTGCAGGGATGAACTCTGGAACTGCGTCAGCACAAAAATGCGCTGCAGCTTGGAGTGGATGCAGTTGCTGATGGGGATGTCGACGAGCCGGTACTTGCCCGCCAGCGGCACCGCCGGCTTGGCGCGGTCCTTGGTGAGCGGAAAGAGGCGGGTGCCGGCGCCGCCACCTAAGACGATGGAAATCACGTTGCGGCTGGAGAAATCAAGGTCGGAAGGAGCAAATTCCATAAGTTGCCTACAAGCTACGTAGCGGGAGGCAGGACGCAACGATGGATTTCGACCCCATACGGGGTTTTGCCGCCGAGTCCGGCTCCGCCCTTTCCCCGCCAGATTGAAAGTGCGTCCACGCATCAATTGCAGCACCCAAAAGGGCTCACAGTCTTCCCAAAATTCGGCCAAACCATCACATGTTACTGCGTAAAAAGTTGCTAAAGCGCCTGTCGTTGTGGCTAATGCAGTATTGTTTACAACGAATTTCTACGGGCTTATTCCCAGTTGGCTTGCGAACATCAAGATTACACCTAAAAAGTTGATTGAAAATTACTTATAAGCTCTCTCGAATCGATCTTTTCTAGATTCGTCCACATCTTATTCACAGGCCAGGGAAGCTTTGAAAACGGAGCACCTCACGGTCCGGTCCCCGAGGGAGGCGCATTTTCCCTCGCCTCCCACTTGCCAGGATGTCCCCAAGGCCCATACTAGACGAATGTCGCTTATCTCCCTCTTGTTCAACTCTCGTGGTCCGGCCCGCCTCCTGGCCGGGGCGCTGCTTTCGGCCTCCCTTTTACTCGGCGTCTCCGTTCAAGCGGAAGAAAAACTCTTCCTGGAAACCGACGACGGCGAGATCGTCATCAAGTTGCGGCCCGACTTGGCGCCCAAGCACGTGGCCCGCATCACCAAGCTGGCCAACGACGGCTTTTACAACGGGCTCACCTTCCACCGGGTGATCGACGGGTTCATGGCCCAAGGCGGCGACCCCAAGGGCGACGGCACCGGCGGCTCCGGCCAGAAGTTGCCCGCCGAGTTTTCCGAGGCCCCCTTTAAGCGGGGAACCGTCGCGATGGCTCGCGCCGGACACGACGTCAACTCCGGCGACAGCCAGTTTTTCATCTGCCTGGCGGCGGCGCCACACCTTGGCGGGCAATACACCGTCTGGGGCGAGGTGGAGGACGGCATGGACGTCGTCGACAAAATCAAGAAGGGCAATCCCGCCCGCAACGGCGCCGTCAGCGAACCCACCAAGATCAAAACGGCCCGGGTCAAGTAAGCCTCCATGACGACGGGCGTGCGCATATTTTCGCGGAGCGGCTGGACACTGGCGGTTGTCGCCCTGATCGCTCTGGCACCCCGGTTACCGGCGCAGGAAGCCCCGCTCCCCGCCACCGACTCCCCTCGCCCGGCGAACGGCAACCTGCCGGAGGAGCGCGCCATCATCCGAACCGAGGAAGGCGACATCGTCGTGCGCATGCGGCCCGACCTCGCCCCCACCCACGTCGAGCGCATCAAGGTGCTAGCCAACGACGGCTTCTACGACGGGCTCGGCTTCCACCGCGTGATCGAGGATTTTATCGCTCAGGGCGGCGATCCGGAAAGCAGCGGCCGGGGCAAATCGCAGATGCCGCCACTGCCGGGCGAGTTCACCAACGCACCGTTTGTCCGCGGCACCGTGGCCATGGCGCGCAGGGAGAACAACCGCGATTCCGCCAACTGCCAATTCTTTATCATGCTGGCGGACGCCGACCGGCTGGTGGGCCAGTACACCGTCTGGGGCGAGGTGGTCGAAGGCATGGACGTGGTTGAGCGCTTCCAGGTCGGGAGCACGGCTAACAACGGCATCGTGCCGGAGCCTACCCGGATCAAGCAGATGCGCGTGGTCGACGGCAGCGGCAACCTGGCCCAACGCCGACCGACCGCCCCGCTGGAGAAAACGCCGCCCGTGGCCGAAGCGGTCGAGCCCGCCTCCGTCGACATGGTCCTGCCCGGCACCGACGGCTTGCCGCCAATCGGCACCGAGACGTCGCTCCCCTCCCAAACCCCGCCCAATTGATCCATGGCCCGGCGCGTGTACTTTGCGGGCGAGCTCTTCAAGGCCCAAGACTTGATCGGCAACACCCTGCTGGCGGAAGCCATCGCCGAAGCGAGCGAGGGCCGCTACGCCTGCGTGCTGCCGCAGGATCTGGAGGTGGACCGGCCGCGCTCCCAAGCCATTCGCGACGCCGACCTGCGCGCCCTCCTGGAGTGCGACCTGGCCCTGTTCCACTTCGACGGCACCGAACTCGACGCCGGAACGGTGACCGAGTACCTGGTCGCAAAGTTCGCCGACCTGCCCGCCGTGCTCCTGCGCACCGATCTGCGCCGGGCTGGCGACAGCGACCGCGACCCCTGGAATCTCATGCTCGGGCACTGGCCGCGCACCCGCAAGCTGGTCGTGCCCGCCCTGGGGCTCTACGCCGCCAGCGGCCGCGACCCGCGGCAGATGGCCAAGCGGCTGGCCCGGCGGGTGGTGACCGCGCTCGACCACGCCGCCGCCGCCAAGCCCGTCGTGGGCATGGACCAAGCCTGGGAGCTACTCAACGTTCTGCCCAAGCTGATGGGCCTGAAGCTGACCGCTGCCGAAAAGCGTCGCCTGCGCCGGGCGCTCACCCGGCGTTTCGGGGCCTAGCGGTTGTCAAAGACGTGGAGGTCGAAGTCCACGATCAAGCGGCCGATTTTAGGCTCCATGCGATGTCGGCTGATGACGAGCTTCTTGCAGTTGCGCAATTGCTCGGCGAAGAGCAACGCCGCCTGCAGGTTGCCGGCGCCATAGCTGCCGCCAATCACGTAGGTGTAGGAATCGCCCCGGGCGTCCACCACCACCACCATGGCGGCCATGCCGCCGTCGACTTGCGCCTTGGAGTTCGTCTTTACCAGGATGGCTGCCATGTTCGCGCGGAAGATTTCAATGGTGCCAGTACTGGGGCTGGCGTCGGGGGCGGCGTTTCCAGAGGCGGCGGATTCGTCCGGGCCGAGCGAGGGCGGAGAGATCTCCGCCTGGGCAAAGGCGGACTCGAGGCAGAGGGTGAGCGCAAGCAGGGCCACAAGGGCGGCAGTGGGGCGGTACATGGAAGGGGTTCCTTTCGAGGTGGTTAGCAGGTTAGGCTTAGCCTCGCGCCATCCCCGTCCGGGGTCAAGCCGCCTAACCAGCCAGGGACTGGCTCTGCTCGACAAAGGCGTCCGCGCTCCAGTCGGCGTCGCCGTGGGCGGCGCGTTTGCGGGCGTCCTTGCGCTTTTGTTGGCGGTCGGCCAGATCGCTATGGGAAGTGAAGTAGGGCAGACTGCGGCCCTTGAACTCATCGGGCGTCTCGAAGCCGTGGCGGTCCATGAAGGCCAGCAGTTGTTCCTTCATCCGGCGCACCAGCCCATAGCCGTGCTTCATGATGCCGGTGCAGACCTGGACGGTGTCGGCGCCGCAAAGGATGAACTCCGCCGCGTTGTCGCCCGACTCGATCCCGCCAACGCCATGCAGCGTCCGGCCGGGAAACTCGTGGCGGATGACTTGGCCCAGCTCCATCACCATGCGCAGGGCGATGGGCTTGACGGCCGGGCCGGAGTAGCCGCCCGGGGTGGAGCGGCCTTCCACCGTGGGCAGCGGGCGCAGGGTGTCGAGGTTGACGCCGATGACCGAGCGGATCGTGTTGATCGCGCTAAGGCCGGTGGCGCCCGCGTGCAAGGCGGCGCGGGCGGCGGGCTCGATGTGGGTGACGTTGGGCGTCAGCTTGGCCCAGACCGGGACGCGCGCCACCTCCATCACCCAGCCAACGACCTCCTCGACGATTTCGGGATCCTCGCCCATGGCCGAACCCATCTTGCGCTCGGGTAGGCCGTGGGGGCAGGAAAGGTTGAGTTCAAGACCGTCCACGCCGGTGTCCTGGCAGCGCTCCACGATCTCGTGCCAGGCATCGCGCCGGCATTCCTCCATCACCGAAGCGATCAGCACGCCCTCGGGGCGCTGTTCTTTGGCCGCGCGGAACTCTTCCAGCCAAGTGGCAAAGGGCCGGTCGCTGATGAGCTCGATGTTCTCCCAGGCGTAAATCTCTCCGTTGGAAGCGGCGAGCTGGCCGTAACGCGGGCTTACGTTGCGGATGCTGGCCGCATCCAGGCAAACCGTCTTGGCCACCACGGCGCCCCAGCCCTCCGCAAAGGCCTTGCGGATCACGTTCAGGTTGGTTCCGGGCGGGCCGGAGGCGACCACGAAAGGATTGTCGAGCCGGAGACCGTCAACTTTGGTGGATAAAGCAGGCATCAGGAAAAGCGTAAGATACGGAAAACGCGGTTGGAATCGATCCAAAATTTTCGTCTAGAGAGCAAAAGGATGTTGACAGAGCTTTGCCAATGTCCATATGTAGACAGTTATAAAGCTGCCCCACATTCTGTAGCTTTTAGCTCGCCGCCTAGACCCAACCTATAGTGCTTTAATAAACTTATACTACCAGATAGGATTCAAAGGCAACTACCAGCCACCAGAGATAGGAAGCGCCAAGACAAAAGAAAAATTTTCGTATAGAGAGTGCGAAGAGTAGGTGAGAGTGGAGCGTCGGGCCCGCGGTTGCGGGTCCGGCGCTCCTAACTTTTAGGCCAGGGCGGGCCCCTGGCCTTTATGAGATAGCTTCTAGAGGTTGAGCGAAGCGCTGATTTGCTCGCGGTACTGCATGGCCAAAGTCATGGCCACGCTGCAGATCACGCCAAAGGCGCCGCCTCGGAACTGGCGAACGCCAATCCGCCCCCGAAACTCCACGCTCCGTTTGCGCCGAGTCTTGTACAAGATAAGCACGAACCCCAGAAAGGGCAGAATCCAAAGGGCGATTTCCAAATAAATGAGCCAGCCCGGTGCCTGGTTCCCCATCTTCCCTAGCCAGGTGAGGATGAAAATGATCAGGAGGTTGGGACCGAAGCAAACCCAAAAGCCGAACAGAAAGGGATGCATTCCGGTGGCGGGCTCCCCGGCTTAGGCCTCGAACGACTTGCCGCAGCCGCAGGTATTTTTGGCATTGGGGTTGCGGATCTGGAAACCCGTGGCGGTCAAGCTGTCCGAGTAGTCGATCACGCTACCCTTAAGGTACGTAGAGCCCAGCTCGTCCACGAAGACGTGGACGCCGTGTTGCTCGCTGGCCGTGTCGCCGGGTTTGGCTTCGCCCAGCTCCATCTCGTAGTTCATGCCGGAGCAGCCGCCCGCGTCGATAAAGATGCGCAGGCCCTTGTCGGCGCGGTGCTCCCCCAGCATCTGGCCCACCTGCTGAGCGGCGCGCTCGGTCAGGGTCACAATCGGTTCGGTTGCTTGATTCACGCCCATAATTTAAGCGGGCGCGCCGGGGGCTGTCAATCGGGGTTGGGCAGCCCCAAACAAAGATGGCGCCCTGTAGAGAAGAATGCCATAGTGGCAATGTGGTCAACACCCGCTTCCCCCGCTTTCTAATCCTCCCGTTTTTGCTGCTGACTTTGGCCTGTCCAGCGCTGGCCCAAGAGTCTGGAGAGGAAGGACTTGACGCGGAAGTAGCCGTCGAAGAAGAAGTCATCCCGCCCACACCACAGGAGCTCGAGCTCTACAGCAAGCTGCTTGAGCAGCTCAAAGCCATGGAGCAGAGTCGCAACCTGCAGGTAGACGCCTCCATCAACCGCCTGCAAAGCGAAATCCGCCGGCTCATCAGCAATCCGCGCAACGCGGTCAAAGCCTACCTGGATGCGGTCGAGTACACCCGCTTCGCCGGCAAACCCGGCGGCGACGACCGCTTTGACCGCTGGAAGGAACGCTACGCCATCATGCACGAAGACCGGCTCTTTGAGGAGGCGGTGGTGCTTCAGCTTCAGTACCTGCTCATGTCGCTGGAACTGCGCAAAAGCAACGACCCCATGAAACAGCGCGCCTTTCTCATGGGCCAGCTTATCGACTACGCCGAGCGCCTGGAAGAGTGGGACAAAGAAGTCATGCTGCTGGAGAACCCCGAAGACGCCCGCGACATCCCCGCCATCAAGAAGCGCACCGGCGGGCAAAAGGCGCAAGACTTCCGCCAGCCGCTCAAAGACCCGCTTTCGCAAAGCCCCATCGTCAAACAGTTCCAACTGGAGGAGCACATCGGCGGGGTCGACAACTGGGAGCCCGTCCCCGGCAACCTCGACGGCGTTATGGACACCAACGTGATGTGGTTTCTGCGCGAGCGCGAGGACCCGCGCCTGCTCCGGATGTGGCCGGAGCGGCTGGCCTACAAGGAGCGCCTGGCCAAGGTGCTGGGCTCCACCTCGGCGATGGACCGCTTTGAAAACCTCGTGAAGCCCGGCATGCTCTGGCAGTACTCAGTCGACACCTTCAAACTCGGAAGCAAGAGCGAAGCGCTCAAGCGCATGATGATGGTGCTGCAGCAGTACCCGGAGCACGCCAACTACCAGAACTGGAGCGCGGAACTGCTGGCCCTCTTACAGGGCGAGATCGCCAAGGCCCCGTCGGTTCCGGAGCCCTCCGATTCGGACGGCGCCGCCCCGTCGCCGCCCGCCTCCACCGCCGAAACGCCGACGGAAAGCGCCCCCACCGCGGATGCGCCGACGGAAGACACACCCCCGGGCAACCAGTCCTCCGGCTCGGCCACTTCGGATTCGCCGCCGCTTTCACAGGCAAGGTAGTTACAGAACTGCCCTACTCTTCCGGCCGGTCGACGATATCAACCGGGCACTTGGGCAGCACGGCCAGGAAGCTTTTGCCGTAGCCCTTGGTCAGCACGCGGTTGTCGAGAATGGCAACCAACCCCCGGTCCTGCTTGGTCCGAATGAGGCGGCCCACGCCCTGGCGGAACTTGAGAATGGCTTCCGGCACGGAGTAGTCGCCGAAGGGATTGCCGCCCTGGCGCTCGATGTGCTCCAGCTTGGCGGCGGTCAGCGGGTGATCCGGCACGGCGAAGGGCAGGCGCGTGATGATGACGTTGCGCAGCGCGTCGCCGGGCACGTCCACCCCCTGCCAAAAACTGTCCGTCCCAAAGAGCACCGAGTTCGGCGTGCGCTTGAATTCCTCGAGCAAGTGGCTGCGGGGCTTGTCACCGCCCTGGCGCAGGAAGTGCATCCCCTCCTCCCGGAAGAACGGCTCCAGCTTTTGGGCGATCGCGCTCAAGCTGGCGTAGCTGGTAAAAAGGACAAAGGCGCCGCCGTTGGTTTCCCGCGTGAAGTGGCGGATCCAGTCGGCCAGGGCGACGTCGTAGCGGGCCCGATCGGTGGGCAGCGGCATCGTCTTGGGGATGGCAACGCGCATCTGGCGCTCAAGGTCAAAGGGCGAATCCACCTGCAGGGTCTCCGCCACCTCGGCCCCCAGACGCTGTTGGAAATAAGACAGCCCCCGACCGGTGGAGAGCGTCGCGCTGGTGACCACGACGCTCTGCCGTGGGCGGAAGAGCAAGCGCCGCAGGTACGGCGCCACCTCGACCGGCGCGCTCAGGATTTGTAACTCGGGCCGCCGCGAGCGGAAGGTCTTCTCCACCCAGTAAACGTGGTCTTCGCGCTCCAGCCTCAGCACTTCGGCCACGCCATGGCCCAGAGCGGCCAGACGGCGGGCGCTGTCCGCCAGTTCGGCCTTAAGCGTCTCGTCGCGGGCATCGGCGGCCAGGTCGCGCACGTGGGACTCCAACCGCGCAAGCGGCGCCGCCACCGTGTTCTCGACGATGTCGGTGCGCATCAGCCGCACCTCCCGCTGCTTGCCAAAAGCGAGGGTGTTTTCAAGCGCGCCAAAGAACAGCTCCACTGCCTCCAGCGCCCGCTTGGCCGCGTGGATGGAATCGCCCTCGCGCATCGTGGCCAGCAGGCCTTTCTTGGTCTTCGGGTTGAACAGGCGCGTCAGCAGCCGGCGTACGCCAAACTCGGAGATGTCGAGCCCGAGGTGGCGTGCGGCCACGTTTTCCAGCGTGTGAGCCTCGTCCAGAATCACGAAATCGTTGGCAAAGAGGTAGCCGTCCTCGCCCTCGTGCTCCTCGTCCCAGTCTTGGAGCAAGGTGAAGAAGAGCGAGTGGTTGACCACCACCAGCCGGGCGGTCTCCACCTTCTTGCGGGTTTGCTGGTAGCAGCAGCGGGGATCGTTGCCGCAGGTGCGCGCGGTGCAAACGTGGGGCTCGCTGCAAACCTGCGACCACACGCTCCAGCTCGGGGCGGACGGCAAGTCGGAGAGCGTGCCGTCCTTGGTCTGCAGGCTCCAGTCCCACAGGCGCTGGAGCTCGGTTTGCTCTCCCTTGACAAAAAGGTCGCCCGCGCTGGCCATGGCGCGCTCCAGCCGCCGGGGGCAGAGGTAGTTTTGCCGGCCCTTCAACAGCACGGCCTCGAAGTCGGTTTCCAGCAGCCGACGCGTCAGCGGAATGTCCTTGTGGATGAGCTGTTCCTGCAGGTTGATGGTGTGGGTGGAGACCACCGCCTTGCGGTTTTGGTCGATGGCGTAAAGCGCGGCGGGTACCAGATAGGCCAGGCTCTTGCCGACACCGGTGGGCGCCTCGCAGACGAGGTGGCCGCGCTGGGCCAGGGCGAGGGCGGTAGCCGCGGCCATCGCCTGCTGCTGAGGACGGAACTCGAAGTTGCGCGCCGCGCCCAAGCCGCCGGTTTCGCCAAAGAGGTCGCGGATGGAATCCACCCACTGCGGCTGGGAAGATAGCGGGGCGTCGAGCGGCGCAATCATGGGGCCGATACTCTAACGCCGCCGGAGGGCGAAGGGAATCATCAACCTTCTTCCGTCTCCGGGGGCGGAGGCGGGGGCGGGCCGGGCCGCCGGTAGTAGCCCCAAAGCTGGCGGGCAATCGTCGCGACCGTACCAAGGCCTCCCGCCCAGGTGCCCAGCAGGCTCAGCCAAGTGCCCGGCCGCTTGGTTCGGCGCTTGGGCTCATAACCGAAGACGGACGACAGGAGGCCAAAGACGACCTTGCCAGTGAGCGCCGCCCCGAAACCGACCAACACCGGATTGCGCCGCACGAAGGTCGTGATCTGGTAGACGTAGACCGCCGCACTGATGGGCCTTTCCAGGCCTTTGGCGCTGTGGGCGATCATTTCGCGGTCCGACTCGGACCGCGAAATCAACTCCTCGCGGCGGGCGAGAATCTCGTCCAAATCCTTCCGGTTTTCCCACCTCCAGCTCATGGCTGCGGGGGAGGGTCGGGATGGTGGACGCCGCGCAGACGATCTCGGTCCTTGCGCAGTTCTTCTATCGTGGCGCTGAAGGGCTTGGGACGGTTGACCAGATAATGGCGCAGCGCGAGGCCGCTGCCGAAGGCAGTCAGGACGTAGATGCCAAAAATCACAACAAAGGCGTATTTCTTGGAGGCTTCGTCCTCGAAAAGGAGCAGTGGCGAGAACGTCAGCAGAATCATCGAGATGATCCCAGTGCCCACGAACATGACGCCGTACATTACGATTTTCTCGAGCCGGGCGCGCTCTTCGGCCAGTTCGTTGGAAAGCAGCTCAAGGCGCGTCTGGATGGAGCCCAAGACGCCGGCCGAAAACTCCCGAGCGGAGTCGACCGCGGAAGGGCGCTCCTTGGGCTCAGGTGGCGGGGTTTCGTCACTCACTGCGCGGGCGGGCGGGGGTTATTCGCGGCGGCCGCGCGGAGCGCAGAGCAGGCCCAGCAGCAAGCCAACGCCGGCGGCAATGCCGATCGCCTTCCAAGGCTGGTCGCGCACGAAGGTGTCGGTGACCTCGGCGTATTCCTTGGTGCGGTCGCGCACCATGGCTTCGGCCACGGCGATCCGGTTGCGGGCTTCCTTGAGGTTGGACTCGAGATGCGCGCGGGCCTCGGAGGCGCGCTCGCCCACGTTGGTGGAAGTAGCCTTAAGCATCTCTTGGGCGGAGGCCACCAGCTTCTTGAAGTCGGTGACGAGTTTTTCGCGTTGCGGAGTGGAGTTATCTTCAGTCATGGCAATGGTTTAGGTTCCGAGGTCTAAGATGGTCGACAAATTCCCCGGGCACAAGGAAATTGGAATCGAGTGGAGCCGGCAAGAAGAGATCCATCAGCAAGCTGAATCGAGAAGCTCGAGTGCGTCTCCTGTTGCAGGTCTTGCGACGGCGGAGCAGGAGCTCCGCCCTCCGTCGGCTTAGCGATGCCCCCATTTGGTGCGGCCGTAACTCCGGTAACCACCGCTGCGCGAGTCAATGTTTCTTGCCCTCGGCCCGGTAGCCGCCGCTGAGCCTAGCGGCGAAGGTTTTTCCGGGGCGTCTGCAACAGAGGCATGGCCGGTGAGAACGAAGCTGATGGCGACGTCCCGCGGCCAACTCGTCACCCGGTCACGTGACGGTCGTCGTTCCAGAGGAGCACGGCGGGCTGGTCGAGCCCGTGCTCGTAAGAGAGTACGCTGAGCGAAGCGGTCGTGAGCAACAGGCGCCGGGCCTCGTTGGCGGGTAGGTCCATCCAGCGCGCGGCGAGCACGCGCAGGAAGTGCCCGTGGGAGAAGAGGACGACGTCGCCGTCGACCTCGCGGACCTTGTCGATCACCCGGTCGGCGCGCTCGCCCACTTCCTCGGGCATCTCGCCGTCCGGGCAGCCGTCGCGGAAGAGGTACCAGCCGGGGCGTTCCTCGGCCCGGATGTCGCGGGTGCGCCGCCCCTCGTAGCTGCCGTAATTCCACTCCACGGCGTCCTCACAGATTTCCGCGCTGTCCAGGTACCCGGCCAGCTCGCAGGTACGCTTGGCGCGTTGGAGCGGGCTCGTTAGCACTTTGGCAAACTGGCAGCCGAAGAGCCGCCCGCCCAAGCTGCGGGCGTTGGCCTCGCCCCGGTCGGTCAGCGCAATATCGGTCAGGCCGGTGTGCTGCCCGGTCAGCGACCACTCCGTCTCGCCGTGGCGAGCCAGGTAAAGGCGGGGGAAGCGTTCGGGCATAGCGACAGAATGGCGAGCCACAACCGGAGGTCAACCGCGCCTTTGGCCAACAGAGACCCGGAGACCAAAAGGCAAGCGCTCTAGCAGTCGCAGGCTTTGTCCTGGTAGGGCCACTTCCAGTTGATGATGTCGGGATGGTCGACGCCATGCTCGTAGGCGTAGTGCACGTTGGTGAGGATGGCGTTCTTCATTTTTTCCTTCACGTGGGCGCCGCTCTTCTGGAGCTTGGGCACGCGGTCGATCACATCGATGACGAGATTGAAGCGGTCGATCTGGTTCTTGATCGCCAGGTCCATCGGCGTGTTGATGTTGCCCTTTTCCTTGTAGCCGCGCACGTGGAAGTTCTTGTGGTTGGTGAAGCGGTAGGTCAGCCGGTGGATCAGCCACGGGTAACCGTGGAAGTTAAACATCACGTGCTGGTCGGTGGTGAAGAGCGAGTCAAAGTCGCGGTCGGTGAGCCCGTGCGGGTGCTCGGAGTGCGGCACCAGGCGGAAGAGGTCGACCACGTTGACGAAGCGGATCTTCAGCTCGGGGAAGTGCTCGCGCAGGATGGCGGTGGCAGCCAAGCTTTCCATGGTGGGGATGTCGCCGGCGCAGGCCATGACAACGTCCGGCTCGGCGCCGTGGTCGTTGCTGGCCCATTCCCAAATGCCGATGCCTTTGGTGCAGTGGATGACGGCCTCCTCCATGCTCAGGTATTGCAGGTGCTTCTGCTTGTCGCTCACGATGATGTTGACGTAGTCGCGGCTGCGCAGGCAGTGGTCAGCGGTGGAGAGGAGGGTGTTCACGTCCGGCGGCAGGTAGATGCGCACAATGTCGGCGCTCTTGTTGGCGACCAGGTCGAGGAAGCCCGGATCCTGATGGCTGAAGCCGTTGTGGTCCTGCCGCCAGACTGTGGAGGTGATGAGGATATTGAGCGAGCTGACCGGCGCACGCCAGGGCATCTCCTTGCTCTTCTCCAGCCACTTGGCGTGCTGGTTGAACATGGAACCGATCACGTGGATGAAGGCCTCGTAGCTACTAAAGAACCCGTGGCGTCCGGAGAGTAGGTAGCCCTCCAGCCAGCCTTCCAGGGTGTGCTCGCTCAGCATCTCCATCACGCGGCCGCTTGGGTCGAGCTGGCTGCCGTCGAGGTCCTCGGGTTTGACCTCGCCCAGCCAAGCCTTCTTGGTCGCTCCGTAGATGTCATCGAGTTTGTTGGAGGCGGTTTCGTCCGGGCCGAAGACTCGGAAGTTGTGCATGTTGTCGCGCATCACGTCGCGCAAAAAGACGCCCAGCGGCCGGGTGTTTTCGACCTCGAGGGTGCCCGGCTGGTCAAACCGCACGCCGTACTCGCGGAAGTCCGGCATGTCGAGCTCCTGGCGGATAAGGCCGCCGTTGGCGATCGGGTTGGCGCTGATGCGGCGCTCGCCCTTGGGCGCAAGCTCACGCAGGAAATCGCGGGGGGCACCGCCCTCGTCGAAGAGCTCTTCCGGCCGGTAGCTGCGCATCCAATCCTCAATTGCTCGGAGGTGGGCGGGGTCCTGCACGTTGGTGATGGGCACCTGGTGGGCGCGCCAAAAGTTCTCCACCTTGTGGCCGTCGACTTCCTTCGGCCCAGTCCATCCCTTGGGCGTGCGCAGGATGATCATCGGCCAGCGCGGGCGATTGATTTCACCGCCGCCGCGGGCCGCTTCCTGGACCTTCCGGATGGCGTCGACGCAGGCATCGAGCGTAGCGGCCATCTGCCGGTGCACGTCCATGGGATCCTCGCCGCTGACGACGTACGGCTCGTAACCGTAGCCGACAAAGAGGTTACGGAGCTCGTCGTCGGGAATCCGCGAAAGGATCGTCGGGTTGGCGATTTTGTACCCGTTGAGGTGCAGGATGGGCAGAACGGCGCCGTCGCGCTTGGGGTTGAGGAACTTATTGGAGTGCCAGCTCGTGGCCAGCGGGCCGGTCTCGCTTTCGCCGTCGCCGACGATGCACGCCACGATGGTCTCGGGGTTGTCAAAAGCGATACCGTAAGAATGGGAGAGGCTGTAGCCCAGCTCGCCGCCCTCGTGGATGGAGCCCGGAGTCTCCGGCGTACAGTGGCTGCCGATGCCGCCGGGGAAGGAAAACTGGTGGAAGAACTTCTTCAAGCCGTGCTCGTCCTGGCTCTTGTCCGGATAGGTTTCCGAGTATGTGCCCTCGAGATACGTGTTGGCCAGGATGGCCGGGGCACCGTGGCCGGGGCCGGCCACGAAAAGAAAGTTGCGGTCGATGCCGGTGTTGATGATCCGGTTGAGGTGCACCCAAACCATGCTCATGCCGGGGTCCGACCCCCAATGGCCCAACAAGCGGTTTTTGATGTGTTCGGGGCGGAGCGGCTCGCGCAGCAGGGGATTGTCGCGCAGGTAAATCATCCCCACGGAAAGGTAGTTGCAGGCGCGCCAGTAGGCGTTCATTTTTTCGAGCAGCTGGGTGTCCACGTTGGCAGGAAGCGTCTGGTGCATGTCGGTAGGTCGGGTCGTTGGGTTTGGCGATGGGGGTGTTTGGAGATCAGGCGGTGGCGAGCTGGCGCTGAAGGGCGTCCCGCGTGTGCCGGGCAATCATGAGTTCCTCGTTCGTCGGAATGACGCGGACAGCCACGCGGCTTTGTTCGGTGGAAATCGTATTCGCGCTCTCGCCGTTCGCTGTCGGGTCGAGGTCAAGACCGAGGAAGCCGAGTCCCCCGCAAACGCGTCCGCGAACCTCGGCGCTGTGCTCGCCCACGCCGGCGGTGAAAACCAGCGCATCAAGCCCGCCCATCTCGGCCGCCAACCCGGCGATGTATTTGCGCGCGGTCTGGCAAAAGATGGTGAGGGCCTCGGCGGCGGCGGGTTGATCCGTCTGCTGCGCCAGCAGATCGCGCAGATCGGCGCTGATGCCCGAAAGCCCCAGCAGGCCGGATTGCTTGTTCACAATCCGGTTGAAATCCTCCGCGCTGAGGCCCTTTTCCTGCATCAAATACAGGACCAGCCCGGGATCGAGGTCGCCGCTGCGGGTCCCCATCACCAGCCCGCCGGTGGGGGTGAACCCCATCGTGGTGGTGAAAGGCCGACCTCCCATGACCGCCGCCAGGCTGCAGCCGCTGCCGAGGTGGGCGATCACCACATTCTCAGGGACGCCACCGGTCTCCGCCGCCAGGACGGAAAGGATGTACTCGTAGGAGAGCCCGTGGAAGCCGTAGCGGACGATCCCCTCGTCCGCCCACTCACGCGGCAGCGGCAAGAGCTGCGACGTCCGCGGCATGGCGCGATGGAAAGCGGTGTCGAAACAGGCCACCTGCGGCAGGCTCGGGAAGGCTTCCATGGCAGCCTCCAGGGTGTCGACTTCCACCGGCAAATGCTCGAGATCGAAGGGGCTGAGGCGGCGCAACTCCGCCAACAAGGCACGGTCGCTCACCTCCGGTTGGGTGTAGCGCGAACCTCCATGCACGACGCGGTGGCCAACGGCCTGTGGCGCTGGGAGGCCATCGCGCCGGTCCAGCCAGGCAAAGAGCCGCTGCAATGCCTGAGTGTGACTTGCAATGGGTTCCCGGTTCTCTTTCAACTTGCGCCCATCCGCATTCTTGATCGTGCAGCCGCCCGTTTCCTGGCCACGGCCAATGCGCTCGAAGACCCCGGACAACACGAGACGCTCTTCCGCGCCGTCCAGAGCGTAGAGCGCAAATTTCAGGCTCGAGGAGCCGGCGTTGAGAGTGAGGATATGCTGGGTTTCGGCCACAGGAGAGAAAGCGGAGCGAGTTGGTGATAGGTGCGGAGTGCCTGCCGGGCCTTCCGGCTCACTAGCGGTTAGCGCGGCAGTCTACCAAGAAAGGTGCTCCCGCTAGCAATCGATGCAAGTGATGGATGCGAGAGTCTTTAAAATGTCACCGTGCCGCAAGGCACAGCCGAAGGCTCTTCGTCGGCTTCAGGTGGCACCGGCTTCCCTCTCAGGAGTCTAGGATTCCGCCCAAAAAGGTTTGATTCCGGCGGGGGCTTTCGCTTTACTGCAGGGCTCACGCGAATCCTCAGTAGCTCAGCGGTAGAGCAATCGGCTGTTAACCGATCGGTCGTTGGTTCGAATCCAACCTGAGGAGCGTCCTTGGACGCTCCGAGGGAGTCTAAACTGATCGCAAAGCCCAATTCGGATCGTCGGAGATAATCCAACCTGAGGAGCGTTTGCGGTCCCAAACGCGAGCCGCGCCAGCGGCGTATTTCTTGATTCGAACCCCTGGATTCGATTGATTTGTCACCAAGCGACACTCTTTTCTTGGCGCAGCCAAATCCGCAAGGCTGCCCTAGCAGCCAATCTAGGCAGCCACGCGTCGGCGGCGAAGACCGATCCGCAACAGCGCGCAAGAAGCCAGGAACACTCCGAAGAGCGACGAGGGCTCGGGGACAACCGTGCCGCTGACCGCAACGAACTGGCTTAGGACAGCGTCGGCATTAGCGGTGCCCGTCCCGTCCATAATAGAGAAACGATCCGCGACAGTCGTGGCGGTTGACGCGCCGCTGCGCACGAGAACGCCGTTCAAGTAAAACTCAAAAGTGTTGGTGTTGGTGAAAAGGCTCAACTGGTAACTGTTCGTAAGGCCACCATCATAACCAGCGGGCGTAAAGAAGGTACCATTGGCAAAAAGCTCCCCTGGCTTGATGCCGGCAAAGGCCCTTTGTCCGTCGTGGTAGATGGAAAAAAAGTGGCTCGCCCAGCTGAAGTCCTGGCGGGTATCCTCGTGGGCGGTCACCCGGGTCGTGAAGAAGAAAGTGATGACATCGGCATCGGCGAAAGACGAGGGGGTGGTGAAGTCATAGCGAGCCGAACCAGAAGAGCTAAAGCCTTGCCCCGTCCCCACCGTGTTCTGGAAGAGCTGGCCGCCGGAAACCGAGAAGAGATCGCCCTCGGCGTCATTGGCATGGGGGCCACTCTTTACCAGGGTCCAACCCTGTTCGGATGGCAGTTCGTTAAAATTCAGCGCTGTGATCACCGTCGCTCGCGCCTGAGAGGTCAGCAGCAAGCACGCGCTTATTAAGATAGCTTTATTAAGCATGGGGCTGTAGATAACAGCCGGCTACCCTAAGTAAAGGAAAAAGCACCGGAAAAAACCGCCGTTTGTTTTGCCGCTCCGAACGAGGCGGCCGAAGGTGCTGGCTTAAGCGCCACGACACGGGTTTCGTGAGCGTTTAGGGGCAGCGAGTGCGCCTCGCTACGGACCCACCACCATCCGGAAGAAGGCGCGGCTGGGGATGGCGATGCCGTCGAAGGTGATCTTCCAAGTCGTGGTGCCCGCGACCGGATCGGTGCTCAGCGGGGTGACGCGCAGGTGATCGCTGGTCCAACTATCTAAGGTCAGGCGGTCCGACCACTCGAAGCGGACGGTCGCGCCTGCCGGATTGGTCAATGTGGTGAGGCTGAAGTAGGGCAGCCCGTCGGCGTCAAAACGGACGTCGATCTGTTCGCCGTCCGTTTCGAGGGGCGAGAGATTCAGGACGTATTCGGTCAGGTTGTTGTAGGCGTCGCCGTCCGGATTGGCCGTCAAGTCCCACACGGCATCCTGGTCCTCCATCGCGAGCACGTTGTCCTGGCCCAGTTGCTCCATTCTCCAGCGGTTCAGCGGGCTGTCGGCCAAGACGGAGAGCTCAATATCCAGAGTGTCGACGGTTTCGTCGCTGGATTGGCGGCAGAACTCGAGCGTCGTCTGGTAATTACCGGGCGGGAAGTTCGCCGTGGCCAACCTCAGGCCAAGGTCCGCCGACTGGCCGACCGGCACCTCTCCGTAGAATGATGCGGGTAAAGCCCAAAGGCCGGACTCCGCCGGATCCAGAATGGCGCCGTAAATGTTCAACCGGCCTCCAGTCACCAGCCGACCGAGGTAGTCCGAACCCAGAACCACCGTGTTCATGATGCGTTCCTTAAGCAGCGGGTGCTCGGACGGAGGCAACTCCGAGAGCAGCAACGCCAGGGCACCGGTCACATGCGGAGCGGCCATGGAGGTGCCGCTGCGCCGCGTGTAGGTGGAATTGAGATCGGTGCTGTAAATTCCCGACCCTGGCGCGGCCAGATCCACGGCTACTCGGCCATAGTTCGAGGTGCTGCGAAAGACGTTGGACGAGGTCATGGCCGCAACGGAGATAATTCCATCCAAATCGTAGTCGGATGGGTAGTGCGGCGATAGGTCATTGTCCGTCCCGTCGTTGCCGGCGGAGGCGACAAAAAAGCCGTAGCGGGGCGCAGCACAGAATTGGGCGATGGTGGCGCGCAAGCTGGAATTGTAGGAGCTACCTCCCCAGCTCGCGTTGATCAGTTGGGCGCCTCGCTGGCGGGCGTAATCGACGGCCCTAATGGCGTCGGAGCTGGAACCTCTGCCATCCGAGCCCAGGAACTTAAGCGGCAAGATCTTGACCCCGGGCGCCACGCCAGCCACGCCGATCTGGTTGCCCCGTTCCGCCGCGATGATGCCGGCGACGTGGGTGCCATGGCCGCGGTCATCGTCCGGATTGTCGTCGTCGTTGTGGAAGTCCCAGCCGTAGTAGTCGTCCGTAAAGCCGTTGTTGTCGTCGTCGTTGTTGTTGTTGGGAATTTCTCCGGTGTTCAGGCCCAGCTGATTTTGCAGATCGGGATGGGCCAGCTGCACGCCGCTGTCGGTAACGCCAACCAGGATTTCCCCGCTGCCTTCGGTCACGCGCCAGGCCCGCCGGGCGTCGGAACCGTAGTCCTCGGCGATGTCGATCCCCCACTGATAGAGCGAGTCGGCGTTGAGGGGGCTGGGCGGATTCTGGGGCAGGCGTTTAACGAACCACTGCAAGTTTACCCCGCCGGTGTTTTCAATCCGGGCTGGTGGGGTCGTCGCGCTGCCGGCAAGCACGGCCAAATCCAGTGAACCCGGCGAGAGGGCAAACTGGGACCGTTCGGCAGAGCCCTCTCCCGACAACTCGACCGTGTGAATTGGATTTGCTAAAGCATCGGTATAAACCGAAAGCGTGTTGGCCACCACGGCCATTTCTTGAGGCGAAAAGCGGACAGATAATTCCACACTCTCACCGGGAGATATCACAAATGGCGCGGGGGGTGTGACGGTAAAGATTTCCCGGTCCTTGTTTATTAAGGCCCTGATTTCCAAGGTTGCAGTGCCTTGGTTTTCCATCCTGAGTGGTAATGAGGAATATTCACCGACCGGTGTCACTGGAAAATCGATGCGGAAATCAGTGATCGACAGTAACGGTCGGGGGTCGTCAGCAGAAAACTGAGCAGTAATCTTCAAGTTATCGATCGCGATGCCGCCGTTAAGATTATCGTCGGTGGCGCTGAAGCGGATCGTGTTAAGATCGTCTGGACGGTAAGCGGTTAACTGCTCAATCACGACACCATTGTGTTCGACGGTGATCTGACCTGTCGTGACAACGTAGGTAAAGCGGTATCGACCGGAAAGCTGGAGCGATTTAGGGTAGGCGTAGGGAGCGTCTTGAAAAAAAAGGATGGTGTCGGTCGTACCTGGCCGCGCGGAAATGTCGAACTCCGTCACATAACGGGCGGCCCCGGCGTTTACCCCGAACTGAATTTGGCCGTAGTTGAAAAGACTTTGACGTGAAGTCTGAGCCGTCAATTCCAGTGGCCGGTCGTTGAGGTTGCCCACAGATTCGCGGACGAAAGCGGTGCCAAAGGTAACTCGAGAAGGTGCATTGGGACCACCGAGGGCGGTGGGCTGGTTGACCACGTGCGGAGGCCCGTTCCAGTCCACGTCGTAGAGAGTGACCCAGCCGTCCGCATCCGCGAGAGCGCGGGCCTCGTTACCCAGAACCGGGCGGAGTTCCGGCGAGGTTGGCGCGGGGTTTATGGGCACCCATTTCATGGCGACCGCGTCCATGGCCATGCCCGGCGGGTCCCCGGGCTGGGGCGGCAGGAGCACGGGAGCGCCTAATTCCTCGCCGTGAAACAGAAGGTGGTTGGGCTCGGCGGCACCGTTCAGCGCTTCGACCGTCGCGGGCACGGTGGCCAACGAGCCTTCCCCCAAATCCACCGCGTAGAAAGGCGTTTGCCCCAGCTTCTCCACCGCCTGGGCGCCGTAGGGCTCCAGGCTTGTCAGTACGCTGTCAGCGTTCTCGCCGGGCGCAGCTTCCACCAATACCTGGTTGGCGACGTAAGCTTCGTCCCGGTCGCTGCGGCCCTGCTCCAGCGCGGCCCGGTCGGGGAACTCCTGGTGCAGCACCACGCGCGGGTATTTGCCGGAGACTTCCAGCAAGTAACGCATGGCCAGACGCTGACCCGGGCCAGTCAAAAGCTGCCGGTCCCGTACGAGGAAGGGACCTATCCGGGCGGCGCTGGCGCCTGAAACCGGAGCGAAGACCAGGGTCGGAATCGGGTCGGCCAAGGACTGCCAGGCGTTTGGCCGTTGCGCGGGATTAGGCGGCGCGCCCAAGGTCGTGAGCGAGGCCGGATGCGATCCGCCGGTACCGGCGGCAGACCCCGCCGAACCCGGATCGCGGAGCAGGAGGACTCCAGCGCCCCCTAGCAAAAGGAGCAGTCCCAGCAAGATGCCGAGGTAAAGAAGGCCTTTTCTCACGACCCTGCCATTATTGAGCTAGGGCGTTGGGGGTCGAGTTTAAAGATGCAAAAACAGCCGGTTTTGCCCTGGTAGCCGACGGGAGCGGAAGGGCTCGGCCGCGGTTGCCCGGATTGCGATTCCGCGCCAACGTGCAACAGTGTTGTCAGGCAAAGCACGGGCGGAGGCCCGTGCCGCCCACACGCCCAACCAACCTCAGAATCCCAAAAGAAAATCCCGATGAGCGAAGAATCCACGCCGAACGAACCCGAAAGCAATCCTGGCAGCGAGGCCGCCAAGCGCCTGAGCGAAGTCACCAAGGCTGAACGCGAAAAGCTGGGCCAGGCGCTGTCCGCCGCCCGAGAGGGCCTGGGGACGCAGTTCACCAGCAGTGGTCAGGAAGTTAAGGACGCGCTCGACAACTACGTGCGCACCTGCCCCTGGAAAAGCATTGGCTACGCGGCCGGCGCCGGTTTCCTGCTCGGCCTCATCCTTCGCTTTCCCTGCTGCCGGCGCTAGCCTTGCCCGGAGACCGCAGCGAGCTTTGAAGCTCTGCATCCGTCGCTCCGTCTGAGTTTTAGACCGCGCAACTTTAGGGGCGCGATTGACCAGCGAGGGGCGATAGCCCATATTAGCCGTTCTGTCCGGAAAGCGCCCGCACCGGGCCGGCTGACCGCAAGTATGTCCATTCACATCCATCGCTGGCTTCATCGCAAGGGGCTCTCAAGGCGCAACATCCGCCGGAACTGGTTTGGGCGCGTCTTTGGTGATTGGCTGCTGGACAAGAACTATTGGGTGCCCTGCCCCAAGGCGATCGCCAAGGGCTGGCTGATTGGCGCCGTCTCGGCGACCTCGCCGTTTATGGGCTTCCAGATCATCATGGCGCTGCCGTTCGCGCTCATATTCCGGGCCAACATCCCAATCGTTCTGGTTCTCATTCTGCTAACGAATCCCCTCACCTACCTGCCTTACATCGCCTTTGCCTACTGGCTGGGCGCCGCCTTGCTGGGCAGGGACACCGAACTGGCCGCCAACGCCGGCGAGGTCGACCAAGTCGCCACCAGCACCACCATCTGGGAAATTTTCCATTGGCAGAACCTGGGCGAAACCTTCTGGACGCTTTTCCTTGGCTGCACACTGGTCGGGCTCACCGTGGGCATGGGCGGGTACTTTGCCATCCGGTACTTCTGGAAGCCGTCGCAGCGGATCCGCCATTTCCACGGCGTTGGCCGCGGGGAAGCCGCCGAACCGGCGTCGAGCGCCCGGCACCGCACTCCGGTGGAAACGGCCGACCCCGCGCCGCGTTCACCCACGGATTCGGCCAGCCAGCTTTAACGGCGTGCTTCTGACGTTTGCTCTGCTGTCCGTTTGCCCGCTACTCGGCCCGGCGGGTGGTCGGCTTGTTTAGCGCGGCATCCTTCATGCTCTCCACCCGGATGACCGCAGACTTGAGCCAAACCTGCCAGGCGGCGGGCTTGCGGGCACGGGTATCGACGGAATAGATCTTCTCGGCCCGGTGGTCGACCAATGTCATCCGCAGCGGCTTTTTGCTCTCGGGAGTGTGGCCGCTCCCGGTGTCGATGCAGTAGTGGCTGTAGACCTTGACCGGGCGGAAGACGGGCGTGTGCCCGCAATAGGTGCGGCTGAGGTCGGGCGCGTAGACGGGGTGCTCCACCTCCGGGAGCTTGGCCAGCCAGCGGGACTGCAGCAGGTACTCCGACCACTCGTAGGGGTCGTCAAAGGCCGCCTGGTCGATTATCTCGTCGGTGATGCCGTAGCCCTCGCGCACAAAGCCGGAGTGCACCACGTTGAAGCGCAGCGGCGGCTTGCCCACGGTGATGATGAGCGGCGCCTGCAGCAACTTTTGCGCAATCGGGATCAGCCGCTCGTCCCGCTGCTGGAGCATCTTGACCGCCCACTGGCCGGAGTTGCGCTCCAGAATCTCCAGATAGGCTTCGTAGTTTTCGGCGCAATCGAGCCACCGCTCGCGGTCGCTGGGCGCAGGAAAGGCGGAGCAAATGGCGTACATCAGCACCTCGTCGTGGTTGCCAAGGGTAAGGTGGAACCAAGGCTCCTGCAGCAAATTGCAGCATTCCAGGGAGCTGGGCCCACGGTCGCCCAAGTCGCCCACGCAGAACAGGCGGTCCTTCTCCAGGTCGAACTTGGCCTCTTCCAGGAGACGCATCAGCTCGTCGGCACAGCCGTGCAAGTCGCCCACGATAAAGTCGCGGCCCTTGAGGTTTTCTTCCAAGGGTTGAATCTCCAACGGCGGCCGGGGCTGCATCTTTTGAGAAATTAGGGTAATTGCGTCGGCTGGCAAGCCACCTCGCGGGGACATCTTTGCGCCTGATGGCAGGCTTGGCCAGCGGTCTACCCGCGTGACCTAACCGAGACGCTCGACCCGAAAAATGTTGTGAGTGCGGTCGCCCTGGAAGTGAGTCGTCGCCGAGATCGTCACCAGATCGCCCGTACCGGCCAGGCCGTACCTCTTGGCTTCCTGCCCGGCCACCTCGACAAGGTCGTCCAGCCCCTCGACCGCCTCCACAAACACGGGAGTAACGCCCCAGGAAAGCGCGAGCTGGCGGCAGGTGGCCTGGCGCTTGCATAGGGCCAACACAGGCACCCGCGGCCGGTGGCAGACCAACCAGCGCACCGTGCCGCCGTCGCGGGTGTACGCCAGCATGGCCACGGCGCCAAGGTCCTCCGCCGCCGTATGGTTGGCGCGGCTCACGGCATGGCTAATGTCGCTGGTGTGTGGCAGCTCGGCCAGACCGGGGATTTCGTGCTTGGCAAGGGCCCGCTCGGCCCGGCGGACGATGCGCACCATCGTTTCGACCGTCTTTACCGGGAAGTCGCCGATGGCGGACTCACCCGAGAGCATGACCGCGTCGGTGCCGTCAATCACGGCGTTGGCCACGTCGTTTGCTTCGGCCCGGGTGGGCTTGTGGCTGTGCGTCATCGATTCCAGCATCTGGGTAGCCGTGATGACCGGCTTGGCCCGCTTGCGGCAGGCGGCGATGATGTGCTTTTGGGCGATGGGCACTTCCTCGATGCTCATCTCCAGAGCGAGGTCGCCGCGGGCCACCATGACGCCGTAGGAATGGCGCAGGATTTCTTCCAGGTCATCAATCGCACCGGCTTTCTCGATTTTGCTGATGACCGGAATGTGGTGGCCTTTCTTCTCCATGTAGCCGTTGAGCCCGGCCACGTCGCTGCCCTTCTGCACAAAGCTGAGCGCCAAAAAGTCAAAGCTCTGCTCGATCGCGAAATCCACGTCGGCGAAGTCTTTTTCGGTAACCGAGGGCAGGCTAACGTGCCGCCCGGGCATGTTGAGGCCCCGGTGGCTGGAAAGCGTGCCGCCGCGGGTAATGCGCCCCACCACGTCTCGGTCGCAGATTTCCTCCACCAGCAACTCCAGATTGCCGTCGTCCAGAATGATGGCGTCGCCTTCACTCACGTCGTCGGCCAGCTTCTCGTAACTGACGGAGACGCGTTCGGGGCTGCCCTCGCACTCCACCGGGGTTAGCACCAGGCTGTTGCCGGCGCTCAGCTCAATGCGGCCGCCGTTGTCCATCGCGCCGACCCGGACGCGAGGCCCGCGCAAGTCGCCCAGCACCGCCACGGGCCGGTTCAACTCGTCGGCCAAGCGGCGGATGCGTCCCACCAACATCGCGGTCTCGTCATGCCGAGCATGGGAGAAATTGATCCGCACCACGTTCAGCCCGGCCAGAATCATGCCGCGCAGGGTCTCCTCGCTCTCGCTGGACGGACCAATCGTGGCGACAATTTTGGTCTTCTTGACCTGCTGTCCCTTCGCCATGCCCACACCCATGGCACGCACCCCCGGAAAAAGCAACGGGCCAAGGCCCTCGCAACCAAAATGTAACAACCCAGGCCAACGCCCCGCCCGGCCGTGGTCCCGGGCAGATTCGAACTGCCGACACAGGGTTTAGGAAACCCCTGCTCTATCCCCTGAGCTACGGGACCAATTTATTCATAATCAATCACTTATGCACTTATAAAACATCGAGATATTGCAGGTGCTACGGTTGTTTGATGAAGACTTCCAAAAACAAGGCGGGGTGGTTCCGGGTCGGCGGCAATCTGTACCGCCGTGGCTCCCAAGCTATTTACTATGCCCGTTACGAGCGCAACGGCAAGGAGTCTTGGAAGAGCCTCAAGACCAAAGTCCGGGTCGTCGCCAAAGCCAAGCTGGCCGAGCTGGAGAACAAACTCATGCGAAGCCCTCGCCAGCAGGCGGCTGCGGGGCCAGCCCCCACCCTGGCCACCTTGATTGAGAAATGCTTGCTGAAATGGTCCCAACGCCGTGACTACAAGAGCTTTGATTCGATCAAATACCGCTTGGAAAAGGTGGCTCGTAGTTACTTAGGCAAACGGCTCATCACTCGGATTGAGGCGGAACAAATTGAATCGTTTCTGCTCAACCTCAAAAGCCATCACCGCAGAACTGAGAAAAGTCTTCGCTGAAGCAAAGGCGTGGCGGGTGGACAATCCCTGCGACGACGTTCAACGCTTCCCGGAGCGTAACCAGGAACGCGTGGCCCCCACACTCGAGGAGATCCAAGCAGTATTGAAAGTTCTGCGCGACGGCAGCATCCGCTCCGAAGGGCTAAAAGCTGCCGATTTTGTGGAGTTTCTCAGCCTAAGTGGATGCCGGTTGGCCGAGGCAGGCGAGATCGTCTGGGAGCGTGTCTTCTTTGAGCATGGCTACATCTTGGTGCGCGGCAAGTCGGATCAGGATCGAAACTATAAGGAGCGAAAAATTCCCCTCTTCCCCGGCCTACGGCAATTACTGGAAAGACTCTACAGTGAGTGTCTTAACCCTGCTGGCCTCATTTTTCCGGGAAACAATGGGCAGGCGTACGTGCCCAAGCGTGCATTGGATGCTGCCATTAAGACCGAAGGCCTCCCTCCAGAGCGGCGCTTCACTTTCCACGGCCTTCGTCACGCCTTCGCAACCGAAGCTGTGGTTTGTGGTGTCATGTTCCCAGCAGTGGCCGCTTGGTTGGGCCACAGCGACAACGGCGTTCTGGTCGCGGCACGCTACGGGAATCACGTCACCGATGACCAAGTAGCCCATTATATCGCGCGGATGAATCTGACAAAACCAATGGCAAAACAGTGTGAATCTGATCAAGCCGATCTCTTGGCCCCTTTGCTGCACTCCGCAGACCCGATGCAAACACTTTGCGTCACCATTACCAAAGAACATCATGGGCCAGGTGTTGAGACTTCCATCCAATCCATCAAGGGTCGCGAGTTGAGCCGACGTACGCAAAATGGCCTCACCGCCTTCTACTACGAAATGAGCGGCTAAATTCATCGCTTTTCCTCCGGGATTTCATCTCCTCCCGTGGCTGTTCTGAGATGTAATTTCTGAACATCCCGACGGTAGATGCTCTTACGACCATTCTTGCCCGATCCGTTCTTTCGCATACGAATCCAAGGCTTATTCTCCTCCAGATAACGGTCCTGAGTGGCCTTCGAATAGTCCAAGTAGGCAGCCGCCTCCTCGCGCGAGATCCAATCTAGGCCTTCAATAGCGCGGCAAAGCCTCGCCCGAAGCTCGGCTCGCTGAACCAATAGCCCCAGCTTACGATTGTCTCGCTCCAGGGCTTCGATTTCCTGCTCTGTCGGATTTCTACTCATCTCAAGGCTCTCCTTCCCTTGCGGATGAGTTTGTTGGCCATGGGTGTCAACCCATCGGAAGGTTGGCAAAGAACCACCCAAGACAAGAACCTCTGGCCACTCCACCTATCGCAAGTGAGCGGACGAAGATGTTCGGGACCGATGATAAGCATACCTTCGAGATACCCGGAGAGTGCCTAACTTGGCAAGGGGCGGCCTTCACCCAAACAAAAGGAAATTCCAATGGATTCATGGTACAAGACCGACGCCGAGCGCTACGCAGATCGACGCGACTGGTGGGCGGGCCACTACTACGGTGACCACCAACCGGTGACAATGACAGGCGGTGGCTCCCACTCGACAAAGAGTTCGACCAGTCTGCCATTTTTGCTCTTTCCAGATGCGTATTCCAAAAGAGTGGTAAATCCTTGCCGCTCAACTGTCGTGGGCTTGGGCCGAATTTTGCCAATACATAGGCCAGCGCTCGCGAGTAAGTCTGTCCAACCGAGATTATCCAGCTTCAGAAAAACTCTTCCTCCCAAATGATGGAGCATTTCAACATCTCAGCGCGTCGTTGACCAGTGCGAGCCTGCTATGGAAGAAATCCTCCCAAGCCTACATTAGGGCATGCTAGCCACTAGCATGACGAACGTCTATGGTCCACGAATGGTCTGGGCCATTCGGATTGCCGCGGCTGGCGTGTGGTTTTTCTTTGGGTTTGTGCTCAAGGTGCTCGGTGCCGAGCCGCGTCACGAAGCGATCGTGGCGGCGGTACTAGGCTCGGCAGTGGCAGGACCAGCCACGGTGTTGGTGGGGTTGGGAGAAATCGTCCTGGGGGTTTGGGTACTGAGCGGTTGGCGGCCACGTATCTGCGCTGCGGCCCAAACTGCCGCCATTCTCGCCATGAACACGCTGGAACTCATCTTCGCCCAGGAGTTGCTGCTCTCGCCGATCGGCATGGTCCTGGCGAACACACTTTTTCTTTCGGCGGTCTGGTACGCCGCCCTGCGCTCGCCCCAACCATCGGCACCTGTCGCCGCATCAACCTCATGACGTCCTCCACGCTTCCCACCGTAAAAACAACCGCCCGGCTCGCCCTAGGTTTCATCTGGATCTACCAGGGGCTGGTGCCCAAGGTACTCAGCGCCGTACCGCTGGAATATGAGATCGTCGCCCGGAGCGGTGTTTTTCTCATATCGCCCGCCGTTACGATGCCCTGGCTCGGCATGTTGGAAATCCTCCTCGGTCTTTGGCTGGTCTGCGGCTATCGCGAGCGACTGGCCTGCGCGGTCACAACTGCGCTACTGTTTGGCATGACGGTCGCGGTCGTCATCCTGGAGCCAGCCCTGTTGATTGGTCCCTTTGGCGGCATCGCCAAGAATGTGGCGCTCTTTGCCCTCGCCTGGATTGTGTGGCGCCTTGCCGCACCGGAGCCCTCGCCATGCGCCACCTCCTGAAACGCCATACCTTGCCCATTCGTGCCCACTTCGACTGGGTTTTGGTCCTGACCTACGCACTGCCTGCGGCGGCTCTACGGCCCCTGCTCCCGTCCGGCCTACGACTGGACGATTGGCAGGGCCGAGGCTTTGTCGCCGTCGCGTTTGTCCAAACCCGCCGCCTGCGCCCCGCTTTCCTGCCTGAGTGGATGGGGCGCTCGTTTTTTCTCAGCGGCTATCGCATCTTCTGCCGCTATCGCACAGCCGAAGGGCGGGATCTCCGCGGTCTCTACATCCTGCGCTCGGACACCGACTCGCCCTTCATGGTACGAGCCGGCAACATGATGACCCATTACCACTACCACCTCGCGCATGTGCGGAGCGAGTGCGCCCCCTCGCATTTGCACCTTCAAATAGAGACTCCCGCTGACGAGGCCAACGTCCAGCTCAACTCCCGTCTTGACGCTAGGGAAATATCACTGCCGGAAGGCTCGCCCTTCGCCGACGCACGCGAAGCCCGGCGCTTCGCTGGCCCCATGCCCTTTACCTTCAATTACGAGCCGGAGACCGGTTCAATCATCCGCGTCGAAGGCGTTCGCGGGGGGTGGAAACCGCGATTGGTACCGGTTGAAGTCCAAGAACTCAACTTCCTGCGGCAACCTCTCTTTGGCGACTCGCAGCCTGCCTTGGCTAGTTGCTTCCACCTAGAAAACGTTGATTACCGCTGGAAGCGTGGCTTGCGCGAATCCATCGAGAGCTAGTTTCGGGGCGGCGGACAGTTATGAAATGTTCCCGAGCCGTTGTGGATACACGCAGATAGCCTCACTCTTGGCGGCCTTGTTTTGCAACAAGCAGCAGCGTATCATTTGGTAAAGATGGATCAGTCTTCCATCCAGCAAGATGCGGATGAATTTGAACGCTCCGCCACCCGGTTTGAAAAGCGAAAGCGGTAGCGACTGCGTCAGATTCGAGCGGGTAGGCTTTCCGTCAAGGAAGCCAACCGGCGCTATTTTGCCTTGGCGCCCGGTCTCACCGAAGAGATCGCCTACCTGACACTCCAAAGCCCGGGCGAGGATGGCCAACTCATGAGTGTCCATTTCACGGGAGCCGACTTCCAGCTTGTAACCCGCAGAATTGGAAGCCGAACGCCAGCCAAGTTCCTACAGCCTTCCGGCCAAAGCTTCCTGGGTCAGTCCCCGGTTCTTCCTCAACTGCGCAATCCGCTCGCCCACCTTGGGATCGGGAACTTGATCGGTCGTGTGCTTGATGTTGGGCATAAGTCTCGCAGCTGGGACGGCCCTCATCGTAAGGGACAGGTTATCTCGTGTAAGCTTCGCTGAAATAAGTAGCTGATAAAAACTATTTCTTGGTTGCATTGAGTAGCTTTTAACAGCTACTTGCGAAGCGCGATCATCGATCCAGCCGACAGCGAAATGAACAAAGGAAGCCCACGGTGAAACAACGAGCAGTGCAGACCATCACATCCCTGCTGGACGACTACGGGAACCGTTTGAATGGTTTCCGCTTATCGGCCTTGCGTCTCGCCAGCAAGATTGACGAGGTTGCCGGCGGCGCGGTGACCATCGATGCCTCTAGTCAGGGGATTCAACTCTCCATCGAGCGCGATCCTGGTGAAGCCTCAATCGTGGTGGAGCTTTTGATCTCACTATCTGCTGACCGAGCGTCGGCGGGCGGGATCAAGATTTATCTCGAGAAGATCCAGGATTTTGAGGAGTGGCATTTCGACAATCCCGAAGAGGCCATCCTGCACCTCATTTCCGTTCTGGAAAATCCGCAACCCGTGAATCCCTAACCAAACAGACCATGACGCGCCTTTTGTCTATATCCTTCCTGTTGCTTTTGACCATCCAGCCACTGGTCGCCCAGACGATCGTCATCGAAGACTTCGATGGGTCTGGTTTTGATTTCTATACCGCTGGAGCCAGCGATTGGAATACTTCGGCTGTTATTGGCCCCCGTATTAACCATCGGCCCTGATGCGAAAGGGAATGACAATGCAACCATTAGCCAGTTCTTTCGGACCATTCCCGATTTGACCGGGATCACGGAGATTCAAATCGATCTCCGGCTGGGCAGCGGCAATCAAGTGAACCAAATGCGGAAGCCGCCCGGGAGTAGAAAGAAGCTGTGGTTGGCACCGTTTTGGAGGCTGTCGGATGCGCAGCATCCCACGCGCTATGGTTGGAATCTAATCACCATCGAAGTCCAGTTGGACTGCCCTTGTCAACCGTAGACAAATGAACTCTACCTTCCTTTTTGTTCCAAGTTTTTGTTTCCCTTGATCGGATTAATATATATGTTTCTTACGTCAATGTTTGGAGATTCTCTTCCATATACCGTCACGGTAACTCGCGCATAAGTGCCATCTGCAAGCTTGATGAAATAGCCTTCAGTAATGGATCCTCTCCAGTTATTTGCTTCAGAATCGAAGTCAACGCTCACGGTCGAACCATAGCCACCTTCTGGAGCAATGAACTCGAAATCATACGTTCTTTTCTGAATACCACCTTTCGGCACTTCAATACTGTAGCTCCAATCTTGCTTCCCATTTTCTCCGGGCTCTCCGACCCAGCACCGTACAACTAAATCAGAATTTTCAATGTTCCCAACAACGCGACCGCGCTCCAAGTCAATTGCAGTTGGCTTTCCCGCGCTGTCTAGATTAAAATACCTTGACCGAGGAGCGATCAAATCAGCTCCTTCTCCTTTTTCCTGGAGCACAAAGACAGCGGGATTCTCTTTAGTGGGAAGGCGAACATTGGAGTCCCCCCGTTTGTAGTACTCCAAAGACCGCGCCGAGGCTGGCAGTTCATAATAGCCCTCCTTAGATACCTTCACAAAGAGTCCAGCCCCTCTTCTTCCAGTGAGCTCAAAAAGCCCTTTCGAGTCGCTGAAGTCCTTTACCTTCGGATTGTCAACCTCAGGATGATCCTTAACGCCAAAAAGAATTTCAGCTTTCTCGATTGGCTTTCCATCCTGGTCGACAACTTTGCCCCAGAAATCGATTGGAGCATGATACGCTTCGAACATGGCCCGTTCTGGGTTAGTCTGCGCCAACATTTGTACGGCGAGAAAACTGTACCTATTTCGCCCCATCGGGATCTCTGGTTGCAATCCAAAAGCTTCCGTCTCTTTGTCCGTGGATGCAGTTGGTCCTTGAACCGTATCTTTCGGTTCATCGATAAAATCCCTTCCTGTGTTCAAACTCAAACCATAGAACGACAAGAATATGAGTGCCACAAGGATGCCAAAGACTATGAGTGTACGCTTCTTCACTTATTCTCCTTCTAGAACATCTAACTGACCTGCCAACTGCCTGTAAAAATTCATCACATTTTCTTGTATATTGAAATCGAACTGTGGACTGTGCTGATTGTTCGCTCCAAAAAAGTCGGAATGCGCCATGTTAACATCAGAATCGACGGCACCACCAACACCAGAGTAAACCCCCACAGCTGGGGTGCGCGATTGACTAGCCATTGCCATCGATTCGTGAATATCATGAACGGTACGCCGGTCAGGGTTCGTTTGCTGAGGCGGCCTCTTTTGGAACTTGGTAGCGTTCACTGAGCTATCCCAATAGTATTTTTGCTCAACTCCAGCCCACGGTTTCTGAGTGTTGTTGTTGATCGCCCAAGCATACTTTACGGCTCCGTCATCCCCGTTGCGAAAGCTCACAGCCGGTGGACTTATAGTAGCGAAAAATCCTCTATATCCTTTATCGGCTACGTCATAAGGCCTTGCGCTTGGGAAACTGGGATCATCAGACAAATTTGGATTGTACATCTGAGATCCAACGGCTGAGTTCATAATGACGTATTTGTTGACAGCCGCTCCCTGCTCAATGCCCGAGGAAGAGGTGATCGCGCCCATACTATGGGCCACCAAGTGGACACTGTACCCTTGCGGGACTTTAGACTGAATCAAATCTTTCAACCCTTTTCCATATTTGAAGCCCCGATACTCAATCTGATTATAACTCATACCATTGGGAGCGGTTTCTATAAAAAATTTAATGGCATTATAAACTTGATTCTCCATCCAAGCCCAGTCATCCGCGTTATTCTTAAACGAATGCCAGCGAAAAGCAATTAAACGGCCCTTGAATCCCTGCCACCACATTCGCTTACAGAGAGCTTCGGTTTGCTGAAGAAATCTTCGGTCTGGAACATTCCAACCATGCACCCACACGACAGCTTTCTTCACTTCGTCGTGAGGTGGTTCAAAAGTCGCGGGAAGCAAAGGACCTGATGACGTGCTAACTTCTGGTGGCTGCTCGGGAACAAATCCTTCCGGATCAGGTATGTCCCATGGCGTTGCCGTTGCGACTTGGTACATATCGGTAACTCTTCGTAAATCCAGCCAAACACCGGGCCCTTCCCCAATCTGCGTACCATCTTCCGCGTGTAAGGTGAAGATCAAGTGGCCTTTACCCACGCCGAAACCTTCAAAAAGAAAGTAAAGCTCCGGTTGATCTGTACTGATTAAGTCCGTGACCTCTTTCTCCAGGATGACAGGTTCGCTGCCTTGAACTACCGCAATCGCGTTTTTGAACTGGTCTCCGCTCTGCAGCTCTGCCGCTTCATGATCGCTTAAATAGGACAGGGTTCCAGCGCTGTCTGCTGACAGATAGATTTTCACTTTGGGTGTCCCAGTCTGTGATTTCCACTTCAACCCTAACTTGATTTTACCCTTGTTAATAGAATCAGCTTGGCTTCCAGCGAAAAACCATAGTCTCGTAAAATCCTCCAAATCACGTTTGGAATCAATGAAGTTATTTCTTTGTCCGTCCCAATCCGTGTTATCCAAAACACCTTGAATGTCTTCGGCGCCCCTACCGTCACTTTCGTCCGCCCATGTCTTGGTGTCCTTATCATCATTTACCCAAAAGACGAAGCTCTCGTCCTTCGAGGTGGTATCTGGCTTTGACTCGTCGACGTCACTATCGGTTACGTTGCCAGCATACCTAATTTCACCATCCCTGTCGGCGTCCACCGCCAAGTCCATGGGAACCAACAGCGCCGCTACGGGATCCCCGACCGCTTCATCCCGATTCCCCTCGTCATCAACAGAGTACTCCTGGACTTGCCCGACCAGCAGTCCCTCGTCATTAATGTCCCTGATAGCAAGAACTTGGAAGGTTTCCGGGTCGTGCAAGAGCTGGTCTTGCAATTGATAAGAGTGGTACTGGTCCGAAACTTTTCCTTCCGGATCCCGCTTTTCCCAAAGATTGTAACTAGGATTCTGTATGCCTGACACACCGAGTATCTGGTAGTCAGGCACGTCTTTCCCGTTTTCATCGGTCCGAGTACGGTTTGTGATTTGTGACGCATCTCCCCCCGGCGGCAGGCTTCGCCAAGTTCCGTCCCACCACAAATTCTCACGAATTCCAATTAGATCGTTGTTAATGTCAATCGGAGATTCCATCTCATCAAACTCAAAAGCGACCTTGCCATCTTTGTCGATAATCTTAGTGGTCTCAGGCCAAACCCAGACTAGGACATCGCCGGCTTCATTTGCCACCCAGGGCTCCTCGACGCCGCTGTCAAGTGCTTCTTTGCTTCTATCATAAATGCCACTTATAACTCCGCTGTACGGACTCCATTCAACCGGCCAATAATTATCTCCGTAAAAGGTTCCATAGATTACATCGCCTATTAAGAACGGGGGTGATGCGCCGCCAGGATCTGAAACACCTAGATAGGTGTCCGCGGTTTCATCTTCCAGATTCAAATCGAGTTTGGTGGGCTCTGCCACTTCTTCAGAATCTCGATCAAATGTGGTGTAGCCCGGATATTCCAGATCATACGTCTCTCCGTCTGAGTTGGTGTACTCTTCGCGCCACATGCAGCCAACAACGCCATCCGCATTGATTCCATGCACGGAAACTCCGAAAAGACTGTCCTCCACTTCAATTTCGTGTTTTTTGCCTTGGGCCCAAACAAAGGCTTTCCCCGGCACCGAGTTGACATAGTCTGCATTCTCTTGAATCGCTACTTCGGTCTCATTGTTTAAAAAGCGGGCCATTCCAGGTCCCAGAGTGATGACCGCATAACGCGGCGCTGGCTCTTCGGGTTCGGTTTCCTCAGACTCGGATGAGCCCTGAGCGCTATTAGCTAGAACACGAGTGTTGGTGGTACCGCTAAATCCGGTACTATTCACCTGACTTTCGCTGACGTCGAAGGATGTGTCGTTTGGGTTGGCGGCACCCAAATCCGCCCAAGTGCCATCCTCAAGTTGGTATTGAATGGTGAAGCCCGTTTCGTTGTCAGAGTTGTCGTTCCACGTCACGACAAATTGTGTCTCGCTGTCGTCATCCGGATCGCTAGTGATCTGTTCGCTTACGACGACGTTGCGCGGTGGTTCAGGAAGACCATTAATGCTGATCGCAAAACTAACCGAAGTGGGATAGCTTTTGCCCGTCACGGCCGCTACCCCGACGGTGCCGCCAAGATCGGACAAGGCTTGGAAATACGCTTCGGCGTGAGCCTCTTGGCTACCTCCAACATCCACTGCTACCGTGCGCGGCACGACGGACTGGGCAATGGGATCACCTGCCGGGGAGAGCGACACTCTGCCGGCACTGGGGAAGAAGCGAAACTCCACCGGGGCGTTGACCAACGGCGTCACGCCATCTTCTGCCGTCACTTTGACGACAAGCGGTTGATCAGTGAAGGCTCCGGGATCGACCGATTGTGGCGTACCACTCACGATCGACATCACCGGACGAATGGTGGTAGCCAGTTGGCTGTAGTAATCGGTAGGGTCGGATCTCGGGCTAAACTGACTCGGTGGAACGTATTGGTACTCTGCGAGGTCCGTAATGCCGTCACCGTCGAAGTCGTTTATGCCGTCACCAGAGAGGAAGGTTAGCGCTTGAGGATCGTCTGAGAAAAAACTCTTTTCATAGAGATCTGGCAGACCGTCGTCGTCACTGTCCGTCAGGGTCATGACTTGAGCAGAAGTCAGAACAAAATCATACACCCGTACGTCATCGAGAAGGCCCTTGAAATGGGCCGAAGCGTTGACGCCATCGTGATAAGCACCAATGGTGAAGGGCTCGGAACTGGCGGCGACGGGACCGGAAAGCGCACTGACATCAAGAGCGTATCCGGCATCCGCGATGGCGCCCCCTGTGTTGGCGTCTGTTTTCACCATCTCCACCGCTTCGCCATCAACATAGATTCGGGCCAACTCGGAAGAACCAATTTCGGGAAATGTCACGGCAACATGATGCCATCTATCTAAAAAGCTGTGCTTGACCACAACACTATCGCTCCGAATGCTCACGCTGCTGTTTTCGGCACCACTCCCGATGCCGGCAACAACGTGACCACTGGAATCAAGCCCCACATAATAACCGTTGGACCAATTGCTAAAGCCAGTTCCAAGAATGCGGGCATCCGTAGAGGCGCGGGTGCTAATCCAAAAAACGACTGTGAACCCACCGCTGGTAAAATCCAATCCGTCGTCCTCCGCCCCGCCAAGAATCAGATAATCAGTAGTTCCATTGAATTTGAGTGCGTACGAACCGTCCCAACTTGTTCGCCGGTGAGGATCACCGGCGATCGTGGCGTCAAAGTCCGAGCCCGCACTATCGAAAACCGTCGTACCGGTCGGCTCTTCCATCTCCCAACGGGCAATGAGGCCCGGCTCTAGCCAAGCCTGCAACGTCATGTTTTGGTTGACTGCCCCGGGCGCCTCCAAGCTCACCGTTACCGTGCTCTTGCCGGCTGCGGCTGAACTAAAGTAAACCGTGGCGATATCCTCATTGGAAGCATTGCGCGCTGTTGTTACAGACAAGGCTTGCTGGGGCTCGACGCTGCCGTCGGGTTCCACGCCACCTTCGCCGGGTAGGGTCAACTCGCCCGGACCGCTGACTGTAAAGCGCACCGGCACGTTGCCGTTCTGGAACGGCCCGCCCTGGCTGTCGGTAATCTTCACTTCTAGAGGCGGGTTGAAATAGCCGTCGGAAACGAGCTGATTATTTCCATAGCCCGGCACCACCACGATGACCGGCGTCTCCCCGTTATAGAAATCGGTCGGATCGGTCTGCTGCTGTTGTTCAGTCAAGTTGTCGTAACCATCGCCGTCAAAGTCCCAATAGATACTGGGCGAGCTGCCGTCATCGCTAGCCAAGACTTGGGTGATATCGGTAATCACGTCATTGGGATCGGCGTCGACAATGGTTTGCTCCCACGAGTCCAACAACCCGTCGCCACCCGGCACGTCTTGATCCAGCGGGTTCTCGCCGCTGGTTGGTGCCCAAGTGGAGAGATCAAAGGCAAAGAGGTTCTTAAGCTGCCCGGCGTTGACCGCCGCGTAGTCGGAGTCCTCGCCTCCAGTCGTTGGCCAGGGATAGGTCTCGCCCGAGGTCCAGCCGCTGATGTGGCTGTTGTAGTAAAGCACCTCCGGCAGGGCGAAGATGTCGTAAAAGTGCCGCGCCACTTCCTTAACCTGCCCCTGGTTGGCCGCCGCGTAGTCGGTGGCGTCGGCGGCCGGCGTCTCCCACGAGTTGATCAGATTGGTCAGCG
>JBCDLL010000034.1:0-39508 GCA_038745425.1 Verrucomicrobiota bacterium | reverse complement strand
TGACCGCGAAACGATCTACCCGGACTACGTCGAAATCTGCAAGGGCTTCGGCGTGCCCTGCGAGCGCGTCACCACGCAAGACGAGCTTCGGCCCGCCATTAAGCGTATGCTCGCCTCCAAGGAAAGTTACGTCCTCGACGTCATGGTGCCCTACACCGAACACGTCCTGCCGATGATCCCGGCCAACCACACGGTCAAAGACATCATCATCGAGTAGGTCCTCGGCGCCGGTGCTGCCTTCTGGTCGGCGTTCCGGTTCCGCCGACTCGTTTTCTGAGAACTTTTCGGTGACGAAAACCGGCGAGCACGAAGCTCGCCGGTTTTTTTTAGCGGGGCCATGTGGGAGAGCCCCGCCCTTCTCTCAGCCGGGAGAAAGGAGCTTAATCGGCATCCGCCTCGGGCGTGTCGAGGTCAATCACGATGGTGCGGAAGGCGCTCTCGCCCGCCGGAATCGCGGCCGATAAAATGATGCCGGCGCAAAGCTACCCGCCAAAAGTTGAAGGCTGTGGATTCGGATCAAAAGCATACTCCACAAGACGCCGCCCTCCCCACCTGGTTACATGTTGATCGAAAAACTCCGCTTCCGCAGGCAAAACGCCGTGGCAACCGCGCCCGGCGTTTTGCAGTTCGGCTTCTTCCAATCGCTCGGCGCGACTACGGCGAGCCTTCCGTACCCTCCGACTCCGGAGGCTCTACCTCGTCCAAATCACCGGCTGCACCTGTTTGGCGGCGCAGCAGAAACTGGCGGATCTTGCTCCGGCGCTTCTCGATGAGAGCTTCCAGCTCGGCGCGTTGCTCGTCATCGAGATGCGGCGCCATTTCTTCCTTGGTGGCGGCCAGATTACGGGCCCAAGCGATGCCGGCCCGCTGCATGATGCCGCGCGAGCGGAGCACACTCTCCCGCACCACCGGCTCGATCTCGCCCTGTTGCTCGGCACTGAGGTCGAGCTCCGCGGTGAGCCCTTCCATCACGTTGCGGGTCCAGTTATCCGGGTTGAGGCGCTGCTTGACCGTCTGCACAATGGCGCCGGCGGTGAGAACCCCGCCAACGACGGCACCCGCCAGGAAGATCGCCACCATGGCCAGGACCATCTTCCAGTAACGCCCCCACCAAGCCTTCACAAGAGCCCCTCCGGATAAAGCCACTGCAGCTCGGGCAGAGCGGCCAAATCGGCCACGGCCTGGATTTGCCCCAGCCCGGCCAGCAGCGTGAGCACGGCAACCGCGCCCGCCACCGCCATGCCGCGCAGCCAGTAGCGCTCCAGCACGGCGAAGGCGGAACGGGCCGTTTTTTGACGAGCCTCCAGCCCGATCGCAGCCACGCGTGTGGCGAAGCCGAACGGCGCCGTTTCGCCCTGGTCGGGCGACTCCCGATGGCGGCGCACCGACCGCGCGAGCGTGGCCCAGGCGTCGCCGGGATTGGGTTCAGGTTCTCTCATCTTACTCATGCTTTCTCTCCTTCTAGACGCTCCAGGGCGGATTTCAGTTTCTTTCGGGCGCGAAAAACCCGCACCTTTATTTTCGACTCTCCCCAGCCGGTCCGCGCCCGCACCTCGGCCACGCTCAGCCCCTCCAAATCCATCATCGTTACCACCATCCGGTCCTCCGGCCCAAGCGTTTCCAGCAACCGGGCGACGAGGTCATGCGAAGCGGCGCACTGGGCGGAATCCGGCGTGGCGGCCACCTGCCGGGTCGCCTGCATGGCGTCGGCCTCCTCCTCGCTCAGGTCCGCCCAGCGCAGCTCCGGGCGCCGCTTCTGCGCGCGCAGCGCATCCAGGCAGGTGGTGACGGCGATGCGCGAAAGCCAATGGCCGAAGGGTTGCTCCGCCCGGTACTGCTCCAGCCGGGTAAACATCTTCACAAACACATCCTGGGCCAGGTCTTCCTCCGGGACCCGGCGGGGCAGATGGCTGCGTACGATTTTGATGACGAGCGGGTAAAAGTGTTCAACCAAACGCGAGGCGGCGGCCTGCTCTCCGGCCCGCACGGCATCGAGGCACGACGGCACATCCAGCGCCTCGCCGCTCATGACCAGCTGCCTACTCCCCACATGATGTCCTCTTGCGACGCTGGTTAAGATCCCATGGTTACATGAATCGGGCGAAGCCGAAACCATCAACACCGCCCGGCCCCGGGGCATTTTTCGATTGAGCGCGGAGCAGGAGCGCCGCGGCCGGGCGCGCCGCCACTCACGCCGCCCAGGCTTCGGGGTGGTCCGTGTCGAAGCCCATGTTGCGGTAGATGGCGAGCTTGTTGCGCAGGGTGCGCAGGCTGATGCCGAGCTTTTTGGCCGCGTGGGTTTTGTTGTTGCGCGTCAGGATAAGGGTGGCGGCGATGAGCTTGCGTTCCATCTCCTCGCAGGTGGGCAGGCTGGCGAGGTCGAAGGCCGGGGAGTCGCGGTTGGGCCGGGAGGGCAGTCCCAGGTCGTGCACATCCAGGAAGCGCTCCTGTTCGGTTAAGATGACGGCGCGCTCAATTGTGTTTTGCAGTTCGCGCACGTTGCCGGGCCAGCGGTAGGCGCGCAGGTGCTCGAGGCATTCGGTAGTCACACCCTTAAGCTTCTTGCCGTGCTTGCGGCAGAATTGCTTGAAGAAGTACATCACCAACTCGTCGATGTCGCTAACTCGAGTGCGCAGCGGTGGCAGGTTGATTGGCACCACGTTGAGGCGGTAATAAAGGTCCTCCCGGAAGCGGCCCTGGCGCACCTCGTCGAGCAGGTCGCGGTTGGTGGAGGCGATGATGCGCGCGTCCATCCGGATGACCTTGTTGCCGCCCACCCGCTCGAATTCCTTCTCCTGCAACACGCGCAGCAGCTTGACCTGCAGGCTGAGCGGGATTTCCGCAATTTCGTCCAGCAGAATGGTTCCGCCCTGCGCGGTCTCGAACCGGCCCAGCCGCCGCGAAACCGCACCCGTGAACGCGCCTTTCTCGTGGCCGAAGAACTCCGCCTCCAGCAGGGTCTCCGGGATGGCGGCGCAGTTGATGCGCACAAAGGGCTGCGAGGAGCGCGGGCTGTGCTGCTGGATGGTATGGGCGACGACCTCCTTGCCCGTGCCGCTTTCTCCCTGGATGAGCACGGTCGCCTCCGTCTGGCCGACCTTCTTCACCAGCTCGAGCACCTCGTTCATGATGGGGCTGGAACCCCACACCATGGCGGCCTTTGAGGGCTGGTTCTGGGCCTGGCGCAGGTAAACGTTCTCGTGTTCTAGCTGCAGATAGCGCCGGATGCGCTGCAGGCTGTACTCCAGTTCGGCGGGCGAGAACGGCTTGATGAGGTAGTCCATCAGCCCGAGGCGTAACGCTTCGACCGCATTCTCGGCCGTGGCGTAGCCGGTCATCACCACGCAGGGCAGCTCGGAATTCGCCTGGCGCAAGTCGCGGAGGAAGTCGAGCCCACTGCCGTCCGGCAGCTTCAGATCGCAGAGCACCAGGTCAAAGCTCTCCTTCGAGATGACTTCCCGCGCCTGGAGCAGCGAACTGACGGCAAGTGGTGTATAGTCCAGCGCACTCAACTGGGCCATCAAGGTGGCGCGGACCGCTTCTTCGTCGTCGATGATCAGAATACGGTCGAGCGCCATAAGCGGGTGGGCCAAATAAATCCGGCAATATTTCTCTAGCTCTTTCCAGAATCCTTGACCAGCAATATCGTTCAATCTTCCGCAAAATGAACCCCTTCCAACCGGTTTCCCCGTTTTAAGCCAAAAATTAGCTATTAATCATTGCAAATAAGTTACTTGCAACTTTATAACGATGAAACAACCGATTGAGGCTTCGCTGGGCGGCACATCTTACCCGGCTGATCCCGAGGAGCTTCTAGGCTTCCTCCGGGAAGCCTTTGATCTCCCGGGCGCGCCTCCGTGGCCGGTGGAGGCGGATCAACCGACGGACAAGCAGCCCGCTGATCCTGGCCTTTTGGGCGTAATCGCGCCGCACATTGATCTGCGCGTCAGCCGCGTCGCCTACGCGCATGCCTTTGCGCCCCTCTTGCGCGTGGCGCCGGTGCCGCACTACCTGATCCTTGGCGTTGGCCACCGCTGCCGCCAGGAATGGGCCGTCGACGGCCGCTCCTGGCACACCGCACTGGGCACCATTGCGGCCGACCCCACCCTGGCGGAATTTCTGGGCCGGGAGCTTGGCCCGGAGTTGCTGGCAGACCCCGGCGCCTTCCATCGCGAGCATTCCATCGAGTTTCCCCTCGTCTGGCTCCAAGCCATCCACCGCCTGCGCGGCCTCGAGCCGGACTTCCGTATCGCGCCCGTCCTTTGCGGCGGACTCTATGGCCTCTTGCTCGGCGAGAACGAGGAGGCCGAGTGGGAACGCCTGCGCCAGCTTGGGTCGGCCCTGGCACAATGGTGCGAACGGTGCCAAAAAGAAGGCGGCGTGCGCGTCATCGTGAGCATCGATGGCTGCCACGAGGGCTCGCGCTTCGACCACGACTATCCAGTAACGCCCGCCCGGCAAAAGCAGACCCGCGCCTGGGAGGACTTCTTTTGGCGTTACGTCGAGCGCCACGACGCCGACGGGCTCATCGGTTTTCTGCGCCAGGACATGAACGCGCGCTATTTCGACGGTGTCGGCGCCTGCTTGTTGCTCCTGGAAATGCTGGGGCGCAATTTCCGTCTGGAACGGTCTCACTACGAACAGTGGGTGGAACCGCGCGACCGTTCCATGGTGACCTTTACCAGCGCCGCCCTCACGAGATAGAGACGCAGACTTAATTTACCTTTCCAGCGACCGAATATCATTTAACCTGCCCTAAGCTTTTCATGCGCCTCAACCAACCCAACCGGTCATCCATTCCCCACGTCCGCCGCGTCTTTGTCACGGGCGCCGCCGGTTTTATCGGCAGTCACCTTGTGGAGCGCCTCCTCGCCGAAAACTACCAAGTGGTCGGCTTCGACAACCTCAGCGGCGGCCACCAGCATTTCCTTGGCGAGGTTTGGAATCACCCGGAGTTAACGATGATGGAGGGCGATATCCTCGACGCCGACCTCATGGCGTCCGCGATGGAAGGCTGCGACCTGGTCTGCCATCTGGCCGGCAACACCAACCTCTGGCTCGATATTCGCCAGCCAACGCTTGATCTCAGCCAGAACACGATGGGCACCCTGCAGGTGCTGCAGGCCACGCTCAATGCCAAGGTTCCCCGCTTTTTCTTCATCTCATCGTCGGAGGTTTACGGGCACACCACCATCGAGCCGGTTACCGAGAACACCTCCTACCCGCGCGTCGACACGCTTTACGGGACTTCCAAGCTGGCCTGCGAAGGCCTCATCCAGACCTACGCGCGGAACTTCCACCTCCAAAGCACGGTGGCGCGGGTCGGCGCCGTCACCGGGCCCCGCGCGCGCCGCAACCTCATCGCCGACATCTACCGCGCCCTGGTGCTGAGTCCGGAGGAATTCCAAATGGCGGTCTCTCCGTCCCAACGCCACAGCTTCATTCACGTACAGGACGTCATCGATGCGGCGATTCATCTGCTGGGCCGTCACAGCACCCATCACCAAGAGGCGCTGGTGGAAATTTTCAACGTGGCCAGCAACGAGACCGCGCGGATCTCCGATGTCGTCCGGCTGATTTGCCGCTGCCAGGGCCTCTACCCCAGCGTCCGTCTGGCCGAAGAGAGCAGCGCCTCCGCCGGCCGCGAGAAACCGGTGTTGCTTGACACTGAGCGCCTGCGCCAAACCGGATGGCAGCATCGCTATCCGCTCCAGCAAAGCATCAGTGAGACCCTGGAATGGCTGCGCGAAAACCACTGGGCACTCGGCGATCCCTACGCCCAAATGCCGGCGCCGGCGGCCAAGGCCCGCGACACCTCAACACCGGTCCCATCCGGTACACTCACCCCGGCGCCGCCGCCCGCCGAACCCGCCGCCCCCGCGACCCGCAGCAAGTGGAATCTCATTTCCTCCATTTTGCCCAACAAGAATTAGCTCCTGGTTAAGGATTGTTCTCCTCCCTTTCTCAAAGTTAAGATATTGCCCACCTCATGAGCCCTCAGCCCAAAATTGGCGTCGCCATTATCGGAGCGGGTGAGGCCGGCTTGCGGCGCGCGCTGAGCTTGCCGCCGGGCCATCTCGTTACCGCCTTCGACCTCAACACCGCCCGCAGCGAAGCGCTGGTGGCGCGCGCCGGATGCGGCAAGGCGACCCGGAACATCGAGGACGCCATCCATCACCCTTCGGTTGACGCCGTCATCATTTCCACCGTGCACCGCCCCCTGGCCGAAGTCGCCCTCGGCGCCCTGGCTGACCGTAAGCACGTGCTGATCGAAAGCCCCGGCGCCGCCAGTGCCCGGCAACTTGGCGCCCTGGAGAAAAAAGCCAAGCCGCACGGCCTCGTCGTGCGCGTCGGCTTTCATCACCGCTCGCGCCGAGCCGTGGCCAAAGCCCGCAAGCTGGTGGAGGAAGGCCAAATCGGCGGCGTTATGTTCCTGCGGGGTTGCTTCGGCACCGCCCGGCCGATGGGCTTCGAGCGCTCCTGGCGCGCGGATCTGCGCAAGTGCGCCGGCGGGCAACTCCTCGACGAAGGCATCCACCTGCTCGACCTCGCCAACTGGTTCGTGCCGCGCTTCAACTCCATCCGCGGCACCCTCTCCAACCTCTACTGGCAGATGCCGGTTGAGGACAACGCCTTCGTCGAGCTGCGCAACAGCAAGGGCCAAATCGCCTGGCTGCACACGTCCAGCACCGAATGGAAGGACCGCTTTTCCTTCGAGATTTTCGGCCAGAAGGGCAAGCTGCAGATCGAGGGCTATCACGGCATTTACGGCCCGGAGCGCCTGCACGTCCACGCGTTGCAGCCCGGGTCCGCACCGCCCGAAACCATCGTCTACGAGTACCCGGACCGGGACACCTCCTGGGACGACGACACCATCTCGTTCCTGCGCGATATCGAGCTCCAGCGGCGGCCCTCGCCCGGCCTACCCGAGGCCCAAGCCGCCCTGGAAATGGTCGAAAAAATCTATTCCCAGACCGGCTATCCGATCCCCAACGTGCCGCACGAAGTCCTCGGCCGGCATTTCGACGATCAGTAAATCGTCCGCCGCTGGTGCGGCACCTTGCCGGCTGCGCGGATGGCCGCCTCGATCGCCTTGGGCGTCAAACCGCCGCCGTGCGGGCCGCCGGAGGCCTGGGTGATCGATTCCTCGTAAAGCGTGCCGCCAAAGTCGTCGCAGCCGAAGCCGAGCTGCGCCGCCGCCGCCTCAGGGCCAAGCTTGACCCAACTGGTCTGCAGGTGCGGAATTGCCTCGCCAAAGAAAAGCCGCGCCAGCGGGTACAGCCGGTCCGTCCGGGCGGCGACCACGGCCGGATCCGGGGTAATGCTCCGCCCGAGCCGGTTCTGGTGCGGGATAAACGCCAGCGGAATGAACTCCGTGAACCCGCCGGTGGCGTTCTGCAGCCGCCGCAGCCGCTCGAAATGCACGCGCAGGTGGGCCCAGGTTTCCACGTGCCCGTACATGACGGTGGCGGTTGAGCTCAGCCCCAGCCGGTGCGCGGTACCGACAATCTCGAGCCATTCCCCGGCCCGCAGCTTGAGCGAGGAAATCCGCGCCCGCACTTCGTCGTCCAGGATTTCCGCCGCCGTTCCCGGAATGCTGTCGACCCCGGCTGCCTGCAAACCGGCCAGCACCTCCTCGTAAGGCCAGCCGGTTTTGCGGTGGAGCGAGTGGATTTCCATCGGCGAAAAGGCGTGGACGTGGACCTCCGGTTGCCAGCGTTTGATCGCGCGGATCAGCGCGGTGTAGTCCTCAAACTTGTAGGCCGGATCGATCCCGCCCTGCAGACACACCTCGGTGATGTGCGGCGTGGCCGCGAGCCGCGCCACGACCTCCTCCGGCGCGCGCCGGTAGGCGTCGGCGTCCCCCGCTCGCCGCTGAAAACCGCAGAAATGGCAACCCACGTTGCAAACGTTGGTGAAATTGGCGTTGCGGTTCACCACATAGGTCACCCGGTCGCCGTGCAAGCGGGCGTTGAGCGCCGCGGCCTCCTCCCGCAGGCGCTCCAACGGCCATTCCCAAATGTCCCGACTGGTGGTGGCGGCGGCATCGGCAAGGGTAACGCGCTCCGGCACCTGGGAGTGGACTTGCGCGACCTCCCGGGCCCGGCCTTCGATCCAGTCGGGATGGAAATACCGGGGGTACACAGGAAGGCGCGGCCGCAGCTCGCGCCCGCCGGCGAGCGCGGCGTGGGCGTAGCGGCGGCGCTTGGCCCAGCGGCGCTCGGGATTGACGACGTCCGGTTCGCTGCTGATGCCGCCAAGGTCGTCCAGGTAGGGCAGCAGCCGCGCCCAGTGCGGGTTCAGATTGGGCGGCACCTGCACCGCGACGTCTGGCGCGAGGCCGCGCCAGTGGGCGATGAGTTCCAAATACTCATCAAAGCTCGGGGGCTCGGCGGCGGGCCAGTCGGAACCGGCGTTGGGCAGATAGTTCTGGATGATGATCTCCTGCAGATGGCCGTAGCGCCCATGCAGGCGCGCAAGCACCTCCAGCGAAGCGAAGCGCGACGCCTGGGACTCGCCCAGTCCGATCAGAATTCCGCTGGTGAAAGGCACCCGCGCCCGGCCCGCCGCGGCGATGGCGGCGATGCGTCCGGCGGCGGTCTTCTGGGGCGCGACCGCGCGGTTAAAGCCGTCATCCGCGTTTTCCAGCATGAGGCCCATGGACGCGTTGACCGGCCGCAAGCGGCGAAACTCCTCCTCGCTCAGCGCCCCCAGATTGCTGTGCGGCAGCAGGCCCGCGTCCAGAATGCGCTCGCAGACGTGGTGGGCAAAATCGAGGAAGCCCTCGTGGCCGCGCTCGCGCAGGTCGCGGCGCACGCGCGGCAGGCGATCCGGCTGCTCACCGGCGATGACGAGCACCTCGGTAGCGCGGTCGGCCTGGGCCAGCTCCAGCAGCCGGTCGATCTCGTCGTTGCGGATCAAGCCCGCCCCCGACTCCCGGTAACCGCAGTAGCGGCAGCGCCAGGCGCAGGCGTGAGTGAGCGCAACGGTAACCGAAGGCGAGTACGTCAGCGGGCCAACCAGTGGCCGCAACGCTGAAAATGCCGGGGCGGGCTTTTGCATGCGTCTCATCACCCTAGCCCAGCGGCGATGACGTGAAAAGCCTTACCGAGTGCGCTTCCACACCGCGAGGGTCTCGGCCAGGATTTCGCGCACCGTGCCGAAGCCGATCCCGCCAAACTTCTCCTTGTAGCGCACGACCACCGGGGCCTCCACCATGCGGGCGCGGAGCCGCACCAGGCGCACCAGCAACTCCAGGTCCATGGCAAAGCCCTTCACCTCGGTGTGCTCCAGTGCCTCCACCAGCAACCCGCGCCGCACGAGCTTGAGCCCCGTTTGGGTATCGCGCACCGGCAAACGAAAAAGCAGCTTGGTAAGCAGGAAGTAGCCCCAGCTGTAGAGGCGACGCCGCAAGGGGTAATGGACGGTGCTGTCCGGGTGCATCTTACTGCCGATGACGGCGTCGGCCGCGTGGGCGCGCTGGAGCGCGACAAAAAAGAGGATTTGCTCCGGCGGCAGATCCAGATCGGAATCGAAGAAGATGACGTACTCACCAGTGGCGGCTCGCGCCCCCACGCGCAGGGCCTGGCCCTTGCCCTCGTGCGGAAGATGGAGCGCGCGGATTTCCGGCAGGCGCTGGCGCAGACGCTCGATCTCCGAGCGGGTCTGGTCGTTGCTGCCGTCGTTCACCGCAATCAACTCGATCGGGCCCAGCATGCGCATCACCATGGCAATCGCCTCGAGGTTGGCGAAGACGCGCTCGCCCTCGTTGTAAACGGGCGTGACCAAGGAGTAAGCGGGTACGGCGGTCGGCATGGGCGTTTACCAAGGTTGCGCGCGGCTCCACATCACCACGGCCTGTAGCGTCAGGATCAGGACGGCGCCCCAGCCCGCGCCAAAGATCAGGCTCAGCATGAGCACGGAGTTGGTGGCAAAGGACAGCAGCACCAGGGAGTAGAGAATCGCCAGCCCGCCGAAGGTGTAGCTTTGCAACAGCCGCCGAGTGGCCAAGAAATAGACGCCGACCGCCTGGAGAACGACCACCGGGGTCATCGCGCGGGCAAAGGTGATGGTGAGTTCCTCCTGCGCGCCGATCAAAATCGGAGAGTCGCCACTCCCCGCCAGCAGCATGGAAAGTGGCCCGGCCAGCAGCGACACGCCGAGCACCCCCACCGCGCTCAGGATGGCATAGACCACGAGCAGCCGGCGGCCCTGCGCGGTGGGTGCGTCCCGCGAGGCCCGGTGCGTGAGGTAGACCACCAGCACGGGATAGGCTCCCCAGACGATGGCCCGGCCAAGCACGCCCGCCTTGGAGTAGATGCCCAGAACCTCCGGCGGCAAGATCCGCTGCGCGAGCAGCATGTCGATCTGCGAAAAAAGAAAAATGCCCCCGCCCACGCAAAGCGAGGCCGCCAGGTAGGAGCGAAAGTGGGGGTCGATCAGCGCGGCTGCCTCGTCGGCTTGGGGTTCGGCGCTTTTGCCCCGGCCCCCAAGGAGCACGGCCGCAAAAACACCCGCCGCCAGCAGGGAGGCCAGCACCCCCGCTTCCGCCTGTGGCCAAATCCAGAGCACCAGCGCCAGCCCCACCACCAGGCGCACCGCCACCGTGGCCATGCTCAGGTTGCCCTGCAGGAAAAACCGGCTGCGGCCCGCGCACCAAACCTGACCCACCGCCGACCACATCATCGCCAGCGCACAGAGGAGCACCACCAGCATGAGGCTGGCCCGGGGGAAGTCAAAGAAGCTCGCCAGGGGCCAGAAGACGACGGCGACCGCCAGGGAGAGCTTCCAGGTCCAACCCTTGAGCAGTTTGAGGCAGCGCGCCTGGAGGCGGCGCAATCCCGCCTCGTCCTGGCGCTCGGCCTGCCGGGAGATGGACCAGACCAGTGCGCGGCTGCCCTCCAGCAGCGGCAAGCTGAGCAAGCCGACCATCGCCATGGCGGCATTGAGATAGCCGACTTCCGCCACCGGAAGGTTACGGGCCATCAGAATCTGGAAAAGAAAGTTGCCCGCCGCCGCCAAAAAACTGGCCGCCGTAAAGTAGAGCCCCGCCTCGAGCACGCGGTCGCGCCAACCGCCAGCCGCGCGCGTCGGCGGTTCCTTCTGCAGCCGTGAGCTTTCCGAAGACTGCGTCATCGCGAGCGTACGGCCAGGGTTTCGAAGATGCGCAGAAAGCCCTCGGCACCCTCGGTCAGGTCGCGCTCGCGGATAAATTCGTCTTTCGTGTGGGCCTGATGGATGGAGCCCGGACCGATCGCCACCGCCGGCGCTCGCGCGGAGGAGAGGATGCCGGCATCGCAGAACCAGGGCGCGGTGGCCGTGCCTTGAGCGGCGTCCGTCACCAGCCGCACCAGTGGATGCTCCGGCGAAACCTCCAGCGAGGGGTTGACGCGGTCGAGCCGGAACCGGGGTCGCGGACTCAGGTCTCCCAGGGCCTTCCTCACCAGCTGCCGAAGCCGGGTGCCGCCAAGGCCCGGCACGCTGCGCACGTCGCATTGGATCGCCACGTGATCTGGAACGATGTTGACCTTCTGCCCCCCCTCGATGGTGCCCACGTTGAAGGTCGCCGCGCCCAGTTGCGGATGCCGGTGACGAGCCACGGCAGGCAGGAGTTTTTTCTCCAGGCGCCGCAACACTTCGCCCATGCGGTAAATGGCGTTGGACCCGCGCTCGGGTGTCGCCGAGTGGCAGGCCTGGCCGACGGTTTCGAGCGTGAACCAGAGGGCGCCCTTGTGCGCATGCACCACCCGCATGCCGGTGGGTTCGCCCACCAGCACCAGGTCAGCCTTGACGCCGCGCCGACGCCAATCCAGCGCACCTTCGTTGCCCGCCTCCTCACCCATCAGCCCCGCAAAGGTGATTTCAAGCCCGTGCCGGGCGGAAGCCGGGAGGTTCAGCCACCGCCGCACCGCCCAGAGCATCGCCGCCACCGAGCCCTTGGTGTCGGAGGCTCCCCGGCCATAGATGCGCCCCTGACGCCGGACCGGATCGAAGGGCGGAACCGTCATCCCTTTGACACTCACGGTGTCCAGGTGCGGGGCCAGCGCGAGGCGGAGTGGCCGCCGCGCGCCTCGGGGCGCCGGCCAACGGGCGAAGAGGTTGGGACGGCCCGGCAGCACTTCTTGATAACGCACCGCGGCTCCCCAACTCCGCAGCAGGTCACCCAATTCCCTCGCCAGTCGTCTCTCTCCGGTTTGACTGGTGCCCGGGTTGCCGTCCGGATTCACGCTGGGGATGGCGACGAGGGCGCGCAGCAAAGCGACGACATCCTTGGGGTTCTCCATGGTCTTGCCTCGAGACTAATTCTTTGTGAAGACGTTGTCCATCTGCGGATTGAACCGAAAGACCGTGCCGGTCTGGAGACCAATGTCGTTACTTCCATTGAAACCGCGCCAACGCCCATACTTTCATGCTCAGCATTTCCGCCAATCTTCAATTCGGAGCTTCGCTCCTTGCCGCCGAGGCGTCTAAAGGCGCGTCGAAACGCGGTCACCTTTCCATAGCTAAGGAAAACCGGGTGAAGATGAATCGTTTCGGCGCCAAAAGTGTGCCCAAACGCGAGCTCCATATCTTGTTCCTTGTATCGATTTAAACGCGACCTGATGGGCGCCGCGGAGAAGAAGAACACAAGTTATTCACACTTATGAAATCCCACCCCCAATAAGTTGTGGTTTGTCTTGATTTTGCCCTCGGCGAAGGTACGCTCATCGAATCATGTATTTGAAGTCCCTCGAAGCCATTGGTTTTAAGTCCTTCGCCGACAAGGTAAAGGTGGAATTCCACCACGGCATCACCGCCATTGTGGGCCCGAACGGCTGCGGCAAGTCCAACGTGCTCGACGCCATCCGCTGGGTGCTGGGGGAGCAGTCAGCCAAGGCGCTGCGCGGCGGAAACATGCAGGACGTAATCTTCAGCGGCGCCTCTCACCGCAAGCCACTGGCCATGGCGGAAGTGTCCCTGACCTTCAGCGAATGCGAGCAGGAACTCGGCACCGAGTACCATGAAGTGACCATCACGCGCCGGGTCTTCCGCGACGGCGGCAGCCAGTACGAGCTCAACCGCAAGCCCTGCCGGCTGCGCGATATCCAACAGCTCTTTATGGACACCGGCATCGGCCGCACCGCCTATTCCATTATGGAGCAGGGCAAGATCGACCAAATTTTGTCGTCCCGCCCGGAAGACCGCCGGGCCATCTTCGAGGAAGCCGCCGGCATCACTAAATACAAGGCCCAGCGGCGCGAGGCCCTGCGCAAGCTCGAACACACCGAGGCCAACCTGATCCGCCTCGAGGACATCATCCGCGAGGTCAAACGCCAGATCGGCAGCCTGCAGCGCCAGGCCGGCAAGGCCCGTCGCTACCGCGAGCGCACCGACGAGCTCAAGGGCATGGAAAGCCAGCTGGCCCGCCACCAGTTTGACCGTTTCCAGGTGGCGATCGGCGAGCTGGAGCGCTCGGTGGAAAGCTCGCGCGCCAACCACGAGCAGCTCAATCTCGAGATCGAAATCAAGGACACCGAACTGGCCGAGGCCCGCCAGAAGCTCGCCGCGATTGACGCCGAGTTGGGCGAACTGCGCGACCGGCAGAACGCCGCCCGCAACGGGATCGAGCGCGCTGAGCAATCCCACCGCAGCAACGAAGCCCGGGTCGGCGAGTTCGATCAACTGAAGGAAAACTGCCGCCTGGAGATTTCCGGCACCGGGGAAAAGATCAAAGCGCAGGAGGAGCAGCTCCAGTTTGTCAGCACGCAGCTCGAATCCAGCCAGACGCTGCTAGAGGAGAACCGGGCCGCCACCGACGCCAAGCAGGCGGAAGCCCAGATGCTCAACGCGCAAATCAGTACGGTCGAAGCCGAACGGGCGGAGCTTGAAAACCGCGGCAGCGAGCTGGCCGCCGCCGCCCAGGAAGCACGCAACCAGCTCAACTCTCTCGAAATCCAGCAGAAGAACTTTCTCTTCCGGGTGGAAAACCTCCAGCAGGAGCAGGCCGCACTGGCCGCAAAGCTGGAGACGGAAAAGGCACAAGCCGACCGGCACACCCGCGAAGTGGCCGAGGCCGAGGCCCAGCTCAGCCGGGACCGCGACGCCCTGGGCGATTGCCGCGACGAGGAAGCCGGTCTGGCCGAGGAAGCCCGGGAAAGCGCCGAACGCCACCGCGAGGCCACCGGCGAGCACCAGCGGTTGTCCGCCCGCCGCGATGCGCTCGTCCAGCTCGAGCACGACCACTCGGGCTCACCCGCCGCCGCGCAGGAGCTGCTCACCGCCAGCGAAAACGGCGAGCTGCCCTCCACGCTGCAAGGCACCTTGAGCGATCACTTGAAGGTCAAGGCCGGCTACGAAGCCCCGCTCGCCCGCCTGTTGGGCGAGGCCGTCGGCGCGCTCGTGGTGGCCGACCGCGCCACCGCCGAGTCCATTGCGGAGCGCCTCCGCGAGGCCGCCGAAGGCGCCGGCGGGCGCTGCCTGCTGGCCGCGTTGGACCTGCCGCGCCGTCAAGTTTCCGGCGGCGAACCTTTCTCCCTGACCGCCGCCGGTCGCTACGTGGAGGCCGACGAGGTCGCCCGGCCGATCGTGGAAGCGCTCCTGGCCGAGGCCCACGTGGTAGACGACCTTGGCGCCGCCTACGAGCTGCGCCGGAGAGAGCCGTCCGCGCTCATCGTCACCCGCGCCGGCGAGCTTGTCACCCGCGAAGGGCTCATTCTCGCCGGCAAGCAGGAAGGCGGCTCACTCGCCGTGCTCAAGCGCCGGAACGAATTACGCGAACTGGAGGAAAAACTGGAACCCCTCACGGCCGAGATGGCCGCCCATGCACGTGAGCAGGAAGAAGTTACGCAGCGCTTGGAATCCGCCCGCGAGCGGGTGGAGGCCGCCCAAGCCAAGGTCCAAGAAGGCGAAGTGAACCTGGCCGCGCTCCGCCAGGCGCAAAAGGGTCGCGAAAGCGCCCTGGAGGACCTCCGCGCCGATCACGACGCCGCCGCCCGCGAAATCGCCAAGCTCGCCGATCAGGACGCCGTCGACCACGCCCGGCACGACGAACTGCAGCGGCTCCTCGACGGCAAGAGCGAGGAAATCGCCGCCACCGAAAGCCAAAGCGCGGAACTGACCGCCCAACTGGAAGAGCTCGCCCGGCAGGAGGCCGAGATGCGCCAAAGCCTGACCGAACTACAGGTGCGTCTGGCCACCCAGGAGCAACAATGCAAAAACTGGGAGGAGCAGCGCGAGCCCGTCGCCGGGCGCCTCCTGGAGCTTCGCGAAACCATCGCTCGCCGCGAAGCCGAGCACGAGGACTACGACCGGAAGATTTGCGAGGCGACCGAAGCGATCGCCGCCGCCAACGTGGCCAAGGCGCAGGCGGAAACCGAGCTCGGGGAATTGGAAGTGCTGGTGGCTGCGCGACACGAGCAGAAAACCGAGGCGGCCACCGCCATCTGCCAGCGCGAAGGCGCCTTGCGTGAAAAGCGAAAGGAACTAAGCGAGTTGCAGAATTCCCGCAGCGACGACGAGGTGGCACTGGAACGCGAACGCCTGCTATTGGACCAACTGCGCGAGCGGATGCGCCGGGCCTACGAGCTGGAGCTGGAAGACCTACCCGCCCTGGAGGAGCCGGCCGAAAGCCCGACCGACTGGGAGGCGCTGGAAGCGGAAGTAACCGAAAAGCGCCGCCAAATCGACGCGATGGGGCCGGTCAACCTCGACGCCATCCAGGAGTACGACGAGCTGGAAGAACGCCACGGCTTCCTCGAGCAGCAACAGGCGGACATGCTCAAGGCCAAGCAGGACCTGGAGACCGCGATTCGGCAGATCAACGAAACGACCAAAAAACTCTTCGCCGAAACCTTCGAGCAGGTCCGGGTCAACTTCCAGGACACCTTCAAGGAGCTCTTCGGCCACGGCGGCCGCAGCAACCTGGTTCTGCTCGACGCGGCCGACCCACTCGAGTGCGGCATCGACATCGTGGCGAAGCCCCCGGGCAAGCAGCTCCAGAGCATTACGCTGCTCTCCGGCGGTGAGAAAACGATGACGGCGGTGGCCCTGCTTTTCGCCATCTATATGGTCAAACCCGCGCCGTTCTGCGTGCTCGACGAAATGGACGCCCCGCTCGACGAGAGCAACATCAACCGCTTTATCCGGATGGTGCAGCGCTTCGTCCAGCAGAGCCAATTCATCCTCATTACCCACAACAAGCGCACCATCTCCATCACCGACGTGCTTTACGGCGTGACCATGGAAGAGAAGGGCGTCTCTAAGGTGGTCAGCGTGCGCCTGAGCAAGGCCAACCGCCTGGCGGAAGACGGCCGCGGAGGCACGGACTTGGGAAACGTCCCGGCGGGGGCGACCCCGCCTAGGGTGCCGCGCGAGCCCGGGCTGGTGGGGGATCCCGACGCGCCTTCCATCGCGGAAAGCTTCGGCAAGTTGACAGAAACCTCCGTCTAGCTCTTATCCGGTGGCGGCCCCGCCGGAGGGGTCGGTGGAACCGGCGGAGCAGAAGCATCGGCGCTCGCGGAGGGTGACGCCGGTTCGACGTACTGAGGAATGACCGGCGGCACCGGAGGAGCGGCCCCGCGCTCGATCGGGCTTTCCGGCACCGGCATGAGCTTGGATTCGTGGATCGGAGTCTGGTGCGCGGTGGCGATTCCAAGGCCGATCAGGGAGATCACAAACGGAATGATGAGCGACACCGGCGAGACGCTGGTGGCGCCAATCGTCAGACCCAGTGCATTCAGAATGTAGCCGTAGGAACCGAGTGCGATGCCGCCAACGATAAGCACCACAATCAGGATCTGTTTGCGGCGGGTGTAGGTCTGCTGCTCGTTTTCAAGGCGCGAGGCGGTCATTTCAAAAAGCACGGCAATGAGAATGGCGCCCTCCCCGATGATCCAGACCAGAAAGTTAAACGGAATTTCGGTGGCCACGGCACCGGTGGTGGCCCAGTTCCCCAATCCAGAAAGCAGAGCGATCAAAATCAAGCCTCCCAGCAGGATCCGGATCATCCAGTTGCGGAAGGCCGAGATCATAATGCAACCGGCGGTCATGATTCCCGAGCCGGCCAACAACGAGGTCAGCAGCATCACCTCCTGCACCACTTCGGTCGCCCCGAGGAAGTAGCGCACAATGACGTAGGGCAGCACGGTGATCGCGAGCAGGAGCGACTGCAGCACCAGGGCCAACCACTTACCGCAAACGATCTGCCAGGCGGTCAGGCCCGTTAGCTGGAGCAGCTCCAGGGTGTCGTGCCCGCGCTCCGAGCTGATCGAGGTCAGCCCGCGTGCGGGCATGACCAGGCAGAACATCACGCCAAGCACGATCCAGAAGAACTGGCTCTGTTCCGCCAGCGTCATGGATTTCATTTCCACCATCTGCTTGGCCAGCGCGCACATCAACGCCCCCTGGAGGATGAGAAACGCGGCCAGGAACATGCGGGTGCGCATGCCCTGGCGGATGTCCTTGACCAGCATCGGGCTGAAAAGATCGCCCGGGTGGCGCAGCCGCACCGGCCAGGCCGGGTTGGCGGTAGGCATCGTGGCGGCTTCGCTCATGGGCCCACTTTGCCCCGGACGGGGCGCTTTGCCAACGCCCAAGCCGCCTTTGACCGCTTTTTTACAGAACCCGTGGCCCCGTTAGCGCAACACCTTGATAATCTGCGCGACCGGGTACATCCAGAGAAAATCCTCGCGCTTGTACTGCATGGGCGGATAGGCCTGGTTGTAGCTGGTCAGGGTAATGAGATTCTTGTCGTGCTGAACGTGCATCAGCTTACAGAGCACGCCCTCGTCCTCGAGGTTGGCCACAACGACTTCGCCGTTGGTGGGAGCGATGCTCGGGAGGATAATGGCGATATCGCCCTGCTCGAAGCGCGGCTCCATCGAATCGCCTTGCAGGCGCACGGCCACGGCGGACTCGTCGGAGACGTCGCTGGCCACCACGCCCTCGTAGTCTTCGGGCATCTGCTCGAAGTTCTGCGCCTCGCCGGCCTGGGCCCACGAAAGGATGGGGATGTGGCGCAGGCCTTGGCGGGCCAGGATGGCCGTGGTGCTCAGCGGCATGCTGCCCACTTGATGGTAGTCGCGTAGCGGCGTGGTCGGGCTCAGCTGCCCGCCCTGCCGGTTGCGCTGGGCGACGAACTTGGCCCATTCGTTTTCGAAGCGGATCCAGACGCCCTTGCCGGGCTTGCGCTTGCCTTCGAGCTGCGAGAGGTAGCTGCGTTCGCACTTCAGAATTTTGGCCGCCTCGGACTGATTCAGCCCGAGCGTATGGCGCCACGTGCGCAGGCGATAACGAAAGTCATCCGGCACTTCGTCCATTTTGATCACTTTGTTCGCGAGTTCAGCGTTTGATTTCATGATAAATCCAGCCTTGGTGGTTCTGCGGCCAAGACTCGTCTTAAGTTATTCACAATTTGTTCACAAACTTTCGGGAAATCAAGTCAATACTTGCCACAGAGTTTTTCGTTCTGAGTTAATCTTTATTGTCAAATATAATACCCCGGATTCCCGCACTCGTCAACGGGTTTAAGTGGTATCGCCCAAAAATACTGCGCGCACGAAAACGAGCATCCGCGCGCCCGCTAAACGACTAGCTGTAACGATCCAAGACCGTGTCCTCCAAAGACGCCTGCGCATCGGTCTGTGGATAATCCAGGGTGTAATGCAGGCCCCGGCTCTCTTTGCGCTTCAGGGCGCAGTCAACAATGAGCGACGCCACCAGCACCAGACTGCGCAGTTCGATTAAATCGGCGGTCAACTTGTGCCGCCAGTAAAATTCCTTTACCTCTTCGCTGAGGTTGTGGAGGCGTTTGCCGGCGCGCATCAGCCGTTTGGTCGTGCGGACGATACCGACATAGTCCCACATCAACTGCTGCACCTCCTGCCAGTTGTGCTTGATCACCACCAGTTCGTCCGGGTCCACGGCCGCGCCCACTTCCCACTCCGGCAGCTCCATCTTCTCGCCGTCGCGCGCGTCGTCCAGCACCGACCGGCCAGCGCGGTAGGCGCAGACCAGCGCCTCGAGCAGGGAATTACTGGCCAGGCGGTTGGCGCCGTGCAGGCCAGTGCAGGCCACCTCGCCCACCGCGAAAAGGCCCGGTAGGTTGGTGCGGCCGTTGGTGTCGGTGAGCACGCCGCCGCACTGGTAGTGGGCGGCCGGCACCACCGGGATGGGTTCGTCCTCGAGGCGCAGGCCCAGTTTCTTGCAGGTGTGGTAAATGTTGGGGAAACGATCGCGCAGCGCCTCGCCGGAATGCGCGGTCATGTCCAGGTACACGCAGGGCGCGCCGGATTTCTTCATCTCCGCGTCAATCGCTCGGGCGACGATGTCGCGCGGGGCCAGGCTTTTGCGCGGATCGTAGTTCTGCATGAAGGCGTTGCCCTGGCGGTCGATCAACTCGCCCCCTTCGCCGCGGAGGGCCTCGGAGATGAGAAACGAGCGTACCTGGTGATGGTGGAGGCTGGTCGGGTGGAACTGGATAAACTCCATGTTGGCGACCTTGCAGCCCGCCCGGTAGGCCATGGAGACACCGTCCCCGGTGGCGATCTCCGGGTTGGTCGTGTGCAGGTAGACCTGCCCGCAGCCGCCGGTGGCCAGCAGCACATGATGGGCGGCAAAGGTTTCCACCCGGCCACGCTCAACGTCGTAGACGTAGGCGCCCAGGCAGCGGTTGGCCGTGGCCAGGCCCAATCGTTCCTTGGTGATCAGATTGACCGCCAGGTGATTTTCGTAGACCTGAATATTGGGATGGCCGGCAATGGCGACCAACAGCGCTTTTTCCACCTCGCGGCCGGTCACGTCGCGGGCGTGGAGGATGCGGCGCTTGGAGTGCCCGCCCTCTTTGCCGAGGTCAAACCCGCCCTCGCCGTTGTCGCGCTCGGCGAAGGCCATGCCCAGCATGATGAGCTCCTGGATGCGGGCCGGGCCCTCCTGCACAATCTCGCGCACGACGTCCTCCCGGCAGAGACCGGCACCGGCCTCAAGCGTGTCGCGGACGTGGAGCTCGAAGGAGTCCTCCTCGCTGGTGACGCAGGCGATGCCGCCCTGGGCGTAATTGGTGTTGCTCTCGGCCTTGTTCTTTTTGGTCACAATCGCCACGGAGCGCTGGTCGGCCACCTGCAGGGCAAAGGTAAGCCCGGCAATCCCGCTGCCAATCACGAGTACGTCCGTTCGCTGCATCGCTCCACTAATAGAAACCGTTCCGCGCGGAGCACAAGTGTTGATGCCGATCAGTCCGGTGGCGACACCGGGACGGCCTCACAGACTTGGCGCCAGCCGGGGAAGTTCCAAGCGTTGGGAAACCCCGCGCATTGGCGGGGTTTGACCTCCTGGATGGAGCAGGCGTTACCCTCCAGAAAAACGCATTCGTGGTTGGGCTTGGAAACGAGCCCAGAGCTTGTTACAAAAATCCCGCGTGCCCGCGCCAGTCAGATTTTGGCCGCTGGGCTAGGCGCGACGAGGGAGCTTATCAAAGTTGATAAGTGACCGAGGAGCAACAACTCCCAGCGGTCAAAAGATACTGGCCTCAAAAAGGTTGCGGTTCTTTTCCTCTGCGGCGTTGTCGTTCCTCAGTCACAGGTATACTTGATACCTGCTCCTTCCTCTCTTCTAGCCGCAGAGGAAAATCCCACGCAACGCGGGCCGCGTGGGATTTTTGTAATAAGCTCTAGTCCACGGCGGCTGGGCCGCAGCTCGGTGTAGTGGTCGATAAAATCCCGCATCCCCATCTGGAGAAAGGCCGCGATCCGGGTGATTTCTTCCTCCGTGACGCGGACCTGCCCCGGCCAGCGGCAGCAGGCAGTGCAGCGCTGGCATTGCCAGAAAACGTCGCCCTCGGGCGCACAGGCGACAGAAACTTCGGGCGCCGGCATTTTAGAGATACCCTCCCTCCGCGAGGTGGCGGCTCAGGGTAGTCTGCTTCTCGAGCAGGGCGCCGTAGTCGAATCCGTCCTCTCTCGGCTCGCAGCGCTGGTTCTCTGCTACTTTCACCAAACGCCCCGCGATCTCGCCGGTCGCCAGGCCCGGATTAACCGCCGCCAGTGCCTGGATGGCCGCGCCCAGGGCCGCGCCTTCGCTGCTGGCCAGCGGGACCACCGGGCAGCCGAAGACATCCGCGCAAAGCTGGCGCCAAACGGCGCTCTTGCTGCCGCCGCCAATCAGGCGGATTTCGCCGGTTTCCACGCCGAGGCGTTCCAGGCGCCGCAAGCCGTAAGCCATGCCCAGAGTGACGCCCTCCATGGCGGCGCGGCAGAGGTGGCCCGGGGTCAGATTCCGCGGCGTCATGCCGTGGAGCACACCGGTCGCGCCGGGCAGGTTGGGCACCCGCTCACCGGTCAAATAAGGCAGCAATAGCAGGCCGTCCGCGCCGGGCGGGACGGCGGCCACCTGCTCATTGAAGGCTTCCAGCGAAAGGCCAAAGGCGTGGCGCAGCGCCTCGGTGGCGACGGTCACGTTCATCGTGCAGAGCAAAGGCAACCAGGCGTCGGTGCTGTCGCAGAAGCCGGCGATTTCGCCGTAGGGGTCGGTGACGGGATCGGCCGCGTAGGCGAAAATGGTCCCGCTGGTGCCGAGGCTGGCCGTGACGCGCCCGGGCTCGGTGTTTCCGGTGCCGATCGCGCCCATCATGTTGTCGCCACCGCCCGCGCTGACCACGACGTGCTCGCCCAGCCCCCACTTGCCCGCCAGCTCCGGCTTCAGGTTGCCCGCCTTCTCTTGCGAGCTCTGAAGTGCGGGCAGCTTCTCCAACAGGCCGGGATCGATGAACCGGCAAAGCGGCTCGCACCATTCCCGCTGGCGAATATCCATCAAGGCGGTCCCGGAGGCGTCGCCGTACTCCATCGTCATGGCGCCGGTCAGCCAGTAATTGAGGTAGTCGTGTGGCAGGAGCACGTGCGCCAGTCGGGCGTAGTTTTCCGGCTCCTCTTGCTTGAGCCAGAGAATCTTGGGCGCGGTAAAGCCGGGGCTGAGGTCATTCCCGGCCAGGGCGACGAGCGCGTCGCGGCCACCAAAGTGGGCCCTCATCTGGTCGCACTGCGGGGCAGTGGAGGTATCGCACCACAGTTTGGCCGGGCGGATGACGGCGCCGTCCGCGTCCAGGGCGACGAACCCGTGCTGCTGACCGCTCACACCGATCGCCGCGACCGCTCCCTTGCGGTCGCCGAGCTCGCCGAGCACCTGGGTCAGGGTCCGCTCCGCCGCATCGGTCCAGGTCCGGGGGTGCTGTTCCTGGTGCCCGTCGGGCAGGCCTTCGATCAAACCGTAGCTTTGGCTGGCGGCGGCGAGGACCTCGCCGGTTTCCGCGTCCATGGCCAGGGTGCGGGTGCTTTGGGTGCCGCAGTCGATACCGAGTGTGATCATGCCTGGGGAAAGCATCCCACGCCGGGCGGCGGGAGCAACCTGTAAAAAGAGTGTTTGAGGGCATCAATGTTGATGCAACCCCGCCCGTTTGCGTCTAAGCTTTCGAAGATGACTTCCAACGAATCCCAGGACCAAGCGGCTAAGACGCGAGCCCGCTGGCTGGCGGCCGCCGGCTCGCTCCAAAGGCGGGTCAACTTCCATCATTGGCTTTCGCGGTTGCTGCCGGTGGCGACGGCGGTCTGCGCGGTGTTTGCCTGCTTGTTGCTCTGGGTCCGGTCCGAAGAAATGGCCACGCAGCCGTGGTGGGGAGCCTTTGCCGTGGCGATGGTCCTGGCGGCGGCGGGTGCGGTTTGGCTTTCTCGCAAAAGCTGGATCAGCCGCGACGAGGCGCTCGTGCGGCTGGAAAGCGAGCACCGGCTGCACAATCAGCTCAGCGCCGCCCAAGAGGGCGTGATGCCCTGGCCGGAAGTGCCGGCGACGCTCAACGACGGCTTCCGCCTGCGTTACCAGCGCGTGCTGGTGCCGCCCGCGGCGGCGGCGGTTTTTCTGCTGGCGGCCTCGCTGGTCTACCTCCCGGCCAAAGAGGTGGAAACTCCCGCGCCGGTGGCCGCTCCGCGCGCCTGGGAGGAAGCTCAGCGCATGATCGACCAGCTCAAGGAAGAGGAACTCTTCGCCCAGGAGCAGCTTGAGCAGTACGAGAACAAGCTCGATGCCCTCCGCGATCAGCCCCAGCAGGAATGGTACGAACACGGCAGCCTCGAGGCGGGCGAAAGCCTCAAGAGCGACATGCGCAACGCCGTCGAGGAAACCGCCCGCAACATGGAATGGGCGGAGCAGACACTCAACGAGATGCAAAAGGAGGCGGAGAAGGACGAGGGCTCGCTGGAGGAGTTGAGCCCCGAGCTGCAACAGGCCACAGAGGGCCTGGAAATGGGCGATCTACCGCTCGACCAGCAAACGCTCCAGCAACTCAAGCAAATGGCCCAGAGCATCAATCCGCGTGAACTGAGCCAAGAGCAAATGGAGAAGCTGAAGCAAAAGTTGCGCGAAGGCACCCAGACCTGCCAGAACTGCCTCGGCGAGGGCCAGGGCCTTGCCGAAGCGCTCCGCAACGCCGAGCAGGTGCGCCGCAAGCGTCCCGGCGAAAAGGGCGACGAGGAAGGCCCGCCGGGCGGCATCACGCGAGGCCCCGGCCACCAGCCCCTGGCCCTGATGCAAGAACCCAGCGACGCCGAAAACAACCGCCTGGAAAAAGTCGACAACACCGATCTGAGCCGGGCCACGCTGGGCGAAACCCAGGCCCTGGAAGCCCGGCAGCACCGCACCGATCCTTCCACCTACCAAGGGCCGACCTCGGCCGGTCAGGTCGAGGCCAAGGGCAGCGGCGGCGAAACCGTCTGGCGCGACAGCTTTACCCCAGAGGAGAATCAGGTTCTGCAGAAATATTTCCGCTAGGCTCGGGTTAAGCGGAATGCTAATGCTGTTGCCCGCAGGCAAAACACGACCCCGGATGTAACCCGACATGGAAAACGAACTCAGCGACGAGAACCTCCAAACCGCCTCCACCAAACTTCAGCAGCTTCGCGGCGAGCTCCAAAACGTCCTCTTCGGCCAGGAGCTCCTGATCGACCTCGTCATCGTTGGGCTGCTGGCCCGCGGCCACCTTCTGCTGGAGGGCCTCCCCGGCCTGGGCAAAACCGAGCTGGTGAAGGGCCTGGCCAAGGCGCTGCAGGTGGAGGCCAAGCGCGTGCAATTTACGCCTGACCTGCTGCCCGGCGACATCACCGGCAACCCGATGCTCCAGGAGGTCGACGGACGGCGGGAGTTTGTTTTCCAGAAGGGCCCGCTCTTCGCCAATCTGGTGCTGGCGGATGAAATCAACCGCGCCTCGCCCAAGACGCAGTCCGCCCTGCTCGAGGCGATGCAGGAGCGCCGCGTAACCGTGATGGGCCAGACCCATCCGCTGCCCCCGCCCTTCTTCGTCCTGGCCACGCAGAACCCGATCGAACTGGAGGGCACCTATCCCCTGCCCGAGGCCCAGCTCGACCGCTTTCTCTTTAAGCTCGAGGTCAACCGCAACCCGGTGGAGGTGCTCGAGCGCATCATCCAGCACCGCGAGCTCGGCGCCGAGCCGGAGGTCAACGCCGTCATGAGCGGCGAAGAGCTCCTCGGCCTGATGGACCTCTGCCGCCAGATTTACCTGCCCCCGGTCGTGGCCAATTACATTGCCCGCCTGGTGGACGCCACCCACGAGGGCCGCAGCAAGCACGCCGAGCACATCAAGTTTGGCGCCAGCCCGCGCGCGGCGCTGGCCCTGGCGGCGGCCGGCAAGGCCCGCGCCCTGCTCGAGAACCGCAAAAACACCAGCTTTGAGGACGTGCAAGCCCTGGCCCCGTCCGTGCTGGGTCACCGCATCGTCCTCGACTACACCGCCAAGCTGGAAGGCATGACGGCGCGAAGCCTGGTGGCCGGACTCCTGGAAGAAGTCCCCACCCAGGACTTGGAAGTGCCGCAAACCCTGCAAGAAGCCAAGATGGGATGAGCCATTTGCCCCACGCTGCCGGATGCGGAGCCCTGCTGGCGGCCTGGCTCGTGAGCCTGCTCCCCGCCACGGCGGGCACCAGCATTCCGGTCAATTACGACCCCGCGCTCGGGATCAGCATCCGCATGGAGCGGAGCTACGAGTCGATGCCTCCCTACGGCTACCTGCCGGTGCGGGTGGAGATCGAAAACAAAACCGCCTTTCCCCGGCGGTGGAACTTCTCCTTCAAGAACTCGCGCCTGGTCAGCCACTTGCACCGTAACGAGCTGACATCGTCCCACCAGCTTTCGGTACCGGAAAAATCCAAGCGCGTCTTTAACCTGCTCGTACCGCTGGCGCCGCGTAGCGCCACCCACTCCAGCTTGAACCGCCTTGGCTACCGTGCCACCGGCTACGGACTGACGAACGACGGCCAGCTGGACTTCATCAGCACGGCCACTCCGACAGACCGGACCCGCTACTTTCTGCTGGGCGACGCCTACGCCTCACCCCACTGGACGCAGATCAACACCATCATCAATGGTGGCTCCATGGAGCTGGACGGCAGCCGGGTCGCACCCGGGGATTTGCCGGAGGACTGGCGCGGCTACCTCGGCTGCTCCCTCGTGATGCTCTCGGAGCAGGAGTGGCGCTCCCTGGGCAAGGCTCAGCAGCTTGCGCTGACTTACTGGGTGGCCCAGGGCGGCACCTTCGGGTTGATCGGCCCGGAGTCTTCCTCCAGCCTCGGCCCGCTCATGGGCCGACCGGCGGAGTGGGAACAGAAGCTTAAAAAGAGGAAGAGTCTGCCCATCGGCTTCGGCAAGGTCGTCCGCCTGGCCGATGATGGAAGCATCGCGAAGCGGATTTGCGACCTGATCAAGCAGCCCACTCAGGCGATTCCGAAAGTCAACGAAGCGCGAAACCTATACATCGGCGACTGGGGTCTGGCGGACACCCTTCCAGGCATTGCGGCCAACCAGGGTCTCATGCTCATTTTTGTGGTGGTCTTCGCGGTTATCGTCGGGCCGCTCAACCTGTTCTTTTTCGCCAGCAAGCAGAACCGCTACCGGCTGTTCTGGACCACGCCTTTGATTTCAATTGGAGCCAGCTTGCTTCTCTGCGTGGCCATCCTCATTTTCGACGGCCTGGGCGGCATCGGCAAGCGCATGGTGGTGGGAGTGGTCCTACCCGGTGAAAACAGCCTGATGCTTCTCCAGGAGCAAATCTCCCGCACCGCCGTGCTGACCAGCGGCGTCTTCGAACCGGGCGAGAACACCGACTTCGAGCAGATCATCTTCGCCGCGGACCCAAGCAGCGGCTACGCCCCCATTAGCCAACTCAATTCGAGCGGCACCATCTCTTCCGTCTACAGCGCCAGCCAGGCCCAGCGGGGCCAACTGAATTTTTATCAGGACCCTCCCTGGTACAGCGGCGACTACTTCCAGAGCCGCGCCGTGCAGGCCCAGAGCGTGACGGCGCTGCAATCCTCCCGCAACCGGTTGGAGATGCTGAGCACCGAAAACGGCGCGCCCCGCGTGGTTTCAAGCTTTGCGCAAAGGCTGCAGCGCGTTTTTTACCGCGACGGCGACGGGAAGCTTTGGAAGCTGGAAGAACTCGATCCCGGAGCCCGCGTGGCCATGGAGCCGGCCGAGGAAGAAGAGTTCTCCACCTTTTGGAGCGACCAGATCGACCTGGCCGGGGGTGATCTCTCGACCCGCCTGCGCGAAATCCAGAGCCGCCGGCACTACTTTTTTGCCCAGGCCGCCGAGGGCTCCTCCGGGCCCGTGCTGGAGTCGCTGGCCAGCGTCCGTTGGGAGACCATGCCCGTCCTCTATGTCGGCTGCCTGACGCCCGCCACGCAACCGGAGGCCGCCCCATGAACGAGGAACCCAACGCCATCGAGGTGCTCAACCTCCGCAAGAGCTTCGGCAACCTGACCGCGGTCAAGTCGGTCTCGTTCACGGTGAAGCGCCGGCAAGTGGTGGGTTTCATCGGCGCGAACGGCGCCGGCAAGACGACGACCATGCGCATCCTGGCCACGTTAGAGCTGCCGACCGCGGGCACGGTCAAGATTGAGGGCATCGACGTGGTTGACTTCCCCGAGCTGGTGCGTCACCGCATCGGCTGGATGCCGGACCACTTCGGTACCTACGACAACGTCACCGTGTGGGAATACCTGGACTTTTACGCGCGCGCCTACGGCCTTCTGGCCGGCGACCGCGAACGGCGCCTGAAGGAGGTGATGGAGTTTACGGACCTGGCCAGCATCGCCGACCGCGACATGAACCGGCTCTCCACTGGCATGGGGCAGCGGCTGTGCCTGGGCCGGACCCTGCTCAGCGACCCCGGCGTCTTGATCCTGGACGAACCGGCCGCCGGACTCGACCCCAAGGCCCGCATTGAGTTCAAAAACTTGATCCGGCTGCTGGCCGAGCAGGGCAAGACCATCTTCATCAGCTCGCATATTCTTTCCGAGTTGGACGAAATGTGCGACGCCCTCCTCTTCATCGATCACGGGGAAATCGTTCACTTTGGCCAAACCGCCGCACTGAAAACGAACAGTTCCGAGGCCGTCTTTAACGTGCAGGTGGAGGGCCCGCCGGAGGCGCTCTACGCCTGGATCCGCCATCAGGGCAACCTCAACGTCAAGCTGCTTGATCGCCACCGCACGGGCGGCCGCCTGGTGATGCCCGCCGCCATGGCGAACGAGGCCGGCGGCATGCTCCGGCGCATGATTGGCGACGGCATCCCCGTCTGCCAGTTCCACCGCGAAGAGCGCCGCCTGGAAGAGGCCTTTGTGGAGATGCTGCGCGGCGGCCAGGCCGCCCCCCTGCCCGTTCCGGAGCCCCACGAACGCGCCGCCCCCGCCGACTCTTCATGAATCTGGAACGCCTGGCTCACAGCAGCGAGTGGCTCAGCCCCATGATCATCAAGGAGCTGCGCCAGGGGCTCCATTCCAAGCTCTTCATCACCTTTTACCTCACGCTGCAGGGATTGCTGGTGCTCAGCGCGCTGCTGATGACCACCACGCCCGAATACGGCAGCTGGCTGTTTTGGAATACCATCGGCCTGACTCTGCTGATCGCTCTGCCCGCCCGGGGGCTGGTGGCCATTAGCCTGGAGATAAGGGCCAAAACGATAGAGCTCATCTATCTGACCAAGCTGAGCAGCTTGCGGATCGTGCTGGGCAAGTGGGGCGCCCTCTTTTTGCAGGCCCTGCTCTGCGCGGTGGCGGTGCTGCCCTACCTGCTGGTGCGCTACTTGCTCGGCGGGGAGGAAATCATCTTCGAATTCGCCAAGCTGCTGGTGATTCTGCTTTTTTCCGCTCTGTGCATGGCGATGACGGTGAGCTTTTCCGCACTTGAGAACTGGTGGGGTCGCGGCGCCATGGTGGCGATCGCCTTCTCCACCTTGGGCGCTACGCTGGACTTCGCCTCGCCCACCATCAATCCGGGCGCCTGGGTCCCTGGCATCTTGTTTCTGCTGACCATGGGGAGCCTGCTGACGGCGATCAGCCTGTACTTTGGCGCGTCGCTCATTGCGACCGCCACCGACAGCCACATCGCGGTGCTGCGTGTGCTCTGCCTGGCCTTCTGCGTGGTCGTCCCGCTGGCCGGGCTGGCGACGGAGAATCTGCTCCCGGCCGGTTTGATCAGCATGGCGGTTCTTCTGCTGGTCTGCCTCTCCAGCCTGCTCGGGCGGACCGAGCCCATCTCCGGGAACCTCCGGCCCTTCGCGCGGCTGGGGATCCTGGGCCGGCCGGCGGCGATGCTGCTCAGCCCGGGCTGGGCGTCCGGGCTGATCTACACGCTGTTTCTGTTCACACTGATTGCGCTGGGGCTGGCCGTTGCCTACTTCCTGGGCGCGGACCTCATGCTCTTCTCCGCCCTCTTCTGCGCGGTTTCGCTGCTGGGAGCCATCCTGGTGCCGCTGGCGCTCATCATGCTGTTCCAAGGCGAGGATGCGCCCCGGCTGCTGCCCTTCATCTGGGTGCAGATCAGCATGCTTTTTGCGACCTTCTTCTTCAACCTGATGGAAGACGTGCTGGAATCGGGCACCGGGGCCGTTGGGCCGATTGACCTCCTCGCCCTCATGCCCACGGCCACCCTGCTGCTGTTCCTTTCCCCGGACCAGCTTGCGCCGGACGAGTTCTTTCGCTTTTTCGCCGCCAACGTCGCGGTCACCTTGGTCGCGGCCTGCTTCCTTCTTTACCGCGCCGGTCCGGAACTGCGGGGGCTGGAGACACTGCGCCAGAGCTTCCGCCAATCCCTCTCCGCGCTCCGCAGCACCGCGACCGCTTGATGCTAGATTGACTCATGGCCGCCTCCCCTCCCACCAAGATCGAAGCCGCGCCCCTGCTGGGCGAGCGCGAAGCCGAGGCGCTGCACGGCATCCGGCTGGAGATGCAAAAGGCGGCCGGCCTGCTGCGGTTGCCGTTCCAGCGGCGGAACTGGTCCGGGCTCAACGGCAACTGGTTGGGCACCGGCATCGGCAGTTCCATCGACTTCCAGGACCACCGCCCTTACCTGCCCGGCGACGATCCCCGCTACATCGACTGGCAGGCCTACGCCCGCACCGGTCACTACACGATGAAGCTCTACCGCGAGGAGGTCAGCCCCAAGGTCGACCTGGTGCTAGACGTCTCCGCGTCCATGGCCGCCTACCCGGCCAAAGCGCGCCGCGCCCTGGAGCTCTTCTACTTTTGCGTGGAAAGCACGCTGCAGAACGCCGCCTCGCTACGGGTCTGGATCGTGGCTGGCCACCAGCTGGCCCGTTACAGCGGCGAGGAAATCCTCACCCACCGCTGGACGCTGCCGGCGCCCGAAACCAAGGCCGCCCCCCAACTGGCCGCGCCCGCGCCCGACCTCCACCGCGTGGAAGGTCGCACCGGCGCCATGCGGGTGTTCATCAGCGATCTGCTCTACGCCCAGCCGCCGTCGGAGCTGATCAACCCGCTGACCGCGGCGAAGGGCTTCCCCATCATCTTCGCACCCTACTGCCGCCCGGAAAGCGCCCCCGACTGGGAGGGCAACCTGCGGCTGGTGGAGTGCGAGACCCGCTTCGAGCGTAACCAGCGCGTCGACCGCGACCTGGTCTCCGACTACCAGCACGCCTACCAGCGCCATTTCAGCTTCTGGCTGGAGGAAACCCGCAAGCGTGGCGGCCTTCTCGCCCGCATCCCAGCCGAGGGCGATTTTCTCACCGCCTTGCAATCCCAAGCCGCGCCGGCCGGCGCCGTTGAACCATGCCACTAGTTCTCGGAAATCCCTGGGGCTTGCTGGCGCTGCTGGCCATCCCGGTCATCATTCTGCTGCACTTCCTGCAACAGGAGACGCGGCGCACGCCGGTCACCACGCTGTTCCTGCTGGAGAAGCTCGCGCCCACCAGCACGGGCGGCCGGCGCTTTGAGCAACTGCGGAATTCGCTGCCCTTGTGGCTGCAAATTCTGGCCGCGCTGATCATCGCCTGGCTGCTCAGCGATCCGCGCTGGATCCTGCCCAGCTCGCTCCAGCGCGTGGTGGTGGTGGTGGACAGCTCCGCCTCGATGAGCGCCTTCCGCGACGGCCTCGACACCAAGCTGCGGCCCCAGCTCGAGGCCATCGAGCAAAACGCCGCGCGGCACGAGTGGATCCTGATGGAAACGCGGGACGGCGGCAGCCGCCTGTACTCCGGCGCGCGCCTCGGCGACCTCTTTGCCGCCCTGGAAGAGTGGCAGCCCCGCGTCGGCCAGCACGATTTTGCCCCGGCTTGGCGGGTCGCCCAGTCCATGACCAACGTGCACGGCGCGGTCATCTTTGTCACCGACACGCCGCCCGAACCCATGCCCGGCGGGGTGGAACTGCTTGCCATCGGCGAGACCGCCAACAACGCCGGGCTGGCTGGCTTCCGCATCCGGGAAGAAGCGGACGGCCCGCAGTGGGAAGCCCTCGTCAAAAACTACGGTGCGGAGGACACTCGCCGCGAGTTCCAGATCATCGTGGAAGGCCAGCCGCTGCGGACGGAAACCCTCGAGCTCCCGGCGGGCGAGACCCAGGTCGTGCGCGGACCGTTCCCGGAGGAGGCCGACCGCATCGAACTCGTGCTGGAGGGGGACGCTTTTTCCCTCGATGACCGCCTGCCCATCGTGCGGCCCAAGACCAAAAAGCTGAGCCTTTCGGTCAGCATTCCCGGCGACGCTGAGCGGCTCAACCGCGTGCTGCGCCGCCTGTCCTCCAGCCTGCCCGACGTCGTACCGGTAACCGGCGGCAATCCCAACGCCGACCTCCACCTCATCGCCTTCAACCCGCTGCTCTCCAGCGCGCCGGATGAGCCGGGACTCGTCTTCCTGCACGACACGACCGAACCGGAGGGCTACCTGAACGGCCTGATTGCGGCGGAGGATTTGCCGCTCAACGAGAGCCTCAATTGGCAGCCGCTCATCATCCAGGAGGGGCTCAAGATCACCCTCGGCGAGCGCGACGAGGTCCTGCTCTGGCAGGGGGAGCGCCCGCTCATCTTTCTGCGTCGGGTCGAGAACGGCGAACAGATGGTTTTCAACTTCGACGTGACCAAGTCCAACTTGGCCAAGCTCCCCTCCTTTGTCATCCTGGCCAATCGCTTCATGCAACAGCAACGCGACCGCAAAGTGGCGCCGGAACGCCGCAACGTCGACACCGCCCAGCTCGTGGCCGTCACGACCAAGCCGGAGGAGGAACTCCGCCTCCTGACTGGCCCGGAAGACGAGGCCGCGCCGCAGGCGGTGGGGCCCCAGTTTACCGCGCCGGAAGACCCCGGCTTCTTCGAGCTACGCCAAGGCGAGGAAACCCTGCTCGCGGCGGCGGCTCAGTTTAGCGACGGTCGCGAGGCCAGCCTAAGCGGCACCGGCTCGGCGGACACGGTGGGCGAAGCTGTCCAGAAACTGGCGATGGAAAACAGCGAGACCGACCCCTTCCGCTCCCTATGGATCGCGGGCATCCTGGGGATTCTGATCTGGAACTGGGCTCACCTGGGCCGGAGGCGCGCGGCATGAGGTTTGATTCCCCCCAATGGCTGCTGCTGGTGCCGGTGCTGATCGCGCTGGCCTTCTGGTACCCCCGGCTCAAGCTCTGGGAGCCGTGGCGCGCGCTGGTGGCGTTGTGCCTGGTGGTTGCTCTCGCCCAGTTGAGCTGGCAGCAGCGCAGCGGGGGGCTCGATCTCTGGGTGCTGGTGGACCGGTCCGCCTCGGCGGAAGAAGGCATTGCCCAGCGCATCGACGAGTGGGAAGCCATCCTGAAAAACTCCAAGGGCAACGCGGACCGCATCCAATTTATCGACTACGCCGAAGAAGCGATGCTCCGCGGCGACCAGGAGACGATGCAGTACACCGGCGGCAAGGAGACGACCAACACCGCCCTGGCCATCCGCGACGCCCTGGGCCGCGCGCAGACCGACCGCTCCAACCGCCTGCTGGTGCTCACCGACGGCTACAGCACCGTGCCCATGGACCAGCTCGGGCGCCTCCTGCGGCAGAAGGACGTCGCGCTCGACTACCGCCTGACCGTCCCAGAAAGCAGCGAGGATTACCAGGTGGCGGACTTGCGCCTGCCCACCCGGGTCCGCCTCGGCGAGCCCTTCCTGGTGGAGGTCGTCATCACCGGCAACGAGGACGGTGAAATCCCCTACCAGCTTTCGCGCAACGGCCAGGAGCTGATTGCCAAGGAGGCCGAGATCGTCGACGGCGAGACCCGCCTGCGCTTCACCGACCGGATCGACGAGCCCGGCGGCCACCAGTACCAGATGGCGATCGCCCCCGAGACCGACGCCCTGGCCGGCAACAACCAGCGCCAGCGCTGGATCGAAGTGGCCAGTGGCCCGCGCCTGCTCGTCATCACCAGCTATCCGGACGACCCGGTGGCGGATTCCCTCAAGCGCCAGGGCTTTCTGGTGGAAGTCATCACCGATCCGCGCAGCCTTGGCATCGGCAACCTTAGCGGCGCTCGCGGGGTCATCTTCAACAACATTCCCGCCCACTTGATCCCCGCCGATTTCCTGGAAGCGCTCAAGTTTTTCGTCCGCGGCCAGGGCGGCGGCGTCATGATGGTCGGCGGCGAACACAGCTTCGGCGCGGGCGGCTACTTCCAGTCGCCGCTTGACGACATCATGCCCGTGTCCATGGAGCTGCGGATGGAGCACCGCAAGCTCAGCGTTGCCATGGCGATCGTAATGGATCGCTCCGGCAGCATGGGCGCGACCGTCGCGGGCAGCATGCCCAGCGGCTTTACCCCGACCAAGATGGACCTGGCCAACAGCGGTGCGGCCGGAGCGATCGAGCTGCTTGGCCCGCAGGACGCCATCACCGTCTTCGCGGTCGACAGCGAACCCCACACCATTGTGCCGTTGACCCAGATCGGGCCCAACCCGGCTCCGCTCACCGACATGGTTCGCAAAATCGCCCCCGGCGGCGGCGGCATCTTCGTCTACAACGGGCTCCAGGCGGGCTGGAAGGAGCTGCAAAAATCGGAAGCCGGCACCCGGCACATGATTCTGTTTTCGGACGCGCAGGACAGCGAGCAGCCGGGCGGCTACAAGAAGCTCGTCGAAGAGATGGTGAAAGAGGGCGTCACCGTCAGCGTCATCGGTCTGGGCCATCCGGCCGACATCGACGCGGATTTCCTCCGGGACATCGCCGACCGGGGCAACGGCCGCATCTTCTTCAACGACAACGCGGGCGACCTGCCGACCATTTTCGCGCAGGAGACGGTCGCGATCGCCCGCTCCGCCTTCATCGACGAACCGGTCGGGATGAAACCGACCGCCTCGTGGCTGCAACTGGCCGCCCGTCCCTTCGCCTGGCCGCCGGAAGTGGACGGCTACAACCTCAGCTACCTGCGCCCGGAGGCCTCCAGCGCGGCCAACACCACCGACGAGTACAACGCCCCGCTGATCGCCTTCTGGCAACGCGGCGCCGGCCGGGCCGCCGCGGTGAGCTTCCCCCTCGGCGGCAAGCACAGCGCTCTCATCCGCGCCTGGCCGCAATACGGCGACTTTGTCCAGACCATGGGCCGCTGGGTGATCGGCAACGAGCTGCCCCCGGGCATCGGCATCCGCACCAAGCTGCGCGGCACCCAGCTCGACGTGGAGCTGCTCCACGACGATTCCTGGACGCCCAAACTCGCCACCCGGCCGCCGCGTTTGCAGACCGCTTTCGGCAACCGCGAGGAGGGTAGCGAACAGGTCTGGCAGCGCATGGCGCCCGGCCACTACCAAGCCACCCTGCCAATGAGGCCGCAGGAGGTCATCCGCGGGGTGGTGCAGGTGGGCGAGTTTACGCTGCCCTTCGGCCCCTACATGGCGGGCTCGGAGGTAGAGTGGTCCCGGCCGCGCGAGGCGCTGGAGGAGCTCAAGGCGGTGTCCCGCCTTAGTGGCGGGGGCGACCGCTTGGAGCTCTCCGAAATCTGGGATGCGCCCCGCCCGCCCAGCTACGTCGACCTGTCCTTCTGGTTCCTGCTGGCGGCGTTGCTTTTCCTGCTGTTGGACGTTCTCTGGACCCGGCTGGGCCTTGGCTTCGGGCCGCTGGACCGCTGGGCCGCCCCCCGCGGGAGCCGCCGCCCGGACCAGCCCGCTACGGCCTGATCCCGCCGGTTGTGCTTTGGGGCAACGGGTCTAGTTTTACGCATGTCCCGGAGCAGTATTCGTGTGGTTGGCGCGCGCCAGCACAGCCTCAAGAACCTCGAGGTGGAGATTCCGCACCACCAGCTCACGGTCATCACCGGCCTGAGCGGCTCGGGGAAATCCTCGCTCGCCTTCGACACGCTCTACGCCGAGGGGCAGCGCCGGTACGTCGAGACCTTTTCGCCCTACACCCGCCAGTTTCTGGAGCGGATGGACAAGCCGGACGTCGACCGCATCGACGGCATCCCGCCCGCCATCGCCATCGAGCAAAGCAACTCCGTGCGCACCACCCGCAGCACGGTCGGCACGATGACCGAGATCGCCGACCACCTGAAAATGCTCTTTGCCCACCTCTCACGGCTCATCGTGGACGGCCGCGAAATCCGCCCCCGCACGACCCCGGACATCGTGGCGGAGCTGATGCGCGACCTGCCCGGCCAGGACGTCCTGATCGGCTTCGGCGTGCGCTTTGAGCAGCGGCCCAGCCTGCGCGCGGCCCTGGAGTCGCTCCGCCAACAGGGCTTTGTCCGCGTGCAGATGGGCGCCGACCTGCTCCGCACCGACGAGGCCGCCCAGCTCAACCCGCGCAAAAAAGCTCCGGCGGAACTGACCGTCATCCAGGACCGCATTCGACTGGGCGCGGAGAGCCAATCCCGCTTGGCGGAGGCGATTGAGACGGCGCTCCTGCACGGGCATGGGCGGGTCAAGGCCTGGGCGCGCGGCCAAGAGGAAACCAAGGCCCGGGTCTTCAGCAACCGCTGGCACGATCCCCTCACCGGACAGGATTACGAGCCGCCCAAGCCCAGCCTCTTTTCCTACAACAATCCGGTCGGTGCCTGCCCGCACTGCAAGGGCTTCGGCCGCATCATCGAGATCGACTACCATCGCGCCCTGCCCGACCGCAATCTCAGCATTGCCGAGGGCGTGGTCAAACCCTGGCAGAGCGGGGTCTCGGCCGAATGCCAAAAGGACCTGCTCAAGGCCTGCCGCAAGGCGCGCATCCCGACGGACGTGCCCTTTGCCGAGCTGACCGAAGCTCAGCAGGAATTCGTCATTGAGGGCACGCGGGACGACCGCAGCGCGGAGGAAGTCTGGGAGGCCGGCGACTGGTACGGAGTGAAGGGCTACTTCGACTGGCTGGAGAGCAAGACCTACAAGATGCACGTGCGGGTGCTGCTCTCGCGCTACCGGGCTTACCACACCTGCCCCGTCTGCAAGGGCGCGCGCTTCCAGCCGCAGACGCTGCTTTACCGGCTGCCGTCAGAAAGCGGGGACGGCACCCGCCTGCTCAACCTGGCCGAGATCAACCGGCTTCCGCTGCGCGAGGCGCTGGCCTTTCTGCAAGGCGTGCGCGTCCCGGAAGGCGACGACGCCACCGCCCAGCTCAAGCGCCAGGCGACCGACCGGCTGCATTACCTCGTCGAGGTCGGGCTCGGCTACCTCACCCTCGACCGCGCCACCCGGACGCTCTCCGGCGGCGAAATCGAGCGCGTCAACCTCACCTCCTGCCTGGGCAATTCGCTGGTCAACACCCTCTTCGTACTAGACGAGCCGAGCATTGGCCTGCACCCGCGCGACACCACCCAGCTCGTGCGGATCATCGAAGCCCTGCGCGACCGCGGCAACACCATCGTGGTCGTCGAGCACGAGGAAGCCGTCATGCAGGCGGCCGACCACATCCTCGACCTCGGCCCCGGGCGCGGCGAGCAGGGCGGGGAGATCGTTTTTGCCGGCCCTTACCCCAAGCTGATCCGGCATAAAAAATCGCTAACCGGCGCCTACCTATCCGGCCGCAAAGAGGTCCCGCTGCCCGCGGCGCGCCGTCCCGTCAAACCCAACTACCAGCTCCGCTTCCGGGGGGCGACCGTCCACAACCTGGACGGGCTGGACGTCGACATCCCCCTCGGCCTGCTGGTCGGCATCAGCGGCGTCAGCGGTTCGGGCAAGAGCACGCTCGTGCACGACGTCGTCTACAGCGGCCTGCTCGAGGCGCAGCACAAGTCGGCCGAAGACGCCAGCACAGAGGCGGAAATTCGCGAGCTGCGCGGCGCCGGCCTCGTGCGCGAGGTCATCCGGGTGGACCAGTCTCCGCTGGCCAAAACGCCGCGCTCCACGCCCGCACTTTACCTGGGGGTTTACGACCACATCCGCGCGCTTTTTTCCGGCACCGAGCAGGCGCTCGCCCGCGGACTCAAGCCGGGCGATTTCTCCTTCAACGCCGGGAACGGGCGCTGCACGCGCTGCGGCGGCACCGGGTTTGAAAAAATCGAGATGCAGTTCCTGGCCGACATTTTCGTCACCTGCCCGGTCTGCGAGGGCAAGCGCTTTCTGCCGCACGTTTTGGCGATCGAGTACCGGGGTCGCAACATCCACGACGTTTTGAGCCTCACCGCCGCCGACGCGATTGAGTTTTTTGATCCGGAACAAGCCGGCCTGAGCGAAGCGGAGCAGGCCGCCCACGCCAAGATCGTCCCGCCGCTGCGCCTGCTGGCCGACATCGGGCTGGGCTACTTGAAGCTGGGGCAGCCGCTCAACCAACTTTCCGGCGGCGAAGCCCAGCGGCTCAAGCTCCTGAGCTTTTTGCAGGCGACCGACGCGAAAGCTGGCGACGGCGAAACGCCCGCCTCCAAACGCCCGACGCGCCTCTTCATCCTGGACGAGCCGACCACGGGCCTGCACTTCGAGGACATCCGCCTGTTGCTCAAGCTGCTCCAGCGGATGGTCGACGCGGGGGATTCGCTGCTCGTCATCGAGCACAACCTGGAAGTGCTCAAGTGCGCGGATTGGTTGCTCGATCTCGGCCCGGAGGCGGGCGACCGAGGCGGTGAACTCATCGCCGCCGGCACGCCGGAAGACATCGCCGCCCACCCGACCAGCCACACGGGGCGCTACCTCAAGCCCAAGCTGGAACCCGCCTCCCGAAACGGACGCTTGCGGGAAGAGACTCCCGCTTACGCGGCGACGCGGCGGGTTCCCTCGCCCGCAGCGGCGGCCAACGGCAGCCCCAACGCCATCTCGATCCGCGGCGCGCGGCACCACAACCTAAAGGGACTCTCGCTCGACATCGCGCTCGACGAGATGACCGTCCTGACCGGGCTGAGCGGTTCCGGCAAGAGCACGCTGGCCTTTGACCTCCTCTTCGCCGAAGGGCAGCGGCGCTACCTCGACAGCCTCAACGCCTACGCGCGCCAGTTTGTCGAGCAGCTCGAAAAGCCGGACGTCGACGCCGTCACCGGGATACCACCCGCCGTCGCCATCGAGCAGCGGCTGACGCGCGGCGGCCGCAAGAGCACCGTCGCCACCGTCACCGAGGTCCACCAGTTCCTCCGCCTGCTCTACGCCAAGCTCGGCCAGGCTCACGATCCCGACACCGGCGAACCGGCCGTGCGCCAAACCAACGCCGAGATTCTTGAGCGGCTGGAGAAAGCGCGCGGCCGCAAGGAAATGCTCCTGCTCGCGCCGCTCATCAAAGGCCGCAAGGGTTACCACACCGACGTCGCCAAGTGGGCCGCGCGCAAGGGTTTCCCCGAGTTGCGCGTCGACGGCCGGCACGTGGAACCGGCCAAGTTCGAGCGGCTGGAGCGCTTCGTCGAGCACGACATCGACCTGGTGCTGGGTAACCTGGGGCCCAAGCAAAGCCCGGACGAGCGGCGCCGGATGGTCGAGGCCGCTCTCACTTACGGCAAGGGCACGCTTTACGCCATCGACGAAAAGGGGCGCGAGCAGGTTTACAGCACGCATCTCTACTGTCCCGGCTCGGGCCGATCCTTCGACGAGCTCGACCCGCGCCTTTTTTCCTTCAACTCCGTCCACGGCTGGTGCCCCACCTGCTCCGGCTACGGCACCGTCTACACCGTGCGGGTCGAGGCCGACTCCGAGGCCGAGCGCGAGATCGCGACCGAGGCCGCGCTGGAGGCGGCCAACCCGGAAGACCTCGAGGTCGAAACCTGCCCCGATTGCCAGGGCGAGCGCCTCAACGCTGTCGCCCGAGCCGTCCGCCTGCCCCGGCTCAATCGCGGCAAGCGGACCCGCACCGATCTGACCCTGGGCGAAATCGGCCGCCTGACCATTCGCGAGGCTGCCGCCTTTTTTGCCCGGCTCAAGTTCACCGGTCGCGAGGCCGCCATCGCCCGCGACATCCTCCCGGAGATCACCCAGCGGCTACGCTTCCTGGAAGAAGTCGGCCTCGGCTACCTCACGCTGGACCGCTCGGCCACCACCCTTTCCGGCGGCGAGAGCCAACGCATCCGGTTGGCGGCGCAGCTCGGGTCCAACCTGCAAGGCGTGCTTTACGTACTGGACGAGCCCACCATCGGCCTGCACCCCCGCGACAACGCCCATCTGCTCAAGTCGCTCGACGGGCTCAAACAAAAAGGCAACACGCTCGTGGTGGTGGAGCACGACGAGGACACCATGCGCCGCGCCGACCGGGTGATCGACCTCGGGCCCGGCGCCGGCATCCACGGCGGGCGCGTTGTCGCCGACGGCAACTGGCAGGAGCTCGCCCAGAACAAGAAATCCGTCACCGGTCAGATCTTGGGCGAACCCATGGCCCACCCGGCCCGCGGGCAGCGGCGACCGGTGGACCGCTCGACGCCCCGGCTGACGCTCAAGGGCGCTCGCGCGAACAACATCCGCGACCTGGAAATCAGCCTTCCACTGCGGCGGCTCATCGGCGTCTGCGGCGTGAGCGGCGCGGGCAAGAGCACGCTGGTGCACGACCTCATCCGCCCGGCGGCGGAGAGTCTCCGCCAGCGTCAGGGAAAGAAGGCCAAGGGCCGCAAATCCCAGCCCTGGAGCGAGGTGACCTGCGAAGAAAAGTTCTACCAGGTCTACGAGGTGGACCAGTCGCCAATCGGGAAGACGTCGCGCTCCACCCCTGCCACCTACATCGGGCTCATGGACGAGCTGCGCAAGCTCTTCGCCCAACTCCCGCTCGCCCGCCAGCGCGGCTACACCGCCGGCCGCTTTTCCTTCAACAGTGGCCAGGGGCGTTGCGAGCGCTGCCAGGGCCAGGGCGTG
>JBCDLL010000033.1:0-39534 GCA_038745425.1 Verrucomicrobiota bacterium | reverse complement strand
GCCGGCCTGAAGGTGGACGCCATCCCCACCGGCAACATCCTGATCGACAAGGCGCTGGGCTGCGGTGGGTTCCCGCGTGGGCGGATCGTGGAAGTCTTTGGCCCGGAAAGCTCCGGCAAGACGACGCTGACGCTAACCGCCATCGCCCAGGCCCAGAAGCAAGGTGGCGTGGCCGCTTTCATTGACGTGGAGCACGCGCTTGACCCCATCTACGCGCGCCGCTTGGGCGTGAACATGAACGAGCTGCTCGTCAGCCAGCCCAACTCGGGTGAGGAGGCACTGACCATCTGCGAGACGCTGGTGAAATCCAACGCCGTCGACGTGGTAGTGCTGGACTCCGTTGCCGCGCTCATCACCAAGGCCGAATTGGAGGGCCAGATGGGCGACGCCACCGTGGGTGCGCAGGCCCGCCTGATGAGCCAGGCCATGCGCAAGCTGACCAGCTTTATCAGCAAGGCCCGAACCGTGGCCGTCTTCACCAACCAAATCCGCGAAAAGATCGGCGTGATGTTTGGCAACCCGGAAACCACCCCCGGAGGTAAGGCGCTCAAATTCTACGCGAGCGTTCGCTGCGACATTCGCCGGATCGGCGCCATCAAGCAGACCGACGGCACCGTCACCGGCAACCGGACCAAAATCAAGGTGGTCAAGAACAAGGTGGCTCCGCCCTTCCAGGTTTGCGAGTTCGACATCATGTACAACGAGGGTATCTCCAACGTGGGTTCGCTGCTGGATCTCGCGATCGACGAGGGCATCGTCGACAAGAAGGGAGCCTGGATTTACTACAATGGCGAGCAAGTCGCCCAGGGACGCGATGCCGCCAAGCAGGAGCTGAAAGACAACCAGGATCTCTATCAGGAGATCGAACGCGCTGTCATCGCCAAGATTGACCCCGAACGCGCCGCCCGGATGGCCGGTGAGCCGCCCGCCGAAGCACCGGAGCCGTCCCAAGAAGCCTAGCAAGCTGTCGCCGGAGCATCACCAAGCCTTCCCGCTTGCAGCAGGTGCCAAGCCGGGTATGCTCGGGGGATGAGATTATCCGTAATTGCGGGGGCCTGTGCCCTCGCGCTCGTGGCGGGCTGCAACCAGCAGGATCCCAATCTCGCCAAGGAAACGAGCGAAAATCCTTTCTTCGCCCAGGCGGAAGCCCAGTTGCAGGCCAACAATTACGTCGAGGCCGTCAACTCCTACGAGGCGGCACTTCAGGCCAATCCCGAGGTCGCCCAGGCCCATTTTGAAATCGCACGGATTTACAGCGAACGGCTCAACGATCCCGTCAGCGCCATCTACCACTTTGACCGGTACGTGGAGCTGCGACCCGAATCCGACCAACGGGCCAGTGTCGAACAACTGCGTGATGATGCGAAGCTTACCTTCGCCGCCAACAACGCCAAGGACAGCGTCGAATTGCAGCAGACGATCACCCGTTTGCAGAACGAAAACAAGCTGCTCAAGGATGAACTTGAAGGGTTCAAGCAGCGGTTAGCCGCGGCGACGAGCCCGCCAGCCGGACCCGCTTTCGAGGCCGTGGCAAGTGTGTCGGAGACCGCCGTCGCCGAAGAGGTGTCTTCCGACGAAAGTGGCCAGCCTTCCATCCTGGCCGCCGTGGCGGAAGAAGCCACCGCCGAAACCAGCGAAGACGGCGAGGCGGACAGCAAGCCCGCCCAGCCGGCGCGGACCTACGTGCTCCAAAGCGGCGACAGTCTCTGGAAAATCGCCCGCAAGTTCTACCCCGACGACCGCGACATCAACGCCGTCATCAAGCGCATCCGCGAAGCCAATCCCGAAACGCTCGCCAATGACCGCAATTTGAAGATTGGCACCGAGATTGTCCTGCCTTAACTAAGAAGCATCCGATGAGCACCTCCTACCGCGATCTTCCCGATGACGAGCCGCAAACGGCCGAGGAAGAAGAACTCCTCCCGACCGCGAGCGAAACGGCCACTGCTCCCACCCCGGCCAAAGGTAAACCGGCCGAAGAGTACAACGCGAAGGTTCAGCAGGTGCAGTCTCAGCTCCTGGAACTCCAGCGTCAACAAGAGGAGATGGAAAAGCAGCAGCGGGAGCTGCAGGAAATCGGCCGTAAGCAGCGTGAATTCGACGAAGGCCGCGACGATGCCGTGGAACGCCTCACGCGCGGCCTCGTGGTGCTTGAGCGCCAGCAAATCGAAGTCGATCGCGAAGCCGATCAGATTCGCAGCATCCTTCAGCAGTTTCAGGAGCAGCTCGATTCGATCAAATCCATTCAGCCGGAAAACTGGTCGAGTGACGAATTGCACGAGGAACTCACGCGGTCTCTCGCAGTTATTGACAAGGCTAACGCCACCCACCTGCAGGCCCGCACACGCTTGGCCGTGCTGCAAGAAGACCACCAACGACACGAGGAAGACGAATACACCGAAGCCGAAGACGGCTCGGCCGCCGGCAACAACATGTCCGACATGATGCGGGCGGGCCTGGCCTTTTCACTGCCTTTCATGCTCTTCCTGCTGATCTTGGCCTTCCTCCTTCTGGGCGGCCTTTTTTACCTGGGAACCCAACCCGCGCCTTAGTGCCGGGCCGGGCGGCGTCCCCTCGAACCCGGCGGTGGCATGGCCAGATTCCCTTTCGGTTCCCGCAAATCCGATCCGGTTGAAAAGCGGCGGCAAGAATTAGAGGCTCAGCGCGAAGAGCTGCGGCGGCGCCAGGATGAGTTGCGTCAGGAGCTGGCGGAAGCGGCCCAGCCCCGGGAGGAGGACCTCCCTCCGGAACTCGGTCCGCCGGTTTGGCGCGCGGGAGAAGAGGAATGGGAGACCCTCTCCGACCGCACCTCGTATTCGCCCCGTAGGCAGCGGGATCAACGGGCGCGCGACCGGAACCAATTCGTGGTGCTGGGGTTGGTGCTGGTTGTCGTGTTGGCGTTGATCTTCTACGTGCTCTGGCCCGTGGCGGCCCCGGCGGGTTGAGCCCGCGAATGCGCTTGCAGCTTCCTGCCAAACCGATAAGCTCTTCGTCCCGACTGCAACGATCCCGTTGCGAGGTAAATTGGAGCTGTGGCTGAGTGGCTGAAGGCAACGGTTTGCTAAATCGTCGTACGCCGCAAGGTGTACCGGGGGTTCGAATCCCCCCAGCTCCGCATTTGCTGTAACCACAGTGACTTACATTGATTTGACGCGCTGCAAAACTCAATTCCGCAACAATAGTCGTAACAAATATGGTGATGTCCATAGTGTTTAGCCACAACATTGATGCCTGTGAGGCAAGAAGGACACTGTGGATGCATAGAGTTTGAGGATCAAAAGCCCTGGAAATTTACTCATTCCACTATCGCTTAGTGGTTGCGAGTAGAATTTAAAATCCGAATTTTGAAAAGCATCGTGGCCATGATTGAGGATGACCTGGTGTTTAGTCTGTACTGGCGGGTGAGTGGGTGGGTGAGTGAGTGAGTGAGCGATGTTGGGCTTTCCCCCTCCCCATGATACTTTCCCTCCCCACACCCCCCCTAGGGCTCTAAGGGATGAGGGTATGTTTCTACCGTTGAAAGATACTCCCCTCCTACCTCTTACCCTTCTATCCTTAACTCTCTCTCTTACCAGAGTAATATATGTGTGGTAGGGATGTAGGGGATGTAGGGGTAGGAAGTGAAGGTGCGCTGCAGACATGGGAGGCTAAGTATCACAAGGGGAGGAGGGCGCAGGGATGGTCACTCACCCACGCACTCACTCACTTAGGCTATCTGAAATCCGCTAAAATGAAGGGCTATCAGAAGCGATGGCCTCCCCCCGCCTAGGCAGATGAGCATAAAAGCTCTGGAAGGGCCATTTGCGGGCCAAAGAATAGCCTCTACGATCTAGAAGGAAAGGCCATCGAATTGCGCAAGCAGCTAAAAGCAATTTTTGATCTCTGAATCCTCAGTGTTTGATCTACTAGTTTGAAAATAATTTCATTGTTGCCCAGGGGTACCCTTGCCACCGGACGATCTCTAACCCACTTAGTTTGACCCTCTTCGATGTCGTCAAATTTTCCGCCCTGTAGTCCACAAGAAATAAGGACAACAGCACTGACCAAATTTTGTCATAGATACATTATGTACGACCTAGAAAGAAAGCAATTTCCTTAGTTACATCGAACAATCTATCAGGTAAATGTGTTAAAACAAACATACCGCGAGATGGATCAAAACCTCTTACCGCCAAAAGAAGAGTGGGATTTTCGCGGTTTAGCTCGTGAACAGGAATACGCTTGTTACGCATACGAGTTTAGTCGAGAGTCCCAAAACTGTTTAGAACTCGTTGAAGACTTTCGGAAGGAATACCCATCCGAAAAATTCTCCGCATATTCAAAAGAACAAGACAGAATTCTGAATATATGGTTGAACCGTCGTCTCTTTTGGGCTGAAGACCGGAGAATTCTTCCATTCGTGGTGAGCGAGTGGCCGCACACTCCTTGGCGTGGATTAAGCCGAGATTCACGCCAGTCAGCCATAAAATGGTTGAATAAACAGAGCGGAAATAGCTCTGGGATTGGGTTAAGTCTTAATTGGTTATTGCAGTACAATTTGCTGCTTATGGAGAAGAAGTCGATACGACCACCTGCAACAATACTGGACAGCAAAACCATAGAGGAATTTTTCACCTCTAATTCCAAAAAGCGTTATAAGACCCGACAAGATGAGAGTGACTGTGATCTAGATGAAAAAGGCGTTATGGGCGAATTCATAAGTCGCGGGATATTTATCTGCGATCATCTTAATCAGAGGGCCGCAGACGAAATTCTTAGAGATTACAATAAGTCAAGTGACATTCCTGAATCATATGTCATCTACGTGGACTGGTCTAGACCTAAGGATGAATTAGCAGAATCATTTCGAACTTTAGTAAAAGAAAAATCAAAGTCGCTATTCCCAATGATCTTGGATGAAGAAAACCTAAAATCTCATTCAAAAAGCGGAAGGCGTATGACCCACATCGATTGCTTGACAGGTCTTGGTTTGTTTCGATTAAGGAGAAAAGTTTCTTCAGTCCAAAAGCTGTTAGATTTTATGGAAAAACAAAGGTTAAGACCTCCATATCAAGACGCCAAATCTGTTTATAGACGATGCTCAAAAAGCGCACAAAACTTTCGTAGTCACTTTCATTTTGATTTTCGTGGGGATGTTATGAAAGGGAAGCTATTGCCTCGAAAGCATGCGGAAATTTGTTACGAGCAAAGAGAACTGTGGGCTCGCTGCCGAGATTACCCAGAGAGTCGAGAAGAACTCAAAGTCTAGCGCATTCCGACTTATCCCCACTTATTCTTCAAGAATATGAGGGTACAGACGAAAATCCGGTATCCGTGCAGATTCCGGAGTGATGAAGAAAAAAATGCAATGGGGCTTTAGTCCCCCAAAAGAATTAAGTGAACCGCCTCAACAACACACCGCGGAAAGAAGTGGCACTCATCAACCTGAGTTCATTCGTTTGCCCAAGGCTGGGCAGCGTTGTCCGTGGACAGGCTTAAGCAGGTCAAAGCTCAACCAGTTGATCCTACCCTGCAAAGAAAACGGATTTAAGCCGCCTGTTCGTTCAACTTGCATACGTCCACGGGGTGCCATGCGAGGCACGCGATTGATCGTTCTCCAGTCCTTACTGGACTTCTTAAACTCGAGCTTGGAAGGAGGTGAGAACAGATGAGCGAAATGTTGCGTGAAATCGATCAACCTCACCCTTTCATGGTATATAGCCCAAGTGAGCTTCGAGGCCTACCTGATGAAAGCTGGCGACACTTGATTGGGAAAGGTCATCTTTCTACAGGAGTCATGACGGTAATTGCTGGTCCAGGCGGTTGTGGAAAAAGTAGACTCATAACCGCGCTGGCTCGTTGTGGAGCCACAGGCGAAGACTTCATCGGCCTTCCAGTACATAAATGCTTCAAAACATTCATCCTTCAAAATGAAAATCCAATCTTCAGATTGCAGGAAGATTTTGAGCCGCTGGTTGGGAAGCATTTCGACCAGAGCATTAGAGTATCCTCTATTCCCAACGGAGGCATACAGCTTGCTGATAAAGTCTTCAAAAAACACCTTGCTGAAGAGATTAAGTTGTTTGAGCCAGATGTCTTTGTTCTTGATCCTTGGACATCAACAATCAGAGATCATACATTTGAAAGTTGTGTAGAAGCTTTGTATAATTTACAAGTTGCAATACCGTATAACGAATTAGCTGTTGTTGTAGCCGCCCATACACGGAAAAAAGATCTAAAGCACGGCACAAATTCACAAATCACACAGGATGAGGTATTAGGGAGTAGTCGTCTAGTCACCACTGCACGTTGCGTATTACTAATGCAGCCAGTCAACAATTCTGAAGAGACTAGACACAGTGTTAAAATTGATTGTGTAAAAAACAATAATGGCGAGAAAGGGCCGATTGGTGTATGGAAGCAGAATAACGGATATTATCAGCGTGTTGACGAAGCAGCCACCACAAATCGTGGAAGAAATGGAAACCCAAAGATAGAACTTGACGATATAGCAGAAGTATTTGAGCAGGGAAACAAAAGCCTCACAAAAGCACAAGCAAAGTTTGCTATCATGGAATTGACGGGAGTAAAAGTCGCTGCCGCTTACAATGCTTTAAACCTGAAAGATCCTACGAAGAACCGTTTTGCAAAGTACTTACGCGTTGACGAGCAAGGCCACTATCATTTCATAGCTGATCCCTAGAAGAATTCCATTCTATCCCGCTTCCTAAAGGGGGCGAGATGGAATGGAAAAGCCATTGATCCAAGAGCCATAAGCGCTTCCTTTGAGCGATTCGATTCGAAGGCCTATTTGCTTGTGGCGGCATGTATCACACTTAATCGATTCATTTGCAACATTACGATTGGCGATTTGGTTCATGGTCAGCTATCCTCTAAAAACTGCCATGCCAGTCAGCCAGGGAAAAATGGAGAAAGACAAGTCGCTTGAAAATTGGATTTGGGACGCTGCCTGCTCCATTCGAGGTGCGAAGGATGCCCCGAAGTTCAAGGATTATATCCTCCCTCTCATATTTATCAAACGGCTTTGCGATGTGTTTGACGATGAGCTTGATCGTATGGCGAAAGAGGTCGGCTCTCGCAAAAAGGCTTTCCAACTTGCTAATGCAGACCATGAGCTCGTCCGCTTTTACCTGCCTCTTGTACCGGATGATCCAAATCAGCCTGTCTGGTCAGTTATCCGCAATCTTTCGGATAAGATCGGTGAGGGTGTCACCAGCCACATGCGGGCCATTGCCAAAGTAAAACCTGATCTTCAAGGGATTATCGACCGCGTGAATTTCAATGCCACTACCCGTAGCCAGCGAGACATTGACGGCGTTCGTCTGTCTAACCTTATCGAAGCCATCAGCGTGAAACGCCCTGGTCTAGAAGACGTTGGGGCCGACATTATTGGCAAGAGTTACGAGTACCTTATCCGCAAGTTCGCCGAGTGCGGAGACCAGAGCGCCGACGAATTCGACTGCTTCCCCGCCGGGACCGGCTTCCTCGACAGATCCTCCGCCGACTGGGACTGGGTCCAGCACATGCCGTCAGCCTCAATGCCACCGGCTGCGCCGCCTCCTGCGGTTCTGGCAATGCCAGCACTAACAAGGAAAAAACCGTCCGCCAGTGGTTCGTCTACCACGACTTCATCGAGAGCGTGCTCTACCTATCCGAAAATCTCTTCTACAACACCACCGCCCCCGGCATCCTCCTCTTCCTCAATAGGGTTAAGCCCAAGACCCGACAGGGTAAGGCCTTCTTCGTCAACGCTAGCCAGGTCTTCGAAAAGGGCGCCCCCCCAAGAACTTCATCCCCGACGAAAGCACCCAACGCATCGCCGACACCTTCATCGGGTGGAAGGAAGAGGAAAAGCTCAGCCGCATCGTCGATCACACCGAGCTGAAGAAAAACGACTACAACATCTCCCCCAACCGCTACATCCACACCAGCGACGCCGAAATCTACCAGCCCATCGCGGAAATCGTAGAGAAAATGAAGGTCATCGAATCCGATATTTTCATTGCGTCGCTGAAATCTAATTTTTCAAATCTACCTATCAAAACCAATTTTTATAAACTGAACGCCCATGCCTGCTAAAAAGACCTTTACGACCGCCAAGAACGATTTTGACGCGAAACACATAACCGCAAAGACGGCTCAGTGCATCGTTCCGATTAACGGTAAAACAAAGGCAACGGCATCAATTCGTGATTCCAGAGGCAACCCAAGTGAAGAATACTACAAGTGGCAGTTCGTTTACTCGCTCATCAATTCAGGGCTATACGCCAAAGATTTCATTGGTGTTGAGGTTCAATTTCCCAAAGGAAACTCGTCCATCATCCGACTCGATAGTGCAATATTTGACGACGCCGACTGGCTCGACCATTACAAAGCATACTGGAAAGATCGTCGTTCTACTGATCTTGAATGGCTGCACGAACACTTACTTGCGGTCATTGAGTTCAAAAAGAACGACAAGGAAATCGAAAAAGTATTCACAGGTCAAGTAAAGCCAGCCATGCGGGAGCGCGAGCCAGCCGATGCCTATGTGCTGGGTTGCTATTATGGTGCTGACCGTCTCTATCTTTTCCAACGCCGTAGTGGGAAATACCTTCGCTACGACGAAGGGAAGAATCAGAAGGGCGACAACAGTAAGGTAGGCGATCTTTCTTTGCACCTGCCCGACCCATATGGCTACATGCCAAACTTCGACGACTTGCAAAAGCGGGTGAATCGACCTACGTTATTTGACCGATCAAAGCGGACGATCAATGCCCTTGATGTCATCACCACGATAGCGTCGGTCCAAATTAAAACAGCCCTCTCCGATGTCCTGCGTGCTCTGGACAAGGTGAACCTAGTTGATCAACGCGGCTACGGTATTTTTCTCCAAGCATTTGCCCTGAAGGTCTTCGACGAAAAGCGGAATAAAAAACACCCTCACCGCTTCCTCGACTTCTACGTCACAGACGCCGAAGTGGGATTCCACGCGCTGTCGGACGTGCCGATCAAGGGTTTTATCAAACGAATTTACGCGCTTCGTGATGAGGCGGCCGGGGATTACCAAAAGATCTTTTCGACGAACGTCATTGATTGGCGGGATCCGAACGATGTCCGAGCTGTGATTGCTATAGTCCAAGCGTTCCAGGACTTTTCGTTTGTTCTCTCCTCTAAGAGCGATCTATACCAACTTGTATTCTACAACTTCGCGAACTCCTTCAAAAGAGACGAGGCAGCACAGTTCTTAACGCCCCTTCCAGTAATCGACTTCATTGTTCGGCTCGTGAATCCACGAGACGGAGAAACTGTTTTTGATCCTTGTTGCGGCATCGCAGATTTTCTTTCACTCTCGTTCGTAAACGCTCTCGACAAACCCAATGGTTGGAAGCTCGACGATGCAAATGTTTACGGTGTCGACCTAGATAAGAACATGGTGTCACTCGCTACACTTAACATGCTTCTAAATGGAGATGGGGAGGCGAAACTCTTTGCGAAGGCAGACAAGGGTTCAATTCTCGCAAAAGTCGCCGACAGTTCACCGCCCAAATTGGTGGATCTTGTCCCAAGCGAACATTCGCGCGGGAATTGGGATGTTTGGTCAGACAAAACAAAACTAAAAAAATTTGACGTGGTGCTAACCAACCCTCCATTCGGTGAAGACCGTGCTTACCGGGTAAAGACCGACAAGGATCGTGAAATCATCGAGATGTATGAGACATGGCACCTTACCCGCCAAACTGCGACTGCAGAAGATGCATTTGCAGAAAAGCACGAACGGGGAAAAAAGAAAGCTGCGTTACCGAAAGGCAGCGATGCCCTCGACCTAGGAATTGTCTTTCTAGAGAACGCCTATCGCTGCCTGAAGGATAATGGGCGGTTAGGGATCGTGGTTTCGAACTCCATCGCCTCTATTAACAAATGGAAGCGTGTTCGGGAGTGGCTGATGGATCGGATGAGAATCGTGGCATTGTTTGATCTCCCAGCAAACGTGTTCGCCGAAACCGGAGTTAATACCAGTATTCTTATCGCATACAAACCAAAGTCCTCTGCACTCAAGAAATTGAACGAATCAGGTTACAGCATCTTTATCCGGGACATCAAGCGGGTTGGCTACGAGAAGCGCACGAGTAAAAGGAATGTCTTCTTTAATCCCGTGTTTCAGATCGACAAGACAAGTTTCGAAATATTGGTTAACGATAAGGGCGAACCAGTCCTAGATGAGGAGTTTACAGACACACTCAGCGCGTTTCGAAGTTGGTCTCTAGGCCAAGAAAAGATGCTACAAGATATTTTTCACAAGGAAAGCTAATGAGACATCTACGAGTTCCAGAAGAAATCACTGTCGGGGACGTGAGGGCATCAAAGTCATCGTGGTCTGCTGGAATGTATAGGCGTATCGAAATCCCTACGACGAATACCCAAACCATCCGTGAACTTATTAGTGGCTACGACAAAGGCCGTGATCCTGGGTCTATGTATTACATGGATGAATCTACGCATTACTTCATTCGTACAAAATCACTTCAGGCGCACAGTTGCCTAATTTCCTCTAAGGGAGGAGCGATTACTCCAATAAACCCTCGAGTATTTGAAGACATGCAGCTTGCTGATGGTGACATTCTCCTTTCAAAAGATTCAAATGTAGGTGAATGCGCGATGGTTGATGGAAATGATTGGGAGAACCACACTTTGAGCGGAGGCATCGTGCGGTTGCATCCGACAGTAAATCGATTTTATCTTTTCGGGTTTCTCAAGAACGAGCTTTTTAAGACTGAACTGCGCTCCAAAGTGCCTCGCGGCGCGACTATTGCGCATGCTAAAGAGCTGTGGCTTGATTGCAAAATTCCATTCCCTAATCAACCTAGTTCTGATTGTGTAATGAGCTACGTAGCTGCACTAACTGAGGCAATTATTGCCAAAGAAAAGGCGATCAGGGCGAAACACGATGAAATCTATGCGCAGATAAACGCTGAGTTGACGGTAGGACAAACTGCAAAACAATTTGTCTACACCTACCCCTCACTCGCTGATGTTCGTGCGTCTCGTCGCTTCGATATCGGACTTTACTGCCGCGGGTTCAGGGAGTTCCATCATCGCATTGCGAACTATCGTCATGGAATGACGACGCTTTCCAAAATGGGAGTTCGTTCGCGACGTGGGCCAAATCTTGCTGTGTCAGTTATCGGCAAATGTCTCTACTCCGAAATCTACAAGCCAGGCTGGTACGAACTGATTCGCCCGGTGAATATCAGCGAATATGGCACGATCGATTCGTGCGAATGGCTTGGTTCGCCGAAAAGCCTGCCAACGGTTAAAGTTGGCGATCTTATCCTTGGTTGCGAAGGGTTTGAAAAAGGTCGTTCACTTGTATTAGTTGAAGCGCCAGACCGGTGCACCACGAACTTTCACGGAACAGTCCTTTCCTGGACTGGAGCAGAAATATGGCAGACAATTTTTGTAAAGTGCTTCCTTGATTTCCTACGTAAGCACGGCGTGATTGATTGGGCTGGCGTTGGAGGCTCGGGTGGTCACATGTCTCCCGATTATTTTGATTTTCTTCCCTTCCCAAATTTCCCCGACACAATCCGCGAGCGCATCTCCCGCTTATACCACAACCCTTCGCCCCCGCCTGCACGAAACCCAACGCTTCAAGGCTTCGTTGACTGGCATCAAGAGTGGAACAAAGAGCTGGGCATTTGGGAGCTCAACAAGGAGATGAAGATGCTCCAAAAAGAACTTGCCGCAGTTCAAGAAGAAATTATCGAAGGACGAACCTTTAAGGTGCCGCTTGCCTAGTGCGCCGAGCCAAAAACCGCTCCTTTTTTTCGACGATTTGCTCGACGCCAAGGTGCGGGAATTTGATCTGCGTTGCTCAGAAGCCGAAGGTGCCTTGCTTGGTCAATTCAAACATCTTCATACGGATATCTGCCCCCCGGGAGGGACGACCGGGGACCCGACGCCCGAGAGGGCGGAGGGTGGTCTCTACTTGCTTACCTTGGAGCTTTAGATGTGTTCGTAGCCGTAGGTCATGACTATCTGCATGATGAGCTCATGTTCGATTTGGGCGAGCTGAAGGAGAGTGTTGGGGCCTGTTTTACCATCTAGGTAGACTTGGCAGGCTTTGCGGAGTTCGTTGCGGGCAGCGTTGCGTTCAGCTTGAAGCTCTTTCAAGGCAGCGAGTTCGTCTTTGTCCATGGAATGATCCTTTCAATTTGAAGTGTGAAACGGCACCTCATAATGAAAACATGGGTCATCGGACGCTAAGGTATTGCTGTTGAGCTATTAATAGGCTTAGAGGATCATTGGCCAAATACGTCGTGGATCGAGACTTTGAGTCGTTTGAGCACTTGTTCCAATGTGCGCAGGGTGATGCTCTGTTGACACATTTCAAGCCGGTGAAGGGTGGAGGGAGGGAGGCCGGTCTTGCGGGAGAAAGCCGCGTAAGTTTGCTCTCCCCGCTGTTGTTTGAGAAAGGCGGCAAGCTGCCCATCGAGTTTATTCCGCATGCGGAACATTTTGCTTGCGTTGTTATCCCGGATGTGGAATAAATGGTACCATGGCGAGTCGCAAGGAGCCGCTTTATTGCGATACCAAAGCCGACTATCAGAGGTTTTGGGAGATTACGGGTACGAGCAATGCAACGCTGTCAGAGGAATCCCTCTCAGGGCTCCGAGAAATGGGATTCCTTGAGGACGACTCCGAAGACGCCCGAAAGCTCCTTGAGTTTTCTACGCTAAGTTTATTCTGGCTTAAAGTGGCTGCAGCCGTCGCAGTTGTTCTTTGGTGCGCGACAGTCGGATTCATTTCAGGACTTATCTACGGCTTGGTCTTTTCGTTCATCAAGAGGCAGGTGATCGCGTGGAATCATCACAAAAGTCGTAGTGACCAGGATTCAATTACGCATGCTTGGCAAAGGGTAATCCGAATGACCCAGTCTTTGTGGATTGTAACCAGCCTTCAGTATGCAGTGTGGGTTGCCGTTTTGATCAAACTTGCTCAATAGTTTATGAAAGCAAAAACAAGATGGGGTGGATTAAGAATAATACTGATTGTCGCGGTTCTGTCGGTTAGTCTATGTGGATGCGAAACAACACAAAACGGGCGAGCTTCAACTTTTGATGCGATTGTCACACATCTTCAAAAGGCAAATCAGAATAACCCGTATGGGAATCCAGCTAACTATATGAGTGGTGGACCTTTTGCACCGAACATACCAGATAGTGGTTGGAGCCATTACCATATTCCCGGAGGTGGGGGAACCATCGATGTCCACAAGGGAGCTGGGAATAACTACACGATCTTTCCCCCCGCAAGGCGGAGGTAAATTCAGAGGCCGTGCTAGCTGCCTTCGCGGACGAGCATCCAAACTCGTTTGAGCGGAAGTTCGGCCCGTATGCTTTCTGAAAACTTATCGTAGTGACGAAGAATCTGTTCGATAAGCTCGTCGCTATCCCACTGGCGAACCTCAAAGAAGTTCTTTCGCTCGTTTCTTTGAACTTCGCGGTTGAAACCATTCCAGCAAATGTAGACTCCTGAGTCGGCTCCATGCTCTCGGGCAGCCGCTTTGAACTCACGCATGCTTTGCGAGTTACAAACGAAATCTCCCGATTTGACCTGAACAGCAATCCGAGGATGGGTAAAACCCAAAGGACCCTGTCCAGCGATGATGTCAACTCCACCGTCCGCTCCAGGAGGAGAAACCGATGTCACATAGCCTTGCGCTTGTAGCAGAGCATCGACCAAACGGGAAAGGTCGTGGTTTTTGAATTCAACTTCAATGTGCCGCCTGATCTGATCTCGAAGGCTTTCTTCGTAATCAGTCTCCGCATCGGAATCTTCGACAGAGTCCGATTCTAACTCGGCGTTTCCTTGTTTATCGGTTGGCAAGAGTGTCTTTCTATTCGTAATGAGTTCAGAATTGCCCGGATCGGATTTTCCAAGGAAAACCTCAATTATGCGGGATTCCGCATTGTTGCGTCGGATGCGGCACACAGTGAGAAAAGCACCCAGAGAATCGAGAAGGTCTTGCTTGAATCTCTTGCGCGGAACTCGTTCTTCATTCCACTGAACGCCGATGCTATGCCGGCAGTCTTCGGGATTCTCGGAGAGATATTGGTAGCCCGAAACGCATTTCCCCATTGCGACAGCGCTTTTGCCCTTGAGCGGTAACACGATCAGGTCGCCGGGTTTAATGGAATGTAAGAAGGCCCAAACCTGATTGCACCAATTCGAGAGGGTGCGTGGATTGGCATCGGGATAGGTTTTCTTAATTAGATTGAGGAGTTCATCCTTTGATCGTATGCCGGAAAGGTCTGGCAGGTCGGGCCAACCAATCGCCGCAATGTTCTGGTCGATGACACGGTCCTGATACTGTCCGTGTTTGCCAGCGCGGACCATCCAAACGGGTGTGGTAGCTTTGCTCTCCATGAACAATCAAAAAGACTGTCAGAGGCAAATCGATCAGAACAGCCCAAAATCGAGAAACGTAGACTGACATCATCGATCTAGGAAGGAAGCGATACGACTAATCACACCACTGGTAGCGAACCAAGCGCTGTTTTGAGCGCATCGGTTTCGATGTGGGTGTATTGGCGCGAGATGGCTTCGGAATCGTGGCCGATGAATTCCTGTACAATGGCGGGGCTAATCCCGGCATTCTTCATCATGCTGGTGGTGGTGTGACGCAGGCAGTGGAAAGATAGCTCGCTCGATTGTCGGCTGGTGGAGCGGCCTTTGCCAGTTGAACGATTCGTGCGCTTTTGAACGAGCCCCGAAGATTCAAGGATTCGTCGAAATTGATTGGACAGTGTGCCGGTCCTTCCGCCTTGATCTTGGACTGTCGCAAAGGCTTTGGGGAACAGCGGCTGGGCGGGATCATCGGCGGTCTTCATGGCAAGGCAATGGTCGATGAGAGGCTGTGCCATCGGAAGGATCTGGCGTCGTCCTGTCTTGCCTGTTTTTAACCGCAGCTCGCCAGTGCCGTCGTTGTTGATATGGATGTTGCTCCAAGTGAGCCCGGCGATGTCGCCGAGCCGCTGACCGGTGTAGAGCCCAAACTTGATGATTCCCTGCCACTCGTCGGTGGCCGATTTGAGGAGGCGTTTGATCTCAGGAAGGGTGAAGGCCCTCCGCTCGGTCGCCGAGCCCTTCCGCTTGATGGCATCGACGTGAACCGCCGGATTTTCCGAGATGTAGCCATCGCGTTTGGCCTGCTTGAAGAACATGCGGATGATCTTCAGCGCAATGTTGGCGGTTGAGTTTGAGCGCGACTTGGCATAGCGGTCGCGAAAAGAAACGATGTCGGGGGCCGTGATCCGCGAGATGTCGATGGTTGCGCGTTGGCTGAGTGACTCTAGAAAATGATGGATGATGTCCTGATAACGGACGAAGCTCGAATCGGCGATTTCCACCTTCTTGCGGCTAAGCCACTGTTCGGCGTAGGTCTGGACGTCGGTCTGGGGCAGGCTGGTGCCGTGAGTCTGCTCGTAAATCTCGCCGATGACTTGACGGGCTTGCGCTTCGGTAAGGTGGCCTGTCCTGGCTTGTTGGGCCGCTTCAGCCCATTTCTGACAAACCCTCTGAGCCTCTCGCTTGCTGGTCTGTTTGGTTGATTTTTTGACCCGGGTGCCGTCGGGCAGGGTGAAGCAGCCGTACCAGAATGGGGATTTGCCACGAAGGTCTCGATGAACGCTGGGCATAGGCGTAACAATAGTCGTAACGTTATCGGTGTCAATGGGGTTTTTTAAGTCGCTTTTTGTGAGGTAAATATGGGTCTACGAGGGCCAAAATAAGTACCGGGGGTTCGAATCCCCCCAGCTCCGCATTTGCGCAAGGTGCCGTGTTTTGCGCTGGGTTATCGGCACCACACCGCCACCCTCTGGTCTTCATTCAGTTCACGTCAATCTCAACGCCCTCGCCGCTGTAGAGATCTAAGGGCGCGTCGAGTTCGATCTTGAGAACCGTCACATTGTCGTCGAGAGCATCTTTGGGGACATCGATCCAGAGCGTGCCGGGGACGCCGATCCAAGGGGCGCCGCCAATCCGTTTGGCGCGGCACTCGGTACCGTCACCCAGGACGGTGACTCGCTTGATCTCGTTCTTAATCCCCTTGATGGATGTCGCTTCCTTGGGCACATGCGCCACAAAGAGGTAGATCGTGTCGCGGGAATGGTTGAAGGCACTGAAGTGGTAGGTGTAGCCGTGGGGCAGGCCGCGGATGGTGCCATGGACGGCTTCTTTGTGTTTGCGCACCCAGTCCCCAAGTTTCTCCAGGAGTTCGACTTGCTGCGCCGGAATGACGCCGCGCTCATCCGGTCCGACGTTCAGGAGCATGTTGCCGCCCATGCCCAGGCATTCGCAAAACATGGTGATGATCTCGAACGGTGACTTGTACTGCTCCTCCCGACCGGTGTAGGACCAGCTGTTGTTCGTCGTCATGCAGAGCTCCCAAGGCCCTTCCGGCGGATGGACGGGGATAAACTGTTCGGGTGTCTCGTAATCCCCGTGTTCGGCCAGCCTTGAGTTGATCACCGTCGTCCCGCAAATGGACCGGATGTGGTCGCGCAGCTCATGGGTCCGGTAGTCAAAACCTTGTCGCTTCAGCATGACGTCAAACCAGATCAGGTCGATTGGACCGTTGTCGCTGAGAATCTCCGTGAGCTGTGCGCGGTGGAAGTCAAGGAACCGCTGCCATGCCGCTTGATGCTCGGCGCTACCGCTCAGGTCGACTTCCTTTTGATTCTCCTCCCACATCTGGCGAAGCAAAACGGGCTTCTTGCGGAGCTCTCGAAGCTCGTCTTTGGACTTGCCGGTAATAACGGACATGTGGTCCAGGTTTGACCAGTCCGTGTGGGAGAAGTAGAGACCGACTTTGAGACCTTTTTTTCGTGTCGCATCGACATAGGCCGCGACCAAGTCCGGGACGTCGGTTTCATTAGGGATACTTGGCCCCTCCTGCCTGGTTGGCCAGAGCGCCACCCCGTCGTGATGCTTGGTCGTGAGCACCGCATACTTGGCGCCGCTAGCCGCGAAAAGGTCGGCCCAGGCGTCTGGATCAAACCTGGACGCAGTGAAATCCTTCATCTGCGTCAGGTAGTCGTCGTAACTGACGCCGCCGTTGACTAACGGCCACGCTTCGCCTCCACGCTTCTGGACGGCATAAATCCCCCAGTGAATGAAGATCCCTAGTTTTGCGTCCTTAAACCAATCTTGTATCATCTTTGATCCCGCTCGATTTTAACGGTGCGTTGCATTATCCACGAAGGCCAGACCAAACTCGTTTGGGCGCGCCGGAGCCTGATGAATCCACGTGGTTACCATGCGAATTGCAGCAGAATTATAGAGACGACATCAAAGCGAGTCCGCCACCTAGTCTTTCCGTGATGCCGTTGCGATACCCGGATTTCACCCTTTTAAAGTCACTCCCTCTACTCCTCAATGGATTTCAAGGACGAGCTTGCCGCTGGCGCCGCCGGATTCGAGCCGTTCATGGAACGCCGTGATCGCCGCAACCGTCATGGGCTGGACATCGGCGATTCCCAAGGGCCGGAGCTTTTTGGACTCGAAGTCCGCCGCCAGCGTGATCAGGTCGTGAAAGTAGCCGTCCCAGGCCCGGGGCCCGCCAAAGAGTCCGCGCGCGCCAAGGAGCTCGAAGTGCAGCGAAGCCGACTTGGCAAAGAGCGGGCTCTGGCGCCCGTTCCAGATGGGTACCGCGAAGTCGGGCGGCTCCTCAACCACGGAGACGATGCGCCCGCCGAAGTCGATCACCTTAAAGCAGGCCTCCTTCATCGGACCGCCGACGTAATCAAGCGCCACGGAAAAGGACGCGTCTCCGTTTCGCTCCATGGCCTCGAAGGCGACTTCCTCGGCGCTGCGATCGCGGTAGTCGACGATGCGTTTCGCCGCGAGGCCGAGCTCTTCCCGAAGAAAGCGGAAACTCGCGTCCGAGCCCGCCGTTGTGACAATCGATTCCACCCCCTCTTGACGCAGCAACTGGATGGAAATCGACCCCAGTCCACCGGCGCCACCGGCCACGAATACGGTGTCGTCCGCCGCGATGCGCGCCCGGTCGCGCAGGGATTCCAGCGAGGTCAGCCCGACGACCGGGAAGGCGGCCGCTTCCGCCCAGCTTAGGTTGGACGGTTTGGGCGCGACGAAGGCCTCCGGGACCACGACCTCTTCCGCGTAGGAACCGTTGCTGCAGGGCCCACCCAGGTAGGCCCAGATTTCGTCGCCCGGAGTCAGGCGGGAAACGGCGGAGCCCACTTCCTCCACCACGCCCGACATGTCGTGGCCGAGGACCAGGGGGAAGAGTCCGCCGAAATCACCCCGGCGCAGTTTATAGTCAATCGGGTTGACCGAGGCGGCCCGGACTGACAGGCGGACGTCGGTGGGCTTGAGCCCGGGTAAATCGATTTCCGTTTCCTCGAAGCGGTCGGGTCCGCCGAATTCGCGGATGGCGTAGGCTTTGGTCGTCATGCCGGGTGCTCTACTTCGACGTGTCCAAGTCCGCCGGTGGCTGCGGTCCCGTGACCGGCTTTTCGGAGTCATCGCCCAGGGCGGCGGCGTCGACGTTGCCGGGGTCGGCGATGGGGAAGACCTCCCAGCCGCCGCCGAGGACCTTGTAGATTTCGACCAAGTCGGTGGCGGCCAGGGTCCGGCTTTCGGCCAGCGAGAGCTCGGTGTTCAAGGCGGTGAATTCGGCGTCAAGCACATTGAGGAAATCGGTGAGCCCGGCGTCAAACTGCGTGCTCGCGAGGGAGGCGGCCTTCTGGCTGGAGGTGGCCGCCTCACGCAGGCGGGAAAGGCGCACTTTCTCATTGGTGAAATCCACCAGCGCGTTCTCGGTCTCTTCGAGCGCGCTGATCACGGTAAGCTTGTAGCGGGCCAGCTGGCCGGCGGCGCGGGAGTCGGCCTGGCGCACGCGGGCCTCCACCCGGCCGAGGTCGAAGGCCGCCCAGGAAATGACCGGGCCGAAGGAGAAAGCGTCGGAACCCGTGCTGCCAATTCCGCTCAGGACGTTGGCTTGAAGGGCAACGTTCCCGTTGAAGCGCACGCGGGGGAAGTAGTCGGCGGTGGCGACGCCGATCTCGGCGGTCAGGGAGGCGAGGTCGCGCTCGGCCACGCGGATGTCGGGCCGGCGCCGGAGCAGTTCAGCCGGCTCCCCGATGTTGACGATGGCGGGCAGTTCCGGCAGCGGCTTGACGGGCAGGAGCTCGCCGTAGAGGGCCTGGGGCTGCTGGCCGGTGAGCACGGCAATGCGGTGGATGGCCCGCTTCACGGCGGTCTCGAGTGGGGGGATCGCCGCCAGGGTGGTGAAGTACTGGGCGCTGGCGCGGGAGGTGTCCAGCTCGGTGCCGCGGCCGCCTTCCAGCAGCCGCTCGGTCAGGTCCAGGGTCTTCTTCTGGACAACGGCGTTGCGCCGCGCGATGGCGACCTGTTCCTGCAGCCCTCGGAGCTCCAGGTAGTTGCGGGCGACCTCGGCGATGACGGTCACAAGGATGTCGCGCCGCTCGGCGATGAGCGCCCCCAGCAGGGCGGTGTTGGCCTCGATGTTGCGGCGCACGCGGCCGAAGAAGTCGAGCTCCCAGGTGGCATCGAAGCCAACGTCGTAGATTTCAAACTCGCGCTGGTTGTTGTCGGCGAACTCGCCCGCCTCGGCCTGCGAGAGGCGGGTGTTGGTATAGGAGGCGCCCGAGGTGACGATGGGCAGGCCGTCCAGGATCGACTCCGTCCGCAGCGCGCGCACTTCCTGAATCCGGGTCAGGGCCACGGCCACGTCGAAGTTGGCGGCGGCGGCGGTTTCGACCAGTTGGGTCAGCTGCGGATCGCCGAAGGAGCGCCACCAGCGGATTTCGATGTCCCCGTTGTTCAGGCCAGAGGCGTCGGCGTTGCCAAACGCGCCCGCGGTGTCGGTCTCGGGCGGCACGTAGTTCGGCCCCACCGCGCAGCCGCCCAGCAGGGCCAGTAGCGGCAGCGCCAGGAACCAAGCAGGCTGAACACTAGGCTTCATCCATGACCTCCTGCGGCGCCGGGGGCTTTGGTTGCGGGGCGGAATCCTTCCAGCCTTTTTCCAGGACCCATTGAATGACGTAGTAAAAGACCGGTGTGAGGAAAAGGCCGAAGACGGTCACCCCGAGCATGCCGGCGAACACCGCCGTGCCCAGTGCCTGACGCATCTCGGCGCCCGGGCCGGAGGCGATCACCAGCGGCACGACCCCGAGGATGAAGGCGAAGGCGGTCATTAGGATGGGCCGCAGGCGCAGGCGGGCCGCTTCCACCGCGGCGTCGAAGCGGTTCTGGCCGGCCTCCTGCTGTTGCTTGGCAAACTCCACGATAAGGATGGCGTTCTTGCATGCTAGCGCCACCAGCACCACCAAACCGATCTGGGTCAGGATGTTGTTGTCCATGCCGCGGATGATTACGCCCAGGATGGCAAAGAGCAAACACATCGGCACGATTAGGATCACCGCCAGCGGCAGCGACCAGCTTTCGTACTGCGCGGCCAGCTGCAGGTAGACAAAGACCACGCTGAGGACAAAGACGAACATGCCCGTGCCGCCGGCCAGCTTTTGCTGGAAGGCAAGGTCGGTCCAGGCGATGTCCATGCCTTGGGGCAGGTTTTGGCGGGCCAGCTTTTCCATTTCGGCGATGGACTGGCCGCTGCTGAAGCCGGGCTGGGTGTCGCCGTTGATGGCGGCGGCGGGGTAAAGGTTGTAGCGCACGACGCGGTCGGGAGCGGTGATGGTTTTGAGGTCCATGACCGAAGAGAGCGGCACGGCGGCCCCGGTCCGGCTGCGGGTCTTGAGCACACGCAGGTCCTCGGCGTCGTCGCGCATGCCCTGCTTGGCTTGGGCGGTCACGCGGTAGACGCGCCCGTAGAGGTTGAAGTCGTTGACGTAGGTGGAGCCGAGGTAGATCTGCAAGGCGTCGAAGATGTTGGAAAGCGGCACGTCGAGCATTTGCGCCTTGGTGCGGTCGATGTCGGCGAAGAGCTGCGGGCTCGAGGCATTGAAGGGACTGAAGACGCCCACCAGGCCGGGCTGTTCGTTGGCGACCGCGGCCAGGTTCTGGGCCTGGTCCTCCAACGCGTCAAAGCCGAGGTCGGCGCGGTCCTGCACGTAAAGCTTAAAGCCGCCGCCGCTGCCCACGCCCCGCACCGGCGGGGGCGGGATGACGAAGATCATGGCGTCGCGGATTTTGCCCAGCTCGCGCCGCATGTCCTCGATGATGGCGTTACCGGAGAGCTCGGGCGTTGTGCGTTCCTCGAATGGTTTAAAGGTTGGGAAGAGCGCGGCCGCGTTGGAGGCGTTGGTGCGGGTGGCGCCGCTCCAACCCACAAAAGAGACGGCGTCCTCGATGCCGGGCAGGGCGAGCAAAGTCTGGGTCACTTCCTGGACGACGGCGTCGGTGCGCTCTAGGGAGGCGCCCGGCGGCAGTTGCACCGCGACGATGGCGTAGCCCTGGTCCTGCGCCGGCACGAAGCCGGTCGGCGTCGCGCTGAAAAGAAGCCAGGTGAGCCCGAGGAGGACGACATAGGCGGCCAAGCTTACCGGCCAGATGCGCAGCAGGCCCCGCACGGTGGAGGCGTACAGGTTGGTCGCCCAGTCGAACACCCGGTTAAAGACGCGGAAAAAGCCGCCCAGCAGCCGGTTCCAAATCCGGGTCAGCAGGTCGGGCTTGTCGCCTTCGCCCTGGATCAGCAACGTGCTTAGCGCGGGCGATAGGGTGAGCGAGACCAGCACGGAGATCATCGTGGAAACCGCAATGGTGAGGCCAAACTGCTGGTAAAACTGGCCGCTGATGCCGCCGAGAAATGCGGTAGGGATAAACACGCTCACCAGTACCAGCCCCATCGCGACCAAGGCACTGGAAACCTCCTTCATCGCTTTCCGGGTGGCTTCCAGCGGCCTCATCCCGCCGCGCACCAGGCGTTCGATGTTCTCCACCACTACGATGGCGTCATCCACCACGATGCCGATGGCCAGCACCAGGCCAAAGAGGGAAAGGTTGTTCAGCGAGAGTCCAATCAGCGCCATGACCGCGAAGGTGCCGATGAGCGAGACCGGAATGGCCAGCAGCGGAATGATGGAGACGCGCCAGTTCTGGAGGAAGACGGTGATGACGAGCACCACCAGGATGGCCGCCTCGAAGATCGTGAAGTAGACGGCGTCGACGCTCTTGGCGATGAACTCGGTTGGGTTGTAGACGATGCGGTACTCGAGCCCGGGAGGAAAGGCCTCGCTCAGCCGCTGGATTTCGCTTTGAACGCGGTCGGCGGTGGCCAGGGCGTTGGAGCCGGGGCGTTGGAAGATGACCATGGCCACGGCGGTTTCGCCGCTTAGGTAGCTGTTGACCGAGTAATCGTAGCTGGCCAGTTCCACGTTGGCCACGTCGCGCACCCTCACGATGCGCCCGTCGTCGCCGGTGCGGATGACGATCTGCTCAAACTCTTCCGGATCGCTCAGGCGGCCCACCGCGCTGACCGGAAGCTGGAAGGCGACGCCGCTGGCGGCGGGCGACTGGCCGACGACGCCGGCGGCAACCTGCACGTTCTGCGTCTGCAGCGCGTCGACCACTTCGGTCGCGGTGATGTTGAGGGCGGAGAGGCGCTGCGGGTTGAGCCAAATGCGCATGCTGTACTCGCGGGCGCCGAAGAGCCGGACTTCGCCCACGCCGTCGATGCGCGAGAGGACGTCGCGGATCTGCAGCAGCGCGTAGTTGCTGATGTAGAGCTGGTCGAAGGTGTCGTCCGGCGACACCATGTGGATGACCATCAGCAGGTCGGGCGATGTCTTGCGCGTGGTGAGCCCAATTTGGCGGACCACTTGCGGAAGGCGGGGCTCGGCGATGGCGACGCGGTTTTGGACCAGCACTTGCGCGATGTCGAGGTCGGTCCCGAGCCGGAACGTCACCGTTAGCGTCATGTTGCCGTCGGCGGTGCACTGCGACTCCATGTAGAGCATGTCCTCGACGCCGTTGATCTCCTGCTCCAACGGGGCGGCCACGGTTTGGGCCACGACTTCCGGCGTTGCGCCCGGATAGCTGGCGCTGACCACGATGGTGGGCGGCGCGACCTCGGGGTACTGGGCCGAGGGAAGCGTCCCGTAGGCCACCAGCCCCACGATCATGATCAGGATCGAGATGACGGCGGCAAAGACGGGGCGCGTGATGAAGTACTGGGACACGGTTTACTCCGGCTCGGCCTCGGCTTCGGTGCTTTCCGCGGCCGGTGGGCCACGCTTGTCCGGCTGCACCACAGCGCCGGGGCGCAGAAGCTGCAGGCCGTCGGTCGCCACCCAGTCTTCCGCGGTCAGGCCCTCGCGGATGGCGCGCTCGTCACCAAAGCGCGGGCCGAGAATCACGGGCCGGTATTCCACGTGGTCTTCCTCGCCCAGGACGTAGACGAAGCGCTTGTCCTGGTCGGTTCCGACGGCGGCGTCGGGGATGATCATGGCATCGTAGGCTCCGCTGGCGCGCACGCGCACCCGGGCGAACATCCCGGGTGTCATCAGCAGGTCCGGGTTGTCGAAGATGGCCCGCACGCGGATGGTGGCGGTGGCTTCGTCGAGCCGGTTCTCGGCGAAGTCCATGTAGCCGGTACGGGGCCAGTCGGTTTCGTCCGCCAGCTCCAGTTGCACGGGAATTTTCTTTTCCCGAACGGTAGGAAGGTCACCCGACAAAACGAGGCGAGTGTACTTCAGCACAGAGGATTCGTCCGTGTCCCAATAGGCGTAAATCGGGTTGTGGGTAACGATGGAGGTCAGGAGGGTGGCGTTGACTTCGCCGCCCTGGACGAGGTTGCCGACGTCGACTTGGCTTTCGCTGATCCGGCCGGAAATCGGCGCCTTTACCTGGCAGAATTCCAGGTTGAGCTTGGCCTGGGCAAGCTGGCCCTCGGCGGTCATCACCGCGCCCTGCCGGGCGACGGAGTCCTGCTGGCGGCGGTCCAGTTCTTCGCGGGAGATGGCCCGGGTCTGGATCAGGCGCTCGCTGCGGGCCAGCTCTTTTTCAGCCAGTTTGGCCTGGGCCTGGGCCTCGGCCAGGGCGCCTTCGGCGATCATTACGGCGGCCTCGAACGGGCGGGGGTCGATTTGAAACAAGAGGTCTCCCTCCTCCACCAGCTGGCCGTCGGAGAAGAAAATCTCCTGTAGGTAGCCGCTGACCCGGGCCTGGACGTTGACGGCCTCCACCGGGGCGAGCCGGCCGACGAACTGGTCGTAATCGATGACCTCGCGGACCTCCGGCTGCTGGAAGGAGACCTCGGGTAGGGGACGTTCGGGCGGACCGCTGCTGCCGCAGCCCGCGGTGATGAGCGCGGCGAGCGCCAAGGCAAGGAAACGGAGTTGGTTCATGAGGATGGGCCGGCGCTTGGTCTCCCCGCCCACCTCCCGCGGGGGCTCCGCTCCCTTCAACGCCTAATTGTTTGTAGGGGTTGTTTCCGGGAGCGGTCAAGTCCATCGCCGGTCGGCGCCTGCTTTGCCCGGGGAGATGGAGTCAAAAAAGATTTCCGGTGACCGGTCGCGGCAGTCGCAGGACAACTTTTCATTCCCAGGCACCCGCCGGGCTGGCAGTCTGCACGGGATCTTCCGGCCCCTACCGGCCAGAGCCAACGACCCGACTGATGGCAGAGACCAAGCAAGCAAGCAAGGAGTGCGAATATCACCCCCAGAAGGAGGAGTATTTTGATATTCCCGGTGGTGACTACATTTCGCGCGTAGTGCCGTGCTCGCGTGCCGGCCTGCTCAATGTGTGGCTGCGCTTTTATCTGCCGGAGGCCTTTGGGTCGGAAGTTTGCTACCGTCGGGACTGGGGCCGCTGGCGCCCGGCCCGCCGCATTGAGGGCCGGGACGGCTGGTGGGAGGTGGAGGTGCGCCACGTGCGTCCCTTCCGCGAGTTGCGCTTCCGCTACCGCGATACGTCCGGGCGGTGGCAGCCCCTCGCTCCGATCGACGGCTGCGAGAACCTCAACGGACGCTTTTCGGTGCCACCGGTCGAGCACGAGTGGCAGGCCGAGCCTCCCCGGACCGGCCGGGCCAAGGTGGTGCTGGAAACCACCCTCGAGGGCTTGCTCGGGGGCTACGGCGACGGCATCAAGGCGCCGCGCGAGCTGCAGGATCAACTGCTCAAACCCGTGTGCTGGCGCCTGCTGCGCACCCACGCGCTGGACCGGCTTCAGGAAAACCAGATCGATGAAATCATGGCTCCGGTCGGTTCGTCGGTGGCCGACCGCACGCATTTGAACCCCAAGTTCAACTACCTGACCTATGCGGTGGGCGACGTGGACTGGCAACTGGGCACGCCGGCCGATTTCAAGGACTTGCTCGACGCTTTGTACCAGCGCGGCATGCGGCTGGTGCCGGATATGATCTTTGCCCACATGGTGCGCCAGCCACACGCCGCCTCCCTGGACAACCTGCGCGACCGGGACGGGCGGGCACTCTACGAGGACGCCAACCCTTATCTCTTCCGCGACTACGGCACCTGGATGTACGACTTGGCCAACCCGCAGGTGCGCAAAATTCTGGCCGCGCGGCTGGCCAACTTTGTCCGGCGCTACCGGCTGGACACGGTCCGCTTCGATTTTGTGGACGGGCTGGTGCTGCAGTACGACCGGCGGGCGCCCAACCAGGGCGAGGTCTTTCTGCGCGAGCTCAAGAAGCTGATGAAGGAGGCGTGGCCGGGCGTCACCGTGATTGGCGAGGCCTTCAGCACCGCCGACCGCAAGACGGTGCGCGATACGATCGACGTCATCTATTGCCCGCGGGGTTTCGCCGTGGCGGAGGAAGTCTACCGCCCGCCCTCGCAGCGGCGGCGTCCGCTCTATCCGGACATGGAACCGATCCTGCGCCAGGCGGCCGATGCCGGCCACACCGACCGGCGGGAGGCGGTTTACGCGCAGCTCCACGACGAGGCCTGGGAGGACGCGCACATCCGCCGCGGCCGGCCGAACACGCCTTGGGCCTACGGGGGCTTGCCGGCCGAGCTGGCCCGCAACTGCGGCGAGGAGCTCATCGGCGCGCGGCTGCTGCAGCGGCGGGACCTGCTGGACTTTGTGCGCAAGCGCGTGCGCCTGGTGGAGGGCTTTACCATGTTCCTCTCCAATCTGCGCTACCTCTACCTGCCGGGGGTGGACTCACTGGCCCTGGGCCGCCTGGATGAACCCGAGCGCTGGAAAGTGGATTGGGACGACCCGGCCGCGCTCGACGTCGCCTTTTGGCGCACGACCGGCCTGGGCGAGGCGGAGATCTTTGATCTCCACGACCAACACCGCCGCGACATGCGACGGCTGCGCCAGCTCTTCCGCGAGACCACCTTCATCAAGGAAAAGGGCGAGTGGCCGCTGACGCGGGTGACGGTGCTGCACGCCAACGAAGTGGGCGGCGTCATCTGCCTGCTGCGCCGCCACGTGCTCGAGCCGCGCCAGGCGGCGATTTCGCTTTTCAATTTCGGTCCGCTCAACTTTGGCGTGTCGGCCGAGTACATGCTGCCGATCCCCAAAGACCTCCAGGGGGAGTGGCAGGTGGAGTTTGACGGCGACCGCATCGATCCGGACCTGCTGGAGCAAGGCGGCCTTTCGACCGGGTATTTTCCGGGCGAAGCGGTGGAGTGCGATGAGGAGGGCGAGCTGGCCCTGGAGTTTGGCGCGCAGAGCGTGCTGGTGCTGCGCCCGGCGGGGGAGGTCTCATGAGCCATCAGCATCCCATTCTGCTCTTCGAGCTGGTTGGCGTGGCGCTGGCGCTGAGTAAGGCGCTGCAGGTGGTGCTCCCGCTGCTTGCCTTTGTTCTGCTGCGCGACCTGCCCTTTACCCGCTGGTTCCTGGAGTGGCTGGTTCGCCGGGAGGCGCCGGAGGCGGATTCCTTCGAGCAGCGCGAAATCCTCGGTCGCTACGAGCGCCAACTCGGCCGGGCGGTCGGCTTCATTTCCTGGAAGATCGGCTGCGACCTGGGCTTCTTCATCATTGCCTCCAACTCGCTTTGGCAGGCCTTTACCCTGGCGGGTCTGATTCCCTACACCATTGTGCAGTACGCGATTTACCGGCTGTTTGGGCAGAAGCTGCTCTTGGCCGGGATGGCCAACCCCTTTGCCGAGGAGAGCTACGAAACGCCGAGCCTGGTGCGGCGCAAACCGGTGCGGCGCGCGCTGGCGCGCTGGCTGCACGAGGATCTCAACGCCACCAGTCCGCACGTGCCGATGCGGCGGGTGATCCTGAAGCCGTTTGTGGATTTTGGCGCCGTGGTGTTGTCGTGGTCGCTCTACACGATGGGGATTTTTTGGGTCGAGTCGGGCGAATGGAACTACGCGCCGCTCTGGGAGTTCCAGGTCTGGGCGATGCTGGGCATGTATCTCGGCAGCGTGCTCATGTTCATCGTGGGGTTCAATTTGGGGGCGGGCCTCTACACGCTGCTGGCGCGCACGCTGGGCGAATGGTTTTGGCGGCAGCCGGCCTGGGAGGCCGCCAGCGCGAGCGGCTGGCACGGTTTCTTCCGGCGGTTGCGGCGGCCCTTGCGCTGGCGGCTCCACCGCTTTATGGACAAGCACGGCATCAACGTGCGCTGGCTGACCGGCATCACGGCCGGCATCGTGGTGGTGGGCTACCTGGCCAAGCCTTTGGCGGAGGTCGTGCACGACAGCGGCCTCAGCATGGAGTACGCCCTTTGGCCGCCCAAAGAATCCCAGCTGGCGCGCCAACAGGAGCAAGCCAACGGAGCCATGGATATGACCAAGGAAGCGCCGGACTTTGTTCCCCTGATGCGCCGGTACCTGGAGCTGCGTAACGCCAAGCCGGAGGCCCAGCCATGAAGCCACGCGCGTTGCTCTTGGCCTTGTTGCTGTCCGGGGGATGGGCCTGGGCTCAGGACCCGACCGGGAGGGCGGACAGCCGCACGGACAACTTCGGCAACGACGTGGTCTACTACTTGATGATCGACCGCTTCCGCGACGGGGATCCCCGCAACAACGTGCCGCACTGGGCCTTCCTCGACCGGCCGGACGCCACGCCCGAGGAGGCCCGGCACCGCGCCCTCAACCGGGCCTTGTTGCCGCTGATGTACGATCCCACCGGACGGATGCTGGGCCACTACCAAGGCGGCGACCTCCAGGGTGTGCTCGACGGCCTCGACTACCTAGCCGACCTTGGCGTGACCAAGCTCATCCTGTCGCCGGTCTGCGACAACGCCAACGGAATCCTGCTGGGAGAGCGGCCATTCTACGTTTACCGCGGCGAGGACGACACCTCCACGCCACCGCCCATCTCCTGGTACATCACGGGTTACCACGGCTACTGGACGCGCGACTGGTTCGTTATCGACGAGCACTTTCGCAGCCCCGACGACGAGGGCGGCGACCCTTATCGCCTCTTCAAGGAGATCCTGCTCGAAGCGGGCAAGCGCGGCATCGGAGTCATGCTCGACATCACGCTCAACCAAAGCTCGATCCCGGAAACGCCGGGCGTTGAAGCGATCCAGGACGATGGCACGATCGTGGACGCCGACGCCCAGGCCTTTGGGCAGCTCTCCATTTTCCCGGACGACGGCTCCATCTACAAATTCGGCCGCCTGCTGCACCGCTACCGGCCCGACGAGGAAGTGCCGGACCTCTTTGAGCGGCCCTGGCTGAGCTGGTACCACCGGCCCGGCTTTTTGATCGACTTCACCAACCCGACCCTGCACCAGCTTTACGACGGCCGTCTGGCCGGTGATATGCCCGACCTGCGCCAGGAAACCTGGCCGATGCGCCACTACCTGCTCGACGCCGTGAGCTTCTGGGCCAAGCTGCAGGCCCCCGGCGGTCCCCGGCTGGCCGGGTACCGGGTCGACGCGATCAAGCACGTTCGCGTCAACTTCTGGCTGGACATGGAAGACACCTACCGGCGCGAGGTCCCCGGCGGGGCACTGCTTGGTGAATTCTTCGGCGGTGGCTACCGCGACCCCCAGAGCGTGGACTTTATGGACCGCACCCAGCAGTTCACCATCTACGACTTTGAGCTCAGTCTGGCCCTGCGCAACTTCTTCGCGGGCGAGCGCAACTGGCTGGGCCGCGCGCCCTACATCCGCCGGCTGGTCCAGGGCCACGGGGGCAAATCCTATCTGCCGGAAACGCTGCGCACGGTGCTGAACCCGGCCGGGCTGTTTGTGATTCCTCCCCAGGCCCTGGAGGTGATTACCCCGGCGGCTTCGCGCGACATGGCAGTGTTTTTGGAAAACCACGACCTGCCGCGGCTGCGGACCGCGCATCCGCGCATGACCGATGCCGCCTACGAGAGCGCGTTGCGTTTTCTTTTCACCGTGCGCGGCGTGCCCTACCTGAACTACGGGACGGAAATCGGGCTTGGCCTGCCCTGGAACCCGGCATACGTGGGCACCTTCGGCATCGGGGGTGATCCGTTTAACCGGCCCATGATGATTTTTCCCGGCGAGCCCGGCTGGAACGACCGGCTGCACCAGACCACCCGGGCGATGGCCCGCTTGCGGCGGGACTATCCCGTTTTGCGGCACGGGGCCAGCCGGTTTCTGGATCCCCCCAACAGCGACTACAGCAACGACCTCTTTATGGTGCGGGAGGACGAGGAAGCGCTCGCCGCCGCCCCGTCCATTCTCTATTGCTTTTCCACCAACGGAGGCACGTTTCCGCTTTCGCAGCGGCGGCTCAATCAGGCGCCCTCGTTGGTTAATGCCGAAACCGGTGAGGAGCTCAGGCCGGACGGGAAGGGGCGCTTCCACGTGCGCCTGCGGCCGGAGCACTCGGCCGTCTTTATCATTCGGCCCAAGCCGTCTGCCCCGGCGACAGAGGCCGATTAGACCCCGCGGGAAGGGCGGCAATGGCCTTCGCTCGATTAAAACAGCTCGTATTGATACGATGTGTTGCATCTTTGGGGGTGTCCGGTAGATTCGTCCTTTTCCACCACACCCTTTCGCGCGCGCCATGCCCGGTTCCACCAGCAAGAAATCGTTGCCCAATTTGGAGAAAGCGCCGAACCAGCGCATCGGCGACGCCTTGGCGGACTTGCTCCGCGACCGCATCGCCACCATGAGCGTGGGCGACCAGATGCCTTCGGTCCGCCAGTTGATGCGGCGTTACAACGTGAGCATGCTGCCCGTCACGCAGGCGCTCAAGCAGTTGGAATCGGAAAACCTGATCCTGGCGATCAAAGGCAAGGGCACCTTCATCAGTCCCCAGCGGCACGACAAGCTCATCATGCTGCACCGCTCGTTTTACAACTCGAGCTCGGAAAGTAAGCGCGAGCGCAACGTCCGCGAGGCGATCAAGCGAGTGGAAGGCTGGAACTTCGTTGCGCGTTACCACGAGAGCATTCCGCAATCCCCCGCTTCCTTCGAGGAGGAGCCCATAGCCTCGGCGCACATCGTCGCTTGCGACCTTTCCCATCTGCGGCCGGACTTACTCCGGGAGCTGGCTGAACAAAAGGTGCCGGTGCTGCTGATTGACAACGTCTCCCCCCATGGCGCCAATTTCGACACGCTGGCTATCGACGAGTCGCAGGTCTTCATGCGTTCGCTGGAATACCTCCGCGACTTGGGCCACCGGAAAACGGCCTGGCTGCTCAACGAGCCGCATTTCCACAACAACGAGGGGCATGACGAGCGCTTCTTGAAGAGCCTGGATCAGCTGGGGCTGCCGCCGGGCCTCATCCTCGACTGCGATACGGTACCGGGCACGAGCAGCCGCGAGATGGCGTACCGCCACCTGCGCGGCTACTTTGCGGCGCTGGATGGGGCGTTGCCCTTCACCGCTTTGATCGTGGGCAGTCCCAGCGGGGGAATTGGGGCGCTGCGCGCCTGCCACGATTTTGGCGTCCGCGTGCCGGAGGACTTAACGCTGGTGGTCATCACTGGAACCGTGCTGGAGAACCGCCTCTGCGTGCCCGCGCTCACCGAGGCGTTCCGCTCCAATTACCTCGAAAGTGAATACATCGTGCGCATCCTGAAGGCGCGCTTTGCCGGCGCCGAGCCCGCGGACCACCGGATGGACGTGCGCATGGACTTGGCGGAGCGGGAATCGAGCGGCCCGCCGCCGCCGAGCCCGGTCGTTCCGCGCGAGCTCAAGCCTTCGGTCCTGTAGCATTTGTCTATTCTTCATCGGGGATCGCGTGGCGGTGGACGGTATCGACGATGCGTTGGACGTAGACGCCTGGATCGGTGCCGGCGATGGCCCGCCCGCCGGTGATGACAATGCCGCTGTCCATGCCCACCTGGAGGATCGAGGCGGTAGCCGAGCCGTGGCCCAGCATCTTCTCGTCGCCGTAAGGCAGGGCCTTTGCTTCCTCGGAGGGCGTTTTGGGCTGCATCCAGCTGAGGCCTACGCCGTAGCGGTGGTCGCCTTCAAAGGCGGGGTCGAGTTCGCGTAGCGGCACGGGCAGGAGTTGCTCGGAGATTTCCTCGCGGAAAAACTCCCGGCCGCCGTAGGTGCCCCGGTTGGCCAGGAGCATCCCGAACTTGGCGAGGTCCACCGCGCTGAACTCGCCGCTGGTGCCCATCGCGATAATTTCCGCGCCTTCGATGCCGAGTGGCTCGAAGAGGTCCTCCTGGAAGGATCGCTGCACGCTCTTGCCGCTGACGGCCTCCATTACCCGGCCGGCCAGGTTGAAGCCGTTGCCGTTGTAAAGGTAGGCGGTGCCGGGCCGCGTGGTCGTTTGCTGCAGTTGGTGCGCGGCGAGATTCTCCAGAAACGGGTTGAAGGGCCCGCCCTGACCGAAGCCCCAGTGGCCCTCCAGCCCGGAGGTGTGGTTGACGAGGTGGCGCACCTTCAGCGCGCCGTCGCCCTCGGCCGGGATGTCCGGCAGGTACCGGCCAACCGGGTCGTCCAGGCCGATGAGCTTCGCGTCCACATAGCGCGCCAGCAGCAGGCCACTCACCGCCTTGGTGATGGAGGCGACACCGAACTTGGAATCCAGCGTCCGTTCCGGCCAGCCGGGGGAGTTGAAGACTTCGTGAAAAACGACCACGCCGTTGCGCGCCACCAGCAGCGAGAACGGGCCGTTGTCCGGATTGGCCGCCCACTCCTCGCAAATGGCCCGCAGCTCCGGCTCCAGCCCCGGCGTGAAGCCGGCCTCTGCCAGGGAACCGTCGCGCAGGGCGGTTGGGTCGAGGATGGTCGCCCCCAGCGCGCGGCCTTTGGGCGGTGCCAGCGGCGTCGGTGCTCGGCCGGTGGCGGCAAGCTGGCGCTTGAGCGCGGCAAACTTGTCCAGGTTGATGATGTGGGGGTCGTCCGCTCCTTGAGGCGCGCCGTCGCTTGGTTCGAGTTCAGCCAGGTAGGCCACGACCGCCGCGCCCGGGGATGAGTTCTGCAAGTTGAACCAAATGTCCGAAGCGAGCAGTTGGCCGACCTGCTCCCGTCGCTGTGCCATCGCTTCCGGGTTGAAGGGGCCGCCCGGGAAAGGCTGCCATTCGGCGTGAGTGGAAAAGGTCTCCAGCCAGGGCTCCCAGTTGGCCGGGTGGGCGTAGAAGCTGAGGCCCCGGCGCACGGGCAGGCCGTTTTCCGGGTGGGAGGTTTCGACCACCGCCAGGTACCGGCCGGGTTCTTTCGCCTGCTCGACTTCGTTGAGCTCGTTGTCGAACCAGCGGACGGTGACGGGCATCTCGCCGAAGTGCTTCTCGACCAGTCCGGGGTAGCGCCAGGCGATTTCCGGGAATTTACCCGGCTGGATCAAGTGGCCCCCGGTCCAGCCTCCCCAGCGGTTCTTGGCCACCGGCTCGAACTGCGCGGCCAGTTGCTTTTCCGCCTCGGCCTTCTTTAGGGCGATGGCTTGCGGCGTGTAGAGGTTGAGCTGGAAGTCCCAGCCCAAGACCGCGTCTTCCACCTTCACGAGCAGGCGGTTGGGCCCGGCCCGGAGCGGCACCGGAATCATGGTGGCGTCTTCGCGTGTGCCGCGGCTCGGCACCCATTCTTCCAGCACCAGTTCGCCGTTGAGCCAGACCTTGGCGCTGTCGTCGCTGCCGAAGCCGAGGGTGACTTCCTGGTCTGTGGGGCTTTCGACCAGGCAGTAGGCGTACGCCACGGCATAGTCTTTGCCGTAGGCTTCGTTGAAGCTGACCCGGCCGTTGGCCTTGACCGTGGCCGGCCGTGGCTTCACGTCCCCGGAGGCCAGCGCCAGCGGCTCCAGGTTCTTCAGCGCGAAGGCGGCTTCGCCGCCGAGATAGTCCTTGTGGAATCCATCCCGGCTGGGCTCGTCCGGAGCCGCGTCTTTGATCTTTTCTTGGTCGAAGGGTCCGATTAGCGCCCAATCGGGGAGCTGCCCGGTTGTGCTCAGTTCGTTAACGGGCACTCCGTTCGAAGCGGACGGCACGGATGGCGGTCCACCGGAGTCGTGGCAGCCGTTCAGTCCGGCTCCGAATGCAAGTAGGGGGATGAGGCCAAAAGGCAAAGAAAAAGTTTTCATTATATATCTTATATCTAATAATAGACTACGCTAACTGGCCAAAAGTTCAAGTAAAATAAAAAAGTATTAACAAAACTTTGTCTTGTCGACTCGTCTTTTAATCCGACCCAAGACCGGCGCGGTAGGGCCGTTTCTCGAAGGGCTTGGTACGCGAGACTCCTTTCCAATGGAGCGGTTGAGCCTTGCTTGCGCCCGCGGCGGCTTGACTCTCCCGCTTGTAAAGGTGAAATGGAGAGATTCCTCATGCCGGTTCCGCAACGCGTCATTCTCCTCTCGGCCGACCACATGCGGGCCGATACGATTGGCGCCTACGGGCATCCGCACGTGGTTACGCCGAACCTGGACCGGCTTGCCTCCGGCGGCGTCAACTTCCGGCAATGCTACTGCCAGAGCCCACTCTGCATGCCCAGCCGCGCCAGCTTCATGACGGGGCTCTACCCGCAGCAGACCGGCGTGACCACCCTGGGCCGGGACTTGCCGGGTGACTTCAGCCCCACGCTGCCGGGCCTTTTCCGCGACGGCTCCTTCCGCACCGTGCACATTGGCAAGCTCCACCTGCAGTCCCACGACAACCACGACCAGCGCGGCGACGGCGATGAATCCTACGGCTTCGATCACATGGAGCGTTCGGAAGAGCGCGGTTGCTACGAGGACGCCTACGTACGGTGGCTGCGCGGCGAACACCCGGAGGCGGTCGAGTGCTTCCGCACGCCCCGGCCGTCCGACCCGCAGCGCGCCGTTGGAGAAAAACTGGGCACCGTGGTGGACGCGCCCTGGCAGCTTTCCCACAGCGGCTGGGTGGTGGAGGTGGCCACCCGCTACCTTAACGGCGGCGGGCTGGCGGAGCCGCGCCTGCTGTTGAACCTGGGTTTCCACAACCCTCACCCGCCACTCAACCCGACGCGGGAGGCCTTTGCGCAGTACGAGCACGCCAAGCTCCCTGCACCCCTGTACGCGGAGAGCGAATGGCAGGACAAGCCCGAACCCATGCGGGGGATGTTGCGCGACCGCGAGGACTGGACCGACGCCGAGCTGGTCGAATACGTGCGCTACTTCTACGCCCTCATCACCGAGTTCGACTTCGCCATCGGCCAACTGCTGGACTGCCTGGAGGCGGCCGACGAGCTGGACAACACGCTGATCGCCTTTACCTCCGACCACGGCGACATGTGCGGCGACCACCGCATCACCCACAAGAACACGCACTTTTACGACGAGGAGATGCGGGTGCCGCTCATCGTCCATTGGCCGGCCGGGCTGGGCAAGGAGCGACGGGACGTGTCCGGCCTGGTCGAGCTGACCGACCTGCTGCCCACGTTGCTCGAGCTGAGCGGGCTCGCGGTGCCGCCGGTCCTGGCCGGGCATTCACTGGCCGACGTGCTGCTGGCCGGGGAGGCCGGGGAGAAAATCCGCGAGGACGTCTTCGCCTTCCACTAAGACGGCGCCATGCTGCGCACGCGCGACCACAAGCTGATCCGCTACCACCACGGGGAAGAGGTCCTGTTTGACTTGCGCGACCCGCAGCTCGAGGTCCGCAACCTGGCAGGCGACCCCGCCTACGCCGCAGCCCTCGCTGCCATGAACCGTCGCTTGGTCGGCCGCCTGATCGAAGCCAGCCAGTCCCCTCGCGACGCCATGTTTCGGTACTAGAGCTGGGCGAGCGCGTACATCTCGGCCGGAGTGAGCGCGCATCGAGTTGCCCGTCGAGCCAGGCCAAGCCCTGGGTGCCGTCGTAGCTCAGGGCCACGGCGCGGTTCCAGCTCCAGCGGCTCGCCCTGCGTGGCGGGAAAGCGCTCGCCGCGGCCGCCGGCCAGGCCGAAGTGCCAAAAGGCGACCAGCCCGGGGATTTTCTCTGGCCCCGTCAGCGTTAGATAATCCGGAACCACGTGCTCGGCCATACAGTGCTGATCATCTCGCTAGGTGCGGCGATGTCAACGCGGCTGGCTACGAGCGACAGCCCAGCGTGGTCAGCGAGCTCAACCGGGCGAGGGAGACGGAAACGCTCACGCCGCGCCCTCCCAGCGGCCGGAGGCCCGCAGTGCGCTGTCGTAGTCCAGGGCGGATTCGAAATCAGCAACCTGCTTGGAGCTAATCTTGACGCAGCTTTTGCCTTGGCTCGTACGGAAGGTAATTCGGTGTTGCTTCACGAAAAGGAAGCGGCCCGTCTGCACCTCAAGGATGTCCCTCTTTCGAATGCGGTGTTCCAGGCCAATCACTGCGATCAGGAAGGTGAAGGGAAACCAGCTTGTGGTCCACAGCTCATCCTCTGTCACGATCAGGACGAGGCAACCGTGACAGTGGCCGCCCAAGCCACCCTCGGCTCCCGAGGCGTAGTTCTCCTCGTGCAAAACGCGCACAGTGTCGCGCGGCGGAAACCGAATCCCGTACCACTTGCGGAGCAACCCAAAAAAGCCGAACAAGAGGAAGTTCCAAAGGAGCACGGCTAGAAAAAACCAGCCGAAATAGGTAAAGAAAACGCCTTCCGGTCCTTTCTGGATTTCCAGCCAAAAGGGGTAGAGCAGAAGAGCCGGGAGAACGAAGGACGTCCACACAATCCAACGGCGCCATCGCGCGAGCAGCGCCGGATTGCCCTCCGCTTCGGTTTCGGCCAGGGAAACGGAGACGCTCACGCGGCGCCCTCCCAGCGGCCGGAGGCCCGCAGCACGCCGTCGTGATTGAGGGCCTTCCAAAAGGGTTTCATCCGACGTGGGATGAGCACGGTGCTTTGTTCACCGAAAGAGGTGCGGTAGCGGACGACAACGGCCCAGGGCCCTGTGTACCACGTCGATCTGATCGAAATGACGTCTTTGAGGTGAATGCGGCATTCGTCTTTCACCACCGTGCAGATAAACCAGCTCGAGGCGCTATACCTCCGGATTTCCCGGGTGGTGACAAGAATGCGTACCGGTCGGATGACGAAGGATTCCCAGTAAAGAGTTTCGGCGTCCTTTAGCTGGGGGAACTCGATTCTAAATCTGGTCAGGCCACGCTGGTAAACACTCATGAAAATGAGTCCCCCCACCGCATGCACAGCCATGATTCCGGCAAAAGCGTACTTTACCCAATCGGAAAGCGAAAGGGAGGCGGGAATCAAGGCGAAGATTAAAAGGAACGCGACCGGTATTAAAAAATAAAGGCTTTGGATTAAATTGAGTCGAAACAGGCAATAATCCAGCCCCCGCTGCTCGCGTTTGGTCTGCTCCGTCTCGAGCGACTGGGACAGCCTCATTTCTTGAGCGCTTTAAGCACGACCTGGGCGGTGTTGTGGCCGCTGGCGGCAAAGACGCCGCCGCCAGGGTGGGTGCTGGCGCCGGTCAGGTAGAGGCCCTCGAGCGGGGTCTTGTACTCCGCCAGCTCCGGCAGGGGGCGGAACATGAACATCTGGTCCAGGCTCATTTCCAGGTGCATGACGTTGGCCCGGCGCAGGCCCAGCACGTCCTCGATCAGGGCGGGCGTCTGGATGTAGCGGTCGATCATTTTGCCCCGCATGTGGGGGGCGTACTCGCAGACGAGCTCGTAGAGCTTGTCGGCCTCGCGCTCGGCAATGTCGGCCCAGTTCTCGCCGTTGCGCAGCTCGTAGGGGTGGTACTGGCCCCAGGTGAAGAGGGTGTGCTTGCCTTCGGGGGCAAGCGTCGGGTCGATTGCGCTGAAGGTCATCGCGACGACGCTGGGGTCGGCCGGGGGGTGGCCGGCGAGGAAGTCGTGGTGGCTCGATTCCAGGTGCTCCCGGCTGCGGCAGAGCAACTGGAGCGCGCTGTGCGCGGGCTGCACCTTTTGGCCGTCGGCGCCGGGGCCCTCGCCCCACTGGGGCAGCTCCTCCACGGCGTGGCGCACAATCATCCCAAACCCGTTGCCCACGCGCAGGCGGTTCACCCGCTGGGCGAGCTCCTCCGGCGGGTCGCGCAGCAGCTCGCCAAAGAGGGTCTGCACGTGACAGGCGGCGACCACCTTCCGGGCCTCGACCGTGGTGGCGGCCTCTCCCTCGCCGTAGGTCACCGCCCAATTGCCGCCACTACGCTCGAGCGAGCGCACCGGCGCGCTGGTGATGATCTCGCCGCCGTCGCTTTGCAGCCGGGCGGCCAGCGCCTTGCTGAGCATGCCGCTGCCGCCTTTGGCGCGTTTGGCGCCGCTGCGGTGGATCATCGCGTTCCAGCCCAGCATGTCGCCGCTGGCAACCTCGGCGGGGGCGGGGCCGCTCTGCGCCGCCAGCCACAGTAGCGCAGCGCGCACGTGCTCGTTTTCAAAAAGCTCTTCCACCACCTGGCCGTAGGGCGCCATCAGCTGGCGGGTGGTGTCCAGGTTGCTCCAGAGCTTGCGCGAGCGCCAGTTGCGCAGGTTGCGCTTGAAGATGGTCCAGAAGAGCCGGCCCGGACTTGGTGGCTGGAGGAAGGTCTCGAAGATGCCTTCGTTGAGCTCGCCCCAGTGGCGGACAAAGGCGCGGTAGGCCTCGGCGTCCTTCTCGCTCACTTGCGCGATGCTGGCGCAGGTTTGGTCCAAGTCCTTGTAAAAGCCGATGCCCTCGCTGCTGCCCGGGATCGGGTACCAGCCCCAGGGGTCCATCTCGATGTACTCCAGGCCAAAGCGGTGCAGCTCCAGGTCGCGCAGCACCGGCGTGAGGTGGATCATGATGTGGGCGCTGCTGCCGACGTCGATCTTGTAGCCGGGGATGAGGTCCTCCTGCGTGCAGACGGCGCCGCCCACCACCGGCCGGCGCTCCAGCACCAGCACCTTGGCGCCGGCTTTGGCCAGGTACGCGGCGCAGGTGAGGCCGTTGTGGCCGGCCCCAATGACGATGACGTCGTGCATCTCTCTATTTGGACAGGATAAGCAGGATGTACAAGATTTCCTCCTGACGAAGACCTAAGTTCAAACGGGTTGATGACGGAATGACCAAATGCACAGAAGGGTTTTGAACCAGAACTGGCCGTCTCGTCGATGCATCGGCTTAGTTTCCGGTGCTGTTCATCTTGTGAATCGGGTAAATCGTGTCAGAGGTAAAGCATGTCGGAGTTGATTGAGAAGTACCGCGCGATGGTGGCGGACAAGCCGGACAACGGCCTGCTGCGTTTCAGCCTGGGCAAGGCGCTCTTTGACGCCAAGGACTACCCCGAGGCGGAGGAGCACCTGCGGATGGCCCTCTCCACCCGCGACGACTGGATGATTGTGGTGATGCTGCTCGGTGAATGTGCCCTGGCCCGCGGCGACCGGGACGAGGCCCGTGCCCTCTACGAGCGCGGCCTGGAGCTGGCCGTCGCCCAGAAGCACGAGGACCCAGAGACCGAGTGCCGCGCCAAGCTCGCCGAGCTGGCGGGCTAGACTCCTTCTCAATTAAGTTGTCGCATCTTCCCTGCAGCTATCTTCATCTGATGTCAGCCCTTTCTCAAAACGACAAACGAATGAGAAGATGCTCGAGAACCACGTTGGGCAGAGCTTGGGAGTGGGAGGCGAGGTAGGGCCGTCTCTCCGAGACGGCCATCCGGCGAAAGCCGGGTCCGGTAGCCGCCGCTGACCCAGCGGCGGAGGGATCATCGACGGAATAAACGGAATTGACGAAAGGAATGGTTTTGCCAAGGCCCGGTAGCCGCCGACGTCTCGGCGGCGAAATCTGCCGAGCGTCCTTTTCGCGTGGCGGCACAACAAGAGCTCTGTCCTGCGTTGGCTTAGCGTTGACTCTTCAGCTTGGCGAGGCGGGCAAGGGACTGCCCGCCCTACCCAGCACACGTCTTACCCAAACTTGGCGAGCTTTGCGGACTTGGCGCGACAATCCTAAACCTAGAACTTTGTGCTCTTCGTGTCTTTGTGAGAAATCCCCAAAAATCAATCTGCGAAAATCGGCGTAATCTGCGGATAAAAAAACCGCCGCTGGGGTCAGCGGCGGCTACCGGGAATCACCGTCCGGTACCGCTACTCCTCCACCAGGCGGTGCTTGGCCAGGAAGTCGGGATCGAGGTCCACGCCGGAGCCGGGCTCGGTGGGCACTTTGATGACGCCGTCTTCGCTGCGGAGAGAGGAGGTGGGGCATTCGAGGGGAATGGATTGGTCGAAGTCTTTGAATTCGTGGTAAGGCCCGGCGTTGGGCAGGGTCGCGACAAAGAGCAGGTTGTAGAGCAGCCCCAGCCCGGTGCCCGAGAGGTGCGGCACGCAGGTCGCTCCCACGG
>JBCDLL010000032.1:0-40186 GCA_038745425.1 Verrucomicrobiota bacterium | reverse complement strand
CCCCCCGGCGAAGTGACCGACATGGTGCTGGGCATGACCGAACCGCCGACGGATTCCGGCAACATGGTCTACGAGGTGGCAATCCCCTGGTCGCGGGTCTCGCCCTTCCAGCCCGAACCCGGCGCCAACCTCGGCTTCACCTTGATTCTAAACGAGGACGACGGCCACAACCGCGACTCTTTCCTCACCTGGTTCGGCAACGCCCACAATAAAGACATCGGCCTGGTCGGCGACCTCGTGCTGGAAGAGTGATTTAAATTACCGTTTCTTGATCGGCTTCGGCAGATCAATGGCAGCTTGATAACGCTCTAAAGCAGCCGCGAATCGATCTGGCGGGGTCAGCGCAGGCGGCGATTCATCATGGAAGGTAAAACGCATGATCCTCTCGGGATCGATGAGCGCAACCGGCCGCCGAGTCTCGAAGTCCAAAAGCGCGGCATGCTTAACGCGAGGGAGCGGCAGATCCTCTTTGAATTGAGAATCGGGCCTCACTCCCGCTTGGATCACCGCCTCATGCCGAAGACAGAGCTGATTGTCGAACTTATCTTCACCTCGTAGATTTTGCCGATTTACCCACGCAAAACTACCCTCATCAAACAGCTCCAGCATCAAGGAAGATTGGTACCAGTCCGCAGATGGAATCACGTAAATGAAGCGCTGGTTGCCTTTTTCAACTGCGTGCAAACCAGAGCCGACCAAACTCCACGTCTGCGTTTGAGTCCCGTCCATCCAATGATAGACGCTACTCTGGAAGCGGCCCGATTTCGCTACGTCCACCCTTAGCAACCTATTGCGATCGCTTCCTTTTTCTGGAGGCCGCGCCGCGCGGTCGCCATTCACGGAAATCGACGAAACAGACGGACTTGAGGTCTGACGTTTCTTCGATTCCTTTTCAGTATACTCGATTTCTACCGTCCAAGCAGCATCACCTTTCGGGAAACGCACGGTATCGCTAGCGTGTATACTCGTCACCAGTAAAACGCCAAAGAGCAGCGCCATGACACGCGCAAAGAGCGACTGACTATTCATAAACTGTTTCCACGTTCATGGCGACAACCTTACCGGTGTAGCGGTCGATGGCAACATGAACCCAGCGCCGCGTTTCAGCCACCACAACAAAATCCTCCAAGGAATTAGCCGTTGCTTGAAGATTGCCCGACTGTGCGACGACATCGATCATTAGATTCCATGTGCGCATGTTTGTAACTTCGCTCAACGCTCGTATGGGAGCTTCAGCCATCGCCTTGTTCGCTTGATCCATTTCCTCCGGAAGCGCGTTAATCATGACATCGCTCAATTCGGTCACGAGATCCGATCGATTCTGGAGAGGGGTTGCCGTCGAGACCGACTGCTGAGTGGCAATCGCCTCGGCGACTGCTTTCGACTGAGACAGGTCCAAGTTTAGCGAAGGGTCGATGCTTTTACGAGCGGCGCCAGCAAGAAGCGATTGAAGAACCGGAGAAGGAGCAAAATTTACGTTTACTTGTCCAGCCATGGCTTCCGACTCGTTCTGCACCGAAAACAGTTCAAGGAGGGCCGCATCCGCACTGAACTCACTCCAAAAGTCGAGGTTGCGATACGGCAGGTCGCGAAAGCAGTATCCGAGTTCGGCTACAGAATTAAAGGGCCGATCCAGCACCACCGGCCTGCGATTCTCAGCACTCTCGGGCCGCTGGCTCGCGGGTAACTGGGGAATACCGTCCCCACTTTGAGTGCGTCGGAAACCATCTGCAGGCCGAACAACGCCGTCCACGTCGGTGTAATACGCCCAATTGGTACCACTACCGGCGGGCGGTTTTATGTTTAAAGCAAATTCACCCACGGCCCTGCCTTGGTAAGGAGGATTAAGTCCATAATGAAATCCGGCCGAGTCGTTCGGGTATCCGAAGGCCGCCCGTCTTGTTTTGCCCATTTCAATCCGGTAAGTGTTCTCAAACATGTTGTTACCATGGCCTCCCGAGCAGAGGTGAGCACTAAAACGGCCCTGGCGCGGATCGACGGGGACGTAGTAGACCTTCGGTTTGGTCTGGCCCCAGCTGGAAAAATCCTGGTAATAGTAAGACCGAATGCGGCTGATACTGTCGTAGGGTTGAAACTCACCGCTCCTATCTTCATAGTAAAGCGTGAAGGTGACCATTGGGCTCGGGATAAGGCGGTGTTTCGGGCTATTGCCTTTCTTTTCGTCGACGTCAAAGTCTGAGATTACGCCAGCGTTAAACCCCACAAATTCGTTTGGCTGTTGTTCTTCATTAACATCAGGATAGCCTGCGCGAATCTCAGCTTGAAAATCAAGGTAGCTGTCTTGAAGAACATTATCCTTGTGGGTTTTAGTTACATCGGCGGTGTCGAAAGTGGTGGCACGAGGTCTGTCGTAGAATGGAGATTCTTCCGCGCCGGCATCCTCGTCGCTAAAGTAGATGTTTGCCGCATTCGAATTAACATTGAAGTCGAGGGTGGAAGATTGGCGTCGGTTACGCACGCCAGCAGCATTGCTGGAGTTGTGCGCATATTCAATATAACTCTGACCGTAAGCAGTTATCCTGAAGTTAGTCGGGCCGTTACTCGGGAAGCCCGAGGCCTGGTGCGGATTCCACAGCTCCGGTTGATACCACGCTTTGTATTCTTGAGCACCAGTCTGCATGCTCACCCAATCAATTTTTGAAAGATAGGGAAGATTCTCCACACCAAAGGAAAGATTGATCGGCCCCTGCTCTGGTGCGCTGGGATCGCCGGCGACCTTGAAGTAAATCGTTGTGGGGAAGCTATCCGTGTCATACTGATCAATTGCGTTTGCACCGATTTGGATAATCTGCTGATCCCTATTGTCTTTATAAAGGTCAAATCCATCACCCACGGGGCCGCCTTGAGGATATCGATTTGTCGGAGCAAAAGAACCTTCCGTCGCCAGTTTTCCCGGATCCCTCCCCAAAGATCCGGTGAGAATACCCGCCTTTAACATTTCAAAGAAATTAGGTTCTCGCATCTGACCAGCCACATCGTGCAGTGTATCGATCTCGGTCTCAGGACTTGAACCGCTGGGCCCCACGTAATCCCATCGGTTGTCGCCAGAATTCCATAGAAGCCCGAAACAAGCCTGAATCGCCTCCTCGCTGATTCCTGGAGCGGGACCCATGTCGGTCAACCAAGAAAGCTTGGCGAGAGAAAACCGGCGCTGGAGTAAAGGTTCTCCCTTCTCAACCGGATGCGGTGAGGAACTACCGTCATCCCGGTAGCGCCGAACTTTGCCATTGCTCTGAAAACGAACGGCTTGAAACATCGGGTTTGGGCTATCAGGGTCGAGTTTGTCCTGCTTGTAATTCACCACCGTCGTGGAAACTCCTCCTTCATACCCGCGCAAGTCGTTTGAATCCGCCTTTGGCGACCATGCCGGAGCGTTGGAAGCCTTAGAAAAAGTCGTTAAGTAAGGTAATGCGGATTGGGGCAACCCGGTATCCGTGAAATACTGGAGTAAATCCTGTCTGCCTAGCAGTGGGCTATCACCCGATTCCATCTCAAGATAACCATATTCACGAAGATTCTTTACCATCTTTAAAAAGGTCATTTCGCCCGGCTGCAATTCTTGAGACGCCTTTTCCATCGAGCCCCGGTTGCGCCAATTCACAAACGCGTCGATTTGGCTTTCAAGTTTGTCTTGCGTCAAATCGCTAAACCCAGGGATTGCACCCAAATCAGCAAAGGCCAACGCGGATTTGCCTCGGATGGCGTCAAAAAACGCTGTCTGGCCCGAGTTGGTTGTCGGAATTTCGGGGCGCCCAACCACGTTGGCATCGAGCAGCCCGCCGGTGAAGTAGATCGTGTAGGCGTAGCGGCCCATGAGCTGGGTATCGTTGCCCATCAATTGGTTGGAATTGAACGAGTTCCGAGCCGGCTTGAGATCATCGACATCGTCGTCGGTAAAGGGCCGACTCCCCGAGCGCGTGACGTAGATCCAGTCGGGCGGGTTATCTTCAAAGTTGGACGGCGGATTAACGCCCATCAGCATGGGTTTGTTCCAGCGTTCGGGGGTGATCTGGCGTCGGTTTGATTCCCCCTCAACGAAAGTGGGCACGGCACTGGCCCGGTTAGCTGGCAGGAGATCGGCGTCGTAATTGTCCTCGTCAGAGGAGGCGCTATCCATAACGTCGTTGTAAAGATCATCGCTTGCGCCATTGCTCGCGCGGCTCACCCGCAACAACGTCGGCGGGAGCAGCTCTTCTCCCTCCAGATCCACATCCGTACCAAACATTGTGGCGTCAAAGCCCAGCCGAGCGGGCTGGGATGCCTCCGGTGTTCGCGGCACGTACACCCGCTTATCGTTGACCGTGTAGACGCCGTCGTCCAATGATCCGGCTTCGATTTCCTGCTTCAGGTCCGCCAGGATTTCCTCCATCGCCCCGCGGGCCAGTTCCTGGGCGCGCATCGATTGGCTGTAATTGTAGGTGGACTGCCGATCGAGGCGCATGCTGACCAGGTAGGAGGTCACCAACATGGTCAGCAGCACCACGAACCCAAGCGAGATGACCAACGCGACCCCGCGGCGGCGATGGCGGCGGCGGAGGCGGGTGGTGTGGCGGTGAGTTTTCATGGCGAGGAGCGTTATTACATTGTAACTACTGAAGTCTGGAAATCAACCAAGTTTTGATCACTATTAGATATTTAAGTCTATGGAACGCGTCGTTGGTCTTTCCGTTGAGTGGGTTAGAGGATGGTGGGGTGAGAATTCTTCGAAGGTGAGAAAAAGCTGCAAGGATCGGCCGTTCCTGTGCATACATGGCATTTACTCAAGGTAATCTTCCCCCCCGAGATCAGCAAGTTCGCAACCTTCTAAGTTTATGCATCAGGTTGCATAACTTTTCCTGGGCGCACACCGCCCCACTCGGAACTACTGGAATCCTTGCCAGAGCGGCCCCTCGGGCGCGAACTCGGGGGCGCTCTTGCGCCCGTTGGCGCGGACCTCGGTCAGCGGCGTGTCGAAAGGCGCGAGCTGAAAAACGGGGTAGATTCTCTCGCCATCCTCCAGCTCGCCGTAGGTCTCACCCTGCTTCTCGATGAGCAGAAAAGCGGAGAACGCCCCACCGGGCAGCTCGCCAAAGAGAATGTCCAGGTCCACCACCTCGCCTTCCTTCAGGTACACCCAGTCGCCGGCTTTCAGCACGCAGCCCCCGGCGTAGTTCTGCGAGGGCTCCTCCGGGCTTTCCCAGCCCAGGCTGGGGAAGGTGCGGCGCCCGAAGTTACTCACCAGCACGGTCTTGCCGTTGATGGCGACCGCCATGACGTCGTCCCCGCTGCCCCAGAAGCGCCAGTTGCCGGTGCTGGGCGCGGCCACCTGCCCCTTGTAATGGGCCACCCACTTCTGCGGGCTCACCACTTTCTCCACGCCAAAGGCCTTGGGTGCCGCGCCGGCTCCGCGCCCGGTAATAAAGATCTGCGTCGCGTAGAGCGGCCGGGTCGCCCGGAAGTAGCGGTTGAGCACCGCCTCATTCCAGTTCTCGCGCAGAAACCGGTCGAGCACTTCCATGTACTTCCTGTCGTCCATGCCCGTGCCTCGGCGCTGCTGATCCTGCTTTAAATCGTAGAAAATGCCGATCAGCGCGGCGTCGTTGGTCCGCGTCTGCGAGCCGAAGTCCGCATCGCCGGCTGCCCAAGCCATCGAACCTGCTGGCAGCAACCAGCCGCCGAGGAGGCATCCCAAATAGAAGCCGCAAAGTCGGAACATCTCCTGATTGTATCCTCGGGAGCGGTTGATGCAACCCCTGCCCAAGGCTACTCATCCTCACCCGGGCGCCACTCCGCGTGGTCGCCATAGTGCTCCTGCCACTGGCGCAGGCGCCGCCGCAGACGGGCGAGCACCGGGGCCATCTCCGCGCGGGCCGCCAGGTTGTTGACCTCCCACGGGTCTGCCTCCAAGTCATACAGCTCCGTCCGGCGGCGGCCCCCGATGCTGAGCTCCATCAGCTTGAAGCGCTCGTCGCGCACGCAGCGCTGCAGGTTGGTGTGGGCGCCAAAGGCACCGCCGAGCGCATCATAAGCCTCGCCCCCCAGCGGACGGAAGGAAGCCCCGGCGGGAGCGGCACCGGCCGCCTCCAGCAACGTCGGGTTGAGATCCTGCTGGTAGCGCAACTCATCGGTCACGCGTCCGGCTTCGAAGCCGGGACCGGCCAAAATCAGCGGCACCTGCATGGAGTGCTGATACATGTTTTGCTTGCCGAGGTAGCCGTGCTGGCCGACGCCCAAGCCGTGGTCGGCCGTGTGGACGACCAGCGTGTCCTCCCAGAAGCCGGTTTCGCGCAGCGCCTCGTGAATCTTGCCGATCCACTCGTCCATGTGCGAAACCAGGCCGTAGTACGCCGCCATGGCGCGTTTAACCTCTTTGATGTCGCGCACCGGGCCCAGCAACGCCTCGTCCCGGCCCAACAGCGTGCCGTTGTCGAAGACAGGCACCAAGCCAAAGGGCGAACCCGGATCGTGAAAAGCCGGCTCCATGTTCGGGAAGACGGGCATTTCGTGTGGATCGTACCGGCGGCGCCAGCGGTCTGGCGGCGTGCGCGGATCGTGCGGCGCGGTAAAGGCGCAGTAACAGAAAAAGGGGGCGGCGCTCCCGGCCTGCCGGTGAATGAAGTCGATGGCGGACTGCGCAAACACTTCCGTGGAGAACCCGTCCGCCGATCGGCGGCGCTCGGGCGGGTAGGCGCCGGTGGGATCGTAGTCCTGCACGCTCGTGAACCAATGGTCATCCATCCCGCCAAAGAAAACGTTGGCCGCGTCGGCAAAGGAAGCCTGGAAAAGCTGGGTGCCATTGTGCCATTTGCCGGTGGCAAAGGTTTGGTAACCGGCCTCCTGCAACCGTGCGCCCAGCGTCGCCGGCGTGGGCACCTCGCGGTCCTCCGGCGGATACGTCCCGCCCAGAAAGCTTCGGTCCAAGTCAAAGTAGGCCTGGCCGGTGTGGAGCATGGCGCGGCTCGGCGCGCAGATGGCCCCGTGGCTGGAGCCAAAGTGCTGCGCCTGGCGGTAGCGCGTGCCCGCCGCCGCCAGCGCGTCAAGGTGCGGAGTCTCCAGCGGCTCCACACCCGCGCAGCCCAGCGCCGTACCGCGCTGGTCATCCGCAATCGTCAGCAGGATGTTGGGGCGTTTCATCTGGCGTGATAGGCAGGCCGCGCGTAGCCGCCGGACTCACGCTGGGCGGCGCTCACATCCTGGCGCACGAAGCGCAAAAAGAAACCCCACGATTGGCCGCGACGAATATCCATGCCCACCGCGAGCTGGTGCGAGCCCTTCTTCAACCGGACCGTCTTGCTGCTCTCGTCGGCAAAGCAGGGGTTGATCCCGGCCATGTCCGTAAAGAACGGCTCGCCGTCGATCCAAAGGCGGAACGGACCGTCGTAGCCCATCAGTACCTCCAGGCGCATCGGCTCCGGCAACGTCATCCGCGCCTCGAAAAAAGCCACGCCGGTGCGGCCGATCCAGCGGGGATGCTCGTTGACAAAGCCGTCCAGCTTAAAGACGTCGTCCACATAAGTGCGAACCCGGCCGACGGGAAGGTCACCGGGCGGCGCCTCCAGGCGATCGAGCGGGACTTCCAACACCACCGGGGGATGCGCCCGCCAGCGGGTGACATAGGGCAACACCGCGCGGGGCAGCCCCATCCGCACCGGGCCAAACACCGGCAGCCCGTGGCCGGGGCCGTCCACGATGTTGCAGACCGGCACGCAGCCCAGACCGTAGTGCAGGCGGAAGTCATCCTCCGCCTCGCTTACGTGCAAGCGCACCTTGTCGCCGTGCAAAGTCGTCTTGAAAATGGCGCGACGGTCGTTGCCCTCTTGATCCACGATCGCAAAGCCGCTGGGCAGCCCGGCCGCACGCAGCCCGAACTCCACATGCTCGAAGGCAACTTCCACCACCCGGCCCTCGCCGGTGGACTTGCCGGCCCGATCCTTGATTATCCGGGGGTGCGAAACCGACTTCAACCGGGGCGGCGGCAGCGGCCGGTGCCCGACTCTGGTCAGCCGTCCGGCCTCCAATTCCAGGCGCCGGGCCAGTACCTCGTGCCCCTCGGCGGCCAGGTGGATGTTGTCATCCAGCGGCAGATCCACGGCGGCGACCACTCCCAGGTTGGGGATGATGTCCGGCAGCAGCCGCTGCTGTTCTTGGATGCGATTCCACTGCGCTTCCTCCTTCAGCGTGCGCCGCCCGTACACCCTGGCCAGTTGCACCATCACCCACGGCAGCCCGGGCTGCTTGAGGTCGCGGCGCCAAGCCCGCACCAGCTTCTTCATCCGCTCGGTGTAGGCCTCGACGGCGGCGTTGGCGTCGGACTCGCCCTGGTACCAAAGCACACCGGCGACCGGCTGCCCGGTGGATTCGACCGAAGCGAGCGCCGAACCGTACAGCCCGATTTGGCCTTCCAGCTTCCGCCGCGGCGTCCACTGCTGCAGGCTGGTGCCGCCGTGGGCGGTGGCGATTAACCCCTGCGGCACTCCGGTCGCCTCCGCCCGTAAGCGGGCAAAGAAAAGCCCCGGCCCGGTTCCCTTAAAGGCCAGGCGCCGCAGCCGGTGGCCTTCGGCGGGCGCGCACTGCTGGCCGCCGTTGTGCACGGCGTCCGGCGACTCCGCCAGGAGGTGAAGCGGCTCGCGCGCTTGCATCCACTCGCGACGCATCGTCAGCAAACGCACCGCCGGATGCGGCCTGGCCGCACCGCCGATGTTGCCGCAGCCCTGCATGTTGCTCTGGCCAGCCAACACCCAGACGTCACCGGCGTAGAAAGCCTTTACCGCGGCGGTAGCGCCACTGCAGGTCAGCTCCAGCCGGTACGGGCCGCCCGCGGGGATGCCGCGCAGCTCGGCCGCGCAGGATTCCTTTTTCCGCGCGGCCAGCCGTTTGTTCCTCCAGCCTTTGAGCGCGCGGCCCTTACCGTCCCAAATGGTGGCGGTGAGCGGGCCACGGGCGGAGCCAGTCAACTGCAGCCGGGCGGCCGCCTGGCCGCGACGGTTGCGTTGTAGCACCTGCCCTTCGCGCAAGCCCGAGACAATTTGCAGCATCCTCAGAACCCTAGATCTAGACGCCCATCCGACAACTACGCTTTTCCCGGACTCGCCGGCACCACGCAGGTCTTAATCTGGTAGGGCTTGAGCATGCCCAAGCCACGGCGGCGACCACCCAGGGTCAGCGTCGCGGTGGCCGCCTTTTCCGACAGGTTCTGGACCCGCACCGCCAGCTTGCCCGATCCGTCCGGGCGCGCCGCCAACAGCCGAACGTGGTGGGGCGTGATCTCCGCCAGCGAGCCGGCTTGCCCGCGAGGCCCGTCGTGAGGTGGGACGTAAACCGCCGTCGGCGGGTGCAAAAGCTCCTCTGCCACGTGCTCCAGGTTGGCCTTGGAGGTGGTCAGGATGAAGTTGTACTTGAGCTCGCCGCAGTCCACCGCCGGCAGCCACGGCATCGCGTCGCCCGGCAGCTCCTTGCTGCCGGCGTAGCGCGAAGCCCGGCAAACGGTCACGCGCACCTCACCGGGGAGGGCGTCCACGCTGCTGAGCGCGTCGCTGACGAAAGCGAAGCCGCCGCGCTTAAGCCAACGCCCGCAAGGAAGGCTGCCGCTGCCAGTCCGCCTCACGCGCGAGCCCGGCACCTGCATCTCCAAGTCCCCGTCGGCTGGAAAGACCAGGCGCAAGCGCTTGGCCCGCTCGTTCCAGAGCGTGCGGGCGGCGACGTGGATTTGCGGAGAGTTGCGGCGCAGCTTGTAGGTCAGTTCCGTCCAAGAGTTCGCGCCTTCCCAACGGGTCCAAAGGACGGCTTGCTCCGGCCCCTCCTGCAGAATCTCCACGCGGACGATTTTCCAATGCTCCAGCGCTTTGCGTTTTGCCTTTTCCGCCCGCCCAAGGTTGCTTTCGACCTCGATACTGCCGCCCCAGGAGCCGCCCTGATCCTCAAACACCTGCAGGCTCATCGTGCCGTCACGTCCGAAGAAAGGCTGACCCTTGTGCAGAATTTTGACGCGGCCGCTGGCGGTGACGTTTACTTCCCAGTCGCGGCTACGGATGGAAGGCCGCGCGCCCGGCCGGGCGACGCAGGCCGTGCGGTTGTAGACCGGGGCGGGGCGGATCGGGTCCAGTATCTTGAAGCCAAGGCGAAACACCTTCCAGCCCAGCGGCGGCAGTTCGGTCTGGAAAGCAAGCCGAATGCGCCAAATGCAGCCGAGCATGCCCTCGCTCTCGACCGGGATTTCCTGAAAAGCGGGCTTCTCTCCGCCCGGGCCGAAGAGCACCAGCGGGAAGCGCCGCTCCGGCTTGGGCAGATTGAAAAACATGCGGTAGTCGAGCGGCGTCTCCAGCTCCAGCCAACCCTTGAACGGACGCGAGAGCGGATTCCACACCAGCAGCGGAACGTCGGCCGCGCGGTCCGGCCCCGGAGGCGGCGGCACCCGGGTGTCGACTTCCTGCGAGAGGCGGTTGAGCGCGGCCAGCCGGGTGCGGTGCGCCTGGTGGATGGAAAGGCCGACCCAAGGAATCTGCTCGTCAAAGGCGCGCTCGATGCTCGTACCCGGCAGGATGTCGTGGAAGGAATTGAAGAGCACGCCGTCCCAGGCCTCGTCCAGCGGTTCCGGCTTGAGCTTGAGCTGCGTGCCGATGATGGCTTGGGTCGCTTCGGCCTCCGGCACCAGCGCCTCCGCCCGGCGGTAGGGAATCTTGAACTTGGCGACCGAGGCGTAGCAGCCGCGCAGGGTAAAGCCGAGATCGCCCCGGATGACCGGCATCCGGTACGCGCGGGCTTTTTCCTCCTTCTCCATCAGCGCGAAGAAGCGGTGGAAGGTGGAGAACTTCACTTCGACTTCGGGATGCTTCTCCGCCCACTCGTAGGCGTCGCGGATGAGACGGCGGGTAGTGCCACCGCCGTGGTTGCCCAGGCCCATGGGGATGCCGACGTGCCGCAAGTGCTTGGTCCGGGTGGCCTTTTCCAGATTCTCGTCCAGCATCAGCGGCAGGTTGTAGCGCTCGCTGCAGTAGGCTTGGTGGTACGGGCGGTAGCAGAGCACCGTATCGCCAAAGTCCGTCGCCCAGCGGAAGAGCGGATCGTGCATCGTAAACGCGTCGCGCATCGGGCGGGTGAACATGAAGTACTTCACGCCGTAAGCGCGCATGATGTTGGGCAGACCGGGCGAATGGCCGAAGGAGTCCGCCTGCCACATGACCTTGGGCACCAGGCCGAAGCGGGACTTGAAGTAAGCCTGCCCGACCTCGAATTGGCGGCAAAGCAGCTCGGTCGAGGGCAGGTTGGTGTCGGGCTGGTTGTAAGTGCCGCCGACCACGTCCCAGCGACCGGTTTTGATCATCCGCCGGAGCCGCGCAAAGGTGGTGGGATCATGCCGCTCAATGAAGGCGTAGATGGAGCTCTCGCCGCGGATGAAGGTCAGCTCCGGGTACTCGTCCATCAAGTCGAGCATGGTGCGCACGGTCACGATGCCCTCGTTCATGCCCTCGGCCCAATCCCAGAGCCAAACCGGGTCCAGGTGGGCGTTGGGCAACAGGTGAAAAACGAAACGGGAGGCTTTGCGGGCGGGGGACATCAGGAAAAACTCCGGTCTTACTCAGTCGGGCTGAAGTGATTTCGATTCGGCGTTGCTGGCGGTGGCCAATCACTCAAAGCCGCCACCTTCCCGCGACCCGAAACAAGATGCAACTTCAAAACAACGATTCCTTCAATCGCAGCAAATCGTCTTATTTACTGCTGGCGCGGCCGCCAAGAACCCGTCGCCTCCCGCCGGATTTTCCCTATGGTGACGGACATGAAAGTCCTCATTCTCACGCTTGGCTCCCGGGGCGATGTCCAGCCTTACGTGGCGCTCGGCGCGGCCCTGCGAGACCGGGGGCATGCGATCACGGTTTCGACCGGCGCGGGTTTTGAGGATTTGATCAACCTGTACGGGCTGACGGCGGCGCCGCTCTCCACCAACGTGCGCGAGCTGATGCGCGACCCGGCTGTCCAAAAGGCGTTCCGCTCGCTGACAGGCAAGTTCGCCGCCTGGCGCAAATACCGGAACACCTTCCGCACCCAGCTTTCGGAGTGGTGGGCCATCGCCCGCGAGGTCCGCCCCGACGTGCTGGTTTTTCATCCGAAAGGCGCTGCCGCCATGCACCTGGCGGAAAAGCTTCGCGTCCCGGCGATCCCGGCGGTGGTCGTGCCGGGGCTGGTCGCCACGCGGGAGTACCCCACGATCATCTCCCCCCGCGCCAGCCTCGGCGCCTTTGGCAACCAGCAGAGCCACCGGCTGCTGCTCTGGCTCACGCGCCAAGCAACCTCCGGTGCCTTCAACCAATGGCGGCGCGACGAACTGGAGCTCCCGCCCATGTCCCATCGCGACCCCTACGGCTTCTACCACCCCAACGGCCGCCCCGGCCCGCGCCTCCATGGCTACAGCGCGCAGCTCCAACCCAAACCCGGTGACTGGGCCGAGCACGAACACGTCACCGGCTACTGGCACCTGGACCAAGCCTCCGGTTGGCGCCCGTCGCCGGAACTGAAGGCCTTCCTGGAGACAGGGCCGGCACCCATCTTTGTCAGCTTTGGCAGCATGCCCACGGACAACCCCGCCGCCCTCACCCGCACCGTACTGGCCGCGCTCAAGGCAACCGGACAACGCGGCGTCCTCGGCTTGGCCTGGGGCGGGCTGCAAAAAATCGAAGCGCCAGAAGGCGTCTTCTTTTTAGAGGAAGCGGCCTACGACGGGCTCTTCCCGCGCTGCGCCGCAGTGGTCCACCACGGCGGCTCCGGCACCACCCACGAGGGCTTGCGTTGGGGGCGGCCAACGGTGGTCTGCCCCGTGCTGCTGGACCAACCCTACTGGGGCCGGCGAGTGCATGCCATCGGGGCCGGGCCGGGACCACTTCCGCTGCGGCGGCACACGGCGGCGTCCCTGGCAACGGCCATCACCGAGGCGCTACGCGCGGAGGTGGCGGCGCGGGCGGCGCAGATCGGCGAAGCGATGCGCCGGGAGCCAGGGGCCGCCGAGGCTGCCCGGCTGGTGGAAGAAACGGCCCTGAGCGCGACCAAAAGCTAAACCTCTTCGCCAACCGCGAAGCGCACGAAGCGGCGGATCTTGATGTTCTCGCCCAGCTCGGCGATCTTCGCCTTGACCAGCTCTTCCATCGTCTTCTTGTCGTCCTTGACGAAGGCCTGCTCCATCAGGCAGACGGTGCCGTAGTACTTGTCGAGCTTACCCTGGAGAATCTTCTCGATGACGTTGTCCGGCTTCCCCTTGAGCGAAGCGCTGGCGACGTCCTTCTCCTTCTCAATTTCCTTCTCGGGCACTTCGTCGCGGGTGACGTAGAGCGGATGCGCCGCGGCGATCTGCAGAGTCACGTCCTTGACGAAGTCGCGGAAGTTGTCGTTCTTGGCCACGAAGTCGGTTTCGCAGTTGATTTCCACCAACACGCCGACCTTGTCGAAGTGGATGTAGCTGGCAATGACGCCTTCCTTGGCGTCACGCCCGGCCTTTTTCTCCGCGCTGGCCATGCCCTTTTTGCGCAGGAGCGTGGTGGCCTTTTCGAGGTCGCCGTCGGCTTCGGTCAGCGCCTTCTTGCAGTCCATCATGCCGGCGTTGGTTGCGTCGCGCAGTTTCTTAACGAGTTCGGCGGTTACAGTGGCCATGGGGGGAGTCTCCTGAGTCTGGGTGGGAAAGGTTTCGGTTGGGGAACCGTTGTTTTAGGCCCTGGTCGGCAAAGGCCAAGGCGAAAATGCAAACGGCGCGGGTTTTGGCGCCCGCGCCGTTTGGAAAAGGGTTGTCGGTTGGGTTAGGCGGTGGCGGTTTCGGGGGCCTTGGCTTCGGCGGGCTTTTCCGCGGACGCTGCCGGCTGGGGCGCGGCCTCGGCCGGGGCGGCCGGTTGCTCGGCTTTCGCCTTTGCCGGCTTGGCCTCCGCCTTGGCGGCTTCCTTCTTTTCCGCTTCGCGGGCTTCGGCGGCGGCCTTGGCCTTGGCTTCCTCGGCCTCCTTCTTCTTGGCCGCCTTCTCCTGATCGGCGCGGCGCTTGGAGGCGACGGTGTTGCCCTCGATCACGGCGTTGTTGAGCGCCTCAAGGATCACGCGGATGGAGCGAATGGCGTCGTCGTTGCCCACGACCGGGTAGTCCACCAAGTCGATGTCGGCGTTGGTGTCGGCGATCGCCACCAGGGGGATGCGCAGGCGCTTGGCTTCGGCCACGGCGATGTGCTCGCGCGGCACGTCCACCAGCACAATGGCGTCCGGGTATTTCTCCATGTCCTTGATGCCATCGAGATTGCGGTGCAGCTTGGCGTTCTCGCGGCGCAGAGCGGCCACTTCCTGCTTGGGCAGCTCCTTCATTTTGCCCTTCTCCTCCAGCTCGTCGATCTTGCGCATGCGCGCGACGCTCTTGCGGATGGTGGCGAGATTGGTCAGCGTGCCGCCGAGCCAGCGCTCCACCACGTAGTAGGAATGGCTCTGGGCGGCGAGGTCCTTGATGGTCTCCTGCGCTTGTTTTTTGCAGCCCACAAAGAGCACCTTCTTGCCGTTGGAGGACATGTCCCGCAGGAAGTCCTGCGCGTCGCCGAGTTGCTTGGCGGTTTTCTCCAGATTAATGACATAAATGCCGTTCCGTGCCTCGAAGATGAAGGGCTTCATCTTGGGGTTCCATCGTTGGGTGCGGTGGCCGAAATGCACACCGGCATCCAGGAGGTCTTTGACTCCGACTCTGGTCATTGCGCTTGCGATGCTCCTTTGCCTGGTAGGGCTGCTTAGGACCTCAGCGGTGTGGGAATCAAAATCAGCGCACGGCCAACACCACAGATGCCGCAACACATGGCACCATGCTTGCTTCACCTAATCGGAGACTGATCAAAGCCCCGGAACGACGTGGACGACGCGTGATTTGATGCCCCCGCACGAGGCTTCCATTTCTATGGAATGCGTTGTTATTGGGGAGCCGGTTGCCCGGCGTTCATCAACTTGCCTAACCCCCGAGATGTGAATAACCCACGGAAATCAGGCAAGATTTTCCAATATGAGCGCGTCTTGGGCCCCGGGCAAGCTTTTCTTCCTCCGGGGGTAGAAAAACTTACATGGGGGGGCCGTCGTCTTTTCCCATAACCCAAGAGTCGTCATCGCGAAAGGTCCCCACTACCGCCGCATCGGGGGGCTTTCCTAGCTCAATAAGCTGAAAACTGACTGCTTACGGCTCGCTTTGAAAAGGGTCACTGCTGACGCGCCTCAACCCCGAGAACCGGCTCTCCAGAAGCCAGCCGCTGCTGATGCCATCTTTTCCAATCCGCGTGATTAACACCCGGATCGGCACCAGTGAGTTGACGAAGGGAGGCGTTTAAAAAAAATCGCGAGTCAATGACAGCCTCATCTACTCGAACGTCGGGCCACCACCGCAGGCAATCGATCAACAATGCCACTGTCTCTTCATTTCCGACGCTAGCTGCCACCCCATACGCATCGCGGTATCCGTAAATAGGAAATGCTAAAGTTCGGTGCAAGCTCGCTCGCAACTCGTCCGCCGGGACTTTATCCGGATTCTTTTGAAGCAGGTTCGAAAAGTGCTGAATCGTGTAGTGGGCATACTGCCAATACGCAAAATAGGCTCCCAACCCAAGACCTATGCTAAGCATGCTAATGACAACTACACGGAACAAGGTCTTCTTCCTCATCTCACCTCGTTGGGTTTAAGTTTTGCAACAATGCAATGGCTAAAATCCCCTACTCCCGCTCGAGCTGGAAGTGGATCTTTTCGATCACCTCGGGCTGGGCGATCACGTCGGACTGGGCATCTCGGTAGCCGGCCGCCTTCACGCCGACGACCAGATTGTCCGAGGGCACGTCCAGATTCAGGCGGTACTGCCCGTAGCCGTAAATGAGCGGCTCCGTCTGGAACCAGACCACCGAGCCGTCCGCGCCCCCCGTGCCGAGCATAATCTGGAACGTGTGCACGGGCTCGCCGGTCGCGGCATCCACCACCTTGCCGCGTACGATGCGCTTGGCGCTCAGGACCACCTCCTGATCCTCGTCCGTAAAGAGCGGTACCCGGTTGGAGATAAAGCCGTTCTTGCTCACGCGGAACATTGCCTGGTCGCCGGGCGCTTCGTTCCAGCTAAAGTAACCGTCCCGGTCCGTCACCGCGACGGGCTGAATGTCCACCGTGCCTCGCCACAGCTCCATCGAGACGGCGGCACCCGCCACCGGCTCGCCGCCGGGCGTCACCACCCGGCCAAAAACGCGGTGCGGTTGCTCCAGCGGCACGTCCATCAGCGGGGCCTCGCCGTCCAGCTCGTAGCGGATCAGGCCCGGGCCCTTGCCGGGCGCGTCGGCCAGGAGCGTCATCGTGCCGTCGGCCACCGCCGGGAAGAAAAAGCGACCCTCGCCGTCGGTCGCGGTTACCGCCGCCTTCACGCTGCCAATCCGCGGCGCGCGCAGCTTGACCGCCGCGTTCGGCACCGCCTGACCGTCGGGGTCGACCACCCGACCCACCACCGTTGCTCCCCGTTCCAGGGTAATGACTTCCTGCTGCGAAACAAGCAGCTCCCGCTGCTTCTCGAGCACGACGTCCGGGTAGTTCAAATCCTTCTCCACGTAGAGCGGATGGGTGACTTTCAAGTTGAGCTCCTCCAGATTTTGGGGCGCGCGGCCGTAGCTCCAGCGCCCGGCGTGGTCGGTCGTCACCTGCTCCCGCCAGAGGTGCGCGTCCACCACGGGCATGCCCTCCTGCCGGCGCGAGCGCTCCGCCAGCCGCAGCGAGACCACCGCGTCGCTGACCGGCTCGCCCTCGGCGTTGACGACCTGCCCGCCGATGGTTTTGCCCGGCTCCAGCTCCAAGGCGTAGGTGTCCGGCACGGGGAAAGTCCCGTTCTTCAAGTACCAGCGCGCGCGGGTCGGCACGTAGAGCGGATGACTCACCGTCACCGTCAGGTAGCTGGTGGAGGTCTTGGGCAACGGAGCCACCGCCTCGCCGGTACTGCCGGTCACCGCCCGGGCCGAGCCCTCCGCCACGATCACCCGCACGTCCGCGCCCGGGATGGGCGCACCAGTCGCGGCGTCGTTCACCAGCACCGTCATTTCCATCTCCAGATCGGGCTTGCCGTCATCGATCCCCGCCATGATGCCAGCGTCGAGTTTCTCCACCACCTCGCGCAAGCCGTCGGCGTGGAGCAACGCCGACCCGCTCACCAGCAGGCTCAGAATCAAGAGGGATGTTCGCATCGCGTTCAGAGTTTGCGTTCCTGCGGAGGCACCGGCACCTGCACCTCGCCCACCAGGAATATCGACATCGTCCAGTCCACGTTGCTGTAGTAAAGCGTGCGCGGCGGGCCGATCGCGGGGATGTTCTTTTCCTTCATGTAGGCGCGGATTTTTTCGAGCGCCTGCTTTTGGTTTTCAAAATCGTAGGCGCCCTGGAAGGCGTAGCTTACCACCGTCAGCTCCGGCACCTCAACCACGCCGATGTCCTTTTCCCGCGGCATCGGGAAGCGCCCGCTCGGGTCCATCATCAAGTGCACCGTCAGCGTGGTCGGCGTGGCTGGTTCGCCGTCTTTCCAGTCCGGGTAGTTCACAATCACCGGCAGGCGAATTTCGTCCCCGGCAAACTTGACGTAGCGCGCGCAACGGCGAAAGCCCGTCGGCCAGTCCTCCGCGACGTCGCCCTTGAAGACCGACTCCGCCGCCGGATAGCCCTCCACCACGCGCACCTGCACCTCGCCGACTTTGCCCGGTTTCATCGGCTCGCGGCCCTGCCCGGGGACCATCGCCAGGGCCAGCCCCAACACGGTCAGCGCTGCCGCCCGGCTCAATCCGATTGGGTGTAATGGTCCCATGCTTCTTCGACGCCCGCGAGCCCGGCTTGCCCGGCCACGTAGCCTCCCTGACTCTGCACCTGCTCGCGCACAAGCTCAACTGCATTCGCCGGAGCCGCCACGCGGGTGGCGATCTCGCGATTGAGCATCGGCACGTCGTTGAAGGAATCGCCAATCGCGAGGATTTGCTCCGGCGGCACAAGCAAACCGTGGGAGATCGACCGCAGGCAACTGCCCTTGTTGTAGTTGCGGTGGCTGAAACGGAAGTAGGTCTGGTTGCGCACCACCCGCAGGTTGGGCCACACCGCCACGACCGACTCCAGGTAGGCGTCGATCGCGTCCGCCTCGTCCGGGCTGCTCGCCTCGATCCCCATCGGCGAGCCGTGATCCTTCACAATCTCCGCCTTGGTTTGGTCGCGCACGAACGATTCCACCTTGCTCCAGAGCGGCCCCACCGTCTCGAAGAGCTGATCGTGCACCAGCTCGCTGCGGCGGTTCCACTCGTACCAGCCCACCGGCCGGCGCTTGCGCACCATCCAAATCTCACGCTCGACCAAAATGACCCAGTTCGGCCAAAGCGGAAAGGCCCGCCTCTCCATCAGCTCGCTCAGGTCCTCCCAACTGCGCCCGGTGGCAATCACCCAGGTCAGCTCCTTGCAGCGCTGCTTGCGGTAGTCGGTCAGCTTGTCGAAGAACCGCCGCGGGATCGGCCCGGCGTCCGCCGCGTTGGCCAGCGTGCCGTCAAAGTCCGTGCACACCAGGCGGATCGGCTCGGCCCCGGCGCTCATGACTTGCGCCGGTAGGCCAGCAGAAGCTGGGCAAAACCCACCGCCAGCGACGCCATCGCCGGCACCACCAGCGGCGGCCACTGGAGCGAAAACGGCAGGCTCGGCTGCCAGCTTAAACTCACCAGCAGCAGCAGCCCGCCCAGAACCACGAACCAAATACCGTACGGAACACGCGGCGACATCACACCACTCTATCCCGCCACCGCGCCACTTGGCAAGCTACCGGCCCAGGAACATCCCGGGCTCGAGGCCGGCGCCGTTGGCGAAGTCGGCGGCGGACATCTGGCGGCGGCCTTCGGCCTGGACCTCGCGCAGCAGCAAGCCGCCCGAGCCGGCGCTGACCAGGATGCCGTGGCTGTCGATGCGCAGGATTTGCCCCGGCGGGCCGCTGCACTGCCGGGTGCGGATGACGCTGTGGACCTTGAGCGTGCGCTTGCGACCTTCGCCGTCCTCCAACGTGGTGAAAGCGCCGGGCCAGGGATGCATCGCGCGGATGTGGAGATCGATCTGCTTCTCTCCCTGGCTCCACTGAATCTCGCCATCCGGCTTGCGCAGCTTGCGCGCGTAGCTGGACTGGCTGTCGTCCTGCGGTTCGCGGGGAAGCTCGCCCGCCAGCAGCAGGTCCAGCGCCCGCATCATCGCCTTGGCGCCAAGCTCGGCCAGGCGGTCGTGCAGCGAGCCGGCCGTATCCTTGCTGCGGATCAGAGTCTTTTCCTTCAACAGAATATCGCCGGTGTCGAGGCCCTCCTCCATCCACATGATGGTGACCCCGGTCTCGCGGTCGCCCGCCAGCATGGCGGACTGGATCGGCGCCGCCCCCCGGTGGCGCGGCAGCAGCGAGGCGTGGATGTTCAGGCAACCCAGCCGGGGCAGCTCCAGCAGCTCGGGCTTGAGAATCTGCCCGTACGCCGCCACCACCAGCAGGTCGGGTTCGTGGTAGCGCAGCTGGCCGAGACTGGTCGGCGTGTTGATGTCGTCGGGCTGGAAGAGGGAGAGATGCTGGCGCATCGCCGCCTGCTTGACCGGGCTAGCCCGCAGGTTCTGCCCGCGGCCGGCCGGGCGGTCCGGCTGGGTGACGCAGGCCACCACGCCACACTTGGGGCTTTCCGCCAGCGCCGTCAGCGCCGGCACGCCGATCTCGCCGGTGCCGATAAACACAATCTTCATGGGGAATTCAAGGAGCCGCCGCCACGGGCGGTCATCAAAGTTACGCCGCAAGCGCGCCTTTTTGCCAAGTAAAACCGCGCGGGTTGGCGTATGCTGGAACTTCATCCATAGCGACGATCCCATGACTCCGCAACCCTCCGCCGTCATCCCCGCCGCCGCCGCCACGCTGCGGCGGGGCGGCCTGGTGGCCATGCCCACCGAGACGGTCTACGGGCTGGCCGGGGACGCGCTCAACCCGTCGGCGCTGGCTCGCATCTTCGAGGTCAAGCAACGCCCGGCCTTCGATCCCCTCATCTGCCACGCCGCCGATACCGCTGGCGCCGAGGCCCTCGTCAGCGACTTCCCCGCCGCCGCCCGCGCGCTGGCCGAAGCGTTCTGGCCCGGCCCGCTCACCCTCGTGCTGCCCAAGCGCGCCCGCGTGCCGGACCTCGCCACCAGCGGGCATCCGACCGTGGCCGTCCGCGTGCCCGCCCACCGGCTGGCCCGGGCGCTGCTGCGGGAGTTCGGCGGGCCTCTCGCCGCGCCCAGCGCCAACCTCTTCGGGCGGCTCAGCCCAACGACAGCCGACGCCGTCCGCCGAGAACTCGGCGGCAAGGTCGACGTCATCCTGGACGGCGGGCCCTGCGAGGTCGGCGTGGAAAGCACCATCATCGGTTTCGGCCCGGACGGCCCTCGCCTGCTGCGCGCGGGCGGCGTGCCGCTGGAGGAAATCGAAGCCGTCGCCGGACCTGTCGCGCCCGCCCCCGGCCCGACCGCCCGGCCCGAGGCGCCCGGCATGCTGGCCAGCCACTACGCGCCGCGCACGCCGCTGCGGCTGGAAAACGATGGCGCACCGGCCGAGCACGGGCCTGACATCGGCTGGCTCCTCTTCGGCCCGACCGGTTCATTTACTCCGGACCATGCGCTCAACCTGAGCCCCGCCGGCGACCTGCGCGAGGCCGCCGCCCGGCTTTTCCAGGCCTTGCGCGAGCTGGACGAGGACCCCGCCGTCCGCCTGATCTGCGCCCGACCGGTGCCAGAGCGCGGACTCGGCCGCGCGATCAATGATCGCCTGCGCCGCGCGGCGGCTTGAACGCCTTACCAAAGGCAACGCACGAAGCGCAGCGTGTCGACGGGCCAGGAGATGCCGCTGCCTTCGCCGCGGTAGAGCGCCTCGATGGCGACCTGCTCGGTCCGCCAGCCTTCGCTTTGGGCTTGGATGTAAATCTCGGTTTCGAACTCGTAGCGCCGGCCGCGCGGCAGCCAGGAGCCCAGCGCCGCCCGCCGCACCAGCCGGAAGCCGCACTGCGTGTCGGCCACCGCACCGCCGAAGAGCATCCGCAGCAGGGCGGACATTGCCCGGTTCGTCCACCGCCGAACCCAGGGCATCCCCGCCGCGTCGCCCATGCGGTCGCCCACCACCATGTCGGTGCCGACGGACCGTCCCCAAAAGCGCGGCAGGTCGGCCGGATCGTGCTGGCCGTCGCCGTCGAGGAAGCCGATCCACTCCGCCGCCGGGGCTTCCGCCGACCGGAGCTCGCGGAGGGCGTGACGCAGCAGGGAGGTCTTGCCCAACGGATGGTCCGCGTAGCGCTTGACCTCCGCGCCGGCGCCGGCGGCCACCCGGGCGGTGGCATCGGAGCTGGCGTCGTCCAGCACCCACACGGCCGCGCCAAAGGCCCGGCATCCCGCCACGACCGCGCCCACGGCGGCGGCCTCGTTGCGGGCTGGGATCAAAATCAGCAGCGAGGGGGCGGCGTGGATCGCGTTCATCAGATGGCCCAAAGGGAGTAGACCTCGTGCAGCACTTGGCGCACGTCCATCGGCATTTCCTCGTCGTCCTTTTTGTCGACCTTCTTCGGACTGGTGGCGGGGGACTCCGCCAAAAGCTGGAGCATCTGGCCGCAGCGGTCGGCCAGGGTGGAGGCAAAGTGGTAGCCCAACTGCATCGCCAGCGGGTCGCCCGCCTCGATCAACCCGCTCAGGTCGCCGGGCAGGAGCTGGACAACCTCGGCGTCGCAAAGGGCGATGGCGTCGGCGCTGCGTTCCAGGCCCGAGAGCAGGCCCATCTCGCCGAAGAATTCACCGGCGGGCACCTCGGCCAGTTTGATTACCTTGCCGCTGCTGCGCCGGCGGCTGACCTGCACGCGCCCGGAAAGAACCAGGTAGCAGCAGTCGGCCTGGGCGCCTTCCTCCAGAATGACGTCGCCGGCGGCGAAGCGCTTGATCTGCCCGTCGGGCAGGCGGGCGCGGAGGGCGTCGGTGTCGAGTGCGGGGAATTGGAGCCGGGAATTGAGTTCCATACGATAATCTAGTGGCTAAGTGTTTCGGGCCCAAGCGGAAATCTCAGGCGTCGAGCGCGCGTAGCTCGTCGCGGACCTCCTCCATCAGCGGTTGAATGGTCGGGGCGGTGAAGTCGAATTGGATGCCGGCCGCGGTGAAGAGTTCCGGCAGCGGGCGCGAGCCGCCCAGGGCCAGCCCCTGCAGGTAGCTTTCCAGCGCGTCTTTGGCGTCCGTCCGGCTGGCGCGCCAGACTTGCAGGGCGCCGAGCTGGGCGATGCCGTATTCCACGTAGTAGAACGGCACCTCGAAAAGATGCAGTTGGCGCTGCCAGAGCGAGGCGCGCGCGTCGGCGTGGCCGCTCCAGTCCTCCAGCCCGCCAAAGCGGTCCATCAGCCCCAGCCAGGCCTCCTGGCGCTCGCCGCGGCTGTGGCCCGGGTTCGTGTAAAGCCAGTGCTGGAAGGCGTCAATCGTCGCCATCCAGGGGAAGAACTTGACGATGCCGCGCAGGTGCTCGGCGCGGGCGCGCTTGGCTCCGTCTTCTTGGTAGAAGGCGTCCCAGTGCGGCGCGGTCAGCAGCTCCATCGCCATGCTGGCCACCTCGCAGAACTCAATTGGCGCGCCGCGGTAAGCCTGAAGGCGCTGCCCCCGCGCGGCCACGGCGTGAAAGGCGTGGCCGGACTCGTGCACCATGGTCTCGACGTCGCGCTGCATGCCCACCGCATTCATGAAGATGAAGGGCAGGCGCGCCTCGGCCAGGGTGCTCTGGTAGCCGCCGGGGGCCTTGCCCTTGCGGTTGGCCAGGTCCAAGCACTCGTGGTCGATCAGCAGGCGGTAGTATTCGGCCAGGCGGGGATCGAGCTTCTCGAAGATGGCCAGGCACTTGTCGCGCATCTCATCGGCGTCGGCGAAGGGGCGCAGCGGGCCGCGTCCGTCCACGTCCACCGCCAGGTCCCAGGGCTTGAGCGGGTCCACGCCCAGCCCAGCGGCGCGCTCGCGCTGCAGCTCGCGGGTCACCGGCACGATGTGCTCCTCGATCGCCTGGTGGAAGTCGAGACAGTCCTGCGGCGTGTAGTCGAAGCGCTCGTACATGGCAAAGGCGTAGTCGCGGTAATCGGCGAAGTCGGCTTCGCGGGCCATTTCGTGGCGCAGCTCCAGCAGGCGGTCAAAGATATCCTCCAGCCGGTCGCGGTCGCGCAAGCGGCGCTCGGCGGTCTTGGTCCAGGCCTCCTCGCGGCGGGCGCGGTCGGTCTCCTCCTGCACGCGCGCCAACTGGAAGAGCGTCTGCTCCTTGCCGTCGAACGGGACGGTCATGGCGCCCATGATTTTGTCGTACTCGGTGTTGAGCTTGGCTTCCTCGGTCTGCCGCGGCACGTTCTTCTCGCGGAAGAGGCGCACGGCCATCTTGATGCTGCGGCGGAAGACCTCGTAGCTGGCGTCGAGCGCGTCGAACTGCGGGTGGGCGGCCAGCTTTTGCAGAATGGTAAACTGCCGCGGCTTGAGCCACGGGTCCACCTTTTCCACGATCTTCATGTAGGCGGCCTCCTTGGCCGGGTCGTCGGTGGCGCAGGTGCGCTCAATGTAGGCGATGGCCTTGGACTGGCTCAGGGCGGCCCGGGTTTCGCCGTAGGCGTCCAGCCAGGCCTCGAGCTCCTCCGGGGTGGTGGCCGCGTCGAGGTCCGCCTGCAGCCGGTCGAGCAGCGGAGCCAACTGGTCGGTTTCGGTCAGGTCAATCTCGGCGGGAACGTATTCCCGGGGCTGGTACGGCGCAATCTTCATGCCCGCAACGTAGTTTCGATCCGCCCGGAAGCAAGACGCCGCTTGGGGTGAGAACCTCCGGACGATGGACGGATCAAAAGCAAACGAAGTTCCCCCGGCATCGGCATCCCACTCAGCCCACCGCCTGCCGGATCGAGGGGTTGGTGGCACCCTCTCGATCGGATCTTTGGCCACTGGTCTTCGGTTCCATCTGGGGTGTCTTGGTCGTTTGCCGACCTGATTTTTGGTTTTTTCTGCGAAATTCATGCCTCCAGCTTAAGGGGTTTTCGGCGGCTCCGTTAGGCTTAGGTGTGCTAGGTGCGCTAAAAACGCGCCCAAAAGGCAGTTTCTTGTAGTAACCAGTGGCGAGCGGAAAGCACGGCGCAGCAGGAGGACCTAGCAGTCGGCATTTCCGCCCTCCGTCGCCTTGGCATCGCCTTGGGCCGGTAGCCGCCGCTGACCCCAGCGGCGGAAAGCCATGCCTTCCGGCTTGGCGATGTTGTTCTTTTTTGCTGTCACCGCCGATGGAGAGCCGTCGACTGCGAAGTCCGACGACTACCCCGGCTTGGCATCGCCTCGGGCGGGTAGCCGCGCGCTGAGCCTAGCGGCGGCAAGCGATCCCCATTGGCTTGGCGTTGCCGGTCTAATACTCGTCGCTGGGGCGCTTGCGGGGATCGTGCTTGATCTTTTTGGGGGCGACAGCCTCGAAGCTGCCCAGAAAGTAAAAGTGTCCCCACTGTGGCGGAGCCTCGTGGCAGATCACCTGCTGGACCACGACGGCGGCGTTGACCGCCTCCACGCCGTAGCTGTCGGCGATCGTCCGGGCGGCGTCGGTATACTGCCGCCAATGGGTAAAGCCCTCGAGCAGTTCCTCCACCGCCAGGGGCTCGTTCTCGAAGGCGTCCTCGGCCAGGAGGTTGAACTGGCCGCCCATGCCCAGGCAGGGCGCAATCTCCGCCTCCACGCAAGCGTTGAAGTGCTGCTCTTGCTCGAAATAACCGATCCAGATCGATAGGTGGTTGGTCGCGGGAAAGGTAACCTCCATGGTCCTCCTCGAGGTGGGTTTTGTCCAAACGCGGCATCATTCCCGGTCCGTGGGGCGGCGTCAATTTTTAATCGCCCCGCTTGCCGCGAGTGTGGGCCTGCGCTTTGTTGGGCGATGGCCACGCTGTACGAAACCCACGCCCACCTCGACTTTCCCGACTTTGATGAAGACCGCGACGAGGTGCTGCGCCGGGCGAGCGAGGCCGGAGTCGCGCGCATCATCACCATTGGGACGAACCTGGCCACCAGCCGCCGCGCGCTCGAGCTGGCCGACCGCTACCCGCAAGTCTGGGCCACCGTGGGCGTGCACCCGAACGAGGCGGCGGAGGCCCCGGAAGGTTTTATCGACGACCTGCGCGCCCTGGCCAAACACCCGAAGGTGGCCGCGATTGGGGAGATCGGCACCGACTACCATCGCCTGCCCACCGAGGCCAAGCCGGACCTGGCGCGGCTGGCCACCGAGGCCTATCTGGCCAGCTCACCGGGTACGCTGGCCGAGCGCATCGCCAACGACGCCTTCAAGGCACGGCAGGCGGAGGTCTTTGGCCTGCAGCTGGAACTGGCGGCGGAGCTGGGCCTAAACGTGGTCATCCACCAGCGCGATTCCTGGGCCGACACCCTCTCCATCCTGGAGCCCTTCAGCGACCAGCTGCGCGGAGTCTTCCACTGCTTTGTCGGCCCGCCCGAGGCGGCGGACCAAGTCCTCGCCATGGGCCACCTGGTCTCCTTCACCGGCATCGTCACCTTTAAAAACGCCACCGACGTGCAGGCCTCGGCCGCGCACGTGCCGATAGGCAAATTCATGGTCGAAACCGACTGCCCTTACTTGGCGCCGCACCCGCACCGGGGCAAGCGGGCCGAGCCCGCCCACACCCGGTTGGTGGCCGAGAAGATCGCCGAGCTAAAGGAGCGCGGCCTGGAGGACATCGCGGAAGCGACCAACGCGACGGCGGAGGAGTTCTTCAGGTTCGGGTAGGCTGGCCATTCTCCGGCCGCTCGGCTTCCGCCGACTCGCTCGCTTCGCCGCCGGAGGCCTCGCCGTTGACCACCGCCTGAAAGGAGGCCTCGGCTTGGTCCTCGCTAAAGCGCGCCACCATGTCGTGAAGGCTGCGGCCGGTGGATTCCAGCTCGCTCAGGTTGCTGGCAGCGGCCTCGATATCGCGGGTCGTCTTTTGCATGTGCTCGTTGATCGAGTCCATCGCCTCGTAAATGGCGGAGGCGCCCTCGGCCTGCTGCTTGACGCCGTCGCGGACCGAATCCAGCAGCGGCTCGAGCGCCTCAACGTCCTGGGTCATCGCGGAGATGCCGCCGGTAACGGCCTGGACGTCGCCCGCGCCGGTGCGGACCTGCCCGCCAAACTTGTCCATCTCCATCACGCCGGAGGAGACCGCGCTTTCCACCTCGTGGATCATGTTGCCGATGTCGCGGGTGGCCTCGGCGGTGTGGTCGGCGAGGCGGCGGATTTCGCGCGCGACGACCGCGAAGCCGAGGCCGTACTCGCCCGCCTTCTCGGCCTCGATCGCGGCGTTAAGGCTCAGGAGGTTGGTCTGCTCGGCCACCTTGGAGATGGTCGTGACCACGCCGCCGATGTTGCTGGTCTTCTCGTTGATGACGGAAAGGCGGTCGACGATCTGCTCGTTGGCGGCAAGCAGCTCGCCCATGCTCTGCTGGATGCGCTCCAGGCCCTCCCGGCCCAGGCTGGCGCGCGAGCCCGTGCTGGCAGCGGTCTCGGCCACGCGGGCAACGGTTTCGGCCAGCTCCTTGGCGGTGGCGGAAATCTGCCGCGTCGTTACCGTGGTCTCGGTGGTGGAGGTGGACTGGTTGGCCATGTTCTGCTCCACCCCGCGGATGGTTTCCAGCATCTCGGCGCCGCGGCGCACCACCTGGGCGGCGCTCTCCTCCACCCGGTCGACCATCGCGCCGAGGTTGTCGAGCAGGGCGTTGAAGTTGCGCGCGAGCTGGCCGATCTCGTCCTCGCGCTCGACGTGCAAGCGGGCCTTGAGGTCCGCGCCGCCGGAGGCGAGGCCCTCCAGCTCGGTCGCCAGGTGCTGGATGGCCTGCGCGGCCGGCTTCTGCGCGCCGTAGTAGCTCAGCAGCGTGACCAGCGCCAGCAGCGCGGCCACCACCACGCTGCAGATCAGCAGCCAAGAGCCCTGCCGCCGATAGTCCTCCATCTCCCCGAGCATTCGCTTGTCGAGCAGCTGCTCAAACTCGAGGATCGGGTTCATGATCGAGTCCTTCGCCTCGTTGTAGGCTTGGTTGTACATCAGGTCCATCGCGTAGGCCTGCTTGGCGCGGGCCATCGGGTTGGCCCCGGGCTCAAAGGTGCCGCCGGCGGCCTCCAGCGCCTGGTCGACAAAGTCGAAGGCGGAGGCCTCCACGTTGATCAGCTCGTCGGAGTTCTCCTTCGCCTCGGAGAGCAGCGCCAGCTCCCTCTCGGCCAGACCCTCTTCCGCCATCAGCTCAAGCAGCGGAATCTGGAGCCCCGGTTTGATGCGCCCGTCGTTCGGTCGGGGCTCCACGCCGTCGCGAATGCGGGCAATGGTGTAGTAGTCGTCGTAGTACTGCCGGTTGCCGGTCACTACGTAGGTCCGGGCGGTGCGGGTCAGCTCGTCGGAGCTGGTGCGCAACTCGTCCGCCAAGCGCCAGGAGAAGTACTGCCGCTCTTGCGTTGTTTCCACCTCAATCTGGTTGCGCAGTAAGGCCAGCATCAGGACGATCTGGGCCACGCCCAGCGACATGATGGCCGCGCTAAACAACCGGTATTTCCAACGGAGACTTAATCCCACAGCAGACCTCGTCAACAGCTCGCCACGCGGACGGTGCGCCCGCGCATCCCCTCCTTATAGCCGCCCCGGCGGCGGGATCAATCCAGGAGTGCGGCGGGGAGAGGCTTGAACGCACATGGTAGGAGGCCCATTGGACCTAATCTCCCCGGATGACTTCCACTTTTGTAACCCGTCCTCCGGGCCGGTCAAACTCGATCCTGTAATACCACTCGATATTGCCCCAGCTGTAGGATTTAGAGAGGGAAGGTCCTTGAAAGAACTCCGGATAACGGCGTTGAAGATCCTGATAAGAGTCGCCAACCTTTACTTGCTCAATCACCGCAAACTCAGCCTCCGGACCAACCGCGCCTTCCATTAGAATAAACGTGGTATAAGGAAACCAAAGCAACCCAACTGGGTAGAGAACATAGACAACGAACGGAAAAAACAGAATCGGCACGGTTCCCCAAATCCATGCCGAAAGCGGCTCGTATCGGGACAAAAGCCAATAAACCGAGCCGCCAATCAAGCCAATGCAAACCGGCCACCAAATCATGAAGATGATCCCAAACTGCATCAACGCAGCAAGGGCCAGAAAGCCCAGGGTGGTTGCCAACGTCGAGAACATGACAACGGCAAAGAAGCTCTGCACTCTCCACAGATAAAGCAACCGAACCAAGGGAAGACCAACCAAGAGCCAGCCCAGCCCGGTGAACAACAACGGCCAAAAAAACAAGGCCTCGAAGTCGGTGATGTAGCCAAAGCCTTCGGTGGAAAACTGCATCCAGCCCATCATGCAAAGGAAAGGCAACAACCAACCGACGAACGCGGCAAAGAAACTGTACGCGGCAAGTTTCACCCCTCCCCCATTGCGACAGGGGCGGAGGTCCCCGTCGAGCTTATTCGAGCGCGCTACCCAATGGTTCCGCCTTTCTCAATCGGGGTAAGAGGATTTGAAGAAGTGATTGCCAACGGGCAATCTCTCCTAGGTGTTGGGAGCCCCCCATCACGAAACGCTACGGTCTTCGAGCAATGGGCCGCGTAGCTCCTAGAATCCCACCTCCAGCCTTGTTTTAGCCCGCCGGATCGGCCAGCCTTGGGGGTTCTCGGCTGATGAAAGAAACGCTCGCCCGCCTTTTGTACAACACGGCGTTTTTGCCCGTGTTTGTGGCCAGCATGCCCTACTACGGCTGGCGGCTGTGGCGGCGCGGCCAGCCGCTTTACCACTTTGAGCAACGCCTGGGCATCTACGGCGAAGGGGTGCGCAAGAAGCTCGCCGGTGGCGCGGACCTTTGGATCCACGCCGTCAGCGTGGGCGAGGTGATGCTGGCCAAGGCCATCCTGGGCCCGCTGCGCCAGAGCTGCCCGGGCATCCGGGTGGTGCTGACCACGACGACGCAGACCGGGCGCTCGGTGGCGCTGCCCCTGGAAGACGAGCTGACCACGGTGCTCTACAACCCGATCGACTGGTACAGCTGCGTGGAGTCCGCCTACCGGCTGATCCGGCCCCGGCAGCTGGTGCTGATCGAGGCGGAAATCTGGCCCAACTACCTCTGGAGCGCGCAGGCCCGCGGCATCCCGGTGACGCTGGTCAACGCCCGGCTGAGCGAGCGGACCGAGCGCCGCTACCGCCGCCTGCGCTGGCTGGTGCGGCCGCTGCTGGCCAAGCTGGGCCTGGTGCTCGCGCAGGACGAAGTGGACGTGGAGCGGCTGGTCGGCGCCGGCTACCCCTCGGAGAGCATCTTTAACCTGGGTAGCCTGAAGTACGACGTGGCCGGCGTGGAGGCCGCCGCCAACCCGGCCATCGAGGACTGGTGGAGCCGCTGCGGCTGGCCCGGCGACCGCCAAGTGCTGCTGGCCGCCAGCACGCACCGCGGCGAGGAGGAGGCCTTCCTCTCCCTCTTCCAGGAACTACGGCCCAAGTGGCCCCAACTGCGGCTACTGCTGGTGCCGCGCCACGCCGAGCGGGGGCGCTCGATTCTGGAAGCCGCGCGCCGCCGCGGGCTGCGCGCCGTGGCCCGCAGCGCCAGCGCCGCCTGGCGGGAGGCGGGCGCCGCCGGCGAGGAACCGGAGGTGATCGTTGGCGACACCACCGGCGAGCTTAAGCACCTCTACGCCAAGGCCGATCTGGCCTTTGTCGGCAAAAGCCTGCGCGCGCGCGGCGGGCAGAATTTTTTGGAGTCCGTCGGCCAGGAAACACCGACCCTCCTGGGGCCCAACATGCAGAATTTTGCCGTCATCACCCGCGACTTTGTCCGCCGGGACGGAGTGCGGCAGATCGCCGACGAGGCCGATTTGCTGCGCGCGGTGGAGGCTTTGCTGGCGAACGAGGAAGAACGTCGGGCGCTTGGCCGACGGGGCCGCGAAACTTACCAACACGGACTGGGCGCCGCCCAGCGGACAGCCGAACTGCTGGCGGCCTCACTCGCCGAATCGCAGGTCGCCCTCGAGACCGCTTGAACGGGGCGTGAAAGCGTCGATGATGTGCTGGAATTCGCAGCACGGCTCCTCGGTGAAAAAGATGGTGACCTCGAAGCGGTCGCTGAGGGGCTCGCGAGGCTGGCATTCCACCACGATGGCGCGGATGCTACGGCAGCAATCTCCGCAACTCACGCCGAGCTCCAGCTCGGTGCCGGCGGTCAACCGCCAGGCGGTGGAGAGCCGCAAGCCAAACGGATAGACCCGCAGCTGCTCGGTGGGGAAGCAGGCTTCATCGGCGATCGTCTCGTTGAGATACGCGGCGGTGTAGGTACGCGAGGACATGGTACAAAGCGATTTGCACGGGGCGGATCAGGTAAGGTAAGTCCAGACCGCGAATAATCAACGGGCAGAACCGCCTAAGCGGCCGGGGGATTCAGGGCGTGGATGACCGCTTTGACCGACTCTTCCTGTTCAACCGAGGAGCACTTGCGCGCGCCGTCCAGGTAGATTTGCACCAAGCGGGCCACGATGCCGGGTTTGAGGCTTTCCGGCATCAGCACGGCGGTGATGCTCAGGATCATGTACTGGCTGAAAATGGCGGTGGTCAGTTCCTCGGCGCTGGTCTTGTTGGAAAGCTCGCCGCGGTCGATCGCCGCCAGGATGATGCTCTGGATAAAGCGGAAAAGGCGCAGGCCTTTCTGCGCGGTGTCGACGCCGGGAGGCAACTCACCCGGTCCGGCAAAAGTGGTGGAATAACACAGCCGCACGCGCTCCTTGTGGCGCTTGGCGAAGTCGAGCAGGGCGTCCCCGACCGCGGTAAGCTGCCCTTCGATGTCGCCGGAAGTGGCGGCGGCGGCTTCGATTACTTTAAGCCGTTCGGTGTAGGCGCTTTCGATCAGCTTTGAATAGAGTTCTGCTTTGCTGCCAAAATGGTAGTAGAGAGTGGGCTTGGTAACACCGGCGTCATCGACGATCTGTTGAACTCCCGTGCCCGCGTAACCCGATGTGCTGAAGTGCTTAAGTGCGGCGTTCCAGATACGGCGGCGCGGGTCGTGATCGGGATATTCGTACATAGTGGGTAACGTGGTTCCACATCACCAGGGTGTCAAATGCCGCGGGGGAAATCTCCGGTTTACGCCACATAACGTTTCAAAACGATGAGGAGTTCCTTGAGGTGCCGCTCGGAGTCCTCCCGGTCGGCGGCGCCGCCGACGCAGCTTTCCACGTGACCGGCGATGATCACTTCGGCCAAGCTCTTGAGCGCGCCGCGCGCGGCGATCACCTGGTTGAGGGTTTCGGTGCACTCTGCGCCTTCTTCGATCATGCGTTCGATGCCCCGCAACTGGCCGAGAATGCGGCGCACGCGGGCAAGTTGTTTCTGCCGGTCTGGGTCCATCTTGGAATCATAAAAAGGGCGTCAAGTGCCGACGCCGGAAAAAAGACCGTTGATCTCTTGATTTATACCCCTATGGGGTATATAGTATTCAAGAATTCAAACCCGAAATCAACCCAAACCAAAGGAACCCCATGCCAAACTGCCACGAAATGAAAACCGGCGAAGTCTACGCCTGCCCGGAATGCGGCTTCGAAATCGAAGTCAAAACCAACTGCGAATGTGAGCCCGGCTGCGAAAGCTGCGAGCCTTCGGAGTTCTCCTGCTGCCATCAGCCGCTGCGGAAGAAGGCTGCCTAGCACCGGCCGCGAGCCGGCGTCGCCCCGCTTTAGAGGGCGATGTCCGGCCGCAGGTGCTCGCGCAACCGCTCGTCTTCTTTCAGCAAGGCACGGATGCGGCTGCGCAGGGCCTGCACGCGCATGATGTCGTAGCCCGGCTCGCGGTAGCGTGCCTGGTAGTTGAGGAGCGCTTCCTCGGCTTCTTCGAGGGCAGCCAATTTATCCGTCAGCGGCGAATCGCCCAGGTGCGCACCCGAGATGTCGCGGGCAAACTGCCGGTCAAGGCGCGAGAAGTCCCAATGCCGTTTGCCGAAAACCATCAGGATTTTTGACGCCAGCAGCGTGCCGGTTCCAGCCAGCAGATGGAGAAATCCGTTGCCGGAGAAATAATGCAGGATGCCGGTAGCGGTGCCAAACAAGCCAAGGGCGCCCAGCACAAACGTGAAGACGAAAAGGGCTCGCTTGGCCATTTCGCGGGGACTATTGAATCGGGAAGAAGACATGGGGGAATTTTGAGTTTGGACGTTGCGGATGAGTGGGGATGTCACCCCACTCTAATCCGGGGACATCCCCCACCGGGTAGCTTAACTCTTCCGTGCCGCTTTCACAACCATTAGCAAAAAGAAAACGGCCGCCCGAAGGCGGCCGTTTCTAGGACTCTAAGAAGAGAGTGCGCGGGCGGAACCCCGTGGCGGTGATCCCCGTCCGCTCCCCGTTCGGTTGGGGGCCGACGCGAGGTTCCGCCCGCGCGGGTCGGTGCCGGGGAGGCTCTGCAGCCCGAGCCCCGGCACCAAGTTGTTTCGATTCCAGTTAGCCTTTGACGGTGCCCTGGAAATCGGGATAGGCCTCCTGGCCGTGCTCGCCGATGTCGAGCCCGCCAATCTCCTCTTCTTCGCTCACGCGAACACCGAAGATGGCCTTGATGATCAGGAAGAGCACCAGGGCGAAGATGAAGCTGAACAGGCTGATGGAGAGCGTGCCGATCAGCTGGCCGGCGAAGGTGGCACCGCTAGCGGGGTCGCCAAAGAGGGCGACGCACAGCGTGCCCCAAATGCCGCAGACACCGTGAACGGAAACCGCACCAACCGGATCGTCGATCTTAATCACGTCAAAGAAGATGACGGCGAAGACCACGATGAAGCCGGCCAGCAGGCCCACGATGACGGCCCAGAACGGGCTGATCACGTCCGCGCCGGCGGTGATGCCGACCAGGCCGGCCAGAATGCCGTTGAGGACCATGGAGAGATCGGGCTTTTTGAGCGCGATCCAGCTCGTGAGCATGGCACCGACGGCGCCGGAGCTCGCGGCCAGAGCCGTGGTGGTGAAGACGAAGGAGACCGGACCGGGATCCGCCGCCAGCACCGAGCCGCCGTTGAAGCCGAACCAGCCGAACCAGAGCAGGAAGACGCCGATGGTGGCCAGCGGCATGCTGTGCCCGAGAATCGGCTGCACCTTGCCGTCCTTGAACTTGCCCATGCGAGGGCCAAGCACGATGGCGCAAGCGAGGCCGGCGAAGCCGCCCGCGGCGTGCACCAGCGAAGAGCCGGCGAAGTCGACAAAGGCCCACTCGGAGTCCAGCCAGCCGCCGCCCCATTCCCAGGAGCCGGTGATCGGGTAGCTGATCAGCAGGAAGATGAAGCTGAAGATCAGGAAGCTGTGCAGCTTCACGCGCTCGGCGACGCAACCCGAGACGATGGTCGCGGCGGTCGCCGCAAACATGGCCTGGAAGATGAAGTCGCCCCAATAGGTGTAGCCAGGGTAGTAGGCTGCGGTTACCGCGGCAGCGGCTTCCGCCTCATCGCCAAAGTTGCCGATGCCCCAGGCTCCGGCGCCCATGCTGCCAATTACACCCTCAATCATCCATTCACCCGGATACATGAGGTTAAAGCCGAGCATCGCGTAGGTGATGATGCCCAGACCGGGGATGATCGAGTTCTTGAACAGGATGTTCACCGTGTTCTTGGCTTGGGTAAGGCCGGACTCCAGGCAGGCGAAGCCGAGGTGCATGATAAACACCAAGGCGGCTGCGATGCAGATCCAGAGGTTATTGGTGGTGAAGAGCGCCTGGGAAATCTGCCCATCGGGTTCTACCACGAATGCAATGTCGTCCGCCATGGCACCGTTGGCCATGAGCAGAGTGGCGACGACCGCCAGGGCCGGTGCCATCAAGTTTTTGATTTTGTAGATCACAAAAATCTCCTTGTTAAAGTTTGGTTCCTCCTAAGATGAAGTCGTGTCCTGCCGGCGGCTTGCTTGCATGTTGGGTTAGGGATTGTTTGGCCCGGGTAAGGGCCCCCGCCGCAGGGAGTTCGCAAAAGAGTGTGGTTAATTCGCCGCCGTCACCTCCTTCCCCGTCAGCAGGTTTGTCCTCTCCCCGCGCCCGTCTTGGGGTCGGGCGGTGTGGATGGGGGCTGTTGAAAGGGGCATCTTGGCCAGGCAAAGCCCGGCAAGGAACGCGCCAATCCCCTCGGAATGAGGGGATTGCAAGCGTTCTGGTGTCGGTGCTTGGGGGCACCAAGGCCAAGAGAAATTGAGCATGACGGCCCTAGGAAGCAGTTGCCATGCCATCGTTACATTTCGCGCCCAAACCCCTTTCCCGTCCCCAAGCGTGGCGGTTTTCAGCCATGAGGCCCTGTTCAAATATGGCCAGCGCCGCTCGGGGCCGTCAGAGAATCTCGCTAATGGAACCGTAGTCCGGGGCGTAAAGGCGCTTGTATTGGCGCACGGCGTAGGCGTCGGTCATCCCGGCGAGGTAATCACAGATCATGCGGGCGCGGCGGGCGGGCTCCGGCTCCGCCAGGAGGGCGGCGTGGGAGTGGTCGCTCACCAGGACGAGCGCGGCTCCGCCCGGCGCGGGCATTTTCTCAAGGTAGTTGGCCTCGAAGGCCTCGCTGATGCTCTCCAGGATTTTGTTGCCCTTGAATTCCATCTGGTGCATGAGCGAATTCTGGAAGACGTAGCGCCGGGCCAGCTCCTTCATCACCTTCATCTCGCGCTTGAGCTCAGGCGGCACCACCAGCTCGTAGCGGTAGCGGTTGGAGCGGGCGGCCATGAAGTTTTCGCGCTCGGCGAGGGAGCAGCTCTGGATAAGCCGGCCGATGTTCTTGTTCAGCGAGGCGTCGTAAAAGCCATCGATGATGTGGCCGCGCAGCTTTTCGAGCTGGGCGCGGTCGTCATCCGTCAACCAGAGCAGCCGGGCGTCCTTCTCCTCGGAGCCGGTCCGGCGCCCGATGTAGCCCAGCTCCAGGCACTCGGTCACCTCCCGGGCGGTCAGGAAGCGCGCCTTGATTGAGTCCACGATGTCGAAGCTAGAGTAGGCGATGTCGTCGGCCGCGTCCATGATCTGGCACTCCAGGCTCTTGAAGCCGTTCGGGGAAAGGTCGGCCGGCAGCGCCGTGGCCAGGTCGGCCGTGCCGAAGCAGAACTCCAGGTACTCGGCCTGGTCGTCGTAGATGAAGTGATTGTGCCCGCCGTTGCGGTCGCGAAAGAGCCGCTTGTATTTGAGGATGCCGTCGAGCAGCGCGCGGGTCGGCGCCATGCCAAAGCGGCCGTCCTTCTGGTCGTAGATGATGCGGGTGAGGATGCGCAGGCTTTGGGCGTTGCCCTCAAAGCCGCCGTACTTTTCCATCAGCCGGTGGAGCACCCGCTCGCCCGCGTGGCCAAAGGGGGGGTGCCCCATGTCGTGAGCCAGGGAGACGGCCTCGACCAGATCGAGGTCCAGGTGGAAGTCCTCCCGTAGCACGCGGCTGGTCGCCCGCAGGTGCTGGCAGATACTCTTGGCGATGGTGCCCACCTCCAGGCTGTGGGTAAGCCGGGTGCGGTAGAAATCGTACTCCCCGGCCTGGAAGACCTGCGTCTTGTTCTGGAGGCGGCGAAACGCGGTGCTGAAGATGATCCGATCGCGGTCGAGCTGGAACTCGCTGCGGTCCGGACCCCGGCGCCGGGGCTTTTGACCGGTCTCCAGAGTGGCACGGTCGAAGTCGTTGTAGAAGGTGTTGGCAGGCATGCGGAGGGGAAAGAAGCGGGGCTAAAAAAGTGGGTTGCTGCGGCGGTAAATTAAAGTTACTTAAGGGGATTCGATGAACAGCGATTCACCCCACCTGGAGGCCGTCACCGAGTGTGAGAAAGCGGCGGGACGAAAATTTAAGAAGCATCTGAAGAATTATCAGGGCATGTGCTCTGAACACAAGGGCGCAGTCCGGGTCCACCGTCAGCGCGATGCCAAAGAGGATTGTTCCCTGGGCGAGGCCGTCTTCGTGCCGGACTCCGACGTCCACCACATCCTCGACAGCCCGGTGATGCTAGCCATTAGCCACGCGATTGAGGACTTGGCCCTCGAGCACGGCGGCGGCGAGCTCATCTCCACGTTCCAGGACTTCAAGAACTTCGCGCCGCAGAAGGAACGGTACCTCGAGTTGGCCGAAAAGCTCGACAGCGTGCGGGTGTGGGGCTCCGGCGAACCGCCCGAGGGCTGCCGGGACATCGACTTCGTCTATGTGGACGACCCCAAGGTGCGCAAATACTGGCTGGTGCTTTACGACAACCCGGAGTGCCACGCCATGCTGCTTTGCCGGCAGGTGAACCGCGCGCTCAAGTACGAGAACAAGAAGTTTGTCGGCTTCTACAGCTTCAATCCGTATCTGGTGCAGTCCATCCGCTGGCGCTTCAACCTCCTCTCCAGCGGGCTGGCCAAAGTCCTCACCCATTGGGAACAGTCCTTCCAGTTCCCGAGCGTGACGTCCCAGCACCTGCAAGACGTCGCCTAAAGCGCACCCCGGGACTGCCTCCGCGCGCGATCGGTTGCTGGCCCTGCCCATGCGCCCGTCCGGAGCGATGCCGCCGACGAGGGATTGACCCCGCGCGCTGGCGGTTTACTATCCCGGCCTAATCGCGAACCCGAAGCCGGCCACCCGGCTCCAACCTGCCCCGTGACCGACCGTCCCCAGCATTTCCATTTCCTCGGCATCTGCGGCACCGCCATGGGCTCGGTCGCGGCCATGCTCAAGGACCAGGGCCACGAGGTGAGCGGCTCGGATGAGAATGTCTACCCTCCCATGTCCACCTTCCTGGAGAGCCAGGGCATCGCGATCCAAAACGGCTTCCGGCCGGAGAACCTGCCCGCGGGGGACTGCACGCTCGTCGTGGGCAACGCCATCCGCCGCGGCAACCCGGAGCTGGAGGCCGCGCTCAACGCCAAGCGCTACTGCCTGAGCCTGCCGGAAGTGCTCAAGCACCACTTTCTGCGCGGCACGCACAACCTGGTCGTTAGCGGCACCCACGGCAAGACCACCACCACCAGCATGCTGGCCTGGGTCTTCCAGCACGCCGGGCTCGAGCCCAGTTACTTCATCGGCGGGATTCCGCAAAACCTGGGCAAGGGCTGCCGCAAACAGAACGGCCCGCACTGGATTCTGGAAGGCGACGAGTACGACACCGCCTTCTTCGACAAGCGCAGCAAGTTTGTCCACTACCTGCCCGAGCTGGTCGTCATCAACAACATCGAGTTCGACCACGCCGACATCTATGCCGACCTCGACGCGATCAAAAACAGCTTCCGCCAGCTCGTGCGCATCGTGCCGCAAAACGGGATGATCCTGGTCAACGCCGACGACCCCAACGCCGTCAGCGTGCTCGACGAGGCCCAGTGCCCCATCCTGGAAGTGGGCCTCTCCGAGAACGCCGGGGTGCGGATCGAAAACGTGCGCCAGGACGGCGACCGCCAGCGCTTCACCGTCTTCGACCGGGAGTTCGCCCTGCCGATGAGCGGGGACTTCAACCTGCGCAACGCCGCCATGGCGATCGCCGCCGGGCACTTCTACCAGATTCCGATGGACTCGATTGCCGAAGCGCTGGAGCAATTCAGCGGCATCAAGCGGCGGCAGGAAGTGCGCGGCGAGGTCAACGGCATCACCGTCATCGACGACTTCGGCCACCACCCGACCGCAATCAAGCAGTGCCTGGAGGGCCTGCGCCGCCGCTACCCCGGCCGCCGGCTCTGGGCGCTCTTCGAGCCCCGCAGCAACACCACCCGCCGCGCCGTTTTCCAGAACAGCCTGCCCGAGGCCCTCGCGCTCGCGGACGGCGTCTTTGTCGCCGAAGTGGCGCGGCTGGAGCAAATCCCCGAGCACGAGCGCTTGCATCCGGAGAAGGTCATGACCGACCTCCAGGCCAAGGGCGTCGAAGCCCACTATGAGCCCGACGCCGACGCCATCGTCGCGCGGCTCATCCCCCTGCTCAAAAGCGAGGACGTCGTCTGCGTCTTTTCCAACGGCGGCTTCGGCGGCATCCACGACAAGCTGCTCGCCGCGGCCCAGGGGCTGTAGTCAGTTTCGCTCGGGCACGCTCGCGCCGTCCTGCCAGCGGCCCTCGCTTAGCAGCAGCTTGGGCGACTCCGGGACGCCACGCTCGTTGCGCAAGAGCTGGCCCACGAGCAGGTCGAGCACGTTGGAGCCGATGCGCTGCGGCTGGTGGCTGATCCCGCCAATTTCCGGAAAATTCTGGTGCCAGTTGATGGAGGCAAAGGCCGGCCTCTTGGCTTTGGCCGGGAGCTCCTGCCAAGCCGTCCAGGTGACGTGGTCACCAATCACCACGTCCGGCTTGGTTTCGCGCAGCCAAGCCTTCAGTTCCCGGCTGGCCCCGGGATGCTCGTCGTACAATTTGGTCAGCATCGGCGCGCCCTGCTCGTGCTGGTCGCGCAGGTAGTAGGCCAGGGCGGCGTGGTTTTGCAAGTAGTCGAGGTTCTTGGAAATGGCCAAGGCGATGCGCTGGTAGCCGGCGGTACGCAGCCTGCTCATGGCCTCCTGCATGCCGGCCTCCATGTGGTGGGCGGCCCGGTGGAGCAGCGGCTGCGTGAGGCTAAAGCCCCAGGTCGCCACCGCAAAGCTGTCCCAGTCGAACCCGTCGAAGGCGGACGCCCCGGCTTCGCCGCCGTGCACGATCAGCCCCAGGATGCCGCGGTTCTTGAGGACAGCGGCCAGCCGCGACAAGTCAAAATCCACGCTGGAGAGAAAGATGGTGTCGAGCGCATATCCCAGCGCCTCCGCCCGAGTCTTGGCGCCCTGGAATACTTCCCGGTGGTAGCCGGGCAGGTCGGCAAACCGCAGGCCCTCGCGGAAAGCGACCAGGAACGCGAGGTTGGCCTGATGGTGCGGCTCCTGGGTGGAACGCAGGTGCGCCATGTACGCCGACGCCATCGGGTTGGGCTTCCAGCCCATCGCGCGGGCCTTGGCCTCGATCCGCTCGCGGGTCTTCGCCGGGATGTTGGGATGGCAGTTGAAGGCGCGCGAAACGGTGGAGACGCTCACGCCGCAGGCCTTGGCAATCTGGCGAAAGGTGGGTGGTTTCATGGCAGGAGCAACTCGTTTCGTAAACGTGTTGCATGCAGCCTCGGTCGTCAAGCCGATCCCGATTTTTTACATTTAAACAGCGTTCAGAAAACACCACCGCTTACTACTATGAAAAAGACTTACCTCACCTTCGCCATCGTGCTCGCGGGCCTGCTGCCCGCCTCCGCCGACGACTTCTTCCGCCAGACCGATGCCGGCAACAACTCCACCGGAAACAACTGGAACGACACCGGCAATTACTTCAGCCAGCCCGGCAGCGGCGGGACCAACCCGACCCAAATGACCGGCAACGACTTCTTCAACGCCGGCTTCAACGTCCGGGCCTCGGGTGGCAACTCGGCGTCCAGCACCACCTTTGCGGGCGATTCCCTAAACCTGGACGGCGGGAGCCTTCTCTTGCGAGTTGGGGATGGCGGAACGGCAACTGTCGCCAACCTCACTTCCGACGGGACCACCATCCTGTCCAACGACAACAACGCCTCCATTACGATGACGCTGGCGGTGAACACCTTCACCAATAACGAGCTCACCCTCTTCAACGCCAACACGGGGACGGACACCGGCATCTTTGTCGACATCGACACCCTGGTCGGTTCGGGCGGCTTTGAATTCGTCAGCACGGCCGGCAACGGCGCGCAGCGTTTCGTCGAACTGAGCGTCCTCGACGCCACCGGCTTCAGCGGCGACCTCACTTGGATGGACGATCCGGGAAACAACGACGCCGTGCAGTTGCGCTTCGGCAACGATCTCGTCATGGAGGGCAGCAGCCTTATCGCCGCCGGCGACAACCAGATCAACCTCGATCAAGACGTCACCTTCGGCGGCCTTTCGCTGGACGGCGATACCCTGGCCGTTGGTACCTACGACTTCGCCTTCCTCAACGCCAACTACGACTCGCTCTTCGTCGACGGCGGTTCCGGCTCCATTACCGTGGTACCCGAGCCCGCCACCGGCGCGCTCGTGCTCGGCGGCCTCGGGCTGCTGGCCTGGCGCCGGCGGCGAGGTTAGATCAGGAAAAAAGCCCCGCGCCGGGGATGCGCCCCTACCCCCCGTGCTCGAAGCTGGGGTAGAGGTTCATGCCGCCATCGATGAAGAGGCTGTGGCCGATCATGTAATCGCTTTCGTCGCTGGCCATCCAGACCACCGCGCGGCCGATGTCGGTCGGCTCGCCGATGCGGT
>JBCDLL010000031.1:0-40405 GCA_038745425.1 Verrucomicrobiota bacterium | reverse complement strand
CCCCAATTCCCTGCAACCAACCCGGTGTGGTGGTTGGCCCCGGGGGGGCGCCCCCCCTGCCCCGCCGCCTACCTCCTACGGGGGGGGGCGCCGCTCCGGTTGCCCCCCCCTCCGCTGGTTCGGCTTCCTATTGGGGACCGAGCTGTTTTGTACAAAACATGGCAGGACGGGCAAGGGACTGCCCGCCCTACCGCTTTAAGCCGGTGCGCTTTGACCAAGGCTCGCCCCAAAAACGCTCCATCTCTCATCTGCAAGGAGCCGCAGCCCGTCTGATTGCCAGTGGCCAATCGGCGAAAACCGGCGAAATCCACGGATATCATCACTCGCTGGCTGGTCTTCTTCCAAAATATTGGCATTTGCCCGGCTTCGCGCGTCCAAGTATGGTATGGGCATGCGCCGTTACTTCACCCTGGGATGCGCCTTGCTGATGGCCGGTTTCGGTGGCGCGGCGTTGCCGACCACCGCCGATGCCCAGATCCGCGCCAAATTCAATAGCGGCAACTTCAAGGGTGGCTACAGCTCCTTTGGCGGCTTTCGCGGCTTCTACAACGGCGGCAACGTGAAGGTGGGCGTACGCCTGGGCGGCGGTTACTACGGCCGGGGCGGTTATTACGGCGGCGGGTACGGATACTACGGGCGCGGCTTTTACGGCCGGGGCCGGTACTTCCCGCGGCGCTTCTACGGCTACGGCTACCCGTACGCTTTTTTCGGGCCCAGAGTCTTCTCCATCGACTACGGCGCTTACGAGCCGGTTAGCTACCTGCCCACGGCCCTGCAGCAGCCGGCCTCCCCGCCGGCCAGCACAACAACCGAAAACGTCAGCAACAGCCCGGGCTCCATCATTATCAACAGCGAAAAGACCATCATTTACCAGAACGCCGCGCCCGCCGCGAGCACCAGCCAGACCCCAGCGGCCTCCCTGGCGGCGGCTCCGGCCAACCCCGGCGGCAACACCATCATCCTGACCAACGCGCAGGAAGCCGTGCCCACCACGTTCCCGGCCGATCCCGCCCCGGCGGTTTCGACCGCTTCCACCGATCCGCCCATCACCTACCGCTACGCCCCGGGCTTCTAAGTCTGTTTACGCCCCGGGCCCACCGGCCAAACAGGCACTCCGGCGTTGCTTTGGCGCGCCGGATGGCGTATACACTTCCATTCTCTGCCCAACCATGAAGACTCTGCTCCCCGCCCTTTTCGCTGTCGCCGTGATCGCCCTGCCGACCACGCCGCTCCACGCCCAGGCCTCCGAAAAAGAACAGGCCGCCAAGGCCGAGAAGGCCACCGATGAGGACTTGGAAAAGGCCGCCAACGACGTCCAGGCGACGCCCGCGGGCACCTTCTCCACCGTCAAGCGCACCGTGGACAAGGACGGCAACGTGACCACCCACGACACCTCCAAGAAGCTCGAGGTCACCTACAAAGACCACGGCGACGCCGGCGCCAAACAGGACGAGGTCGAGCAGCAGCAGTTGATCGACAAAATGCGGGAGGCCCAGGTCAAGAAAGAGGGCGGCCTGCCCCAACCAGAGGGCGATATCCCCACCGCTCAGCCCGTCGCGGAAGCCGGCGAGACCGGAGCCGCCGCCGCCGAGGGAGGCGTGAAGGTGGCCAAAGCCGTGGCCGTCCAGCCCGGTGACGAGCGCAACCAAGGCGCCGAGGTCACCGTCCAGCAGGGCAACACCGCCCAAAAGGTCCAGCTTACCGGCGAACAGAAGCGCACCCTGGAGGAGCAGCTCCGCCAGAAGGAGGCGACCGAGGAGGAACTCCGCCAGCAGCGCAAAATTCTCGATAAGACCCCCGAGACCGACAAGATGAAGAATCCCACGCTAAAGAAGCGCGGCTCCTTCACGCGGTAGCGGCGTTTTCGCTTCCGGTAGCCGCCGACGTCCCGGCGGCGGAGTGCAGGGCGTTTGGTTTCGCTTGTCGCGAAGCGTGGTAGGGCGGGCAGTCCCTTGCCCGCCTTTGCCAGCCGGACGGGAATCGCGGCGGAGCAGGAGCTCCGCCCTCCGTTGGCTTGGCGCGAACCGGTGCGGCTTGGCGTTGTGCCGGTAGCCGCCGCTGAGCCTAGCGGTGGATTATGGATACCCGATTGGGAACCAAATGCCGCGCACACTGGGTGGCATCATGTTGGGCAGAACATGCCCCGCATCGAGCGAGGAAACGTCCACGTTTTCAATCATTTCTGCGATTGGCGGAAGGTCGTCCGGTGCGAAGATTTTGTCGGCCATCAGATTTTTAGCATCCTCCATATGGAAGGCGGTTACGCCGCAGCCCAGGTTGGAATAAATGCGGTCGACGCCCCGCGCGGGATCGAACCTAAACCAATAGCGCGTGAGGAGGCTCATCCTTCGCTCACCCCGCCGGGGTCATGACCTCTTCGGCCAGGCGGCGGCGCAGTTGCAGGGCGACCTCGCCGGCCGGGACGTTGCGCTCCTCGAACGAGGTGATTGGCTGGATGCCGATGAGGCTGTTGGTGACGAAGATTTCGTCGGCGCGCTTGAGTTCGTCGACGTCAAAGTGCCCGGCGACGGTGATCAGGCCGAGGTCGGGGGCCTCGCGCAGGGCCCAGCGCAGGATGACGCCGTCGCGCGCGCCCGCTTTGGGGTCGGGGGTAAAGAGCTCGCGCCCGCGCCGCCAGCAGAGGTTGGTCATCGATCCGGTGGCGACGTGCTCGCGCTGGTTGAGCAGCAGGGCCTCGTCGGTGTCGGCGGCCTCGCGCGCCTGCTGGTGGGTGAGGTAGCTCAGCGTCTTGTAGCGGGCGTCCCAGTTGGCGCTGCCAACGGTCTGCTCGGCGACGGAAAGCGACCAGCCCCGCGGCGGTTGCGACCAGTCCGGCAGCACCTCCTCGTTGAAGGTGGTGCGGCAGCCGTCGCGGTCCACGATCCAGCGCCAGCGGCCGGAGACGCGGGGCAGGGCGGCCACGTCCTCGCGGAAGTCGTGGGTGATCTTGAGCCCGAGAGCCTGCGCGGCGATGCCCAGGCTCAGCCAGTGCTCGTCCACAAACTGGGCCATGCCCTCGTCCACGCGGATCGTCTCAAAAACGCCGCGCCACGGGTCGAAGCGCAACTCAGGGTTGGGGTTCGGGGAGGCCATGGGGAGTGGGCGGTGCGACTTCGCCCTCACTATGGTGCAAGAAGCGTTCCAGCGCCAGCTTCATTCCGCTGGCCTTGTGCAGCGTCTCCTCGTACTCGCCGTCGGGGTCGGAGCCGGCGGTAATGCCGCTGCCGGCGTGGGCGTGGAGCTCGCCGTCGGCCTCCGCCACCAGCGTGCGAATGGCGATGGAAAAAGCGGCGTCGCCATTGAAGCCAAAGTACCCGATGGCGCCGGTAAAGACCCCGCGCGGGCCGGGCTCGAGCTCGGCGATGATCTCCATTGCCCGCTTCTTGGGCGCGCCGGTGATCGACCCGCCGGGGAAGCAGGCCGCCAGCGCCTCCACCGGGCCGACGCCCGGGCGTAGGGTGCCCTCCACCGTGCTGACCAAATGGTGGACCTGCGCAAAGGTCTCGCGCTGGAGCAGCTCCGGCACGGTGACGGAACCGAACTCGCAGATGCGGCCCAGGTCGTTTCTCTCCAGGTCGGTGATCATGATCAGCTCCGCCAGCTCCTTTGGATCGGTCATCAACTCGTAGGCCAGCTGCTGATCGCGCAGCGGGTCGCGGTCGCGCGGCCGCGTGCCCTTGATCGGCCGGGTGCGGATGGCGCGGCCCTGGATCTGCAGAAAAAGCTCGGGCGAGGAGGAGAGAATCTGACTCCCGCCCGTGTCGATGAAGGCGGCGCCCGGAGCCGGGCTGCGCCAGCACAGTTCCTGGAAGAGGGCATAGGGGTCGACTGGGGTGGGCCGGGGGCCGGTGCCGAAGCGCTGGGCCAGGTTCACTTGGTAGATGTCGCCGGCGCGGATGTAGTCCTGTGCGCGTCGCACCGCGGCGGTGTACTGGGCGCGGGTCAGGTTGCTGCGCCAACTCAGCGAGGCGGGGCGCCTCCACTGGCCGGAGGAAACGGGCCGATCCGGCTTCGGGTGATCCTCCCGCCAGGCCCGCCGAGCGGCCCGCCAGCGCGGGTTGTTGAAGTTCTTTTCCGCCGCCACCAGCCGGGGATAAAACGCGAACCAGAATCCGCCCTCGTAGGTAAAGTAGCCGACGGCCGCCCCCGCTGGATGCAGACGGTCCGGGCGGTCGGCGGTGTCGCGGTGGCGCTCGAGCGCGGCGGCCAGGAGCGGCCAGTCGCTCGGCCCGCCCGTGACGATCTCCGCCGGGTCCGCCCCCTGCAGGATGGTTCCGCCATCCAGCCAGCTATTGAGGGAGACAAACGGCGTGCGCATCCTCGAAAGCATAACTGGTGATCCGCATTTGGGAATCCGCAGATTGCGCGGATTTACACTGATTCTTCCAAAGAATTTTAACCGAGGCACCGGGGCACGAAGGCACAGAAGTACAGAGGCACAGAGGCACATAGGCATGAGGGCACGGAGGAACGAAGGCAAAGGGGCATGAGGGTATCAAGGCACGAGTGCACAGAGGCAGAAAGATGTGCGGCATGTGGTTGTTCCGGTAGCCGCCGACGTCCCGGCGGCGGAGTCTCTTCCGCCTGCAGGTTGGATTTAACACGGAGGGCGGAGCTCCCGCTCTGCCGCGGTTGCGGTCCGGCGATGCGAGGCGGTCAAGGGACTGACCGCCCTACCCATGCAAGCCACAGGCAAAGCCAGCGAACGGCTTCCGCCGCTTGTTCATCCTGTCTCTTAAAAAAATCGGTGAAAATCGGCGCAATCTGCGGATGAAAAACTCTTTGGAAGTGAATTTCCGCCGCTGGGGTCACTGCCGACTGCTAGGTCCGGCGGCTACCGAGCCGCGGGAAGAGAAACTTTCGTTAATTCCGTACATTCCGTCAGAGAACGGTATCTGAGGTAGTGTGTACCGTTCGATGTGGCGACAGGTCGATAACCATCCCAGAAAATCGGCGCAATCTGCGGATTGAAAAATGGCCGGTCGGACGGTGTCCGCCACCTAGAACCGCGCCGCTTGGCGGAAGGCCTTTTCGTCCGGGTCGGGGCCGACGACGGCGACGGCGAGGTTGCGGTTGCGCGTGAGCTGGCCGGCCAGGGCGCGGATTTCCGCGGCGGTGACGGCGGCCACGCGGCCCGTGACGTCGGCGGGGTTGAAGATTTTGCGGTGGCCCATCAGGTTTTCGCCCATCCAGATCATCTGGTTGGTGGTGCTTTCCAGGGAGAGGTCGATTTGCCCGATGGTGTACTCCTTGGCGCGTTGCAGTTCGACTTTGCCGGGCCCTTTTTGGGCCAGCTGCTTCAGCGTCTTGAGCGTAAGCGCCAGCGCCTCGGCGGCCTTGCCGTTTTCCACTCCGGCGGAGATGAGCAGTGCGCCGCAGTCGCTCAAGTAGTTGACCATCGAGTGGATGGAGTAGGCCAGCCCGTGCTCCTCGCGGATGACCTGGAAAAGGCGCGAGGACATGTTTTCGCCCAGGATGACGTTGAGCAGGCGCAGCGCGTAGCGGCGCTCGTCGTGGCGGCTGACCCCGCGCAGCCCGATCATCAGGTGCGTCTGCTCGATCGGCTTGGAGGTGAGGCTGATGCGGGGTCGCCCGGCTAGTGGGAGCGGGGCGGCCACGCGGGCGGCGCGGCCTTTGGGCAGCTTCTTGAGCACCGGCCAAAGGAGCGCCTCGGACTCCTCCAGCGAGGTCTTACCCGCCAGGGTGACCCAGAGGTTGCCCGCGTGGTAAAAGCGCCGCTTGTGCGCGAGCATGTCGGCGCGCTTCAGCTTGGCGATGCCCTCGACGGTGCCGGCCAGCGGGCGGCCCAGGGCGTGACCCGGCCAGAGCAGGGCGTTGAGCTGGTCCATTGCCACCTGCTGCGGCTGGTCCTCGTACATGCGGATTTCTTCGATGATGACGCCGCGCTCGCGGGTGATTTCGGCGCCGGGGAAGGTGGCGTTGGCCAGCATGTCGGCCAGGACGTCGGCCACGCGTGGCAGGTGCTTGGCGCTGGCTTTGGCAAAGTAGCAGGTCATTTCCTCGGCGGTGAAGGCGTTCAGGTAGCCGCCCACGCCCTCGACCGCCTCGCTGATCTCGCGGGCGCTGCGCTGGCGCGTGCCCTTGAAGAGCATGTGCTCGATGAAGTGGCTGACGCCGCCGACGCCGGGACCCTCGTGTCGCCCGCCCACCCGCAGCCATAGGCCCAGGGTGACGCTTTCCACGTGGGGCATTTCGGCCACGGCCAGGCCGGCGCCGTTGGGTAACTTCTTGGTGCGGAATCGCATCCCATGAACCTGTGCCCGCGCGGGGCGAAGTCAAGGGCGGGCGGGTGCGATTCCCGGTGAGCGGTCGGCGCGCGCTTCGAGGTTGCCAAGGCGGCGATGGTTGGCCTAGAAATGAGAGTTGTGAAGTACCGCGCGGTTTTGCTGTTTGGCGCGCCGGGGTCCGGCAAGGGCACCCAGGGCACGATTTTGGGAACCATTCCCGGCTTTCACCACTGCGCCTGCGGCGACGTCTTCCGCGCGTTGGATTACGGCAGCGCGCTGGGCCAGAAGTTTGCCGAGTACAGCGCCCGCGGCGAGCTGGTGCCGGACGACATCACCATCGAGCTGTGGTCCAGCCAGATTGCCAACATGGTGCAACTGCGCCGCTACAAGCCGGAGATTGACCTGCTCGCGCTCGACGGCATCCCCCGCAGCGTGCGCCAGGCCGAGCTTCTCCAGCAGCACCTGGACGTGCACCACGTCTTCCACCTGAGCTGCCCGGACCGCGGCAAGCTCGTCGACCGGCTCAAGCGCCGCGCGCTCAAGGAAAACCGGCTCGACGACGCCAACGAGGAGGTCATCCGCAACCGGCTGAGCAGCTACGAGGAGCAGACCAAGCCCGTCCTCGATTTCTACGTGCGCACCTTCGGCCCGGACATCGTCACGCAGGTCGACGCGACCCAGTGGCCCTACCAGGTGCTGCGCTTTATCCTCGAGCATTTGGAAGACTCGCAGCGCCGGGCGCGCTCCCCCGTGTTTGCGGGCTCGCAAAGCGTGCCGGCCTAGGCCGGGTGGGTTTTTCCATCCGCGGATTTCGCGGATTTTGACAGCTTGTTTTGAGCGCCCCGGACGGGCGGCGCTCAGTCCTTCTTCTTATCGTCCGTGGTCTGGACCGGCTTGGCCGGGCCGTCGAAGGGGACGTTCTTGGCCGTCGACGCTGGCTTGATCGGGAGCGACTCGACGGGCGCTCCGTCTGCCTTGGCCGGCGACTCGGCCTGCTTTTTCTCCTCGGCCTTAGGGGACGACTGGGAGGAGACGTCCTCTTTTGCCTTGGGCGTGTCGGTCGACTTGGAAGATTCCCTTTTCGTCAGGGTTTCGCCGGACGACTTGCCGTTCGGGGTGGGGCCGTCTTCCGGGCCGTTCTGGGACTTGCTCTCCGCTGCCGATTTCTTGACGACTTGGTCTGAGCTGGTGGCGGCGCTTTCCCCGGTCTTACCGGCGTCTTTGGTGGGTTCGGATTTTGCCTTCGACTCCGGCGAGGGCTGGCTGGCCTTTTTGGAGGCGGCGGACTTTGCTCCGTCCTCGGTCGACGGGGATTCCGGCTTCTTTTCCGCGCCGGGTTCTTTCCGATCGGGGGTTGCGTCTTTCGGCGGCTCTTTCTTTTTCAGGGCGAGGGTTTGCTTGCGGTCACCGGCCTGGCGCTTGGCCTCGCGCTGCTTGCGTTCGGCTTCGCGCTTGCGGCGTTCCTCGTCCAGGGCCTTGCGCGCGGCGCGGACTTCCTCCTCGCGGCGGCGCCGCTCCTGGCGTTCGGCCTCCTCGCGTTCCTCCTGCTCGATGTGCTCGTGGATTTCCGCCAGCCGGGTGAGCGCCTTCTCGTAGTCGTCGGGATCGGGTTCCTCCACGTCCTCTTCCTCCTCCTCGGCCACCTTCAGGGCGGTGCCGGTAGCGGGGGTGGCCTGGGCGGGTGTGTCCCCGGCCGGGCGGCCGGCGGGGAGTTCCTCGACAAAGCCCATGCCGAGCTGCTCGTTGTTGGCGGCGGCGGCGGCCGCGGAGGCGTAGGCGGGCGGGGCGGTCACCTCGCTGGCGGGCTCCAGGGCCAGGGCGGAATCCGTCGCGCGGAATCGGGGCCGCGGCGTGCGCGTGACCGGCCGCAGGCCCCAGTGGCTGGCGGCGAAGGAGATCGGAATAAGCCCGAGCATCAGCACCAGAAAGCTGACCATGGGCACGTCGAGGCTGTAGGCGCGGAAGGCGAGCAGCGCAAATTCTTGCCAGCTCCAGATCAGCAAGGCCAGCAGCATCGAGCCCGGGACGGGACCGTAGTAGAAAAAGAAAAGCCCGGCGGCGACGGCCAGCAACGGGTAGCCGAGCAGCACGATCCACCAGGGCAGCGGGTGGATATAGTCGGCGTTGAGGATGTTGCGGGTGGCGAGCATCTGCACCTCCACGCCGGAGGTGGGCGGCAGGACGCCCGGGATGGCCTCGAAGGGCTGCTCGTCGGTGCGGCCCACGAAGACGACGCGGTCCTTGATCTCGCGCAGGTTTTGCTCGGGCTCGCCGCCGGTTTCGGCGATGCGCGCGTAGAGCGGCACGTTCTCGAAGGTGGCCGTCCACGGGCTGGGGTAGGCCGGGCGGTAGCGCATGTGCAGGCGGCCCTCGCCGTCAATCGGCACCGTGCGCACGAGCACGCCGTTGAGGTCGCGCAGGTAGATGGCGTCGCCCATGACCACTTCGCTCAGCGAGAGGTCGGCGTCGAGCCGGCTGGCGGCGGCCTGCAGGGCCAGGCTGGGGGTGATCTGCCCGTTGACCCAGAAGACCAGCGGCACCCGGCGGGGCTGGAGATTTGCCGGCGGCAGCAGGTTGTTTAGCCCCACCCGGATGGGCGTCTCGTTGTCGAGCTTGCCCCCGGCGAAGGTTTCCAGCGGCCAGAGCAGGGACTGGAACCTCGCCATCGAGTTGGGGTCGACGCCCTGGTCCGGGATCGTCTCCAGGTTGGCCGGCGGGGCGGGTGCGTCGGCCTCCGCTTCGGGCAGCTCGCTTAGCCCGGCGGCGGCAAAGACGATCTTATTCATGCTGCGCACGGTGCTGGCAAAGCGGGTGTCGAAGGCGCTCACCTTGGTGTCGCGGTCGTGGAGCAGGTTCTCGAAAACGACCGTCTCCGGGTTGTAGGGCAGCATGCTGCGCAGCAGAATGGCGAAGTCCAGCCGGGGCAGCGGCCAGCCGCGGCTCACCATGCTCTCGTCGATCGCCACCAGCGCCAGGTCGGACTCGCCCAGGGGGACTTCCGTCGGCAGGCTTTGGCGGTAGTCCAGCAGCGGCTGGTCAAAATCGGAAAAGGCCCCGACCAACTGACCCAGTGCGATAAGCAGCGCCCACAGCAGCGCCAGGCCCGCGGCCAGCAGCCGGCGCCGATACTTGGTGTTTTTCGGTAGGGTTTTGGCCACAGAGGGTTAGAGCCGATTTCCCGGCTCGCACTTTCTTATAGGCCAAAGCCCCGCGCCGGGAAAAGCAAAAGCGCGGGGCGGTCCGGGCGGCTCGCGCCTACAGGCCGGAGGCGCCCTTTTTGGCTTCGTCGAGGTAGAGCCAGGTCTGCGAGGCGGCCAGATTGCTGCCGGGCCGGTAAGTGGTCGCCATCATTTCCTTGATCACCCACATGCCGTCGACCTCTTGCAGATCGCTCACTTCCACGCGCTTGATCGGCTTGCCGTCCTTGCCGCGGCCAATGACCTGCATGAAGGCGTAGTACTGGGAGCTGACCCAGTAGTCCGCGCTGGCGTAGGCGCTGGGGCCGTCGGGCTCGGCGCGGTAGGCCCAGGTGTCGAAGGTCTTGATGCTGTCGGTACCCAGTGGCTTGACCTTTTCCCACTTCATGAAGTCCATCGCCAGGTCTTCGTAGGTGATGTCGGAATCCAGGATGGGCTTGGTCAAGGCGCTGCCGGTAACTTGCTTCCACGAGCCGCTTGAGCCGCTGCGGGTGAAGACCTGGGTGCGTTCGTTGTCGGGGTCGAGGTCGAGCTTGATTTGCAGCGGCTGGTCCTGGAACTCAAACTGCATTACGTAGCCCTTGGTCCGCAGCACCACCGGGTGTTTGGTCAGCTTGCCGCCTCGGGGCTTGATCCGGACGTCGCCGGAGAGCTTGAAGTCGGCCAGCTTCATGTTCTTGATCATGTTGGCCTGGACGCGCTCGATCTGCGGGACGACGCCGTTGGGGTCGGGTGCGGCCACCGCGCGGCCCCAGCCCAGCAGCAACAAGGCAAGCAGGACGAGAGCGGCGAGAATGAAAAGGGAAGAGCGGGCGGAAACGGTCTGACGCAGGGCGACGGCGCGGGGACGGCGCCCGCGCGGTGCGAGGGATCGGGGATCGTTCATAAGGGAGAAAAAGTAGGCGCCTTCTGAGGGGGGCGCAAAGGGATTTTTGGGGTTTTGGGGAGGGGGAACGGACCGTGCCGGGTCCGGCGGGATGGGCGAATCCATCTTGTAAACGCTACTATGAAACGTTAGACGTGGTAGCTCTTTCATACTTTCATTTCATGACCGCCGCCGCGTACCGCAATTTTGCGCTGGTCCTGCTCGGGCTGGCCCTGGTGGGGCGCTTTTGGATCGGCTCCACCTTCGAGCTGACGCCCCAGGAGGCCTACCTTTGGCAGCTTAGCTTCGGGCCGCACCTGGACTGGGGCTACTGGGACAGCGGCATCTTCGTGCCGTGGACGATCAAGCTGGGCACCGCCATCTTCGGCCACACCGAGCTCGGCGTGCGCTGGATCAGCGCCCTCATCTACGTGGCGACCGGTTTGGTCATCTTCTGGGCGGCGGCGCATTGGTTCAACGTGCGCGCGGCCATGTGGTCGGTGGTGCTCTACATGGTGGTGCCGCTTTACACCTGGGACCTGCTGCTGATGAACGAGGCCACTTGCGCGCTGGGGTTGATGATGCTGGTGATTGTGAGTTACCGCGAGGCCCTGTTACGCGACCAACTGGGCTGGTGGATCCTGGCCGCGCTGGTCACGGCGGCCGCCCTGCACGTCTCGTACTTCACGCTCATCTGGCCGCTAGGCTTTTTCCTCCTGGCGGTGATCGACCGGCGCCGCTTTCAGTTCATTACCAACTGGAAGGCCTACCTCATCCCCGCCGCGGTGGCGGTCTCCGCGTTGCCGCTGGCTGCCTGGTACCTCCGGCCGGAGACGGTCGATCTACGCCGTGACCACAACCTGCCCCTTTTCCGCGAGAGCTACGAGTTTTCCGCTCCGGCCGGGCTGGACTTCATCCTGGAGCAAATCTGGCTGCTGAGCCCTGGCGTGGTCGTGGGCATCGTGGCTTCGTTCCTGGCGGCCGGCGGGATGATCGTCTCGCACCGGCGCTACACGCTGCTGCTGGCGCTGTGCGTGCCGGGTCTGGCGCTGCAATTGGTGGCTTGCTGGTTTGGCGCGGCCGAGCCGGAAATGATGGCCGCGTTCTGGCTCCCGGCCATCTTCCTGGCGGGCAACCTCTGGGTGGCGCTGGCGCGCAAGCGCCCGGGCTGGCGCCGCGCGGGCTTTGCGATCGTCGCGCTCGCGCTGGGGCAAACGGTCCTGGGCCTGCTGCCCCTCACCGACCAATACCTGCCGATCCGCAGCGGGCTCTACGCCGACCACTCCTTCCGCCAGCTGGCGGAGGAAATCGGCCGCCGCAAGGAAGAAACCGGCGCCCAGTTTGTGATGGCCGACCGGCCCGGGCTGGCCAGCGCCACCTCCTTCTACCTGGACAACCACGAGCCCGTCTACGTCGCCCACGGCTCCGGCACCCAAAGCCAGTTCGACTTCTGGCCGGGCTACGAGGAATTCACCCGCTATGACGCCATCCTGCTCACCGGCGACCAGCGCCCGCCCTCCGACCAGGTGGTTAACGAGTTCCAGGCCCTGCGCCGCTTGCCGATTGTGCTGCCTTACGCGGGCAAGGCCGGCTGGGAGCTGACCCATTGCGTGCAGCTCAACGAGAACGCCTTTGACCGGGACGGGGACGAGGGCATCGGCGGCACGCTCGACACGGTGCGCCGGAGCCTGGACTTCGAGGGCGGCCTGCCCAGCCGCGAGGACGCCCTGCCCGTGCCCGCGGAGCCGCAGCCGGAGTAGCCGCCATGGCGGAGCGTTCCACCGTTTTTGTGCTCATGCTCAAGGCTCCGCGTCTGGGCGAGGTCAAGACCCGGCTGGCCCGGGAGGTGGGGGAGGAGGCCGCCTTTGAAATCTACGGCCGCCTCGTCGGCTGGCAACTCGCCCAGCTGGCCCCGCTGCGGGGTGCCGCGCGGGTGGAGGTCCACTTTACCCCGGCCGACGGCGAGGACGAGATGCGCTACTGGATCGGCGACCAGGCCGACGCCTTTGAGCCGCAGTGCGAAGGCGATTTGGGCGACCGGCTCAGCCACGCGATGGCGTCGGTTTTCGCGCGTGGCGGCGGGCGGGTCGTCTTCCTGGGCGGAGACTGCCCCTTCGCGACCACCGATCTTCTCCGCCAGGCCGAGCAGGCCTTGCGGAACGAGGAGGTCGTCCTGGCTCCGGCCCTGGACGGCGGCTATTACCTGATCGGCCTGGCGGGGAATCACCCGGCGGTCTTCCAGGACATCGCCTGGGGCGGGGAGCGCGTGCTGGCCCAAACCCGGGAGCGGATCGAGGCGGCGGGATTGAGCTGCGCCCGGCTGCCTGAGGCCCGGGATGTCGACACGCTGGCAGACTGGAAGGCGGCAACTGCCGCCTTTCCGGAACTCGCGGGGCCTTCCTAGGACTGCTTGTCGCTGTTTTCCGGTTCCGGGGTCGGCTTGATCAGCGCGACCTTGAAGTCCGGCGGCAGGATCACCTTGTCGATGACGTGGATGATGCCGTTGCTGGCACCAATGTCCGCCTTGATCACGCGGACGTTGCCGTTGAGCGTGATGCGTTCGCCCCGCTTGCGGTAGGCGACGGGCTCGCCCGCCAGGGAGACGAGCTCGGCCCGGCCTTCGAAGGAACCGTGGAACTCGTTCTCCACGATGTGGCTGCGCACCAGCCGCTTCAGCAGCTCCTTGTTTTCCGGCAGGGTCAGGGCTTGACGGGTCTCTTCGTCGAGCGCAGCAAAGGCTTCGTCGCGCGGCACGAAGATGGTCAGTGAAGTGCCGGTGCTGAGAAAGCCCTGGATCTGCTCGTCGCCCGCGCCCTTGAGGAAGGTCCGGAACATGCCGGCCTTACGCAGCACGTCCAGGGCGTGATCCGGCCGGCGGTCGGGCGTGGCGCCCTGGATCGGCAAGGTAAAGAGGAGGGCCAGCAGCGCGCCGAAAACGCCCAGCCGCCATGGGGCGGTTTTTCCCCGGCGGCGTGAGGGACGCGCAATGGGATGTTGGCCTCTGAACATCGTTTCCCTCACCATACGGTTTGGGACGTCGTCAAGTCACGGCAATTTCACGCTTCCAGGCAGAAAAAATGCGCGGCCTAGCCCTCGTCCCCGATCGCCTGGCGGATGGGCGAGAGGATGCGCTCGGCCAGGGCGTCAAGCCGCTCGCCCGCGCGTGCCTCCAGCAGCAGGCGCAGCTTGGGCTCGGTGCCGGAGTAGCGCAGCAGCACGCGCCCGGCGTCACCCAGCTCGGCCTCGACGGCCCGCAGCTCTCCGGGCAGGCCGGGAATTTCCTCCAAGGCGGGCTTCGCGCGGACCTTCACGTTGACCAGTCTTTGCGGGTACTTGTGCATCACCCGGCGCAACTGGCTCAGCGGCTGGTCCTGCTCGCGCAGGGAGCGCAGGAGCTGCAGCGCGGTGTTGAGCCCGTCGCCGGTGGTGTTGAAGTCGCTCAGGATGATGTGGCCGCTCTGCTCGCCGCCCAGGTTGAGCCCGTGCGCGCGCATTTCCTCGAGCACGTGGCGGTCGCCGACCGCGGCGCGGCGCACGCCGATGCCGGCCGCGCGCATGGCCTCGTCCAGGCCCAGGTTGCTCATGACGGTGGCGACAAGCTCACCGCCGGCCAGCTTGCCCTCGGCCTGGAGGCGCCGGCCCAGGATGGCAAGCACTTCGTCGCCGTCGAGGGGGTCGCCGGTTTCGTCGCAGAAGACGACGCGGTCGGCGTCGCCGTCGTGGGAAATTCCGAGGTCCGCCCCGCTCTCCTTGACCAAGCTAGCGATAGTTTCCGGATGGGTGGAACCGCAGCCGGCGTTGATGTTGAGCCCGTCCGGCTCGGCGTGATGGAGCAGCACCTTGGCGCCAAGGCTCTCGAGCACTTGCGGCGTGGTCTGGTAGCTGGCGCCGTTGGCGGCGTCGACCGCGATGGTCAGCCCGTCCAGGCGCAAGCTATCAGCGAAGCGCTCCCGCGCCAGCTCGCAAAAGGTGCCGGCGGCGTCCTCGGCCGGGCGCAGGCCGCCGATGCGCGCGGGGTCCGCCAGGAGCGCCTCCACCGCTTCGTCGCCGGCCAGCAGGTGGCCCTCGATTTTTTCCTCGGTGGCGTCGTCGCACTTGTAACCGTCGGCCTGGAAGACCTTGAGCCCGTTGTCCTCAAAGGGATTGTGGGAGGCGCTAATCATCACGCCGGCGCCGGCGCCCCACTCGCGCACCAGCAGGGCCACGGCCGGCGTGGGCAGCACGCCCAGCAGGCAGGCCTGCCCGCCTCCGGCGAGGACGCCGGCGGCCAGCGCCTGCTCCAGCATCGGGCCGGAGCGCCGGGTGTCGCGGCCAATGAGCACCGGCTGGCCCGCCGCCACCGGCGCGAATTCCCGGCACAGGGCCAGGCCCAACCGGGTGGCGATGGCGGGCGTTAGCGGGTGGCGGTTGGCGCGGCCGCGGATGCCGTCGGTGCCGAAGAGTTGAGTGCTCATGGTTGGGGTTTGGGAGGGGCCTGCAAAGCCGCCGCCGGGTCGGGGCCGGCGGGGGGCGGAGGGCCGGGGTTGCCGTCGAAGTCCGGGTCCTGCCGTGCTTTGACCGCCAGCCAGACCATCACGGCCAGGATGAGGCAAATGAGTTTGGCCTGCCAATCAGTCAGCCACGTTTGCATCGGTCTTCTCCTTGGGGTGGTCGGGGGGAGGGGGAGCCGCGTCGCTCAGGCGGCGGTTGAGCTGGTCGCGCAGCTCGTCGGTGGAGAGTCCGCGGACGAGCTTGCCGTCGTGGGCGAGCGAGATGATGCCGGTCTCTTCCGAAAGGACGACGATGACCGCATCCGTCTCCTCGCTCAGGCCGAGGGCGGCGCGGTGGCGCAGGCCGAGCGTGCGCTGGAGGTCCTCCGCGCTGGTCAGCGGGAAGATGGCCGCCGCGGTCAGGATGCGGTTGTTGCGGATGATGATGCCGCCGTCGTGCAGTGGCGTCTTGGGGTAAAAGATGGTGGCAATGAGGTCGCTGGTCACGTCGGCGTCAACCGGGGTGCCGGTGTCGTGGCCGTGCTCGTAGATGCCCTGCTTTTCGAAGGCGATAATGGCGCCGAAGCGCTCCCGCCGCAGGTATTCAATCGCGTCGATGACGGCCTCGATGGTGGCGATTTGCTCGCGCGCGCCGCGGCGCAGCGGGCGGCTGCCGACCTCGGCCAGGATGCGGCGGATTTCCGGCTGGAAGATAATGATGAGCGCCAGAAAGAAGAAGGCAAAGAAGGGCTGCAGCAGCTCGTCGATGACGGTGAGGCCGAGCACGGCCGAGATGGCCTTGAGCCCGATGATGAGCAGCGCCATGCCGATGAGCACCCGCACGCCGCGCGTCCCGCGAAACAAAATCCACGTGTAGTAGAAGCCCGTCGCTAGGATCAGGATTTCAATGATTCCGCGCCAGTAGGGGGCGATCTCAATCATGGTGCGAGGGGAGCGGCCGCGACCGCTTCGATGAGCTTGGCGGCCTGGACGGCGGGGGCCACGTCGTGCACCCGCCACAACCGCACGCCCTTGGTATAGCACAGCGTTTGCGTGACGAGGGAGCCCAAAAGGGTGGCCTCCGGGGCCTCGCCCAGCAGGCGGCGCAGGAAGGACTTGTGCGAAACGCCCAGCGCGAGTGGCCGGCCGGCGGCGCCCAGACGCTCCAGGTTGCCGAGCAGAGCCAGGTTGTGCTCGAAGGTCTTGCCGAACCCGATGCCGGGATCGAGCAGGATGCGGAAGCGGTCGATCCCGGCGGCCTCGGCTTCGTCGAGCCGGGCGGCCAGGTAGTCGGTCACCTCGGTCACGACGTCGCCGTAGGCCGGATTTTCCTGCATGGTGGCGGGGGTGCCTTGGCAGTGCGTGAGGATGTAACCGGCGTGGTTGATGGCCACCTCCGCCCAGAGCTGGCGGTCCCACTCGCCGGCGCTGACGTCGTTGATGATTTCCGCCCCGGCTTCCAGGGTGGCGGCGGCGACCTCGGCCTTGGCGGTGTCCACGCTTAGGGCGACGTCCGGGTGGCGCTCGCGCAGCGCCTCGACGACGGGCAGCACGCGGCGGAGTTCCTCCCCGGCCGAGACGGGCGCGGCGCCGGGGCGGGTGGACTCGCCGCCGATGTCGAGCAGGTCGGCGCCCTCCGCGATGAGACGTTCCGCCTGGGCGAGGGCGGCCTCCGGCGTGGCGTGCTGGCCGCCGTCGTGGAAGGAGTCCGGCGTGACGTTGAGGATGCCCATCACCAGCGGGCGCGGGCCAAGCTCAAACTTGCGCCGGGCGGTGCGCCACACGGGATGCGGAGAGGCGGCCATCAGGTGGACGGCTTAGGCTTGCAGACTCTGCCGGTAGGCGTCGTCGTACTCCTTCAGGCGGCGGTCGATGAGAAACGGGCCAAAGGGAATCAGCGCGGCGGCAAAGACCATGCCTTGGCGGCGAAGCTTCCAGTCGGCCAGGATGCCGGCCGCCACCAGCAGCAGGCACAGCACCATAAAGAGAATGCCGTGGGCCCAGCCGGCAATCTTGACCGCTTCCGGTATGCCGCCCATGTACTTCATGGGCATGGCCACGCCCAACAGAAGCAGAAAGGAGACGCCTTCGATCAAACCGACGATGCGCAGGGAGGTAATGGTATGACGGGTCATAACCATTAGTATAAGGCCGCCCGCCCGCCGGGATGCAAGACCGGAAAACGGGCCTTAGCCGCGTTTGCTGGCCAGCAGCAGGCAGGCGCTCCAGGCCGCCAGCCCGGTGCAAACCGTCAGGGCGGTGAGCGAAACGCCCGGGGGGATGCGGATGGGGCCAAACTGGAAATCCCACTGCCGCTCGAGGCGCAGCAGATGAAGGAAGGCGACTACGGTGAAGAGGCCCGTGCTAACGAGCAGGTAAGGGTGTAGGGTGGAAACGTTATTGGGCCTCATGTCGCTTCTTCCAAGGGACTTTTGAAGTTAAAGGTTTCGATCTCAAAGGCAAATCTCTGACGGACAAAATCCACCGAAGCCTCGTCGTAATAGGCCGCAAGGGGCTGGGATTTTGGACGGATGCCGGAATGGTACTGCGCAAGGCGTTCGGGCTCGAAGGGCACATCGATGCGCCGGCAAACCTCCGCGACTCCCTCGAGCAGGCAATCATAGCGGATGCAGTAATCAAGGACGTACTTGCCGTTGATCGCATACTGGGTGTCCTGCGCGGGATAGAGCCCCTTGCGCAGCCAGCGGCGAAAGAGCTGCTGTTCGGAGTGGCGGGTCCAGGTGTCGAAGGTGTCGTTTTTACCTCGCAGCGTCCGGCCGAGTTTGTTCCAGAAGCGCGGCTTGTAGCGATCCAGTTCACGGCTGGTAAAGAAGTGGAAGGCCGAGACCAGATAGTCGTAGGTATTGCGCACCACGCAAAACTTGAAGTAGGAGTTCCAAATCTCCGGCGCGAGTTGGCTCTTGATTTGGGCCGCGTGCATGTGGTCGAACCATTCGTACCCCTGCTGCCAGGCACCGGAGGTCCGCTGGCCGATGATGCCGGTTTCGCCCTGATAAAGGTCGCGCTTTTCGGCCGAGGTCCACGTTTCACCCGGGGGCAGGCAGTAGGGTTCGAAGTAAGCCTCGACCGACGTGCTCGCGGTCTTGAACGTCTTGGTGTAGATGAATTCTCTGCGGTGGCTAACGAGCATGGCTCAAGGCGCCGGGGCCATCGCGTTCACCGGAGTCCCGGTGGGCTTCGTTGGCGACTTCCCCGCTGGCGGGCTGGTTGATCGGGTGTTCGTTCAGGAAATCAAGCGCCGTTGTTGGCGTCCGGGTCCGGGATTTTGGGGCGTCGCTTCTCGATGCTGCGGGCCAGGCGGTGGAAGATGTTGCCGAACTTCTCCAGCCCGACGGAGACGGGTAACGGTTTTTGCCGGACAAGGGGGGGCTCGTAACGCAGCTCCTCCTCGGACAGGCCGCGGACGGCCTCGGCCAAAGTCTCCTGGCTGAGTTCGTAGAGGCGCATGTCTTCGTGGACGATTTCCCGGATGCGCTCCTGCTGGGCTTCGGTCGGCGGCGGGTCCCACTTGCTTTGCTGGAGGTGGTGGATTTGGAAGCCGGTGAAGTCCTCCGGGAAGCGGGAGCGCAAGAGGCAGAGCGCCCGCAGCATTTCCTCGAGTGGGAAAAGCATGAGGCCGTGGTCGAACCGGCAAGCCTCCACCCGTTGCAGGCCCTCCTCGCCGCCCCGGCCGGCCAGGAAGGCGAGTTGGGACGATTTCTCCAGCGTGGTCAGAGGAGCCCGGTTGGCCGGATCCAGGAACTCGTCGAGCGAGAGGCGGGAAGTCTCAAACTGGACCGCGGCGCTGGAGTGGTGAAAGTAGTAGGTGGAGAGGAAGCGGTCGACCGGGTGGCGAATGAAGGTGAAGGGCCGCAGGGTCCACTCCGAAGACTCGTAGGGCAGGTCCAGGCTGAGCTTGTGGCCGGTGAGGCAGCGGAGCTGGTGCTGCTGGCGCAGGATGCGCTCCACCTGCCCGCGGTCGTACTGGTAGTTGTTGAGGATGGCGGTGGTGTCGCCGTAGCCCTCGAGGCCAAAAAGTCCGTAGAGGGTGGACTTCAGCGACGTGCCGCCCGTCTTCGGGATGTGGATGTGGATGTAGATTTGCCTCAAGATTTCCAGTATAGGCAACGAGCCGGTCACGACCAGCCAAACCAGAGGCTAGGGTGCGGCCGGGGCGTCGCCGGTGGGCACGTGCTGTTGGAGGAACTTCGCGGCCCGGTTGAAGAACTCGATGCGGTTTTCGGCGTTGAGGAAGCCGTGGCCGTCGTCCTCCTTCACCATCAGCTCGTATTCCTGGCCGTTGGCCTGCATGGCTTCCACGATCTGTTCGGCCTCGGCCAGCTTCACGCGCTGGTCCTGCGCGCCGTGGGCGATGAAGAGCGGCGCGCGGATGTTCTCGGCGTGGAAGACCGGCGAGCGGGCCCGCAGCAGCTCCTTGTCCTTCTCCGGATGGCCCACCCGCAGGTACATTTCCTCCCGGAAGAGGTGCCACTTGTCGGGGATGGACTCCATCAGTGTGAAGAGGTTGGATGGCCCGACAATGTTGACGCCGGCGGCGAAGACCTCCGGGGCGAAGGTGAGCGCGCTGAGTGTGGCGTAGCCGCCGTAGCTGCCGCCGTAGATCACGAGGCGGTTGGGGTCGGCGATGCCCTGGTCGACCGCCCACTGGGCGCCGTCAACCAGGTCGTCGAGCATCTTGGCGCCCCACTCCTTATTGCCGGCTTCGAAGTACTCTTTGCCGTAACCGGTCGAGCCGCGGTAGTTGATCTGCAGGGTGGCATAGCCGCGGTTGGCCCAGAACTGCACTTCGCCGTCGTAGCCGTAGCTGTCGCGGACCCAGGGGCCGCCGTGCACGTTAACGATCAGCGGCAGGTCGCGCGCGCCGCGGCCTTTGGGCAGCGTCAGGTAGCCGTGCAGCGTCATGCCGTCCCGGGCCTTGAAGCTGACCGGCAGCATGTCGGCCAGCGCTTCGCTCTTCAGCTTGGGCCGCCCGTTGTAGAGGAAGTGCGCCTCGCCGGTTGCGCGGTCGTAGAGGTAGCAGACCAGCGGCTTGGTCGGGGAGGAGAACCCGACGATGAACTTGTTTTCGGCGTCGTCGGTGTCGGCGATGATGATGTCGCCGTCCTCGATCTTGCCCAAATCTTCCAGCAGTTGGGCAAACTCCGGATCCATCGGGCGGTACTCCATCCGGTCCTTGTTGAAGCGCACGCCGAGAAGCTTGCGCTCCTTCTCGCTGAAGATGGGCGAGCCGAAGTCGACCTCCTCGTCCTGCGCGATGACCTCGCCCTCCTTGCCGGTCGCCAGGTCGAGCTTGAGCAGGCGGGTCTTGTCGCTGCCGCGGGCGCTTTCAAAGTAGGCGTACTTGCCGTCCGGGCTGAAGGAGTGGAGCCCGGCGTACTCGTCCACCTGGTACTTGGCCAGGGGCTTGAACTCGTCCGCCTCGTTGGCGCGGTAAAGGAAGAGGTCGTTAACGCCCTCGACCTTGGCGCGCGCGCCGAGCAGCTTGCCGTCCCAGTCGGTGTACCAGCTGTCGATGTTGCCGGGGTTCTCGGCGATCAGGTCGATCTCGCCGGTGTCGATGTTAAGCCGGTAGACGTCGAAGAAGCGGCGGTCGCGCTGGTTCATGGCCACGAGCACCTCCTTGGGGGTGGCCTTGGGCATGTCGACAATGCGGGCGGTGACGTCCTCAAAGGGGGTCAGGTCGATCGCTTCGGCGTCGGGCTGGGTCGGGTCCACCCGGTAGACGTGGTACTTCTCGTTGCCGTCCTTGTCTTGGGCGTAGAGGATGGCCTGGCCGTCGCGGCTCCAGCCAAAGGAGATCACGCTGCGGTTTTCGTCGTGGGTCACGGGTACGGCGGCTTCGAAGGCGGCGGTGACGTCGCCGGTTGCCGGCAGGTCGGCCACGTGGACGTTCAGCTTGCCCTTGTGCGGCTTGAGGAAGGCGATGCGCTGGCCGTCGGGCGAGAGGCGCACCTTGGCCAGCTTGGGATCCTCGAAGAAGGTCTCCACCGCGATGGCCGCGGGTTGCGGCGCACGGGCGGCGGCTTCGGCAAAGGCGGCCAACTCGGCGCTGGGTTCGCCGTCGCCCTGGCGGGTCAGGCCGGGGGCGGCTGCGGTCGGGTCGGTCTTCATGGGTTCGGCGGCGGCGGATTCTTTCTTCTCGACGGGGGGCGTGCAGGCGCCCAGGGCCAGCAGCGGGAGCAGCCAAAGGGTCTTCAGGGGGTGATTCATGAGGGGAATAACATATGGAGGTCCGGGCGTGATGCCAGACCCATTTTAGGACGCGCCGGGGAGCGCGTTTTCCAGGAATTTTTCCATCGCCACCACCTGCCCGGTCTGCCGGGATTCCTCCGCCGCGAAGGCCATCAGGTGACTTTCGAGCGAGACGTCGATCGAGGGCGCCATGGCCCCCGGGTCGGGCCGGGTCATTTCCTGGTGAAGCGCCTCCATCAGGCCGTAGTCGCCGCCGCCGTGCTCGCCGTAGCCGCCCTCCGCGATGTGCACCGAGTGGCGCTCCTCGTCGACCCCGTCCAGGCCGTGGACGACGATGTCCGCCCCGGTGGTGGCCTTGACGAAGGCGCCGCCGCGCAGCCGACCGCGGGTGCCGAAAATCTCCAAGTGCCGCCCGCTTTCGAAGGCCGTCATGGTGAAGGTGGCCGTCATGCCGCCGGCGAAGCGCAGCAACACGGCCTGGTGGTCCACGGCGGTGTTGTCGCAGCGGTACACGCAGCGGCCCCAGGGGCTGGTTTTGAGCCATTCCCGGATTTCTTCCCGGGGCAGGTCGACGCCTTGCGGGTGGATGGCAAAGAGCCACTCGCGCTTGTCGCCCATATAGCGTTCGGCGTTGTAGGTGCAGCAATCGCCCTGCGGGCAGCCGTCGGTGCAGCGGGCGGGGGCCCCGGCCGGGGCGTTGGCCGCGATGAAGTGCGTCAGCTGCCCTTCGCTGCTGACGGTTTCCGCCGGGCGGTCGGCCAGCCAGCGCAGGATGTCGAGGTCGTGGCAGCTCTTGGCGAGGATCATAGGGGAGGAGCGCTCCGCCACGCTCCAGTTGCCGCGCACGTAGGAGTGGGCCTGGTGCCAGGCGCCGACGCCCTCGGTCGCGTTCAGCGAGACGATTTCGCCCAGCCGACCGGAGTCCAAAATCTCCTTCACCCGGCGGTAGAACGGTGTGTAGCGCAGCACGTGGCAGACCAGAACGCGGCGGCCGAGGCGCCGGGCGGCCTCGACCACGGCCTGGGTGTCGGCCCGGTTCGGGGCGATCGGTTTTTCCAGCAGAAGGTCGTAGCCGGCCTTGAGCCCGGCCAGGGCGTGTTCGCGGTGCTGGGCGTCCTGGGTCGCCACCACAAGTACGTCGGCGCACTTCGGCCGGGTAAAGAAATCCTCTGCGGTGGCGTCGGTCACCATGCGTCCTCCTGGGGCCAACGCTTCCACCTCGCCCCGGCGGATCGGATTGGGGTCCACGGCGGCGGCCAGCCGGTAGCGCTCCGGGAACCGCGCCGCCAGCTGGGCGTAGGTGCGTCCCCGGCCGCCGCAACCCAGGACGGCCAGGGACAACGGAATAGGCGTTGCCATCATTGAGAATCTAGGGCGCATCCCAAAAATGGCAATGCATGGGGTCGAGCGGAGGGTTCTTCAGCGGAACGCCTCTGCTGGCGCCCGCGCCCGCTTTCGCCGCGGATCGCGGGGCGGACGCGCCTCCGCCGGGCCGATTTTTTCGCTTGCCTGGAACCGCGCCCAGAGTACTCTCCTCATCTACGCCATTTGGTGTATGCGGGCGTAACTCAGTTGGTAGAGTGCAACCTTGCCAAGGTTGATGTCGCGTGTTCGAGTCACGTCGCCCGCACCCTTTTCCCTTTTTGGGAACGCTCCCATTGCACCCCAGCGGCCCTCCGCTAACGACCCACGGCCGCACGTCCCCAAGACACATTCACCCGATGGCAACCAATCGACTTCCTGCCGGAATCTGGGTCATCGGAATCCTTGGTTGTCTGGCCGGCGGCTGGAACGCCCTGGCCGGCTCGTTTGCCTCCGGTGTCGCATTGATGACGCCGCCACCGAGCGACCCGCAGGGCGACCTGACTCTGACTCAGGTGCCGGAGATGAAGGTAATCCTACCCCTGACGGCCCTTTGGGGTTGGCTGATTCTGATTTCTTCCCTCGGCCTGCTGCGCAGAAAGCCGTGGGGACGCATCGGCATCCTGGCGCTGACCGCGTTGACCCTCATTGGTTTCCTGGGATTCGTTCTCACGCTGTCTCTGGCCTATGACTTGCCAACGATCGGCTTGGTCAGCGGCTCAATTGGTGGCATCCTGTTTCTAGGAATCCCTTGCGCCCTGATCTTCTGGTACCTCAACCGGACGCAGATCAAAGAGTACTACCGCTAACCAAACGCGGCTTCTTTTCCCCCCAGCCCTGCCGAGGTTGATGTCGCGAGGTCACGTCGCCCTACCGGCGTCGGCGCAGCGCCAGCAAGCCAATGGCGCCAATCAACAGGGCGGCCGACGCGGGCTCGGGGACGACGTTAAAGTTGCTGTTACTGCTCGGCGAGCTCGGGCCAAAGCTGGTCGACTCAAAGACGAGCCCAGGGTCAAAATCGGAGGTGATGCTGCCAAGTTCGAAGGTTTCCACCTCGGTGGTTCCAATACCGATGACGAAGAAGCCGGCCCCATCGACTTCCGAGTTGCTGTCAGCGTCGTAGAGGGCGATCAGGATGGAAACGGAAGACCCGTTGATGGTGGCGGTCGCTCCCCCGGAACTGAAAATGGGACTTCCCGACGTGGTGTTCCAGAGCGCTTCGGAAGAAACGATGGAGGTCGAATTCGTAAAGAACCCGCCGTTGTCGCTGAAGTCCCAGCTTCCGTCCGTTGGGTCGTAGGTGAGGGTTTGGGCTTGCGCGGCGAAAGCGCTTGCGAAGAGCAAAGCGGCCGCCAGCAGAAAGGGCTGCGGGAAAATCCGGGTGGGCATATTTGCGATCTTATTCATGGCGACACCAATCCTGGTTACAATTTCCAGGGCGGCAGGCTACCGAGTTGAGCCGTCTTCTGTCAACCGTCGGGCGCCGGTGTCAGAGTTACATTCTAGTGACGTCTCCGGAAAACGCCGATTTTGAGCCAACTGCGGCCAGCATGAAATGGCTCCCAACTGCTATCTGGATGTTCGGCGGTTTTTCCCGATTGAAACGCGGCAGCTTTTTTCTGTCCTCTGGTTGAGGGCGCCTAAGACGGTCCCTCTCCGATGGCGCCTCCGGTTATTTGATCGTCTAAGTACTTCACGCCATGGAAGTAAGCGCTACAAGGTTCACCCGGAGCCTCGGTGGTCTCGTGAAAAAAACCGTTTTGCCGCCCGCTCCCAAGGTCTGACCCGCGCGGGTTTTTCCTAATTTTTGGCAGCGACCGACCGAAATTTTTGGAACGGCCGGCGAATCCCGACTTAGACGGGCCAAGTTGGGCGTATTCCCCACCTTCCCATGACGAAACGATTTTCCACCGGCCGGTCGATGCGATCGGGCCACGACTTTCTGCTCAAACTCTTGCTCCTGGCGGCCTTGGTCGCGCTGGCTTTGCCCTCCCTGGCGTCTGCCCAAGTCATCTACACCTGGACGGGCGCGGTCGATGGTGACTGGAGCGACTCTGGCAACTGGAGCTCGACCGAAAACGACGCCCCGAACGACAACGACGATTTCGCTCTCTTTGCCGCCACCGGTGCGCTCACCACTGTCGTCCTGGATCAGAACCGGACAATCGGGCGAGTCACTTTTAACAGTGCGGACAGCTACACGCTTTCCGGCAGCAACCGCACGCTGACCTTTTCCGCGCCCACCGGCCAGTCGTTTGCTTCGGTCGTCTCCGCGCAAGGAGCGCACGAAATCAGCTCGCGGATGTTCTTGAACAGTCAGCTCAACGCGGTCAACAACTCCGCCGGCGACCTCACGCTGAGTGGCCAGATTTCCGGGTTCGGCGCCGGGGTCTTCCGCAAGCAGGGCACGGGCACCGTCGTGCTCAGTGGCAACAACAACTTCCAGGGCGCCGTCCACGTCGACGAAGGCATCCTAAGCCTGGGGAGCAACAATGCGACCGGCGCGACCTGGACGAACAACAACACCGTCAGCGCTGGCGGGACCCTCCAGCTTGGCGGCGGCATCAACAGCGACGAAGGCGCCTGGACGGTCGCGGGTGACGGCTCCACCGGCTCCAATGGCGCCATTTCCAGCACTAGTGGCACCAACACGCTCCGCGCCCGGATTAACCTTTCCGATGACGCCAGCATCGTGGCGGAAAGCGGCAAGCTCATCCTGAACGACGCCATCGACGGCAACCCGAACGGCAGCACGCCGCAGCACGAACTCACGTTAACCGGCGACGGCGAAATCGAAGTCAAAGGACAGGTCAACGACCTGGAAACGCTCCACGTCGAGGGCGGCGGCAAGCGCAGCTTCCTGGGGCAGATCACCAATACGAGCATCGATTCCGGCGGTTCGGGCGCCCGCGAATTTAAGGGGCAGATCGTCAACGCGGGCTCGATCAGCGTGGATGGCGGGGGCCCGGCCACCTTCGACCGCTCCGTCGGCACCGGCACCCTCACGGTCGATGGCGGCGGGGAGAGCCAGTTCAAGCAGCAGGTCAACGTAAGCACGACGGCTGACCTGGACGGAGACGGCGAGATCACCTTCGACGCCGCGCTCAAGGTCCAGAACCTCACGGTCAACGGCGCCGGTGACCGCACCTTCAAGGGCGCGGTGGAGCAGATCAACGGCAACCAGCCCAGCAGCATCAGCCTGGACGGCGCCGGCAATCACGTCATCCAGGGCCAGGTCAACACGCAGAGCCTGAGCATCAACGGCACGGGCGACCGCACCCTCCAGGGCCAGGTCAATCAGGTCACTTCCGTCCAAATTGACGGCAGCGGCGAGACGGTTTTCAAGGCCAACATCAACGGCTCCGGCACCGCCGACATTACGGTGGACGGCACGGGCGACCGCACCTTTGAGGGCGACGTGCTGACCAAGTCCCTGACCACGAAGGGCTCCGGCAACCAGACCTACCAGGGCCAGATCACCGGGCAGTCCTTGGAGATCAACGGCACGGGTACGCGCGACTTTCAAGGCAACGTCAACCAGACCGGGGCCATTGTGGACAACAATGCGGGTGCGGTCAGCTTCTCCGGCCAAATTCAGGGCAGCGCCGGCTACACCAAAAACGGCGCGGGCACGACGACCTTCACCGGCAGCGGCAACAACGACATCAACGGCGACGTCACCGTGAACAACGGCAACCTCCTGCTGGCGAAGACCTCCGGCTACGCGGTGACCAATTCCAGCAATATCGTCATCAACGAGGGCGGCACGATGACCCTCGGCGCGGACGACCAGTTCGACTTTCCCGGCAGTTTCACGCTCAACGGCGGCACCTTCTTCGCCAACGGATTTTCCGACGACATCGGCAGCACCCTGAAGGTAACGGCCGATTCCACCTTCGACTTCGGCATCACCAACTCGCAGTCCGGCTTCTCCATCATCAATTTCCTCGACAGCAAGGGCGAGGAATGGACGGGCGGGCTCACCATCCTGAACTGGGACGGCCTCCTCGACGGCGGCGGCCAGGACCAGCTTTACTTTGGTAACGTGGCTCTCGACTTGACCCCGGAGCAGCTCGAAATGGTGACCTTTGTCGATCCGTTCAACCTGGCCCCCGGGACCTACTCGGCCACGATTCTCAACGACGGCGAAGTCGTCCCCGGCAGCCTGGTACCCGAGCCCTCCAGCGCAGCACTTCTGCTGCTGGCGGCAGCGGCCGGCGCTGCTTACCGTAGACGGCGTCCGGGGCGGAATTAGCGCCCGGGGGTGGGCGGTGTCGCCGCTTCGAGCTCGGCCATCTCTTCCTTGGTCAGGCGGATGGCGTTCATCCGCACGGTCTGGCCGGTGAGGTTGGCATCTCTCGAATCGAAGCGGAGGAAAGTGCCGCCCTTGCGCACCGCCTCGGAGGTGGTGGCATTCACGGTGGTGATCTTGGCCACCGGCTCGCGGGTCTGGAGCAGCCAGGCGCGCACCTCGGCGGCGGCCGGCCACTTGAAGTTCCCGGCGCCGGTCGCCGGCGCCTCGGCCAGGGCCTCCGTGTAGGCGGCGTGGCTGAGCTTGGGCCAGAGCTTGCCGAAGAGGACGGGTGAGAGGTAAACATCCGCGCTGCTGATTTCGCCGTTGATGGCCACGACCACGCCGGTCGCCTTCGGGTGTTGGGCCAGCAGGTCGTCGAAGGCTTGCTCGAACTTGGCCGTTTTCTCCTTCAGAGCGGCGCTTTCCATGGTCAGTTCCATGCTGGACACACTGTCGTCGGCGATGACCCTGCCGGAAACCTTTTCGCTGAGCGAGGCCTGGGTTTTGGCCACATTGGCCCAGACCTTGTCCTGGTTTTTGTTGTAGCGGGCGGCCGCCTTGAGGTTCTTGCCGGGCAGTGAGTTCATCGCGCTGGAGAACTGCTGCAGGTTCTCGCCGCCGCGCTGCGACCAGCGGCCCCGCTCGACGCAAAAGCTTGCGATCGGCACCCGGCCGGAGTTGGCCGCCACGATCATGTCAACGCCCAGGGTGCGGTCCTGCTTGCCGCCGCGCACGATATCCCCCGCTTGAATGAAGATGCTCCGCGTCGGGGAGAGGTTCTCGACCGCCAGCTCGCTGACCTTGCCCGTCTCGTGGACCTTAACCAGCTTGCGCTCCATCGCCTCCTGCAGGGTCAGCAAGTGGTCGTGCTCGGGCTGGTGCTCGCCCGTCAGCAGGTAGAAGCTGAGGTTGGCGTGCGTGAACGGACCCGCCACCCGGGGCAAGCCGCCCTCGGGCGCCGGCTGGGCGGGGGCAGATTGGGTTTGCGCGGTGGGGTCCGCGCTGGAAGGCGCCGCCCCGGAAGGTTCCGCCGGAGGCGCGGCGGCCGAAGCCGGCTGGCCGCTCTCGGAGCCGCTACAGCCGCCCAGCAGGGCGGTTGCCACCACCAAAAGAAGAATGCACACATACACGGTGAAACGCCCGCTGCGGGGCCCGACGGGTACGACCGGTTCTGCCTTCATGCCCCCAGCTAACCACATCCGCGGCCGGTAGTTGTCAGAGCGGTGTGCGCACTTTGTCAGAAGATTGTCAGCCCGGCGGCGGAATAGAGCCGGGCTCCACCGACTCTCAATGGAAACGCCCGTGTGCCTTTTCCTGATGACTAAATCCGCCCCCGCCTTGCTTCTCGCGCTTGCGCTTTCAGTGGCATCGGCCGGAGCGGCCGAGACGCGGCACCCCGAGCTGGGCACGGTCAAGTGGGGGCGCGATTACGACGCCGCGCTGGCCGCCGCCCAGAAGCAGGACAAGCCCGTCTTTCTCCTTTTTCAGGAGGTGCCGGGCTGCGCCGGCTGCCAGCAATTCGGGGCTCAGGTCCTGAGCGATCCGGCGCTGGTCAAACAGATCGAGGAGCAGTTCGTGCCCGTGGCGATCTTCAACAACCAGGGTGGCCGGGACCGCGAAATTCTGCGGCGCTACCAGGAGCCCTCCTGGAACTTTCAGGTGGTGCGCTTCGTCGACGCGACCGGCCGCGATCTCATCCCCCGCCGGGACCGCGTTTGGACCGTGTCCGGCATCGCTGGGCGAATGGCGCGGGCCCTGGAGGCCGCCGGGAAGCCGGTGCCGCCCGAGCTGCGGCGCCTGGCCGGGAGTGGCCGGACCAGCGCGCGGACGCCCTCCGCCTCCTGGGTTCGCACCGCCGGCCCGGCTCCCGCGCCCGCGGAAACGCCGGCGACAACCAAGACGGCCGCCTTTGCGATGTACTGTTTTTGGGACGGCGAGGCCCGGCTCGGCCGCTTGGACGGCGTGGTGACCACGGAGGCCGGCTGGCTGGAGGGCCGGGAGGTGGTCAAGCTGAGCTATGACCCCGCCCGGCTGGACTGGAGCGATCTGGTCCGCGCGGCGGAGAAGGTTCGTTGCGCGGACCGCGTGTACGCGCCCGGCCCGGCGGAGCTTGCCGCCGCGCGCGAGCTCAGCCCGCGGCGGACGGCGCTCTTTCCCGCCGCCGGCTACCGCAAGGCGAAGGAGAGCGACCAGCGGCGGGTGCTGCGGGCCTCGCCCCTGCGCGCGTTGGAGCTGACGCCCGAGCAAGCGACCAAGGTCAACGCTGCCCTGCGTTTTGGCGGTTGGACCGAGGTGCAAAAGTGGCTGACCCCGGAGCAAGTGGCCCGCGCCCGCGAACTTGCCGGGAAGTGAGTGGGCCCGCGGCCTGACAACCGGCGCGGCATCTGCTATTTTGCCGGGTTGGCCATGGACAAAGAGACGTTCAAAGAGAAGCTCGACGCCACCCACCGTTGGCCGTGCGACTTCACCTTCAAGTTTATCATGCGCCCGGCGCAGCTTGTGCGCTTCAAGCGGCTTTTTCCCGAAGACCGCTGGCGCAAGCGCGAGAGCGCGCAGGGCAGCTACGTCTGCGTGACGATGGAGCGCGAGGTCGCGGACGCGGACGGCGTGGTCGAGGTCTACGACCGCGCGGCGGAAATCCCCGGCGTGATGCTGCTCTGACAAACGCGCCATCTGCGTTGCGCCGCAGTCAGTCTTGACCGGTGGCGGGCTAACTCAACCAGGTATCGTCGCCGCGTAGCTTGGGCCAGAGCGCCTTCACGTCGTGGTCCTGCAGGGCGATACGCTGCCAGTGGGCCTGCATGGCGGCGGCTTCGCGCACGTACTGCTCGCCCTCTTCCAGGCGCTTGAGCTGGCAGTGGTAGCAGCCAAGCTGGAATTTGATGTGGGCGTTGTCGGGGAAGAGGATTTCGGCCTCGCGCAGGTGGTCGGCGGCGGCTTTCACGTTGACGGCGTGGCGGATGGCGTCGGCTTCGCTGATCCAGACCTCCGGCTCGTGCGGGGCCAGCTCTTTGAGCCGGGTGGCCGCCTTGCGCATGGAATCCCAGCGCTGGAACTTGCGGCTAAGCTTGAGCCGCAGCGCCAGGAATTGGGCGCGGCGAACGCCGTTGTGGGCGTTTTCCAGGGCCTCGAGCGTGGCCAGGGCCTCGTCGATCATTCCGAGATCGAGATACCCGCTCACCGCGTCGATTTCGCGTTGTACGGATAACATCTTGGGTGCTCCTTTTGATGGCATGATGAGAGCGGTCGGGCCGCCCGGTTGAAGGAGGAACCGCAGGGGTTCCCCACATCGAATTAGACGATGCAGGCCCATGAATTCTTTGCTTTCTTTTTTCCTTTGGGGGAAAGTGCCAAACGGCGGCGAGCGGTGCCTTTTTCCGACGAAAGCCGCGTGGCAATCCGCATGAGTGCAAACAAGAGCCCTTCGGTCCTCATCGTCGACGACGATGCCACCACCCGCAAGCTGCTCATGTACTTCTGCGAACAGGCCGGGCTCAAGTGCCGGGCCTACCACAACGCCTTCGAGCTGCTCGATCAGGTCGACGAGGAGACCCGCGTGGCCATTGTGGACCTGCGGATGCCGGAGATGGACGGGATGGAGTGCCTGCGGCGGATCAAGCGCCACCACGCCGGGGTCGAGGTCATCATTCTTACCGGTGTCAACCAGGCGCGGGAGGCGGTCGAGGCGGTCCGGGAAGGCGCCTTTGATTACTTTACCAAGCCCTTCGAGGCGGAGGAGCTCCTGCCGGTGGTGAAGGCCGCCCTGCGCCTGAGCCAGGCCAACCGGGAGAAGGAGGACCTGCGCAACAGCCTGGGCTTCTCCGGCCGGGACGACGAGCCGGTGGCGGAAAGCCCCGCCAGCCGCCGCCTGATGGAAGAGGCCCGCAAGGTCGCCCTGAGCGGCGCCACCGTTCTGCTCCAGGGCGAGAGCGGCACCGGCAAGAGCTCGCTGGCGCGCGCCCTGCACCGGCTGAGCGTCCGCGCGGACGGGCCCTTTGTGGAGGTGCACTGCCCGGCGCTGCCGCGGGAGTTGATTGAAAGCGAGATGTTCGGCCACGAGAAGGGTGCCTTTACCGGCGCCTACCAGCGGCGGATTGGCCGGGCCGAGCTGGCCGACGGCGGCACCCTCTTTCTGGATGAAATCAGCGACCTGCCGTTCGACCTTCAGCCCAAGCTGCTGCGCTTTCTCCAGGAGCGTGTCTTCCAGCGCATCGGCGGGGACGACGACATCCGTACCGACGTGCGCGTGATCGCCGCGACCAACCGCAACCTGCGCGAGCGCGTGGCGGTGGGCGAGTTCCGGGAGGACCTCTTCTTCCGCCTCAGCGTGGTGCCGCTGACGATTCCGCCGCTGCGCGAGCGGCCGGAGGACTTGCCCCTGCTCATCGACCGGCTGCTGGAGCGCTTCCACTCCCAGCGCCGCCGGGGCGCCCGCAGCGTGGAGCGCGCCGCGCGCGAGGCCCTGCTGCGCTACCACTGGCCGGGCAACATCCGCGAACTACAGAACGTGCTGGAGCGCAGCTCCATCGTCTGTCCGGGCCGGGTCATCCGCCGGGAGGACCTCCCCGGCGCCATCACCAACACGGAGCAAGTGGCGGCCGAACGCGCCCGCCGCCTTTCCCTGGCCGGGTTGCCGTTGCGCGAGCTGGAGAAACGCGCGCTCGACCAGACCCTGGAGCTCTGCGGCGGCAACAAGGCCAAGGCCGCCCGCATGCTCGGCATCACGGAAAAGTCCATCTACAACAAGCTCAAGCGCCACGGGGAGCGCTGAGCGACCCGCCGCAAAAGGCGTTGCATTCTGTACGGGCTTTGGCAAAGCTTGCTGCCGCCTTATGGATACCGAAGTAGAATCGACGACGACCACCGAGTCCGGCCCCGCGCCGGAAGCCCCCGCGCCGGAGAGCGCCGCCAGCAGCCCCGACCTCCCGGAACTGCCGCTGGGCCTGGCCCCGGACGTGGCCGCCAAGCTCAAGGAGCTGGGCCCCGGCACCTACTGCCAGCACCGCAGTTGGGGCTTTGGCCAGATCAAGGAGTGGGACGTCGACGAGGGCAAGGTCATCATCGATTTCGTGGAGAAAGCCGGCCACCCGATGCAGTTTGAGTACGCGGCGGAGAGCCTGACGCCGCTGCCCGACGACCACATCCTGGCGCTGAAGGCCCGGGACCTGGAAGCGCTCCAGCAGCAGGCGGAAAGCGAGCCGCTCGAGGTCGTGCGCTGCTGCATCGTCAGCCTCAAGGGCGGCGCCACCGCGGCTGGCATCCAGGAGGTGCTCAGCCCGGACGTGGTCTCCGCCGACAAGTGGAAAAAGTGGTGGGACTCGACCAAGCGCGCCCTGCGCAAGGACGGCCACTATTATTTGCCGACCCGCAAAAGCGAGGCGCTGACCCTGCTCGACGCGCCCAGCGCGATGGGCGAGAAGGCGCTGAAGAGCTTCGACGCGGCCGTGGGCATTAAGAACATCCTGGTGGCGCTGACCCAGGTGCAGAAATTCTGGGCCGACATCAAGAGCGACGAGGTGATCGACCGGGTGGTCAACCGCCTCAACGACGCCATCGCCAACACGCCCGGAGGCAAGGCCCACGAGTTGGTCGAGCTGGCCATCGGGCGGGACGACTTTCTGGAAACCGCCGGCCGCCCGGACGACGCCGGACCGCTGGCCGTCAACCAGCTTGCCCCGGCCGAGGCCGACAAGCTGGCCGATCTGCTCGACCTGCTGCCTTCCAGCAAGCACGCCAAGTTGCTCGACGCCGTCCGCACCGGCCGGCCGGAGGAATGGCCCGACCTTTTCCTGAGCCTGCTGGCCCGCGCCAACAGCCGCACCGCCGACGTGGTGGTGAAGGCCTTTGTGGCCGCCGGACGCGGCCCGGAGGTGAAGGAGGCGGTCAACCGCCTGCTGCGCGAGCGCAACCTCACCTGCGACTTCCTTTACTGGTTCTGCAAGAACCGGCCCGAGCTCTTTGAGGACATGTACGAGCCGCAGTTGCTGGTGGCCATCCTGGCCGTGCTTGAGCGCGACCAGCTCTCCGACATCCGCCGCGGGACCAAGCTCTACGAGCTGGTGCTGGGCGACAAGGAGCTCATCGCCCACATTTTGAAGGACGCGCCGTTCGAGGACGTCCGCGACATCACCCGCGCCATCATGCTGAGCCCCGTTTTTGAGGAGCTCGACGAGCGCAGCCTGCTGGCCAAGATCATCAAGCTCTACCCCGACGTGCAGAGCATGGTGGTGGGCGAAGAGACCGGCAGCGAGGACGCCACCCTGATCGTGAGCTGGGACAGCCTGGAAAAGCGCCGGCTTGAGCTAGAGGAAATCGTCCAGCGCAAGATTCCGGAAAACAGCAAGGAAATCGGCATTGCCCGTGAGTACGGCGACCTCAAGGAGAACCACGAGTTCAAGGCGGCCAAGGAAATGCAGGCCGTGCTCATGCGCCGCAAGGCCGAGCTGGAGAGCCTGCTCTCGCGCGCCGAGGGCACTGACTTTGCCGGGGCCGACACCTCCGCCGCCAACGTCGGCACGACCGTCACGGTCAAGGATCTCGACACGGGCGAGACGCGCCACTTTACCATCCTGGGCGCTTGGGACAGCGACCCTGCCTCCGGCGTGGTCAGCTACCTGACGCCGCTGGCCCGCGCCCTCCTCCAGAAGACCACCGGCGACGTGGTCGAGCTGCCCACCGGCGAGGAAGACGACACCACGCACAAGGTGCGGATCGAGGGCGTTGCCGCCTACGCGGCCGGCTAGCAACGGGCGCTGCGCCCCGGGCCGGGCAGGAGACCGGCCCCCAGAGCCCCGCGGCCGGTTGCGGATCGCGGGATCGCTTCTATGGTTTTGCTTCTAACCGAACCACCCCGAACAACCCCGAAGGAGACATGTCCGAAACCGCCATTACCCACGTTACCGCCAGGCAAGTCCTGGATTCCCGAGGCAACCCCACCCTTGAAGCCGAAGTCCATCTGGCCTGCGGCGCGCACGGCCGCGCCATGGTGCCGAGCGGCGCCAGCACCGGCGAGAGCGAGGCGATCGAGCTGCGCGACGGCGACAAGGGCAAGTACCTCGGCAAGGGCGTTACCCAGGCCGTCAACAACGTCAACACGATCATCGCGCCGGAGCTGACCGAGCTCGACGCGGTCGATCAGGTCGAGGTCGACCAGGTGATGCTGGATCTGGACGGCACGCCGAACAAGGGCAAGCTGGGCGCCAACGCCATCCTGGGCGTGTCGATGGCGGCGGCGATTGCCTCCGCCGAGGCGCTCGACCTGCCGCTCTACCGCTATCTGGGCGGCACCAACGCCAAGACGCTGCCAGTGCCCCTGGCCAACGTGCTTAACGGCGGCGCCCACTCCGATGCGCCGATCGACTTTCAGGAATTCATGATCGTGCCCAATGGCGCGCCTTCCTTCCGCGAGGCGGTGCGCTACGGTGCGGAGACCTTCCACGCGCTCAAGAGCGTGCTGAAGGGCGAGGGCCTGAGCACGGCCGTCGGCGACGAGGGCGGCTTTGCCCCCGCGCTCAAGAGCAACGAGCACGCCCTGGAGGTGATCGCCAAGGCGGTCAAGGAAGCCGGCTACGAGCTGGGCAAGGACATCTTTTTGGCGATGGACGTGGCCAGCAGCGAGTTCTTCGACCGGGAGAAAAAGAAGTACGTCTTTAAGAAGAGCGACGGGAGCGAGAAGACCGCCGAGGAGTTGGTCGACATGTATCTGGAGCTGCAGAAGAAGTACCCGATTGTCTCGATCGAGGACGGCTGCGACGAAGGCGACTGGGACGGCTGGAAAGTGTTGACCGACAAGATGGGCGCGGACTGCCAGCTCGTCGGCGACGACCTCTTCGTCACCAACGTCGATTTCCTGAAGAAGGGCATCGAGCTGGGCGTGGGCAATTCCATCCTGGTTAAGGTCAACCAGATCGGCTCGCTGACGGAGACCTTCGACGCGGTGGAGATGGCCAAGCGCGCCAGCTACACCAGCATGATCAGCCACCGCTCGGGCGAAACCGAGGACACGACCATCGCCGACATCGCGGTGGCGCTCAACACCGGCCAAATCAAAACCGGTTCTTTCTCGCGTACCGACCGGGTGGCCAAGTATAATCGCCTGCTGAGGATCGAGGAAGAACTCGGCGATCAGGCCATCTATGGCGGCACGCTCTAAACAACTGGACCCCGGTGCCGTTCCGTTACGGGAACGGGACGGCACCAGTGTGTGGGCGGTGCTGACGCGCCTGACCCAGTTGCTGCTCCTCCTGGCGGTCGTCACCGCCATCTTCCTTTGGTTCTTTCCCGTCTGGCAGGATTTGCAGAAACGCCAGCAGCAGCGCGCCGCGGTCGAGGCGCGCATTGCCGAGGAAACCTCGCTGACCGACGCGCACCGGGAGGAAATCCACTTCCTCAAGAACAGTCCGGAGTACGTCGAGCGCCAGGCCCGCGAGCGCCTCAACCTGGGTCGCCCGGGCGAGGTCATTTTCCGCTTCGACTCCTACGCCAAGAGCCGGGAGCTGAGCGAAGCCGCCGCCGGCCAGCCTTGAGCCGCGCCGGCGCGATTCCAACCGCACCGCCATGTCCACCTCGCCGCTGCCCGATCTGACCCGCTGGATCGCGGGGCGCTTCCAGCTCGGCGACACGGTGGGCGAAGGCGGGCTCAGCACGGTCTTTGCCGCCTGGGATCACCAGCTCCAGCGGCACGTGGCGGTCAAGATCATGAACGCCCAGCCCGACCACCGGGTGCAGGCGATGCAGACCTGGCGCGAGGCCATGCCCGCCTCCTACCTGGACCACGCCAACATCGTGCGCATCTACGACTACGGCGTGGATGAGGGCCGCGCCTACATCGTGATGGAGCTGCTCGAAGGCGAGACGCTGGAGGAATGCCTGACCCGCGGGCCGCTCCATTTGGGCGACTTTTACCGACTGGCCCGGCAAAGCCTGGAAGGGCTGGTGGCGGCGCACGCGGCCGGCTTCGTTCACCGCGACCTCAAGCCGGGCAACTTCATGCTCCAGCGGGTGCCGGGCGAGCCGTTCCACGTCAAGATTCTGGACTTTGGCCTGGCCAAGTTCGTCAACGTGCCGCGGCCGCAGAGCACCGACCACTACAACACCCTGCTCGGCTCGATCCACTACATGGCGCCGGAGCAGTTCGAGCGCCGGCCGGTCGACGTGCGCACGGATCTCTACTCGCTGGGCTGCATCTTTTACGAGGCGCTCACTTCGCACAACGCCTTCGACGCGGACAGCGTGGGTGCGCTCATCGACGCCCACCTGAACGCCTGGCCGCAGAGTCTGGAGCGCCTGCGCCCTGGTCTGCCCGACGGGCTGGAGGACTGGGTCTTCTCCTTCCTGCAAAAAAAGCCCGACGCGCGCCACCAGAGCGCCCAGGATGCGCTCGACCATCTGCCGAAGCTCAGCCAGAGCAACGTGGAAACCCAACGTCTGGGCTAGGGGCGGATCGCCGGGTGCGGAGTGGATTTCTAGAAGCTCTGGTTCACGCGGAAGGCCTCAAGCTGGGGGCCGGAATCGGCCGTGCGGTTCATGCCCGGGCCGTGGACGCCGTCTTCGGCCAGCCGGTTCTCGTTGTACTCGCGAAAGCTGGTGCAGCCCGCCAGCGCGGCGAGCCCCGCCACCAGAAGGCAAAGCCCAGCCAAGTGGGCGGCGGCGGAAAGAGTAGTCGTCCCCATCTAGCCGCAAGACGAGGCGGGGGCCGTCATGGTTACGGAAAAACGGAGCAAGAAAAGCTCGCCGCGCTCAATTGATAGCTTCTAATCAAACCAACTGCCGTCGGAGTTGGGCGTCACGCGGAAGCGGCGCTTGGTGTTGGGGTTGGAGTCCCGCTCGACGGTGCCCGCCCCGGGGCGGCGGTCGAGCGACTTGGCCTGGCCCAGGGGCTGGTAGCTTTGGATAATGAAGACGGGCAGGAGCTGGTTCCACTTGGGGTCGTAGGCGTCGTAGTCCGCCCAGTAGCCGTAGAGTTCGTACTCGTGCTCGTGGTCGCCGGAGGCGCGGGGAAGCTTGCGGTGGGGCGAGAGGAGCCCATCGTTCGGCTGCTCCTTGATCGCGCTCCAGCGGGCGCGGCTCCAGCGCTGGCCGGGCGACTTGATCCAGCCCCAGCCGATGCCTTTCTCCACAAAGTAACGGTGACCGATGAACTTCTTCCCTTGGGCCGGGGCGTTCTCTTGCGCGGGCGCCGCCAGCGGGACGGCGGCGAGCAGGACCAAAAGGAAGCGGCGGAGAGTCTTCATGGGGTGGAAGCGCTTACTTGACCCACTTGCCCCCGGCGGAGGAGGGGAAGGGGATGCCGCCGGCGGAGTAATCCGTCTTGCCGATGGCGCCAATCATGGGGAAGCCGAAGCGGGCGCGCCAGGCGCGGCTGTAGCTCTCGCCGCTGTGGCAGCCAAAGCTTTGGGCGAAGGCGTCCGGAGCGAAGGCGTCGCGGTCGATCGCGCTGAGCTGGTTCTGGTGGAGGAAGGCGACGGAGCCGCCGTCGACGTCGCTGCTGTAGTCGAACATGAAGCAGGCCTTGTTCGAGTGGCCGTAGAACTCGAAGCCGATGATTTTGTTTTCCGGCCGGTTGTTGCCCTTGTTGAGGTAGTTGACGAGCTGGGACGTGCTTTCGAACCAGAGCAGCTTGATGTCGAACTCGGTCTGGGCGTCGAGCGCCGCCACCATGGACTTGATCATCTTAATGTAGTCCTGGCCGTCTTCGTGGCCGCGTTCGATGTAGGCGGGGCGGTAGACGAGCCAGCCAATGGTGTCGTCCTTGCCGAGCTTGCCCTTGAGCGCGGCCATGCGCTGGACGGCAGTGTCGACGAAGTTGCCCCAGTAGCGGTCGTGCGGGTTGCGTTTGCGGGTCTCGAAGTATTTGCGGGCCGGGCCGCCGCTGAGAATGATGTACTCGTTGGCTTGGGCGGCGGGGACCTCGGCGGCGACCAGCATCAGGCTGGCCAGCAGAAGGGAAAGCAGGCGATGCATGGGGAAGGAGAATGGGATGGAGTTGGGGCCGCGCGCACCCGGCGGCGGAACGACAATGTCTACCAGAAATGGCCAAATCCGCAATCATTTCGGCGCGGCTGGCCGGGGGAAGGGATTTTTCCTTGCCCGCGAGGGCAATCGCGGCCACGTTCTCCGCATGGCAGAACTCCCGACCGCCCCGGCCAAAGAGCACCGCTACGCCATCCTCTCGCACATTTACGACGAGGCGCCGCGTTTCGATCCCGACACGCCGCCCGAGGAGCAGATCGATACCCGCGTGTTGGCCGATAGCGTCCACCTGGACCTGGAGACCCGCTTTGTCCTGGCGGCTGGCATCGTGGCGGCGGCCATCCCGGTTCTCCTTGGCGGGATGCTGGTCTGGATTGCTTACGTCAACAACTGGAACTTCCTGAACTGGATGGAGTAGGCCCGGCGGCGCCGGTCTCTTTGCGTAATGATTCTGGCGGGCGACATCGGCGGCACCAAGGTGGAGCTGGCCCTTTACGATGGCCCGCCCAATAAGACCAAGCCCGCCTTCGCCAAACGCTACCCCAGCCGGGACTTCTCCGGCCTGGAGGTGATTGTGGCCGACTTCCTGAAAACGCACCCCTGCGGCGGCGTGGAAGGGGCCAGCTTCGGCATCGCGGGTGCGGTCAAGGACGGCGTGGTCCACACGACGAATCTGCCCTGGGTCGTGACGGAAAAGAAGCTCTCCGACACGGTCGGCGGCGCGCCCGCCTCTTTGCTCAACGACCTGGAAGCCAACGCCTGGGGCATCGGCGTGCTCGAAGAGGACGAGATCGAGACGATCCATCCGGGCGAGGGACTCGAGGGCAACCGCGCGCTGATCAGCGCCGGCACCGGGCTGGGCATCGCCGGGCTTTACTGGGACGAGGACCGCGGCGAGCACCTGCCCTTCGCCAGCGAGGGTGGCCATGCCAGTTTTGCTCCTCAGGAGGAAATCGACCTCGAGCTTTACCACCACCTCAAGGACAAGTACAAGGGCACCGTGAGCTGGGAGCGCGTTCTCTGCGGCAAGGCGCTCGTCGACATCTACCACTTTTTGGTCGCGCGGGCGGGCAAGGAAAGCCCCCGCTGGCTGGAAGAGGAAATGATGGAGGGCGACGCCGCCGCGGCCGTGAGCAAGGCCGGCCAGCAGAACAAGGACGACTTTTGCGTCGAGGCCCTGGAACTATTCACCCGCTATTACGGCGCGCAGGCGGGCAACACCGCGCTTAACTTTCTCGCCCTCGGCGGGCTCTACATCGGCGGGGGCATCGCGCCTAAGATGCTCGACCAGCTCCGCGACCGCACCTTCCTCGACGCCTACCTCAACAAGGGCCGCTTGCGCCCGACGGTCGAGTCCATCCCCGTGCGGGTCATCCTCAACCCCAAGACCGCCCTGCTCGGCGCAGCCGTCCACGCCGGGCGCCAGTGCCGGAAGTAAGCCGCACCGCCGATGAACGTTGCCCTGCTCCTCGTTCTTTTTATCGCCAGCCAAATGGCGCCCACCAGCGCCCGGGAACTGTCCTTCGAAGTCGGATCGGAAAAGGTCACCTTTACCCGGATGGCCTCGGGCGGCTGGACAACCGTTTTCCCGGGGCAGGAAGAGGCCTCCACCTTCACCGTCGAAGGCAACCGGATGATGCTGGTCAACAGCACCCGGCCGAACCAGCCCAAGGAACTGGATGTGACCCTGCTCGTGGAGGTGCCCGATCCCACCCCGGCTAACTTCTGGCAAACGCTCCAGACCGCCGAGCCAAGACGCGTGCAGCTGGGCACCGCCATCACGATCGAGCACGACGCGGCCCGGAAGCAGATCCGCTTTTCCCAAAAGCTCGGCCCGCTCAGCGGCGTCCCCGCCGTCATCACTTATCGGTAGCCGCCGGCGGGGCAATTTGGCGTTGGAGTTCCTGCTTGATCCGGGAGCGGAAAAGGGCTTCCTCCCGGGCGAACTCCACCAAGGGCACGGTGCCCATGCCCCGGTTAAGAATGTGGTTGAGGATGCGGTAGCAGGCGTAACGCACGTCGGTGTCGGGGCTCTGGCCAAATAGGCGGACGATCTCCCAGATGCGGCTGCGGTCGACGCGTTGCTCCAGCGCGATGAGGAGGCCGGCCTTGAGGTCGCCGCTTTGGGCGAGGGCAAAGTCCAGCAGCAGGTTGTAGTCGTGCGGCGGCGCTTTGTGCCCGCAGGCCCGCGTGAACCAGGCGTCGATTTTCGCCGCCACCGCGGCGTAGTGGTAGTTGCCCCGCCCCCGCCCGATCTCTTCAAGATCGGGGAAGGCAATCGGATATTCTCTGAGCGCCTGATCGCCCGCGGCGGTCAGCCCGACCAGGGTATAGGGCACCGCCCCCTGGCGGAAGCGCTCCTTGGGGAGGCGCCGCACGCGCAGCCAGGCATCCAGCCGCACGCCGAGGGGGGCGTCGGCCAGGAGCAGGGCGAGAAAGTTGGCGTAGCCCGGATCGGTCTCCCGTTGCAACAGCACCGGCAAAAGGCGGAACCAGGGCGTACTGCCGGGCCGGTTGTTGACGTTCTGGATCAGCAGCGCGGGCGGGTAGCGCGAAAGCGGCAGAAAGGAGGCGAAGGACCTGATCGGGACGAACCCGCCCCGGTGGCTGCGCCGCAGGAAAAGAATCACCGCCTCGGTCCGGGAGAAGTTGTCCGGCCGCCGATGGTAGTAGCGCACGGGGAACGTGGCCGTGCCCTGGAGCACGTCGCCTTCGGTGATCTCGATGTGCTGATGGGAATCGAAGGAGACGTCGCCGGTGCGGACGTTGCGCCCGTGCGTGAGGAT
>JBCDLL010000030.1:0-42058 GCA_038745425.1 Verrucomicrobiota bacterium | reverse complement strand
GATGGTTATTAGCCAACGTGGATTTTGCGCAGTTTGCGCCAGACGTAAAAGTTGTAAATGAGCAGGGCCACCCCCCCCACCAGGCAGAGCACGCCCAGCCAGGTCACGCTCTCGCCCGCCTGAACGGCGGCCTGCGGCGCCAGCAGGCACCACGCGCCCACGCCGAAGCACATCAGCCAGGAAATGGCGATGATGATCAGGTGGATGTATTTGATGGACATGGTGCGTTTAGGGTCCGGCTTCGGGCGAGCCGTAGACATCGAAGGGCAGGACGGGGTGATCCACCCAGGCCATATAGGTCAGAACAAAGAGGACGGCGGCGAAGACCATCGTCAGCGCCATGAACTGGTAGATGGTGAGGCGCTCGTGCAGGAAGTGCATGAAGAAGAGAACGACCAGTACCGCCTTGGCCGCCGCGATGGCCAGAGCCACGATGATGTGCCCGGTCATGTTGAAGGGAATCCACGACGCCGCCACCGTGAGGACCGTCGCCACCAGCAGCAGGTAAAAGACCCGCATGCACTTTTTGCGGTTGGCGATGATCTCCTCGCGCGATTCGTGGATTTCGACCTCGTCGGTCGGTTCGGCCCCGGCGGGCATGGGTTCGTGGGCGTGGCTGCTCATGGTTTTAGAGAAGATACAGGATGGGGAAGAGGAAGATCCAGACGAGATCGACCAGGTGCCAGAAAAGGCCGCCGACCTCGACGCGGTTGGCCTGGTGCTCCGGGTTTTGGCGGTAGAGCTTGGCGCCGAAGAAAAGGAAGTAGCCCAGCACGATGGAACCGCCGATGACGTGGAGCGCGTGCAGCCCCGTCATCGTGTAGTAGATGGCGAAGAAGGAATTGTAGCTGGGGAAGAAGTAGCCGCTGCGCCAGATGTCGCCCTGCGAGATGGCGACAACGGGATGGTCGTCGTGGCCGGTCGCGACGCTGCCCCGCGCTTCCTCGATGTCATAACGCTCCACGTTGCGCTCGATCTCGGCCTTTTCCTGGGCCTGAAGTTCTTCCAGCGGGTTCTCGTGGGGGTGTCCCGGAATGTTCGGGGGCTCGTCCACGGCCAGCTTGATCTTGAGGCCGTCGAGCTGCTGGGTGTACTTCTCGCGCAACTCCGCGGTCGGCTCCTGGTCGATCAACTCGTTAAGCGCGGTAATTTCCTGGAGCACGGCGCCGTTCTTGACGTGGCCGGTGATCTCGTAGGTGCGCGAGTTCGGGTGGTAGACGACGTGGGCGTGCGCGGCGAGCAGCTCCGGCGCGTACTTCTCGATCGCCGTCTCCTTAATGAAGAGCCCGTAGTGGTTGAACTTCTTGTTGTACTCGTAGGCCTTGATGCACATGAAGCCGACCGCGCAGACCAGCGTAATGCCCATCCACATCTGGAATTTTTTCCACTCGCGCAGCTTCAGCGCGGTCCAGGCAAGGATCACCGTAATCGAAGAAAAGATGAGTACGCCCGTGTTGATGAAGCCCGGCACCCAGTCCAGCTTCCCCAGCGGCCAGGTGCCCTCCGGCGCGCCCAGGCGCAGGAAGACGTAGGCGGAAAAGAGGCCGCCAAAGAGCATCACCTCCGAGGCCAGGAAGAGCCAGACGCCAAGCTTGGCGTTGTAGAGCCCGGTGTCGCGGCGGGCGGAAACGGTGTAGGGGATGCCTTCCATGATTTTCGGTTGCTAGACGTTCGCGGGGCTGAGGTCCTGGCCGCCCTTGGCCTTGGCCACGACGGCGTTCTGCGGGCAGAAGTCCTCGTCCATGCCGGGCACGCTGTATTCGTAGGGCCCCTTGTCGACCACGGGCGGCTCGGTAAAGTTGCCGTGGCCGGCGGGCGTCGGGGTGGACCACTCCAGGGTGGTGGCGTGCCAGGGGTTGTTGTTGGTCTTCGGGCCCCATTTCAGGCTCAGGAAGACGTTCAGGATGAAGGGAATCTGGAACAGCAGGAGGAAGAAGGCCGAGATGCTGATGACCTCGTTCCAGTAGACGACGTCCTTAGCCAAATCCCAGCTGGCGCCGCCGTCGTACCAGCGCCGGTGCATGCCGGACATGCCTTGCAGGAACATCGGCATGAAGACCAGGTTGATGGTCACGAACGAGCCCCAGAAATGCACCTTGCCCCAGAATTCGTTCATCAGGCGCCCAAACATCTTTGGATACCAGTGGTAGACCCCGCCAAAGAGGCCAAACATAATGCCCGGGGCGACCACGTAGTGGAAGTGAGCGATGACGTAGTAGGTGTCGTGCAGGTAAAGGTCGGTCGCGTTGAAGGCGAGCGGAATGCCGGTCAGCCCACCGATGCCGAACATGGGCAGGAAGGCGGTGGCAAAGAGCATCGGCGTGTTGAAGCGGAGCGAGCCGCCCCAGAGCGAAATGAGCAGCGCGGTCACGATGATGACCGAGGGAATCGAGATGATGATGGTGGTGGCCTGGAAGAAGGTGCTCACCACCGTGCCCATGCCGGTGAGGTACATGTGGTGGGCCCAGACGATGAAGCTGAGGAAGCCCAGCACCAGCACCGAGGCGACCAGCGACTTGTAGCCCCAGATCGGCTTGCGCGTGTTCGTGGCGATGATCTCGGTCACGCAGCCCACCGCCGGCAGCAGCAGCACGTACACCTCCGGGTGGCCCAGGAACCAAAAGAGATGCTGCCAGAGCAGCGGCGCCCCTCCCCCGCTGATGGTCTGCGGCTCGCCGTTCACCACCAGGCCCGTGGGCAGGAAGAAGCTGGTGCCGGCCACGCGGTCCATCAGCTGCATGATGGCGGCCGCCTCCAGCGGCGGGAAGGCCAGCAGCAGCAGGAAGGCGGTCACAAACATGCACCAGCAGAAGAACGGCAGGCGCATCCAGGTCATGCCCTTGCAGCGCAGCTGAATGGCGGTGGCGATAAAGTTGACCGAGCCCAGCAGCGAGGAGGTGATCAGAAGGATGAGCCCAATCAGCCAGAGGCTCTGGCCGGTGAGCGCGTCCGGCCACCATTGCAGCCAGACCGGGAAGTTGGCCGGAAGGTCCGCCGTTGAGGCCAGTGGCGAGTACGACGTCCACCCGCTCTTGGCCGCCCCGCCCGGGACGAAAAAGCTCATGAAGCCGACGATGCCGCCCATCAGGTAAATCCAGTAGCTGGCCATGTTCAGCTTGGGGAAGCACATGTCCGGCGCGCCGATCTGCAGCGGCATGACGTAGTTGCCGAAGGCGGCGAAGCCGAGCGGCACGATCGCCAGGAAGACCATGATGGTGCCGTGCATCGCGCCGAGGGAGTTGTAGAAGTCCGGCGCCATGACGCCGCCCGGCATCTGCACGTAGCCAAAGAGCTGCTGAGTGAGCGGGATGGGGGCGAACTGCAGCAGGCCCATGTGCGTGCTGAAATAACCGGTGATGGCGTTAACCTCGTACTGCGCCTCCGCCACTTGGGTAATCACACCCGCCAGCTCGGCGTTGCCGGTGGCGTCACTGGCGTCGGCCGCTTCGGTCTCGGCCAGCTTGGCGCGGAGCGTGGCCAGATGGGCGGCCGGCTCCGCGATCTGCGCGGCAAAATTGTCGATCAGCCCGCGGGCGTCGGCCACCACCTTCTGGGTCACGGCGTCGTCCCCGGCGGAGGCGGCCATCTCCTGCAGGCGGGCCTGAGTGGCCTCGGCGCTCTGGGCGAGCTGGCCCGGGCTGGCGGCCCAGCCGGACGGCAGGGCGATGTCGAGCAGGGAGCGGACCTGCTCCTTGTAGGCGGTGTCCTCGGCGCTCGGCGCGGTGGAGGTCTCCGGGAAGGCCTCCGGCTCGAACGCGTCGGCACGGCCGTTCAGCCAGGCCCAGGTGTAGCCGCCGGCGTTGGCAAAGCTGGTGCTGACGTTGACCGAGAGGCGCTCCATCGTGAGCGGCTGGCCCGGATAGGCCAACTGGTAGCGCATCATCAGAATCAGAATAAAGCCGACCAGCAGGAAGATCAGCGAGGTGAACATGTACTGCATGCCGATCATCTTGTGATCGGTGGAGAAAACGTAGGTCGACCAGAAGTTGCCGGAATGGCTGTGGTCGTGCCCGTGGTCGTCGTGGCCGTGCTCGGCGCTGTGGCCACCGGCGCCGACCGTACCGGTCGACGGGCTGGAGGTGGAGGCGTGCGGATCTTCCATGAATATTGAGGGGTGGTCGTGTCGTGTTTCCGTGCCTACCCGTGGCGCGTTTTTCTTACCCCGGGCGGCATCTTCCCATAATCGCCGTCCGGGAACAAGCTGTGGTTGCTACTCATAGGGTTTTAGCTCGACCTCGGTCCATTGGGCGGTGCGTCCGGCCGTCTCTTCTTTGATTCGGGTGACCGTTTCCGGCATGATCGCGGGGGAGTCGTTGCCCCAGTTTTGGCGGATGTAGGTGAGCACGGCGGCGACCTGCTTGTCGCCCAGCGAGGCCCAGGCCACCATGTTGCCGCTCCAGTTCTGGGTGGTGCCGTTGATGGTGATGGGGCCCTGAAGGCCGTGGAGGAGCACGCGGACGAGCCGTTCCTCGGAGCCGGTCACCCAGTCCGAGCCCGCCAGCGGCGGATTGACCCCCGGCTGGCCGAGGCCGTTGGCCTGGTGGCAGGAGGCGCAGTTGCTATAGACGCGCTCGCCGATCGTGGCGAGCAGCTCGGGGGTCAGCTCAACCGGCCCGCGGTCCGCGGCGGTGACGGCGGCGGCGCCGCCCTCGCTCATCAGCGCGGCCACGCCTCCGGTCAGCTCGTAGGCGGCCGGGGTGGTGGAGCTGAAGCCACCGGAGAAGGCGGTCAGGTAGGCCCCGCCCATGAAGAGCACCAGCATGCAGAGCGCCATCAGCCAAAGCGGGATGGGCTCGTGGCCGTCCTGCGGGTCGCGGCGCTCACGTTCGATCGCGGAGTGGATCGCCGCGATGTCGGTCGACTCGTCGTAATCGACCGCGCGCGGATCGACTTCGGAAATTTTGGTGGGTTCTTCGCTCATGGCCGGGGCGGGTTAGAAGTCGGGCGGCACTTCCGGTAGCGGGTAGTTGCGTTTCAGGGAAAGCAGGTAAGCGACCAAATCGCGGGCTTCCTGGGTCGGGACAATCTCGTAGCCGGGCGGCGGCGCGTTTTCCGGCGGCAGGTCCTGGATGGCCTCCGGCGAGCCCTGGCCCTGGATTTCGCGCACGTCGTACAGGAACGCGTAGTTGGGCATGGTGGAATTGGGGTAAATGGAACGCGGCGCGTAGAGGTGCTGGTGATGCCAGGCCGGGTCCTGCAGGCGCACGCCCACGTTGGTCAGGTCCGGCCCGGTGCGCATGGTGCCGAGAAAGACGCGCTTCTCGCGAATGTAGTCGCGCGGCACGGTGCGGCGGGTGCCCCACCCGCGCTTAATGTCGGAGCCCTGGCGCTCGGGGCGCACCTGCTGGGTGTGGCAGTAGACGCAGCCGTTGGCGGCGTAGACTTCCAGCCCGGCCTCGATGTTACCCGTCACCGGCGGCGGCACCATTTCGCCCGGCATCGCCATCTCGCTGGGATTCTGCACCGGCTCGAGCGTGCCAAAGAAGGCCCACGGCACCACCACCAGCCCAATCCAGGCGGAGGAGAAGGTCAGCAGCATGCCCATGAAGAGCGTGGGGAGCCGGTTCATCATGCCACACCTCCTTCGGCTTCCACCGGCTCGCGGAACAGGGTCGGCTTACCGGCCGGCTTGCCCAGGCGCATGATCATAAGAAAGAAGTGGTAGGCAAAGACCACGTGGCCGATGGTGATGAGCACGCCCGAGAAGGAGCGCCCGATCAGCCACGGAATGGTGCTCTGGACCACAGTGGTGAATGGTACCTCCGGGTCGTTGAGCTTGAAGCCCTGCCAGAGGCCGCCCACCGTCAGCACCAGCAGCATCAGCAGGATGCCGTAAAAGGTCGCCCAAAAGTGCCACTTGATGAGGCTGGCCGAACGCCACTCGCAGTCCACCAGCCGCGGCACGATATAGTACATCGAGCCGAACATCGTCATGGTAAAGAAGGCGTACATGCCCCAGTGGGCGTGGCCGATGGTGTAGTGGGTAAAGTGGGTTACCTCGTTCAGGCTGCGCAGGCTCATGGAGATGCCCTGCAGGCTCACCGCCGTGTACATCATCGCGCCAAAGACGATGAAGCGAAGCGTGGGGCTGGAGATGAGCAGGTGCCACTTGCCGCGCATAGTCAGATGGTGATTAAGGGCTACTACCAGCACGGGAATGACCATCATGCAGCTCGCCACGATGCTCGCGGTGACGACCCAGGTCGGCAGCGGGCCGCCGATGAGGTGGTGGCCGCCGTTCCAGCTGTAGAAGAGCGCCAGCGACCAGAAGCCGAGCGCCGAAAGGTAGTAGCTGTAGACCGGCTTGCCGATGACCTTGGGGATGAAGTAGTAGGCCGCCGCCAGGCCGATCGGTGTGAACCAGAGGCCGAGCACGTTATGCGCAAACCACCAGTTGACGATGCCCTGGATGGAGCCCTGCACCGGGAAGCCCAGCAGCAGCAGCTGCACGATGCCGTAGAGCCAGGGGAACCAGAAGATGGCGCCCAGCAAGTACCACTGCGAGACGTAGACGTGCCCGGGCGGGCGCTGGGTGAACATGATCACCGTCCAGATGGCCACCATGGCGTAGGAGAGAAACAGCAGCGGCGTGGCGTAAGGCGGGATTTCCAGCCACTCGATGGAGGTGCTGTGGCCGCCCAGGATGCCCATCGTGCCGATGAGCACCCCCACGTTCCAGAAAACGGCCGCCACCATCAGGATGGGCGTGCCAACCACCTTGGCCTGGCAAAGCCGTGCCATCAGCCAGATGAGCGTGCCCACGCCGGCCGCGGTCGCCCAGCCGTAGATGACCGTGTTCAGGTGCGCCGGGCGCACCCGGCCAAAGTTGAGCCACTCCGCCTCGACCAGGTACTGCGGCGCCCAGGGGAAGTCCGGCCAGTGCATCTTGACCGAAGCGAGCAGCGCCAAGGCGGTGCCGATCAGTAGCCAGAAGATGCCCGAGGCGTAAAACGTCATCACCGGCACGCGGCAGGAGGCGTCGATTTCCCGGCGGCGCAAAAGCTCGGAATGGGCCTCGCCTTGCGGAGCCAGGATGGATTCCTGGGCCGTCGGTTGGGGGGAAGATTTCATCACATCAGTCATGGCGGGCGTCCTCCGGTAAGGCGGGGGATTTTTCGCGGGGCTGGCCGGGGAAGGAATCGGTCACCTGACCGACGGGCTCGTCCGCTCCGAAGATGGAGTGGCTCTTTTCCTCCAGCCGGTTGAACTCTCCGCGCGAAGCCGCCCAGTAAAGCGCGGCCACGGCCGAAGCCAGGATGGCGAGCATCACACCCAGCATCACCAGCACAATCACGATGGCGGGATCTTCATTCATGAGGCGTTTTCTTGAGGGGGCGGCGGGTTGGTGGTTTCGGTTTCGGCGGGCGGGGCCGGTTCGGCCGAGGCCTCGGCGTCCGCGCCGGGGGCCGGTGCTTCGGCGTCACCCTCGCCGGCGGCCTCGCCCTCGGCGGGTGTTTCGGCCTCGGATTCGCTGGTCTCCGGCGCCGGCGTGGGGGCGGGCACGGGAGCCGGCGCGGCTGGCACGACGGTCACCGCGGTGGCCTGGGGCGTGCGCTGGTTGAGCGCCTCCAGCTCCAGTTCCATGGCGTCCTGGAGCGGGATTTGGGCCACGCCCTTTTCCTCGTCGATCCAAGCAACGGTGTTGAGCTGCTGGTGCCACTTGGATTCGAGGGCCTGAACCTTTTGCAAGCGCTCCATCCCGCGCTGGGCCTCGTAGGCCTCCACGCCGGTCAGGCCCGGGTTGGCCAGATTGAGCGCAATCACGGCGATGAGCGGCAGCAGCAGCATGCCGCCCAGGCCGAGGGTAAAGACCAGCAGTCGCGAGTTGGTGAAGGTACGCAGCGCCCACCACACCACCGCGCCAAGCGCGACCATCAGGCCGACGAACAGAATCCAGTCTAGGGGCGTGGTGAGCATGTTAGTTGGTCAGGGAAAGGCAGTTGAGGATGCGGGGGTCGCGCGCCGGGAACAGGCCCGCCGAGCAGGTCGCGCGCACAAAGGCCCAAAGGGTCAGGCAGGCGATGGCGACAAAGCAGGTCAGGTCCATCCAGGACCAAACCACGCCTTCCAAATTCAGATACGGCAGCACGATCCAGTACAGGTCAATCCCGTGCATGAAGAGGATCCAGAAGCTGATCAGCGAGAGGCGGAAGAAGCTGCGCTTCATGTATTGGGTCAGCAGGAAAATGAACGGGAACACAAACTGGCCGTAGACCAGGAACATGCTCCAGCTTTCCCAGCTGCCGGTGTTGCGGATTTCAAAGAAGACGGTTTCCTCCGGAATGTTGGCGTACCAGATCAGCATGAACTGGCTGAAGGCGATGTAGGCCCAGAACACGGTGAAGGCGAAGAGCAGCTTGCCCATGATGTGGGCGTGCTCCTGGGTCATCACCTTCAGGTAGCCTTGGCTCTTGAGAATCCAGCAGGCCACGATGGCCAGGGCCATGCTGCTCTGGGCGGCGCCGGCAAAGATGTAGACGCCCCACATCGTCGAGTACCAGTGGTAGTTCAGCGTCATCAGCCAGTCGATGCCAGAGAAAGTCAGGCACACGCCAAAGCCGATGATGGCAAGGGGCGACCACCACTGCATCAGCACGGTGTAAACCGGGTTGCCGTGGGCGTCCTGGCGCAAGGAGCGGCTCCGGAACCAGAACGAGGCGATGGTGAAGAAGGCGAAGAAAAAGATCCAGCGCCCACCGTAGAACCAGGACTCGAACCAGGGCCACTTCTCATAGTAAATCGCGTCGGTCGCGTAGTAGGAGGGGTCCAGCCACTTCCAGCAGTAGTGCCCCCACAGGAACGGCAGCAGCGGGATGAACAAGACCACCAGCACCGGGAACATCATCGTCATGTTCTCAAAGGTGCGCCGCAGGATGACGGACCAGTCCGAGTCCGTCGCGTGGTGGAGAATGATCCAGAAGAAGGCCCCGCAGGCGATGGTCCAGAAGTAGCCGTAGGCAAAGAGGTAGGAGTAGGCAAACTGCTTGGCCCCTTTCTCCCCCATGCATCCGCCGATCAGGCTCACGACGAGCGCCACCACGCCGACGACCAGCAGGGGCATGCCCAGCCCGGTCAGCGGGGAGCCTTCCTCGATGCGCTCGCGCTCCGGAAGATGGTGCTTGTCGGTGCTCATGACTGGGTGGTCGGGGTTTCCGTGCCCGCCGCCGCGGCGGCTTCGGTCTCGGCCGGTTCGGCGCCTTCGGCCGGCGGCGCGGCCTCGCCCTCGGCGGGGGCGGAAAGCTTGGCCAGCTCGTCCTGCAACTCGGCGGGCAACTCGTTGGCCGGGGTGCCCTGGCTGCGCTGCAGGGTGCGCATGTAGGCGATGATCCGCCAGCGGTCATCGATCTCCACGCTGTAGCCGTAGGCGCCCATCGTGTTCTTGCCGTGGGTGATGGTGTTGAAGATTTCGCCGTCGGGCATCTCGCGCAGGCGCTCGTCGAGCAGCGTCACGATCGTGCTCAGCCCGTACTCCTTGATCACGCCGTCCCCGTGGCCGCTCGCCCCGTGGCAGATCGCGCAGTTGATCGCATAGCGCTCGGCGCCACGCATCAGGTCGGCCTTGGTCATCTCGAAAGGCATGCCGGTGCCCCAAACGCGGCCGTCCTCCATCATGCCGCTGGCGCGATAGCTCATCGGGTCGGCGGCGGCGGCGCGGTCTCCGCCGGTCGGCTCGTAGGGCACCGTGCCGGGCACGGGACGGCGGTTGCCCTGGCCGTCGGCGAAGAAGGCGCTCGGCACCTGCGCCTTCACCTTCGGCTGGTGATCCATGTCCGGGAAGATTTCGATCGGCGTCTCGGTGAACTTGCCGCCGCGGAAGCCCCCGATGGTAATCACCAGAAAGACCAGGAACAGCATCGCCAGGAGGAAGTACTTGATCATGTCTCCGCCTCCATCGGGATAAAGGTGACGTGCCGCCCGCCGATCTCCTCCAGGAAGGCCGACGTGGCGCCCTCCTCGAAGCGGGGATCGGAGGCCTCGATGACGATGAAGAAGCCGTCGTCGTTGCACTTCTGGTTAAAGTACTCCCAGTTGAAGACGGGATGGTTGAGCCGCGGCAACAGGTTGAAGAGGAGCATGCCGCCCACCGTGCCAAAGGCCGTCAGCAGGATGGTCAGCTCAAACATGATCGGCACAAACGCTTCCAGGCTGAAGTAGGGCTTGCCCTGCACCACCATCGGGTAGACAAAAACGGACGGAATCGTCTGCAGGAGGACGGCGGTGGTCAGCCCGGTGGCGGCGCCGCCCAGCGAGAGCGCGCTCACCCAGCTCTTGCCCACGCCCATCGCTTCGTTGAGCCCGTGAATCGGGAACGGCGAGTGCACGTCCCAGCGCAGGAAGCCCTTGTCGCGGCACTTCTCGGCGGCGTGGTAAACGTCCTGGACGGAGGAGAATTCCGCCCCCACCGCGTAGAGGCGCTGGCCCGGGCGCAGGTTCGCCTCGCGCGCCACCGGCTCTTGCGGCGGCGGCGTCTTCTCGGGCGGATTGGGTTGGGTCGGGCTCATCGGTTGTAGTCCCCTCCGGCGGGGTCTTCGGTAATCGGATAGGTGCCGGGCTCCTCCCCTTCCACCGTACCGTGGAAGTGCGGGTCGGCCTCCGGCAGCACGCCCTTGACCTCCGCGATGGCGATCATTGGCAAGAAGCGCACAAAGAGCAGGAACAGCGTCATGAACAGGCCGATCGTGCCAATGAACATGACCACGTCGACCGTGCTGGGATTGAAGTAGCCCCAGCTCCCGGGCAGGAAGTCGCGCTCGAGCGTGGTGCCGATGATGACGTAGCGCTCAAACCACATGCCGACGTTCGGGCCCATCACGATGAACCACACCCAGACGGCGTGGCGGCGGAGGTGGCGCCACCAGAAAAGCTGCGGCACGATCACGTTACAGCTCATCATCACCCAGTAATACCAGTTGCTCGGGCCCACCGCGCGGTACCAGAAGGCGGCGCGCTCGCCCGGGTTGGCGCCCCACCAGGCAATGAAGAGCTCCATCAGGTAGGCGTAGCCCACCACGGTGCCGGTCAGCAGGATGATCTTGCACATCACGTCGATGTGGCGGTCGGTGAAGAGGTCGTGCAGGCCGTAAATGGCGCGCGCCGGGATCATCAGCGTCAGCACCATGGCAAAGCCGCCAAAGATGGCGCCCGCCACGAAGTAAGGCGGGAAGATGGTGGTGTGCCAGCCCGGGATGACCGAAGTAGCGAAGTCGAACGAAACCACCGAGTGGACCGAAAGCACCAGCGGAGTGGAGATGCCCGCCAGGATGAGGTAAGCCATCTCGTAGTGATTCCACTGGCGGTTGCCGCCGCGCCAGCCCAGCGCGAGCAGGCCGTAGGCGAACTTGCGCAGCTTGTTGCGGGCGCGGTCGCGCAGGGTGGCCAGGTCGGGAATCAGCCCCACGTACCAGAACAGGACCGAGACGGTAAAGTAAGTCGAGACGGCGAAGACGTCCCAGAGCAGCGGGCTGCGGAAATTCGGCCAGATGGCGTTGGCGTTGGGCAGCGGCGCCAGGTACCAGACCATCCAAACCCGGCCCACGTGCATCGCCGGGTAAATGCCCGCGCAGACCACCGCAAAAAGCGTCATCGCCTCCGCCGCGCGGTTGATCGAGGTGCGCCACTTTTGCCTCGTGAGGAAAAGGATGGCCGAAATCAGCGTGCCGGCGTGGCCGATCCCGATCCAGAAAACGAAATTGGTGATGTCCCAGGCCCAGAAGACGGGCGCGTTGTTGCCCCAGACGCCGACCCCGGTGCCGATAAGATAGAGAATCATCACCGGCGTGAGCGAAGCGATGACCGCGCTGACCGCGAGGGCGATAAACCACCACATCGGCGTGCGGTTTTCGACGATGCCGCAGACCTTCTCGGTGATCCAGCGGTAGCTGCGGTTGCTGTAGACCAGCGGCTCGCGCAGCAGCTTGAGACGGGCCCGCTCGACCTGCTCTTCGGTGTAGCGGTCGTCGGCCTCCGCAATCTTGGCGGACTGCGCGCGGTCCAGGTAAGTGCCGGTGGGATTGGTCGCCATTAGTGGTGCCCTCCCGTTTCGGCCGGAGCGTGCTCCGCCGCGCCATGCCCGTTCTTCTTCGCGCCGTGGTCCTTGTCGTAACCGTGGTCCTTGCCGTGGCCGTGATCGTCATGGTGTTCGGCAATCGGCAGGATGTTGCCGACCAGGTCCGCCCCGGGCATCGCCATGTTCGGGTTCTTGACCCGCGCCAGGTAGGTGATGCGCGGCTTGACGCCGAGGTAATCCAGCACCTGGTAGGCGCGCGGGCTCTTGTTCATCTTCGAGACCTGGCTGTTCTCGTCGTAAATGTTGCCGAAGGCGATCGCGCCGGTGTCGCAGGAATCCTGGCAGGCCACGCGCACGGCGCCGTCGGGCGGCAGCTCGGGCTTGCTGCCCTTGGCCTTGCGCAACTGGGCAATCTTGGCTTCCTCGATGCGCTGGACGCAGAAGGTGCACTTTTCCATCACGCCGCGCATGCGAACGGTCACGTTCGGATTCTGCACCATCTGCTTGCTTTCGGCCATGCCCTTCTTGGCCAGGGGGCCGTAGTAGAGCTGGTCGATCGGGCGCTGCTGGTAGTCAAAGTAATTGAATCGCCGCACCTTGTAGGGGCAGTTGTTGGCGCAGTAGCGCGTGCCGATGCAGCGGTTGTAGGCCATCACGTTGAGGCCCTCGTCGTTGTGGATGGTGGCGTTGACCGGGCAGACCGTCTCGCAGGGGGCGTTCTCGCACTGCTGGCAGGACATCGGCTGGACGACCATCTGCGGGTCGTCGCGGTCGCCGGCAAAGTAGCGGTCCAGGCGCAGCCAGTGCATCTCGCGCGAGTAGAGCACCTGCTCCTTGCCCACAATCGGGATGTTGTTCTCCGCCTGGCAGGCGGTGACGCAGCTGTTGCAGCCGGTACAGAGGTTGAGGTCGATGTTCATCCCCCACTGCAGCGGATTCTGCTCGCTCTTGGGCTTGGAGTAGTAGGGATTGTTGTAGAAGGGCTGGAAGCTGGCAGCCGGGTCCTTCTTGTTGTAGCCCCACTTCTTCGGGCTCACGCCCTTCTTGACCATGTGCGAGGCGATGCCCATGTCCCGGACAAAGGTCGGGTTCTGCTCGTAGGTCTCCAGGTTGGACTCGCGCACCTGGGCGCGCGCTTCCATGGAGTTGTGCTCCTGGGTGATGGCCAGGTGGTAGGTCGGGGCAATCCTCTGGATGGTGGCGCCCAGCGTGTAACCGGGCGAAGCCGCCGTGCGCAGCTTGTAGGCGTTGAAGCCGCTGCCCGCGCCGACGTGGCCGACGCGCCGCCGGCCGTAGCCCAGCGCCAGCGCGACCGAGCCCTCCGCCTGGCCGGGCGCCTCGAGCACCGCGCAGGCCAGCTTGCGCCCGCCCACGGTCACTTCCACCATCGGGAACCGGTACAGCGTGATGACGTCGACGCCACTCACCTTCTGGTCCACCTCGCCGGTGCGGGGATTGTACTCGTAGGTTTCCTCCCATACCGGGTTGTCGCCCGGACCGATCCCCAGCTTGGGGATGTCGGCCGGCGCCACCAGCAGGGCGTTGTCCCAGGTCAGCTTGGTCATCGGGTCGGGCAGCTCCTGCAACCAGCCGTTGTTGACCATGTCGCCGTTGGCGCTCTTGCCGTCGGAGTAAAAGGTGACTTCGAACTGCCCGGCGGGCAGCGTGGCCAGCGGTTGCGCGGCGACCAGCGCCTTGACGGCAGCGGGCTGCAGCGCGGGGGCCGACACCTCGAAGGACGGGCCGGTCAGCTCCTCCCAAAAGCCGTCGTGGAGAAACTTCTTCCAGGCCAGGTCGAGCGGGCCGGTTACCTTGGCCAGCTTGCGGAAGGTGTCCTGGACCAGAAACATGGAATTGATCTCGGGCAACTCCTCGTCCGGCGGGGCGGCCGGCGCCGGGGCGGCGTCGGGAGCGGGGGCCGCGCCGGAAGGCGTCTGCGCGGTGCCGGTTTCCGTCTCGGCAGCCTCGGCGTTGGCGGCGGCTTCGGCGGGAGGAGCGGCCTCGCCCTCCTCCTCGCGGAGCACGTTTTCCATTGCGGAGCTGACCGAAGCGTTCTCGGGGCTGGCCGGCGCGGGGACGCCCTCGGGCCGGGGGATTTGCACCATGCCCAGCAGCATCCCGATGATGTCAAGCTGGCTCAGCCCGGCGTAAAGCGGCAGGATCATCGGCTGCTGCGCCAGATAGGTGCCGTTCTGCGCCCTGCCGTCGCTCCAGCTTTCGAGCCAGTGGGCCTCGGGCACCTGCCAGTGCGCGCATTCGGTGGTCTCGTCCTCGTAAAGGCTCACGCGGATCACCTTGCCCACCTTCTTGAGCGCGTCGGCCACCGGCACGTCGGCGGGCGCGTTGAAGACGGGGTTGCCGCCCATCACAAAGAGGGTCTGGACCTGCCCGGCGTCGATCTTGTCGATCAGCTCGGTCAGAGAATTCGCCGGCGGCGTAACCGGCTGGGTGTAGCGGATGGTCTGGCCGACGTTGCCGAGCGCCTCGTTGAGCACGGCGACAATCGCGTGGACGGCGGCGGGTTGGGTGCGGCCGGCCACGATGAGCGTCTTGCCCGGCCCGGCGGCGGCCAGGTCCTTGGCCATCGGCGCGATCCACTCGGCCACCTTGCCGTCGGCCGCGCCCTCGTACTTTTCCAGATCCGGCAGCGCTGCCAGCTTCCCGCCCGCGCTCTTGACCGCCTTGCCCACTTCCAGGGCGAGCAGGTTGGCCACCAGCAGCACGTCGCTCGAGCGCACCCGCAAGCGGTGATCGGCCATGCCGCCGGTCACGGAGAAGCGGCTCTCCAGCACGTAAAGGCGGTTCATCTTACCCTCGCCGTCGTCCAGGCGGCGGCGGCCGCGGGCGTACCCGCCAGAGGCCTCCGGCCCGCCCTCTTCACTGCCGAGGAAGTCGCTCTCGAGCGAGACGATCACGTCCGCCTTGGCGAAGTCCGGCAACACCTGGAGCGGCTGGCCGTAGACGGCTTCCGCCGCGCGGGTGGCTTCGGCGTCGGAGACCGGCGTGTAGCTGGCCCAAAAGGCGTTGGGCATGGCCTGCTGCAGGTTCTCCCGCAGGCGCTGCTTGGTCGGCGACGGACTGGGCACGGTCAGGAAAGCGAGGCCGCGACCCTGGTTGCCGCTGTGGAAGCGCTTGAGCTTTTCGAGCTCGGCGTAAAATTCGTCGATCTTGACGATTTCGCCCCACGGCTTGGGCCGCGGGAGATTCGTCATGCCGCCCTGGGGTTCCTCCGGCTCGACCGTAATCTCGTCGGTGTCGGTGCGGCGTTTGTAAAAGCGGGAGCGCTCCGGATCGTAGAGGTCGAGGACGCTGGCCTGCAGCAGGGCGTCGGAGCCGCCCCCGCAGCTCGGGGAATCGCGGTGGCCGTCCAGGCGGATGGGCCGCCCGTCCACGCAAGTCGCCAGCACCGGCTGGGCACCGTTGCCGCGCGGCATGCTGGTGGAGTAGAGCATCGTCTCGCCCGGGATGATCCACTCCGGATTCGAGGTGTAAGGCACCAGGTAGGACTCGGGGCGGCGGCAGCCCGCCATGCCCAGGCCGGCCAGGGCCATGCTCGCGCCCATGATCTTGAGGAAGTGGCGCCGCGTCTGCCCGTCGGCAATCAGGGTGTCCCCGGCCGGGAACTCCCGCTCCACCCACTGCCGGAACTCGGGCTTGTCCGCCAGCTCATTCAGGCTGCGCCAGTAACGGCGGCCCGTGGTCAGCTCCGGAGGATGTTCAAAACGGCGTTTCATCTAAAAAAATCTCAAGTCTAGCGGTGGCACCCGGCGCAGCCGACGGGAGGGTGCACGTTCCATTCGTCCACCAACATTTCGCCGATCTGCCGCTGCGACATGCCGGCAAAGCGCGAGCCCTCGGGTTCGTCTTCGGGTTTCCAGTCCAAATTGGTGACCTGCTCGATTGGGCGCAGGTAGTCTTCCGGATTGCGGTGGCAGTCCAGGCACCAGCCCATGCTCAGCGGCTCGGCGTGATAGACCACGGGCATTTCGTTGACCTGCCCGTGGCAGCTTACGCAGCTCACGCCCCGGTTGACGTGGGCGGAGTGGTTGAAGTAGGCGTAGTCGGGCAACTTGTGGACGCGCACCCAGCGGATGGGCTCGGCCTCGTCGCTGACCTGCTGCAGCGTGGTGTCCCAACTCTGGATAATGGTCGCCACCTTGGGGCTGTTTGCCGCCACTCCGCCCGGCTTGTGGCAGTTGGTGCAGGTTTGCGTGGTGGGCACGTTGGAGTGCGCGCCCAGTTCCACGAAGCTGTGGCAGTAACGGCAATCCATGCCCAGCTGGCCGGAGTGCAGCTCGTGCGAGAACTCGACCGGCTGCGAGGGCATGTAGCCCACCCGCGTGTACTTGGGCGTCCAGCTGTACCAGATCCAAACCACCAGCAAGCCGCCGAAGACAGCTCCACAAAAAACCAATTTGAGCGGAAGCCAATTGGCGGACGGCGGATAAAGATTGGCCATAAGGGTTAAATCAAATCGCGGGCTGGAAGATTAGAAGAAAGAAAACAGTCCGCTGAAGCCCCACTTAACGGTTCGTTCGCTCTCATTATCGATAGATTGCTCTACCGGTAATCACGGCTTTGTACCTTAGTGATTTCGGGGGAGCAACAGATTTTGTGAATTTTTTCACAAGGCGGCCCGAATCTCGCTTCGCCTCGGTAAAGAAACGGCTTGAATCGGCTTAACCTCCTCGAAAATAACAGCTTCTAGTGATTATAGCATCTTATTTTATTACACATACCCATAAGTGTTTCTAACAAGCAGGTGCCCGTGTCCAGACACCCGTCGCAAAAAGATAAGACGGGCTGCGATCAGCGTGAGGGAGCCTAATTCGCGCTTCTATGTGAAAAAGAGCTGCACTTTTCACAAATTATGGCACTTTCAACGATTCCAAAACGTCCAAAACGGGCGAACACGCTGCCATGACCTCCCTTACCCGCCCTCCTGCCATTCCCCGCAAGAGCATTTACCGGCTCTCGCTCTACTCCCGCTGCCTGCAACGCCTGAGCAAAAACGACGTCCAGACCGTCTCGAGCGAAACCCTGGCCAAAGCGGCCGGGGTCAAGCCGGCGCAGTTGCGCAAAGACCTCACCCACCTGGGCAACATCGGGCGCCGCGGCCTCGGCTACACCGTCAAGGAACTGGAAGCGCGCATCAACGACGTGATGGGCACCAACCGCCTGATGCCGGTGGTGCTGGTCGGCGCGGGCAACCTCGGCACCGCTTTGCTCTCCTACCACGGCTTCGCCAAGGAAGGCTTCGAGATCGTCGCCGCCTTCGACAGCGACCCCGAGCGGCTTCACCCGGTGCATCAGGCGAGGGAGGAAATCCGCATCCTCTCGATGGAAGCGCTGCCCAAGTTTGTGCGCAAGCACCGGGTCAAGATGGCCATCCTGGCGGTGCCCGGCGCGGTCGCCCAGGCGGTCGCCAACCAGTTGGTGGCCTGTGGCATCCAGGGCATCCTCAACTTTTCCCCACTCCTGCTTCAGCTGCCCGATCACGTCATGGCCAACAACGTGAACTTGGCTATCGAGCTGGAAAATCTGGCTTACTTCGTGCGTAGTTAGAAGGCGACCGGCCGGAGCGGCGTTTGCCTCCTCTCGGCAAGCGTGTTAAGGGAAAAATATGGAACAAGAGCAGGTTCCCGATCTCCACACCGTCGCCGCGTGGCTGGCGGAGTTCTATGAAAGCCTGCGTTCGCTGCGCCTCTCCACCGCCGCGCCGGAGCATTACTCGGTCGACCCGGACCTGATCCGGCCCTGGTGCCAGCACTTGGACGACCGCCGCACCGACATGCTGGGCCAACTGGCCTGGTTCCGCCGGCTGATGGAGGAGGAGAACCAGGTTGCCGACTACATTCCGGAGCTCTCCCTGCCCCAGGGCATTTCGCCGGAAAACGCCATCTACCGCTTTCAGGAAAGCGACGCGCCGCTCGGCCAGCGCCTGGCCCAGGTGGAACAGTCCTTCCTCGGGCTCTTCGACATCACCGCCGGGCTGCTGCAGGACGCCATGGGCCGCTACGACACCGACGTGGCCCTGGTGGCCCAGGCGACCGAAACCGCCAATCACGGCGAGTACAAGCGCGCCAGCGACATCATGGGCGGGGCATCCCGCATTTTCAAAAACGTCGCCTACTGGCAGCCGGACCGCCAGGCCAGCAAGATGGCCAGCACGCTCGAGACCATCCGCAAGGACTTTGCCCTTCGCCAGCGCAAGGTGGATGAGCTGACCCAGGGCCTGGAAGACAAATCCACCCTGCGCAACAACGCGGCCGCCGGGGAAGCCCGCGCCATCATCAGCGACGCCGCCGGCGAACTCCTCAAAGCGCGCAAGGGCTTCCCGGACGTGGACGCCAAGTCCCCCTTCGCGCTCGAGCTGGGGGAAATGGAAACCCTGATCATCCCCTGGCAGGGCGAACAGGCCGCCCGGCTCGACGCCGCCGACCGCAGCAGCCAGACGTTCAAGCGCAAGCTGATCATTGCCGGGAGCGTCGCCACTGGGGTGCTGGTGCTGGTGGCGCTGGGCCTGCTGTGGTGGAACACCGGGTACCGCCTGGTCGACCCCAACGGCAAGATCCACACCGCCCGCTTTGCCCTCCCCGGCACTCACGAGGTGACCTTCCAAGTGGACGGCTTCCGGCCCTACACGGCAAAAGTTCCCGTCTCCTTCGGGCGCTACAACGACCGGGGCCAGATCAGCCGCGATAAAATGCAGCCCTTTACCAGCGTCGCCCGGCTGGACGCCCGGCCCGCCGGTGCCAGCTACGAACTGCGCGCCACCGCCGGCCGCGCGGCCCCTCGCCGCGGCACCCTTCCCGCCGAGCTGGCGGATCTGCCGGTGGGCGACTACGAACTGACCCTGACCTTGGGCGACCACATCGAGACCCAATCCCTAACCATTGAACGCGATACCCCACTGGAGCAAACCATTACGCTGCAAACCGGCGGCCTCCGGCTCAGCACCGAGCCCAGCGGCGCCGAGGTGGACATCGACGGCCAGCCCACCGGCGTCACCCCGCTGACCATCCCGGCTCTCGCGCCCGGCGCACACACCGCGCGGCTAACGGTGGAAGGCAGCACGATCACGCTTCCCTTTACCGTCACGGCCGGCGAAGTCACCGTGCTGGAGCACGCCGTCGGCTACGGCGGCTTGAAACTGGCGACGGACCCGCCCGGCGCGCAAATCACCTTCCTGGACGCGCCAGGGCTGGCACCCGGCAACGCCCCGCTTCAGCGCGATCGGTTGGTGGCACGCGACTACCTCGTCAAGGTGGAATTCCCGGAACTGGACCCGAAGGAGTTCACCGTCACCGTCGCGCCGGAAGCCACCACCGAAAAGACCCTGGAACTGGACTACGCCCGGCTGATCCTGGACGCCGAACCCGTCATCGGAACCCGCCTGGCCGTCACCGGGCTGCCCGCCGACCACTTCTCCGGCAAGGCCCCGCTGGACCTGCCGCCGCTCAAGCCCGGGACCTATCAGATCGTGGCCGAGTCCGCCAGTGACCAGACGATGACCCGCGAGATCACCGCCACCAGCGACATGCGAGGGGAGAAGATTACCTTCGAGTTTGCCAACGGATCGCTGCGGCTCACGAGCGACCCGCCCGGGATCAACGTCTCCATCCCCGCCCTCGGCATCTACAACCAGAACACCCCGGTGGAGCTCGCCAGCGTGGTAACCGGCGACTACACCGCGACCTTCCACCAGGGCGAGGGCCAAATCCGCCGCAAGTTCAGCGTGGAGAAGAATCAAACGACCGAGGTGGCCGCCAACTTCCTCGACGTCAGCCTGAAGGACCGCACCGACCTGACCGCGACCGACCCCCGGCGCTTTACCCAGGACCGGACGATCACCCCCGGAGTGGGGCTGGCGCACGCCCGCCTGGGCCAGCCGCTCGAAGAGGCGCTGACCAACTACGGCAAGCCCAACAGCATCCGCCGCGTGCCCGATCCCGAGCTCGGCTCCCGCTTCATCCTGAACTACTCGAAGATGGGGCTGACCCTGATCAGCGACGGCAACACGATTGACAGCATCAACTTCACTCAAGTCCCCACCACCGACCCGAACCGCCCGCCCGGCGCCTACTGGGCGCGCACCGACCAGCGGGCCACCATCGGCGACGACGAAAACCGCATCCGGCGCGCCCACGGCGAACCGCTGGCCTCCAGCTCGCGCCAGATCGAGTACGACGGCATGACCTTTTTCCTGCGAAGTGGCGAGGTCATCGGCATCCGCATCACGGAGCCGAAGGATTCCCCGCCCGCCCCGGCGGCCAACGCCCCCGGCGCGGAACCCGGTTAAGGCGCTGACCCCGGCGCCCGCGCGGTCCCGATCAACTCTACGGCGATGGGCTCAAACCAGCCGGTGTCCCAGCGGTGTTTGAGCACGAGGTCGTCGCGGTAGGCGTGCGGAATGCCCCGCTGCTCGAGAAATTGGTGGTACTTGGTGGAAGGCCCCTTCCAGAATTCGCCCACGCCGATGACCAGGCGGGGCCGCTCCTTGAGCCAGTCCGCGTTCTGCTCGGCGAGCTTGGTCGGCAGGCTTTGCTGCATCGCCTCCTTGGTGCCGAAGTTCCGCTTCAGGCCCATCGGCCCCCAGTTCGGGCCGCTGTTGTCGCCGGTGAGCATGAAGGGCACGTCCCAGGCGGCCGCGTAGCCGAAAGTCTCCGGATTGCGCAGGAGCTGCGTGATTGCCGCCCAGCCGCCCTTGCTAAAGCCGATCAGCCAGCGGCCCTCCGGATCGGCCTGCGTGGGGAAGGTCGCGTCGATCATCGGCACGACGGTTTCCAGCAGGTGCCTTTCCTGCTGGATCTTGGGGTCGGTGGCGTGGTTGCCGAGCCAGGGAACCAGCGAAAAATACGGCTGCACGCAGATGACGCCGTACTTGTTCGCCAGGTCCGCCTGGCGGGCTTCCTGGAGGCCGTCGCCGAAGGCGCGCTTGGCCGCTCCGCCCACGGGCAAGATGTAAAGCACGGGGTATTTCTTCCCCGGCTCCGGCCGGTCCGGCAGCAACACTTCCACCCGCGTCGGACCGTCCTGGTGGGGCGAATCCAGCTCGATCTCGACGATCCCCTTCTCCGCGTTCTCACGCTTGCTTCCAAAGGGGAACTCCATGGCAAAACCCGGTCCGATGCCGGCGCCCGAGATCACCATCAAGACGAGGCAGACGGGAGAGATATACAGGCGGGCCATGGCGCGTCCCACTAGCTTCACTCAATCCTTCGCGCCAAGCAACGCGAATTGAGGCTCCGCCGTTCCCTTAAAAAAAGCACCCCCCCGCCCGAGATGAATCCGGACGGGAGGGTGCGTACCTCACTTGCTCACTATCAAAATGCCTACCGGCGCCGACGCAGCGCCAGAAAACTGAGCCCGCCCAGCAGAAGCGCGCCGCTGGCCGGCTCCGGCACTACGGTCGCGTTGACCGTAAAGGAGTTGATGACGCTGGAGGCACCCGTCCAGGTGTCGGGGCTGCCGCTGCCAAAGAGGGCGGTGTTGCCGCCGGCGCCGGCCGTCGCCCCGATGGAGCTGCTGAAGAAGGAAGCGCTACTCGTCGTACGCCAGGAGACCTCGGCGTTGTTGGTGGCGGAGTTGGTCAGCACCAGCCAGTAGCTGGTGTCCGCCTCCAAGGTGAAGGTGGTCGAGGGGACAAAGCTGAAGGTCGCGGTGGAGCCGGCCGAGAAGGTCGGGTTGGTGAAATCCACCAATTGGCTGTCGGGATCATTGCTGCCGCTGTTGCCCCAAAGGGAAAGCGACACCGTCGAGTTGTCGAGGTCGTTGTTGTCGGCGAAGAACAGGCGCAGATCGATGCTGTCGACGAAGTAATCCGTCCCAACCGGCATGGTGAAGGCCACCGCCTTGCCTTGGTTGTTACCCAAGTCGCTGTTGGAGGTCGTGGATTGGGTGCCGTCGAAAGAAGTCATGATGACCGCGGCGTGCGAACACACCGGAAAAACGGACAACAGCAACAGGGTGAGAAGGGAGGAGCAGGTTTTTTTCATGAGCCCCAGTCTCCCCGTTGCCGAAGGCGGGAAGGAGGGCGAAGGATTCACGCCCAGCGAAATGATTTAGCTTTGAGCGAAATTGGGCCGAGATTCCCCGGCTCACGGCTTCAGTCCCCGCACTTTTTCTGAGTGGCGGTCGTGCCCCAGGAGCGTGCTGGGCGGCATGCCGTAATGCGTCACAAACCAGCGGCTGAAGCTGGACTGATGGGCAAAACCCAGGTCAAACGCCACCTCCTTGACCGACTTGTCCCCCGCCGCCAAGAGCCGGTGCGCCATCCATATACGGCGATGCTCGTAGTATTCCGAAGGCGTCTTGGCCATGGCTTTCTTGAAAAGCTGTTCCAGCCTCCGCCACGAAAGCCCAGTCTCCCGGGCGTACGCCTCCACGTCGAGCCCGTTGCGGAACGGAGCCTGGTGGAGCAAATGCAGCAGCTTCTCCACCCGCGGATCGGGCTGGGGGTTCGAAGGGTCGTCGTCGCACCGGACCCGGACCGCCACTGCCACCGACTCCAGCCAGCGCCAAAGGTGCGCCTGCACGGCGGCGTGGTGCGGGAGATCGCGCGGTACGAAGGCCAAGGCTTCGTTCCAGTCAATGGACTTGGCCCTGCCGCCGTGAACCGTCCCCAACAATTGCTTACCGAGGCCCTCGAACCGGAGACTATCGTTGCCCTTGAGCACCAGGATCTCGGGAAACGACAGCACCGGAGTAAAATCCTTCCACTGGAGCTCCGCCGCCACCGACAGAACACGGATGTCGCTGGAAAAAAGGTAAACCCGGTCGCCGGGCGGCATAAGCAAGCTCATGCCGGACTTGGCACGGTAGAATCCCCGTTCGGTGCGCACGTTGAGCGTGCCCCTCAACACGGTCAGGCTACCCAAGGGACCACGGCTATGCACGGTATGCCTGCCGCCGGCGATAGCTCCGCGGTAGACCCAATACAGGCGGGCCTGCACGGCGTTCCATTCGTGCGGCAGCGGGATGTCGTAGGTCAGGAGCCGTTTCACATCGGGCGCGGTTGATCGGCGGGCGTTTCCGCCTTTCCGCCGTCATCATCACCGCCCAACCCAACCGAGGCGAACTTTTCCTGAGCCAATGGTGCGAACCTAAGCAGTCAACGGGGCTGGCGGAAGAACTTCCCCTTCCTGGCGCAGCCAAGCCGGCAACTGCGTGCGCACGCGCGCCCGCAGGCGGGTCAACAAACTGTAGAGCCCGAAGTAGGCCCGATTGACGTAAATGGAATCCGCCCGCCCGCGGGCGCCGCGCATGCGACGGAGTTCTTCGCGCCGCGGGTTGTTCTCGCCCATCTCGTAGATGGCCCGCATGAAGTCGTGTTCCCCAAAGTCGAATTGCTCGTGGTGGAACGGCTGGGCCAGGAGCACCAGAGACTGCTGTGCGACTTCCGTAATCAGCGAACGCGTGGCGGCGGTATCCTCCGGCAGGTAGATCGCCATGTCGTGCAGCGCGGCCTGGAGCGCCTCGGCGTCCTCGGCCAGGCGCGGGTCCAGAAAGCGGAACTGCTGGTAATAGAACTCCGGCTCGATTTGCTTGGTGCAACCAAAATCAAGCACCCCAAGGCGGCCGTCCTCGAGCGCTAGAAAATTACCGGGATGCGGATCCGCATGAAAGAGGCGCAGCTCGTGAATCTGAAAATCGTAGAAGTCCCACAAGGCTTGGCCGATCCGGTCGCGCTGCTCCTGGGGCGCATCGCTGTCGGCAAAGCGGTCCAGGGGCTGGCCGTCCAGCCAGTCCATGGTCAGAATCCGCGCGGTAGAAAGCTCGGGATGGTAGCTGGGAAACGTGACGTTGGCGAGGTGCGCGCAAGCCGCCGAAAGCTCCTGCGACCGCTCCAGCTCGAGCGCGTAATCGGTTTCCTCGGTCAGGCGCGCTTCCACCTCCGCAAAGTAGGAGGCCACGTCCTTCTCCCGCAGCCCCAGCACCTGGAGAGCGATCGGCTTGATCACGCGCAGGTCGCTGCGGAGGCTGTCCGCAACGCCCGGATACTGCACCTTGACCGCGTACTCGTGGTCTCCCCGGCGCGCCCGGTGCACCTGGCCAATGGACGCGCCGTGCGCCGCCGTGCTGCTGAAGGAATCAAAGAGCTCTGTCGGCTTTTGGCCAAGCTCCCGCTGGAAGGTCCGCACCACGAGTGGGTAGGACAAAGGCGGCGCGGAGTACTGCGCCTGCGCAAACTGGCGGCTGTAGGCCTCCGGCAGCAGGTTGCGATCAATGGAGAGCATTTGCGCCAGCTTGAGCGGCCCGCCCTTCAGCTGACTGAAGGTCTCGTAGACATCGCTGGCGTTGTCGGCATCAAGCTGCGCGCGGTCGTCCTGGCCCACGGCGCGCTTGCCGTAGTATTTCAGATAATTGACGCCGACCTTGGCGCCCGTGCCGGCCAGTGCGGCCATCCGGCCCAGTCGCGTGGAGCGGATGCTTTTCTGGCCATCAGAAGGTTCGGCGGGTGCGACCATGTCCATCAACAACTCTTACGAACAACAGCAGGTCTGCCGGTCTGATTTCAAAAACTTGGCCAGATCGAAGGCGGCGTCGAGAGCTTGCCGACGCATCAGGTCAAAGGCAAATGTGACGCTCTTTTCCGCCGCCGCGTCCGTCCGCTCGAAGCCGGTGCTCTCGTCATGTAAGTGATAGTTCATCACACCCCGCAGGATCAGATAGAAGGACTTGGCGTAGAGCTCATTGATCCGGCCGCGGTCGGCGATCTCTCCCGATTCAATCCCCGGGCCCACAATTTCGGCTTCGGCAAATTCCACAAAGCGGCGCCGCAGGCCTCGTAGGTAGGCCGGGTTGTCTTTGAGTTTGAGCGGCGCCACCCGGACCAACAGCAGCGAGCGGTAGTGGAGCGACTCTTCCAAAAAGGCAAAGAGGTACGACAGAAGGCGCTGGCGAGCACCGAAGCCCGCCCAGTCCGGCCCTTGCGTGACCGCGTCGGCCGTCTTGCCGGCAAGCTCTTCCCAGAAAGCGCTTTCCACCGAATCGAAAGACGAAAAGTTGGCGAAAAAGTCTTTCTCTCCGATTTCAAGGGACTGACAGAACTTGAAGACGGTGGCTGGTTGCCGCCCCTTTTCCCGAAGATAATGCTGATAAGCTTGAATGATGCGTTCGCGGGTTTCCATGAGATTTCTTCCTAGGTTTTGATAGAAGCTAACACAAGTTCGCGCCGGCGAAAGGGGCCGCCTCTCTTTTCACCCTTTGATGCCTGTGGAGCGGGCTTACGTTCGGCTTTTTGAAGGGATGAACGAAGGCCCCTGTCCGCGGACTGCACGCGGTCGAAACCAGCACCAACCTAAACCCCTTTGACGCCAACAGGCATTGGGAATGACCCGCCTAGGATCACCGCCGGATACCGATTTGTCTTCTTCTCGAGCGAGGTCCCCGCTATGCGTCAGATACGAACTTTCTTGGGAGGGCCGGGCGGCCGGGGCGGAAGATGGCCCGAAGCGGGTTTGGTATGCATTTTGCTACTTTCGAGCGGCGGGTGGCATTAGAAACGTACCAGCGGCAAAGAACGTTTCCTTTTTCGATTTATAGAATAAACGGCAGGTTTAAATGCGAGTGTTTTGTACCCATATAGATAAAAGCAACGGCGTTTTTTTCCCGAAATCAAAGTATCTATTGTTTTTCGCTCTGAGCATGGCGGTCCATCTTCATCCTTCCGCCTACGGCCAAAACGACACCACCGACGCTTCATCCAGCACCGGTAACCCCGATTCCGGGAGTTCCGCCGTACCCGACAAGTACAAGCTAACCCCGTTTCTGGAAGCGGGATTTGAAACCATCACCGCTCCCGCCGTGGTCAGCATGCGGGTCTCCAGCAATCTGCAGCTCATCGTCGACCAATTCGACTACCAAGACCCGTGGCTGCAGGGCCCGTTCTTCACCGGAACCTGGGGAGGCGTGCGCGAGGCGCTCTACGACGAAGGCGTTCAAATTGCCGGGGGCTACATCGGAAATCCCTACGGAAACGTCTCGGGCGGGACGCGCGAGGCGTTCACCTGGCATCACCATGTTTTTCTCGGCCTTAGCCTGGACATGGAGAAGCTGATCGACGTGGAAGGCGGGAGTTTTTTCGCCGCCGGACGCTGGCGCGGCGGTGGGGTCCTGAGCGAGGAAATCGGGATCAACGGTCTCTTCGAGCCGACCGCCTTTTTCGGATCAGAGGGCTGGCGGCTCAACAATGTCTTTTACCAGCAGGAATTCCTCGATGGGGATTTCGTGGTGCGGGCGGGTCGCTTGATTGCGTGTAACGAGTTTGCGGTTATTCCCATCACCTTTCTATTTATCAACGATGCACTTGACGCCAACATTGTGGGGATTTCCGAGAACGTTCCCTTTGCGACCGGAAATTCCGCCTGGGGCATGATGGTCTGGGGTTACCCCGTGGAAGATCTCTACATCCAGGCGGGTGTTTATCACGACCCTCCTTCCTCGGGCGCCGAGTATCGCGCCGGCTTGGATTTCGGGATCGACCTTGACCGTGATGGCTACCTCTTTCTGTCGGAAATCGGCTGGGATCCCGATGACATCATGGGAAACCTGCCGGGCAGTTACGTACTCGGAGGCTACCTGTACGGGAGTGAGACTCTGGTGAACTTCAACACGGGCAACTCAATCGACTCCACCTGGGGAATCTATGGATACGCCACCCAGATGGTGTACAGCGAAACCGAAACCGTCGATCAGCAGGGCCTTTCCTTGTTCGTGTCCGCCAGTGGGGCGCCCTCCGATGAAAACCCCCTGGATTTCTATCTCTCCGCGGGAGCGGTTTACGTCGGCCTCATTCCGGGTCGGGAAACCGACCAGTTCGGCGTGGCCTTGGCCTACGCCAACTACAGCGATGACTTCGACGCCTTTACCCGGGCCACCACGGGCGGGGCCGGCTTTGGGCAGCAAACCGTCATCGAAGTCACCTACGCGATTGGGATCACCCCGTGGTTTGTGATTCAACCGGACTTTCAGTACTTCTTCGATCCCGCCTCGAACGGCACCGTGCCCGACACCGCGGTAATTGGCGGACAAGTGGCGATCGCATTCTGACCAGCCAAACACCGGCCGCACGTGGCCTTATCCATCGCTGCGCATCCCGGCCAAGACAACTGTCGCCACCGCAGGGTGAAGGCTCATTTGGGGCGTTCCATCTCGAAGTTTTGGCCGGCGACTCCTGCAAGTCCCAGCGCAAACCCTACGGGCGGAGGGAATCGAACCCTCGCTTCAAGCTTGGGAAGCTCGCATTCTACCACTGAATTACGCCCGCTTGAGGTTGCCGAGATGGAGCCAAAAGGGTCCAGTCGGCAGAGAAAAGAGATAACACAGCTATGAGCGCCGAGGCAAGCGGCAAGCGGCAAGCAACGGGCACGGCTGTGGCGGAAGCTCACGAGCCTAGCGAAGAAGGACCTTTCGGGTTTCCTAAAAGAGGGGCAACTCCGCAGAGGAAGGCAGCCCAAGCCGGCCAGCGGCGCGCTCCCTTAATCCGTGGCGGGATGCTGATTATAGACGCCGAGCGAAAAGTCCGCCAGGCGGCAACCACCCCGAATACGGACCACCGGTTGGATGAAGGCCGTCTCCTTGGGCAGGGAGCGGCTGCCGTTTAGCGTACGCTTGTTGAGGTGGTAGACCTGCCACAGGCGGGTCCATTTGCGCCCCATGTTGGAGCGGTCATGCCGGGCCCAGTATTCGGCAATCTGCTTGCCCTCTTCGTTCAGGCAGCGCAGGCCCAGCCGGGCGTAGTCTCCGCTGTAAGCGTCCACCCACATCCAGCCGGCGAGCGCGTATTCGGTGTTTGGTTCGGCCTCGATGCGCTCGCCCACGAGCGTGATCTCGCGCTGCGTGCCGGTGCTGAGCGAGAGGCTGGTGCCCCCCTTGCCGGGCGACTCCTCCACGGTTTTGTAGCTGAGCGTGCCGGGGGCCTTCCAACCGGTCAGCTCACGCGTCTCGGCGTCGACCTCAAAGCGTGGGTTGGAAAGCAGATTCTTGGCCGGCAGCAGCGGCACGGGGTCGCCGAAGAAGACGCTTTTGCCGGTGTCGAGCACCGTCCGCAAAAAACCACGTTCCACCGGCAGCTTGCCGCGCCACTGGCCGCGGGCGGCAGCGCGGTTCAGCCGGGCGATCTCGGTCATCGCGTTGGGGTCGGCGCCCACCATGAGCTTAAGCTGGTACTTGCCGCTGAGTTTGTCGAAGTCCCGCCCGCGCACCATCATCTGCTGGCTGCCCGCGTACTGGGACGAGCTCTCTTCCGGCAGGGGCGAGGTAATCTCGTACTGGACGGTGGCCACGCCCTCGTCGTCGACCGCCGCCACCCAAGCGTAGCAGGCCGGCTGCTTGAGGTCGCCGCGCAGAAGCGCGATCTCGGACTTGAGCTCGCCCACGCGCCGCTGGTAGCCGGAGTGGTTCCCGTAGTTGGAGAGCCCCTCGGCCAGGGCAATCGCCTTACCCGCCTGCTCCATTTCGCCGTAGCCGATCATGCGCTCCGCCACCAGCATCAACTGCTCAAACTCAAAGTTATTCTGGCCCGCGGCGGACTGCTCCCCGAAGACTTCCAGGACCTCATTCAGCGCCTGGCGCGCCAACGGATCCTTGCCGGTTTCCTGGGCGGCGCGCACTAGCTCCAGCCGAATGTTGATGCGGTTGGGGAAGTTGGTCTTCTGCCGGTCGGCATACTGCGAGGCCTGCCGCAGTGCCTCCAGGCCCATCGGCTCGCGCCCCTCTTGTTCCAGCAGTTTGCCGGCAAAGAGCCGCAGCACACTGACCTTGTGGTGATCCTGGATGGCCTTGTTGGCCGCCAGATCCTCGCCCAGCAGCTTCTCCAGGCGCGCCTCCGCCCCCGGCTCCGCGCGGTGCAGTTGGAGCATCGCGTCCATCGCCTGGACGTGCCAGTTATCCGGATGCAGCTCGCTCTGCACGCGGATACAGGCGTGAAGCCGCTTGGCCGCAGCGGGATCGCGGATGGACAGGACCATGTCCAGCAACGGCGAGTTTACCCGCTGGCCACTGTAGTGAATCTGCTCAAAAAAATTCTGGATGCGATTGGCGCCGACTCCGCTCGAGAGCACAAAAAGCTCCTGCGGCTTGTTCGGCTCGTTGAGCAAAAACTCCTCCAGAAAGAGGGCGGCGTCCAACTCGCGGCCCTCCTCCAGCAGGGCATCCACGATGAGCTGGCATTGGCTCAAGTTGGGCTGCCGGGCATGCTGGAGCCCAAGCTTCCAGACCTCCACCGCCAGATCGAGCTCGTCCTCGCCCTTGAGCGTGCGGCCCAGGCTTTGGTAGAACCCCTGCAACGGCGAATGCATGTTGGGCAAGCGCCCGTAGTTGGGAAAGCCGCGCGATTTCTTCACCAGCCGGTCCATCTCTCCCGCCTCCTTGTAGGCTTTGATGATCTGCGAGCTGCGCTGCTGCAGCACCGCCACCGGGTCGATTCCCAGGAGGTGCTCGTACAGCTCCCGCAACTCGGTATCGCGTTCCTGGCTACCGAGCAAATCCGCCACCTTCAGGTGCAGCGCAATGTCGCGGGGCCGCATCTGGCAAGCGCGCTGCAAGTGCAGGAGCGCCGCGTCCTTGTCCGTCTCCGTTTTGGCTTCCCCCAGCAACAGCTCGAAGCGCGGGGAGTTGGGGCTTTTCTCGGCCAGGGCGGTCAGCTCCTCAATGTAGCCTTCCAGCTCGCCGGCCTGCTTGAGTTTGCGCAGGGCCGAATTCCGGGCGCCGCGGGCCTGCCGCTGGTTGGCCGCCATCGGGTTTTGCGCGAGGATGCGGCGGGCCATCAGCACCGCCTTGTCCATTTGATCGGGTTTATTGAGCTTGTTCAGCTCCCGCTCCATCCGCTGCACCGCCGTGTAGCGCGGCGGGTTGCGGCGGCGCTGGTTGTGGGCCGCGCGGTTGATCTCCTTGGCCTCCTCCGTCAACTTGAGCTGATTGAGCTCTTGGGCCAGGGCCATCCGCAGGTGCAGCGGCAGGTTGAGCTTGCCGAGGCGTTTGGCCACCTGGCGGCCCAGCGCCTGGTCCTTGGTCGCCTTGGCCACGTTCAGCAGCCAGAACTGCGCATCCACGTAGAGGTCGCCCGCCTCCTCCGGCACCGCCTTGAGCTGCTCCTTTGCCTCGGCGTAGCGCTTCAGGGCAAAGAGCACCGCCGCCTCGTTGAGCCGCAGGGAGGGATCGCCGGTGGCTTTGCGCACCGCGCGGAATCCGGCCAGGGACTCCTCCTTGCCGTCGAAGGCCCACTGCGCATAAGCCAGGGCCAGCCGCGGGTAGATCTTCTGGTCGTCCGGATAATCCTTGATCTGCCGGTCTAGGATGGCGAAGAGCGCCTCCTGATTCTTGGCGTCGCGCATCTCGCTGAAGATCTGGCCGAACCAATTGAGCTGCATCTGACCGATGAAGTCGTTGGTCCCCGGCGCCCCCTGCTGGTAGTGCAACGGCTGCACCCGGCCCCGGGCGCCCGAGTAACGCACCGGCAGCCGCTGGGCATTGCGCGCGGGCGCGCTGAGCACGTTTACCCTAGGCACAATCATGCCCATTGCGCCGGGCCCGGTCGGAGTCTGGAATTGATAGATGTCGCCCAAGAGCCGCTCGGTCAACTCCAGTGCCCGCTCGCGCAGCACGGGATCTTGGTACAAGCGGCGGACGAGCCCAAACGCCATGTGTACCGTCTGATGGCGGAACTGCCCGGCCCCGCCCTCGTTGAGCATCCGCGTCAGCAAGTCCTCCGCCCGCACCAGTTGGTTGGAACGCAGGGCCAGATTGTAGGCGCTGCGCACCTGCACCGGGTCCTGTGAATCAAACAGCCGAAGCGCCTCGAAGGCCACCTGGTCGGCCTCGTCGTGCTTACCCATCCGCCGCAAGAGTTCAAAGCGCGAGATGGCGACGTCAATCGACAAGCCCGTGGCGGCCTCCTCCAGCCGCTGGTAGAGCCGGTCCAGGTAATCCGCCACCCGTTCGGCCACGTCCTCTTGCTGGTTGCGGCCGGAGTAGCTCATCAGCAGCATGGTGCAGAACTGATCGGCGGACTCGGTCCGCTCTTTCGGGTGTTCCAGGTAACGGTCGACCGCGTCGAGCAGCCGGCTGGGCGACTCGATGATGGCGTAGGTCAGCAGGCGCTCGCCGAAGCCTGCCTTGCGCTCTTCGAGGGCCAGCTTGAGCTGCTCCAAAAACGCCGCCTCGCGGTTATTGTTCATCGCCAGCAGGGCCAGGTAGACCAGCGCGGTGTCCCGGGCTTCCTCAAGCTCAATCGTTTGCCCGGTTCCCACCAGCGGCAGGGACGCGTTGCCGCGGGCAAACCGGTGCATGCTGCGGCCCATGATCTTGGGGGTGGCCTGCTGGCGAAGCTGAGGCGTGCGTTGCAGGCGCTGCGCCAGGGGCGAGGTGTAAATTTGCGCGATGGTCGTCAGCGCGGGCACCGCCGGTCCGGCCAGGAGAGGGTCGGCCGGTTCCTCGGCGGCGAGCTCCTCCAGCGGCGGGTCCATCCGCATCAGTTCCCAGTAGACTTGCTCGGCCCGGGCGGTCTGGCCTTCGGCCAGGTAAAGGTCTCCCAGCAGGAGCCGGCCCTGCCAGTCGTTCGGCCGTTGCCGGAGGCTGTCGGCAAAGAGCTTGGCCAGCTCGGCGGCGAAGGCCGGATCATTGGCGTGATCGACCAGGGCCTGGAGCGCGCTGGGGTTTTCCAAGAGCTCGGCGCGGTTGGCCTCCACCAGCCGCAGCGCTTCGTCGGTTTCGCCGTTGGTGACCATGGCCTGGGCCAGGTCCGCCTTGTTGCGCACGGACGGCTCCAGGTCCGTCAGCATACGCTGGAAGCGCAGCAGCTCGTTGGCGTTACCCTCGGCCTCGGCCAGGCGGATCAACTGGATGAGCAGTTGCGGGTCCTTCTGCCGGTTGGCCAGCGCGCGGGAGAGCTCCTTGCGCGCGTTGGAGTAATCCTGCATCTGGGTGTAGATGGCGGCGAGGTAAAGCGCGTAGCGGGCGCCGGCCTGCTCCGCCAGCTGGCGGTGCTTGAACTTTTCCACCAGCTCGTCGGCCCGGCCCAGGTTGAAGTAGATTTCCGTCAGCGGCTTGACCAGCGAGATCTTGCCCGCCGGGTCTTCCTCCGCTTCGAAGGCCTCCTCGTAGACATCCAACGCCTCCTGGTTCTTGCCCAGACCGGAGTAAAAACGCGCCAGGCGCATGCGGACGTCATTGGGTTGATCGCTGTGCTGGATGGCCTGGCGCAGCTTGGCCACGGCCTCGTCCGGGCGGTCGGCGGCAAAGGCCAGATCGGCAAAGAGCAGGTAGCCGTCCGGGCTGGCGGGCAAACGGCTGATAAGCGACTGAGCCGTCTCCAGCGCCTGGTCCCAGTTGCCGGCGTCGCGGTAAGCGTGGGCGATTTCGCGCAGCCAGTCGGCCTCGCGGTTGGGCTGGAGCGAGGTCAGCCGCTGGAGCGCGGCCACCCGCATGTCCTGCTGACCGGTGCGCCGGTAGAACTCCGCCTCCAGCCGCACCAGCGGCACCGACTTCGAAAAGCGCTGCCGTGCCGCCCGCAGCACCGCTTCGGCGTCGTCGAGGGCGCGGAGTTGCAGGCAAGCCCGCAGCAGCAGGCGCAGCCGCTCCTCCTTCATTTCCTGGTTGGCGGCCAGCTCGGCCAGGGCCTGCTCGCGGAAGGCGTCCAACTGGTTCAGGTTGGACAAGGCCTGAATCTGGCGGTTCTCGATTTCGTGGACGAAGTAATCGTTCGGCGCGCTGGCCAGCAGTGGCTGGTACAGCGCCAAGGTGTCTTCCCAGCGCTCCTGGTCGGCCAGCAAGGCCCACTTAAAAGCCAGCAGGTCGAAGTGGTCGGCCTCGAGCGCAAGCCCGTCGTTGACCGCTTGCAGCGCCCGCTCGGGCTGGTCGTGACGACGGTAAATCTTGGCCAGACGCTGGTAGTTCTCCGGCACCTTGTTCTCCGCCTCGACCAAGCCGCGCAGAGTCTGGTCGGCCTCGTCGTCGCGCTCCAGCTTCCACAGCAGCACCGCCAGGCGCTCGCGGGTTTCCGCGTTGCCGGGGTCCAAGTCTACCGCCGCGCGGTAAGCGACCACCGCCTCCTCCTCCAGCCCGTGGTTTTGAAACGTTTCCGCCTGGTAGAGCGCCAACCGGGGCTGGTCGTTGTTTTCCGGCACCATCCGCTTCCAAGCGGCCAGCGCCTTTTCCTTCCACTCCGGCTTCTCCTCCGTGCGGAAAAGCTGCCAGTAGGCGGAACCAAGCTGCTCGGCGTAGCGGGCGTCGTCGGGGCGGCGGTCGGCCAGTTTCTTGAGCACATCCACCGCGGTGACAAACTGCTCAAGCTCCAGGTAGCGCCGGGCCAGCTGCCCCTGGAGATCGGTGCGGTCCGGCGCCATGCCCACGGCCTTTTCGAGCGCGGCCAGGCCTTCCTGCTTGCGGTTGAGCTCAAAGAAGACGTCGCTGAGCTTGACCGTCGCGGCAAGGTCCTGCGGGTGTTCCGCCAACCGCTTCTGGTAATAGTCGATCAGCCCGGCCAGATCGTCCTGCCGGCGGTAGATGTCCTCAATGAGCCGGCGCAGCTCGCGGTGCATCCAGCTCGTCTCGCTGGTGTCGCCCAGCATGGCCTCGTACCGGGCGATGGCGTCGTCGAAGCGGTCCTGGCGCTCGTCGATCTCCGCCAGGCGCATGGTCACCGTGACCCGGCGGTAGGGGTCCTCCGCCGCCAGCTCCAGCAGCCGGTCGTAAATGGCCTTGGCCTCGTCGAACTCTTCCGCCCGCAGCAGGGCCTGTCCGGCTTCCTCCAGGGCAAAGGGATCTTCCGGAAACTCGCGGGCGAGGGCGCGGTAGGTCTCCAGCGAGGCCTCGTCGTCAAAGGCGCGCTCCTGCATGCGGGCCAGCTTTTGGTAGAGCTCGAGCTTGGCCGCGACGGGCACCTCCAGCTGGGCCGCGGTTTGCATGGCTTCGGCCGCCTGCTCGAATTCGCCCCGGCCAAAGCGGTCATCGGCCAGCATCACCCAGCCGCGATAGTCCTCCGGCTTAAGCTCGACCAGTTTCTGGTAAGCGGCCCGGGCCTGCTCGTCCCGGCCCCGGCGCTGCGCGAGCAAGCCCCGCACCAGGGTCGCGGCCCAGGCCTGACCGGGCTCCTTTGCCTGCTCCGCCCACCTGGTTTCCAGGACGTCGAGGCCGTCGTTTTCCAAAAAGTGCTGGTAGACTTTGTCGAAGGCGGTCCCCGGGCCGGGCGAGCTCAGCAAAAGCTGCTCGTAACGCTCAATCACCGCCGGCAGCGGCTTGGCCGCCGGGGTTTCGACGGCCGCCTCGTTAGCGCCGCCCGGAGACTCCTGGGCCCAAACCGCCGCCGGAACCAGTCCAGCCGCGGTTACCGCCGCCAGGCACGCAACCGTGCCGTGGCATCGCCAAGGGTGACGCGCCATACCGCCTCCAGCATACCATGTTGCGGCCGCATGAAAACAACGAAGCGCGGCGGAGGGGGCGGGACGGCAAATCTTTTTCACGGGCTCGTTCTGAGACGCCCCTTGCCCGGGGCCGCTTCAGGCCCGGTCGCTATTGAATCTTCTCCAGCGCGGCCTTCACCTTGACCCGAACTTCCGTCGGCAGCGGGATGTAACCCAGCTCCTCCGCGTAGGCCTGCCCGCGGTCCACCGCCCAGCGCGCGAGCTTCTTCACCGCCTCGGCCGTTTTGGGGTCGTCGTACTTGGCGTAACACAGCCACCAGGTAAAGGTGACGATCGGGTAGGAATCCGCGCCCGCCGGATCGGGGTCGAAGGCCCGCAGGTTTTCCGGAAGCTGGATGTTGGCCAGCGCGGCCTGCTCACTGGCGATCGTCGGGGAGATGTAGTTGCCCGCCTTGTTCTCGAGCCGCGCCGTCGACATCTTCTGCTCGAGGGCGTAGCCGTACTCCACGTAACCAATCGAGCCCTTGTTTTCCTCGAGCGCCTCGGCCACGCCTCGGTTGCCCCTAGCCGGAACGCCCACGGGCCACTGCACGCTCTTGCCGGCGCCGACCTTCTCCTTCCATTTTTCGCTCACGGCGCTGAAGTGCTGGGTTAGCGCAAAGGTGGTGCCGCTGGAGCCCTCGCGGCGCACTACGGTGATGGGTATCGCCGGCAGCCCGGGGTTGTCCTCGGTCAGCTTCGGGTCGTCCCAACGGGTGATCTCGCCCATGAAGATGGCGACGAGATTCTCGCGGCTGAGCTTGAGTTCCTCCACCCCGGAAAGGTTGTAGGCCAGCACCACGCTGCCGGCGGTCATGGGCAGCATGACCACTCCCTGAGGCACCTTGGCGATCTCTTCGTCGCTCATGGCCGCGTCGCTGGTGCCAAAAGCGACCAAATTCTGTGTAAAGTGCCGCACGCCGACGCCGCTGCCCTTGGCCACGTAGGTAAACTCCACGCCGGGATTCTGCTCGTTGTAGACCTCGAACCACTTCTCGTAAAGAATCGCCGGGAAGGTCGCCCCAAGCGCCGTGTACTTCTTCACCTCCGCCGAGCCACCGGAGGCGTCCGATTCCGCCTCGGCCGAGGCGCCCTCCCCCGCCCCGCAGCCGGCCATCAGGAAGCCGATCAGCAGGAAGCAAAAAGTGGACAGAATGGTTTGCGCGGGAAAGCGGCTCAGTCTCATCATCAAAACGGTTTGGGTTGGCTCCGGGTTCAGATTACCGGGCTAAAATTCACCAAAACCGCCTCCGAGCCCAGAAAAAAGACCGATTTGGCCAAAACGGAAGTCCTGCGCTGTCAGAAGGTTGGACCGCGGTCAACCCGCCACCGTCTCCGCCCGCTTGGGCGCGGGCGCCTTGCCGCCCGGTCCGGGGACCCGTTCCGGCAACCGGCGTGAAGCCACGTCACCCACAAAGCAAAGCAGCGCTAACGCCAAAAGCCAGGGCCAGAGCTCGGTCTCATTCTCGGCGGTGCGCGCCTCCCCTTCGCCGGTGATCTGGTCGGCGGTCGGGTTGAAGACCCCGCCGGTGGTCCGAGCCAGCTCGGCGAGCAACTCCGCGTCGGGCGGTCGCAAGAGGAGCTCGTCCGGATAGCCGAGGGTTTGGCTGAGGTACTGCTGGGCAAGCGATTGACCGCTCTGCTTGAGCTGAATCTGGGCGTGATAGGCCCCCTGCTCGGTGGCGGGGAACCAGCCCTCCAGCCGTCCCGGGGCCGTCACCCGCAGGGGCACCTGTTGCTGCTGGCCATCGGGCCCGGCCACGGCGGCCTCGCCCGCCACGTCGGCCAGATAGCCGCCGCGCTCGTCCACTGTGTCGACCACCAGCCGGTAGCCGCCGCGAGCGCGTTCCATCCGGGCGGGATAATCCTTGAGCAGACTCGGGCGCTTGAGCTTGCGCACCACCTGCGCCCAGAACTTGCCGAAGTCCTTCCACTTGAGCCATTCCACCGCCCAGCGGTTGCGGGCGTCGCTGGTCCAGGCCCCGGCCTGCCCGAGGCCGAAGCGCCAAGTGCTCAGCAGGGGCTCGCCGGCCTCCGTCACCAGCCACTGCTCCGCGGTCGGCTTCGCCTTGGTGATGACGTGGCCGAGCAGAAACGGCGCCTCGTTGACGTTAACGCCGGAAAGGAACGGTGCCGGCCGCGCCGCCTGCGGGATGAACGGCAGCTCCTTCAGCGCGCTTTTGGCCGCGGTCATCGTCTCGCGGGTGAAGATCTGCGGCACACTCTGCGGGTTGTCGGTAAAGTAGTAGCGCCCGTTGCCCCACCGCGCGATTTGCTCCAGCAGGCGCTGGTCCGCGTCCGCGCCCAGGGCCACGGTGCTGACGGTAATCCGGTCCTGCGCCATTTGCGTGGTGACCTCGTAGAAGCGGCCCGGAGTGGAGACGCCGTCGGTTAGCAGGATGACGTGCTTGAGCTTGGCCGGCAGCACGCTGAGCTGCGAGTAGGCCAGCTCCAGCGCGGGCTCGATGTTGGTGCCGCCGCCGGCCATGATCGCGCTGATGCGTTGCAGGATGGCGTATTTGTCGCGGGCCGAACCCAGCTCCGCCGCCCAGAAGGCCTCGCCGTCGAAGGCGACCACCCCGGCGTAGTCCTGCGGGCCGAGCAGCTCGACCGCCGCCTTGGCCGCCTCCTTGGCCATCTCCACCTTCAGGCCGCTCATGCTGCCGCTCTTGTCCATCACCAGCACCAGGCCCAGCGAGGGCGTCTCGCGTTCCTTCTCGAAGTCGCTGCGCACGGGCAGGATTTCCTCGATCGCCGTCTGGTAGTAGCCACCAAGGCCGAAGGCCTGGTCGCCGCCGAGCATGAGGAAGCCCCCGCCGAAGTCGCGCACGTAACTGGCAATCAGGTCCATCTGCCGGGGCTGGAGCGCCGTGGCCGGTACGTTGTCGAAGATGACCAGGTCGTAGTTCTGCAGATCGGAGAGCTGGGTCGGCGCGCCGACCGCCGGACGCACGTCGAGCAGCACGCCCTCCTGCCGCAAGGCCAGGGCCAGGTAGCGGGCGGCTTCGGGCTGGTCGGAGATCAGCAGAGCCTTGCTCTTGCCCTCGCTCTGGACGATGGCCGCAGCCTGGTTGTTGTCCACAAACGCGTCCTCGCCCTCCGGCGCGCGTACCGCCACGCGGAACTCGTTGAGCTTCTCGCGCCCGACTTTCTGGGTCGTCTCGAATTGGTTGAGCCCTTCGCGCACCTCGATCGTCTTCGTGCCGACGCGCGTGCCGTTGCGGAAGAGGTCCACCTCCACTTCGCCCTCCTTCGTCGAAAAAATCTCGGCGGTGAGCCGGAACGGCTCGTCCTCCGCCACCTGCGCGGGGGCGTCTACCTGGCGCACCAGCACCTCGGGCTTGCGCTCGGGCTCGACCAGCACCGTGTGCACGCGCGTGCCGGCGGCCGCCAGCTTCTGCGCGGCCGACACCGCATCGCCCTCGGTTTCGAGACCGTCGCTGAGCAGCACCACCGTCTTGACGTGGCCGGCCGGAAAGGAAGCCTCCGCGAAACCGAGCGCCGCCGCCAGGTCGGAAGCATCCCCGGCGTCGGCCGAAAGCGCCGCTCCTTCGATTTCATCGGCGCCGCTCAGAGCCTCGGCTCCACGGCCAAAGAGGGCGACGCTCTGGGAGGCCGGACCGTCAGCGCCGCTGCTTTCCGCCATTAGTTCCTCGGCTCGGGCCAACGCGGCGCCATCGGTGCTGCGGCTGGCGTCAACCAGCCAAACCACGTGCTCGCGCCCGGTGGTGCCAAGCCAGCGGGGATCCGAGAGCGCCAGAACCATGCACACCACCACCGCGATGCGCAGGCCCAGGCTCAGCGCCCGGCGCCAGGGCGTAGCCAGCGCCACGCTGCGCCCGTGCCAGTACCAGAGCCAGATCAGGCCCAACAGCCCCAGCAGCGCCCACGGATAGTTGAAGTACAACGACATATGCGACAGCGAAACTCTAACGCTTTGACGACACGAAACAAGCCGGTCGGTCAGAACCGGATGGCGGAAAGCTCACCAGGCCACCTACGGCACCAGCCAGCACGCTCGGGGCCTGTCCCCATGCTCCGGCCATTCCCAGGCGGCGCGCCGGTGCCCCGCCGCGCGCAGGTAGAGAAACTCCATCCGCCGCACCTCGGTCCGGATCACCACAAAGTTAGGCCAGCCCAGGCGACGGCTCTCTTCCTCGGTTGGCTGGCGCGCTTCCAGCTCCGGCGGCAGACCGCTGACCGGCCCCTCCACCGGCGGGATCTCCGCGCCCGGCGGCTGCACCGTGCAGTAGATTCGGCGGCTCGAGAGCGAAGTTCGCTCCCAATCCGCGGCGGCGACTTCGTCTCCGTGGTGAATCGTCGCCCGGGTCAGCAGACGAAGCTGCAGCTTCTCTTCCGCGCTGTAGAAAAGCCACTGGCAAAGCGGCTGCCGCCCAATTTCTGCCACCTTCTCCGAGGCTAGGTGAGTGTGCAAAACCAGGTACCGCCGGGCGGTCTCCACTCCGCGAAGGACCACGGTTCGCGCCTCCGGGCCCGGCTCGCCCGCCGTGGTGAAGACGGGCGTGTGCCAGGCGTCCCCGGCTTCGTGGGCACCGGTTTCCAGCCGCCGCCAAAGGGCCGTCCGGAGCTCTTCCAAGTCGGTCGAAGCCCAATCAAAGCGCTCCGCGTTTTCCTTCACGCGTCGTCCGGCTGGCGTTTTTCTTCGGTGACGCGCGCGGCCGGCGGCTCTGAATCCGGCAGCAAATGCTCTTTAAGCGTCTGGCTGGCGACGTCAACCGGCCCCGGCTTCGCCTCCTTCGGCAAGGCACAAAGCACGCCCACGACGCCGCCCACGCCCAGCGTCATGAAAAAGGAGAACAGGCCGCCGCTGGCAAACTGCGACCACACCAACGGCGCGTCCTCGCGCAGCGGATACGGCGCCATCGTAAAGACCGCCCCCGGCAGCGAGTAGCCCAAGCCAATCAGGAGGCCAAAAAGCCAGCGCGATCCCATCAACGGAATCAGCATGACCAGCGCCCCGATGCTCAGGTAGGAGAGAAACAAGCCGACCGCCAGCGACCACTGCGCGGCGGCGCTGACCGGTTGCAAAAACATGCCGGAGGAAAGCAACAATCCCCACACGCCGCCAATGATGAGCGGCCGCCACCGGCCCAGTCGCTTCTTCATGCCTTCAGTCTATGCCTTTCGAGAGGGACCGCAAACGTCAGCCCGCGGACATCGCATCCTCCGGCTCAAACGCGTTGGGGTGATGGTGGACTTCGGGCGGCTCCCCCGCATGGAGGATGACCTCCACGATGTCCATCCGGCTGGCCACGTCGGGGTTGTTGAGCAACTGCATCCAGCGACGAGCCGCCCGCAGCAGCCGCCGCCGTTTTTCGGTGATGACCGTTTCGATTGGCCGCAACCGGGCGGAGGCCGACCGCGTTCGGACCTCGACAAAGACCAGGACGTCACCGTCCCGGACCACCAGGTCGACCTCGTCGCCGTGGTCGGTCCGGTAGTTGCGGTAGAGGACCTTGAGCCGGCGCGCGCGCCGCAGGTAATCGGCGGCGACGCCCTCCCCCCAGCGGCCGGTGGCGCCGCGGCTCTCCAGCGGCGGCGGGGCCAGCCGGTGCCGTCCCACCAGCGCGCCCAGCAGCTCGTAGCGCAACCGCGCCCCGCTCACCGGCTCGGTTCCTCCGGCACCGGCGGCGGGGAGCAGAACGACTTGCGGTGATGCGGGCTCGGCCCATGCGTGGCCAGCGCTGCGCGGTGCTCGGGCGTGGGGTAACCCTTGTGCCGCTCAAAGCCATAGGCGGGGAATTCCTCCGCCAGCCGGACCATGTAGGCGTCGCGGTGGACCTTGGCGATGACCGAGGCGGCCGCGATGGAGAGGCAGCGGGCGTCGCCCTTGACCAGCGGCAGCTCCGGCCGCGGGCCGCCCAGACCCCGGTTGCCGTCGATCAGCAGAAAGTCCGGCCGGGTGGCCAAAGCCTCGACCGCGCGGCTCATGGCCAGCAGCGAGGCGCGCAGGATGTTGTGGCGGTCGATCTCGCCGGGCGTGCACTCGCCCAGCGCCCAGCACACGCCGGGATGCGCCCGCAGGTGGCCGTCAACGTCCTCCCGCTGGGCCTCGCTCAAGGTCTTGGAATCGCGCAGCCACTTGTGCGCGTAGCCGGTGGGCAGGATCACTGCCGCCGCCACCACCGGACCGGCCAAGGGCCCGCGCCCGACCTCGTCCACCCCCGCGACGCTACGGTAACCCTTCTCCCGACAGGAGCGCTCGAAGCCATCGTCCGGCACGAAGCGGTTCGCGCCGTTGCGGATACTCTTTTCGTTCTTCCTGGCAGGCACCCGCTAGATATAAGCCAAAGCCCCTCCGCTGAACAGAGCCTTCGGTTCCAACGCGGAAGGTGATGCTCCCGCCGCCGGGAATTGCCGGCCGCTAGTTCCGGCGGCGACCAGACCTTGGGCAAGGCGATTGCGCCAAGACGGAGGGCGGAGCTCCTGCTCCGCCGCGGACAACGGACGGGCCACGGATTCCGCCGCCGGGACGTCGGCGGCTACCGGGTCAAGGCGCGGCTGAAAGCTGGCCGGAGGCGATCAGAAAACTGGGTGCAGCGTCACGCTGCCCGCCGCTAGGCGCGGCGGTCCTTCTGCTTCACGAAGAGGGCTTCCTTGCCCTTGCGCCCGCGCAGGTAGTTGAGCTTGGCGCGGCGGGGCTTGCCCTCGCGGATAACCTGCACCTTCTCCACCTTGGGGGACTGGACCGGAAAAACGCGCTCGACGCCCTCGCCGAAGCTTATGCGGCGCACGGTAAAGCACTCGTTGACGCCCCGGCCCTTGCGGCCGATGACGACGCCCTGGAAGACCTGGATGCGCTCCTTGCTGCCTTCCACCACGCGGGTGTGGACCTTCACGGTGTCGCCCACGTTAAACTGGGGCTTGTTCTTCTTGAGCTGTTCGCCCTCGATTTTTTCGATGATCTGCATGGTGTTCTCCTGATGATCTACTGCTGCGGCTGAATGAGATCGGGCCGGGTCGACGATGTTTTTAGTCGACCTTGGCCACGGCGCCAAGCCTCAATCTCGGCGTGGTGGCCGGAGAGCAGCACCTCCGGCACCCGCCAGCCCCGGAAGTCCTCCGGGCGGGTGTATTGCGGGCCTTCCAAGAGGCCCTGGTTGCTTTCGGTAAAAGATTCATGTTCCACGCTTTGGTCGTTGCCGACGGCCCCGGGCAGCAGGCGCGCGGCGGCGTCGATCACCACCGCGGCGGCCAGGGCGCCGTTGGTCAGCACATAATCGCCAATAGAGATTTCCTCGTCCACGAGATGCTCGACCACGCGGTGGTCCACGCCCTCGTAGTGTCCGGTGAGCAGCAACAGCCGTGCGCGCTGGCTGAACTCCCGCGCCACGTCCTGGCGAAAGAGGCGGCCACCGGGCGAAAGCAAAACCACGCGGCCAGGCGCCGGCGTGAGGGCCTGGACGGCTTCGACCGCGTCAAAGAGGGGCTCGGCCTTGAGGACCATGCCCGGACCGCCGCCGTAGGGGCGGTCGTCGACGGTGCGGTGCCTGTCGCGGGCCCAGTCCCGCAGCTGGTGGAGATGGATCTCGACCACGCCGTCGCGTTGGGCGCGGCCCAGAATGCTCTCGGCCAGCGCCGCGCGCAGGATTTCGGGAAAAAGCGTGATGACATCGATTCTCACCTC
>JBCDLL010000029.1:0-42336 GCA_038745425.1 Verrucomicrobiota bacterium | reverse complement strand
GCTGTGCCTGCCCCGGCTGGGCGACCTCATCCAGGTCCTGTTTCTCTCCGGTCCGCTGGTCGCCAGCGCCATCTTCCCGGTGGTCTTCGGCCTCTACTGGCGCCAGCCGGGCCAAGTCGCTGCTGTCCTCGCCATGCTGGCCGGGAGCCTGACCGGGCTGGTCGCCTATTACCAGATCGGCTGGTTTGTGGCCTCGCTCGTCAGCGTGACGGTTTCCCTGGTGGTGATGGTGGTTTTCGCGCTTGCCCTGCCCCGGAACTTCCAGTGGGCCACGCTGAACGAAGCAGCCGCCCCGCTCGCCCCCACCGCCAAAGCAGGTTGATTAATCCCCATATGCCCCAACCTTAACCCAACAGCATCGTGTCTCTCTTTTCCTTCAGCCTCGTCAGCTTCCTGTTCATCGGTAGCCTGGTCTTGACCGCCGCCGCCGCGCTCACCCTGGTCGTCCTCCTCTTGCTCGACACCAAAAACAAAAGCATTTGGTAATGAAACCCAAGAACCCCCGCCCCAACAAAGCTCTGGAGGTGATGGCCCCGCCCCCGGAATCCGACTCCCTCAACCCGGAGCCGGAAACCCTCTGGACCAACCACGACATCCGCACCGGCGTGCTCAAGAAGCTGGCCGGGCGCAACATCGTCGACACGGCCGGCTTCACCCGCGACGAGGTGGTGGAACTCTGCAAGCTCAGCGCCTACCTCGAGGCGATCGAGATCGCGCCCTACAGCCCGCTTTTCGACAAAATCGTCATCACTGCCTTCTTCGAAGCCAGCACCCGCACGCGCACCTCCTTCGAGAGCGCCGCGCTCCGCCTGGACGGCAAGGTCATCAGCATTCCCGACGGCCAGCTGACCGGCGCCAAGAAGGGCGAGTCGATCGAGGACATCGGCGAGATGTTCAACGCCTACGGCGACATGGTGGTGATGCGCCACACCGACACCGACGCGCCCGAGCGCATCCTCAAGAGCCTGCGCATCCCGCTGATCAACGCCGGCAACGGCAGCGGCGAGCACCCCACCCAGGCCCTGGCCGACTGGTACGCCCTGCTCAAGTGGCGGCCCAAACTGGCCGTCAAGGTCAAGCCGGAGCGGGGGCTGAAAATCCACATTGGCATCCTCGGCACGCCGGGCAGCATGCGCGCGGTCAAGAGCTTCCTGCTCATGTCGCTGCTCTTCAAGGAGCACATCAGCCGCATCTCCGTCATCTCGGAGATGGCGGATCCCTTCGGCGACGACGTGCAGAAGAAGATCGACGCCGCCGGCATCAAGTACGAGGTCACCAACGACATCACCACCCGGCTCGCCCAGCTCGACGTCATTTACATGAACTCGATCGCCTTCCTTGGCGACAGCTACAAGAGCCTCGACAGCCGCTACAAGCTCGACTCCGAAAGCGACCTGCGCCCCGAGGCCGTCATCCTCCATCCGCTGGCGCGCCTGGACGAACTCGACACCAGCCTGGACGAAACCGTCCACAACCTCTACTGGTCGCAAGCCCACGGCGCCCCCTTCATCCGCCAGGCCCTGCTCATGGCCATCTTCGACCGGCTGGACAAACTGCCCAAGAACGCGCCGATCAAATAACGGCCCAACCCCAGGAGACCACCCCCATGTGCGGCATCGCCGGAGTCTGGAAACCCCGCGGACTGGAAGACAACATCCAGCAGAACATCATGAACATGATGGCCGTCCAGTGCCATCGCGGCCCGGACGGCGTGGGCGACTGGGTCGACCGGGACCAGGGCCTCGCCTTCGGCCACACCCGACTCACGCTGATCGACCTCATCACCGGCGCCCAGCCGCTGCGCACCGTCGACGGCAAGTACGCGCTGGTCGTCAACGGCGAGTTCTACGACTACAAGCGCATCCGCTCCGAGCTGATGACCATGGGCGACAAGTTCCGCACCAAGACCGACAGCGAGATCGCCCTCCACCTTTACCAGCGCCACGGGCTGGACATGATGCCGATGCTGCGCGGCGAGTTCGCCTTTGCCCTTTACGACCACGCGGAAGACCGGCTGATCCTGGCCCGCGACCGCTTTGGCATCCGCCCGATGTTTTACCACCTAACGGAGAACGCCTGCTACTTCGGCTCGGAGATCAAGTCGCTCCTGGAGCACCCGGACGTGCCGGCCAAGCTCGACCGTAAGGCCGCGCTCAACCAGCTCATGCACACCATGGTGCCCGGCACCACCGCCTTCGAGGGCATCCGCGCGCTCGAGCCCGGCCACATGCTCATTCTCAAGACCCGCGGCGAGCGCCTGGAGGTGACCAAGCAGCGCTACTGGGACCTCGAGTTCCCGGAAAAGGACGCCCGCGACGACTCCCTCCCGCCCGAGCACCATATTGAAGCCATCCGCGCCAAGCTGGTCGAGGCCGTCGTCCACCGGCTGGAAGCCGACGTGCCGGTCGGCTGCTACCTCTCCGGCGGCATCGACAGTTGCTGCATTCTGGGCATGGCCAGCGGCGCCATGCAGAGCCCGGTCAAGGCCTTCACGATCAGCTTCGACAGCGACGAGTACGACGAATCCGCCATCGCCCGCGAGATGGCCCGCAGCGTCAACGCGGACCAGGACATCATCCACCTCAAGGCCGAGGACCTTTACGGCGACAACTACGTCCGCACCGCCTGGCACGCCGAGCGCACCTTCTACAACACCCTCGGCGTGGCCAAGTGGTGCATGAGCCGCCACGTGCGCGACGCCGGCTACAAGTCCGTCATCACCGGCGAGGGCAGCGACGAACTCTTCGGCGGCTACCCCGCCTTTCGGCGCGACATGTTCCTGCACGGCATCAACGAGGAGCCGGACGACGTCCGCGCCGAGCTGCAGGCCGCGCTGGAGAAATCCAACCGCCTGGTCAAGGGTGCCATCCTGGCGGAGCAGTCGCGCTCCCACCCCGCCTTCGAGGAACTCTGCGGCTTCACGCCGTCCTGGATCCAACCCTGGCTGGACACCCTCGACCTCGCCCGGCCGCTACTGGCCGACGACGTCCTCGACGAGCTCCACGGCTACGACCCCGTCGCCGCCATCGCCGAAACCCTGGACCCGGGCATGATCCGCAACCGCCACCCGCTCGACATCGCCCAGTACACCTGGAGCAAGACCATGCTGGAGGGCCAGATCCTCAACTGGGGCGGCGACCGCGTGGACATGGCCAACTCCATGGAATCGCGCCCCGCCTTCCTCGATCACCACGTGGCTGAGACCGCCGTGCACGTGCCGCCCAACCTGCGCATCCGCGGCAACATCGAAAAGTGGGTGCTGCGCGAAGCCGTCCGCGGCGTGCTGCCGGAAGTTCTCTACCGGCGCGAAAAGTTCGCCTTCATGGCCCCGCCCGCCCACACCGACGAGAAGAAGAAGGCCCGCGTTGACGCGCTCATCAACCAGTACCTCGACGAAGGCCAGGTGGCCGAGGCCGGCCTGCTCTCGCCCGTGCGCATCCGCACCTTCGTCGACGAATACCGCCGCGACACCGACCCCGTCTCCCTCACCCGCAAGGACGCCCTGCTCAATCACCTCCTCTGCCTGCAGATCATCCACGCCCACCTCATCCGCGGCGACGCCGTCCCCGGAGACTAAAAGCTGTCCCCAAAACCTTCGCCTGCCGCGAAGTGGTAGCCGCAACTCAGGCGGTTGCCATTTGTGCAATAGCCTCTAGCCCGTCGGCGCTTGGCCGTCGGCTCCGTCCCCACCGAGCAGGGCGTGGGCGTGCCGCGCGTAGTGCCCGTGCAAGTCGCGCCGGTAGGCCTCCAGCACCGCCCGCGCCTTACCGTGCGGGTCGCCGCAGGCCAGCAGGCCGCGCGCCAGCAAAAGCTCCTTGAGCTGCCGGTTGCGCTCGGAGGTGTCCACCTCGCTCGCCGGGCTCTCCCGCACCATCGCCGCCATCTCGCCCCGCGTCTGGCCGCTGACGTCGTCGAGCATCGCCTCAAACGCGGGGGCGGCCTGCTTGGTCGGCATGGCTTCAAAGGCCAGCACCAGCGCACGGTAGTGGGAGAAGGCCTGGCCCAGGCCAAGACTCTCCAGTTTGCGCAGCATAGTCGGCAGGGCGGCGGCGGCCCCGATGCGCCCGAGCGCCACCAGCAGGCCGTCCACCGGGCTCAGGCTGAAGCCGAACTGCCCCATGCCGGTGTAGTGCCAGCCCTCGTCCCAATCGCGGCGGTCCAGCTCCTCCGTCAAAGTGGCCAACCCGGCGCCGTCACCCATCAACCCCAGGAGGTAGGCCAAGCGTAGCCGGCGCTCGGGGGCGGAGGCGTCCGCGTAGGCCTCGCGCAAGAGAGGGCGGCTCGCTTCTGGATTGGAAAAAATCACGGCCAGGCCGCGGTAATCGTCGGTGCCCTCGCGCACGGCGGCCTCGACGATCTCCCGCCCGAGCGGGAAGGAATCCGAACGCCCCGCGGCCTCGGGAGCCAGCACGCCCACGCTCACCAGATGCCGCTGGAGCGCGGCCAAGTCCACGTCGCGCAACGGCAAGCCTTCGGCCGCGGCCATCGCGGCGGCCCGCCCGGCGGCGTAACCCTGGTTCTGCACGTCGGCCTGCATGCGTACAACTGGCAGCGCGTCGCGATGCGCGCTCATGCCCAGACCGGTTACGAGGATTCCTTCCACCCCCCGCGGCAGCAGGCAGCGGTACGGCACATGGGCGCGGATCGGCTGCTCGTCCGGCGCCTTGGCCATGAACAGCGGGTGAATCGTGAACCCGTGCGAGTCGAAATTGCTCTGGGCGGTCGTGATCGTGTCGGGGTAGTCGCGCTCGGCCAGGAAGTCCACCGGATCGAGCGAAAACTCCCCGCGAATTTGCTGGCGCTGGCGCGTGTCGACCAACTGGGCAAGGTCGAACCAGTCCCGGAACTTTTGCCGCGCCACCGCAAAGGCGCGCGTGACGTCGAGCACGTCGGTGTCGTCGATGAAGGTGAAGTCCGTGTTGGCGTAATGGCGCTGGGGATTGATGGGAGCCAGGCCCGACCCCTGCACCGCCACGTGTGCCTTGGAGATATTGACTGTCTCTGCCCCCGCCGCCGCGGCCAGATCACCGTTGCCAGTGCTGTCGACAAGCGCGGCCGCCCGGACGAGGCCGAGGTCATAGGGCGTTGCCACCACCGCCCCCGCCGCCGCGTTGCCGCGCATCGCCACGGCGACCACCATCGCGCCAAACCAGACCTGCGCCCCGGCCGCGTGCGCCTCCCGCAGATACCAGTGCTTTTTCCATTCGGTGTTCCACTTGCCCTCTTCGATCGAAAACTCCGGCGCCGGACCGAGCTCCTGCAAGCCATGGTCGACCTCGGCGGTAAAGCCGACCCGGTTGCCGTGCCAGTAGGTAGCGATGCGCCCCTCCGTGCCGACGCCGCCCAGGCTGCTGGTGAACTCCACCACTACCGCCCGCGCGCCCGTCCGGGCGGCGGCGATGCCCGCCGGCGCGCCACCCGTTCCGCCGCCCGCGATGAGAACGTCGCACTGCCCCAATTCCGGCAGGCGATTGAGATCAAAGGCCACTGTTGTCGCCCCCTGCAGGCGGAAGTAGCGGTCGCGGCGGCAGACCTCCACCCCTTCGATCCGGTTCTCCCCACTGTAATCAACCTCGACCTGCCCCGCCGGGCCGGTGGCTTCCTCCGCCACCCGCCGACCCAGGCGCCGGCCCAGCTCCATGGCGACGCAAGGCTGCTGCAGCTTCCCGGCGACTCCGTCGGTGACGTCACCGAGCGGGCTGAGCAGATAGGCGGCGTCCTCCCCCAGCCGGATGGCTTCCAGCGGAAACGCCTCCACGCCCTGCCACTCGCTCTGGCGGTGGCCCGTGCCCTGCAGCCGATCGGGCCAGGAGACGCCGAGGCGGTCGGAGGAAAGCAACTGGCCCGGGTACCAACTGCGCAGGCGCAGTTCCACGTCCACCCTCGCCACGGAGGCGGGAGAAGCGTCCGGCAACTCCACTTCCCGGCACCACTCAAACGCCATCAGCCGCTTGCCCTCGGCTTCAAAAAAACCGGGCAGAGGACGGCCGCCGTAGGAGGCATCCGGCGTCTCGCCCACCACCACCCGCCGCACCGGGGTGAAACCGGCGGGCCAATCCGCAAACGCCGCCTCGCACAGACGCCGCCCAAGGAGCGTGCGCTCGGTCGCGTCGATCAGCGCGCCCGCGCGGACGGCCTGGAAGCCCGAACGGTTGGCGATGACGGCACCGGCCAGGCGCCCGGCTTCGTCGCGCAACGGCGCCACCGGATACGTGCCAAAGAGGAAATCAATCCCCTCCCGCAGGAGCGCCTGCTCGCAGACGTGCTTGACCCGCATGGGCGAAACCAGCGGTTCGGTCGGCGGGTTCTCGCCAAAAATGGCGTGCGCCAGCGGAGTTTGCGGCGGTGCTTGCGCCGAAGGCCAGTAGCGCATCGGCGCGCAGATGTCGTCGCCCAGGTAGGTGTACGGCGTGACCAGGAAAACGGACCGGCCCACGGCGCGGATTGCCCGGGCCGCCTCGACCGCGGCGGTGCTGCCGCCCAGCACCAGCACGTCCGCGGAACGCAGCAGCGGGAGATTGATCATCTTCTCGAAAACAGTCGGACAATTCCGCGCCAAACGAAGGTCGCGGTAAAAACGGAACGTCACTGAGTTACCGCTTTAAGATAGCGAGCCGGTGTCTTGATGACAAACCATGCCGGGAGCGTGAAACTCATTGGCTTGCCCAAATCGTGTAAGCGCAACCCAAGCGAGGCTTGGCCGACTTTCTCCTCTTTCCGAGGCAAATCAACAACGAATGCTCCTTGGTGGCCGCACCGTCCAATTACGTCTCTCGCCGCCGGCCACGCGCAAAATATGGAACTGTTTTCTGCCCTCTTGGAAGGAGGACCGCGGCTAGGGATGCGCCTTCCAGACCTCGTCCACCTGGGCGAAGGGCGGCGCCAGGCGCTCGTTGTTGAGTTGCGGCGTCGGCTCCGGCGCTAACTGGAAGATGGGGTAAACCGTGCGGCCGTCAACGCTCGGGTAGGTCGCCCCCATTTTTTCGTACATGAGGAAGGCGCAGAATTGGCCGCCGGGCCGCTCGCCCACAATCACGTCCAAGTCCACCGGCTCATCCTTGTTCAGGCGCACCCAGTCGCCGTAGATCAGCGCACCGTTGCCGGCCTTGCCCGCGTTGCCTTTTTCCGGCGAGGTCCAATGGGCGTTCAGGTTTCTCATCCGCCCGCCAATGCAGACCGTGTTGCCGTTAAGCCGCACCGCCATGACGTCGTCCGAGTAACAGATAAAGCGGTAGGTGCCGTCCTCGGGCGGCGAGACCTGGCCCTTGTAGTGGACGATCCAGGCCGACGGCCTCATGATCTGGTCGACCTCGAAGGCCTTGGGCGCCTCGTTCGCGCTCATCAGGGGGATAAAAATCTGCGTGGTGTAAAGCGGGCGCGAGGAACGGAAGTAGCGGTTGAGCACGGACTCGTCCCAGTTGCGCTCCAGGAACTCGAAGAGAATCTCCGGGTAATCCTTCCCGGCGCTGACGTGCGTCTTGTTGCGCTTCTGGTCCTGCTTCAGGTCATAAATAATCCCAATGAGTCCGGCGGTGTCGCTTTCGCGCTTGCCGAAGACGTTCTCCTGGGCGGCCGCACCAACGCCACCCAGCCAGAGGAAACCGGCCCCGAGAAGGCAAAGTCGAGACCGGCTGAGCATAGCCAGGCAACCGGGTTAGGGGTTCGGTGCACCGGCGGGTGAAACCCCGTCGGCCAGGTTTTGCAGATACTGCTGAATCTGCACCCGGTATTCCGTGGGCGCTTTCTCCTTCTTCAGCGTAGCGATGGCGTCCCGGTTTTCCGGAGCCAAGCTGGCGTTGACGAGACCCGCGCCGCGGTCGCCCCGCGGACCGGAGTGTTGCATGTAGCCGCCCAAATTCTGGGCGAAACCGCCGCCACTCTGGCCGTCCCAAGCTTGCCCTTCCATGATCATCATCTCGGTGGCCGTGGTGGCGGCGCCTTGGCCACCTTCCAGGCCGCCCTCGCCGTCGGCCAGGCCAAACTCCTCCGTCACCATGCCGCTGCCGGGCATGGGGGCGCCCATCGCCTCGGCCACCGCGGCCATCGCCTCGGCCATGGCCGCTTGGGCCGCCTCATTAGCGGCGGCGGCGGCGGCGCCCTGCTGCTGGGCGGCGGCCAGCATGGCTTCGTACAAAGCTTCCTCGGCGGCGGCAATCTGCTCCTCCGCGCTGGCTTCACCGGGCGCACCGCCCGGAGCTCCGGCTTCTCCCGGGGCTCCCGCCTCCCCAGGCGCTCCGGCTTCTCCCGGGGCACCGGATTCACCAGGTGCACCCGCCTCTCCGGGTGCGCCGGGGGCTTCCCCTGGAGCCTCACCGGGTGCTTCTCCTGGGGCCTCGCCCGCAGCCTCACCCGGCGCTTCTCCGGGCGCCTCACCCGGGGCTTCGCCCGGGGCCTCCCCAGGGGCATCACCAGCTTCTTCGCCAGGGGCGTCGCCTTCTTCTGGGGCGGGCAGGTCGCCGGCATCCACTTGGGCCAGAGCCTGGCCGGCTTCGCGTAAAGCGGTCATGGCCTCGTGCATGTCGCCCTGCTCCAAGGCTTCGCCCGCTTCCTCGGAGGCAGCCATCGCGTCTTCAAGCTGGTCGGCGGCTTCCTCCATCCCTTCCTGGGCAACGGCTTCCTCCTTCAGCGCTTCGATTTCTTCGCTGATTTGATCGTGAGCCTCGGCCAGGGCCTCCTCGGCGGCGATGGGATTCTCCGCCATTTCCATGGCGGCTTCGCCCAGGCTTTGCGAGGCTTCGGGGCTCAATGGCACCGCTTCCTCCTGCATCTGGGAGGCCTCCTGGGCCATGCTTTCCTGCTTGGCCTCGCTGGCACCGCTCTCTTGGGAAGCCTTCTGCTCTTCCTGGAGCTTCTCCAAATCCTGCTTCATCTGGGCGAGCTTCTGCAGCTTCTCCGAGGCGGACATCGGCTCCTCCTCCTGCGCGGCCATCTGCTCCTGAATCTTGTCAATCTCCAGGCGGACGAGCTCCAGCTGGCGGGCGGCGTCCTCCTGGGTGGCGGCCACCTCCGTCGTGTGCTCGGGGCTAATTTTGTCGGTCGCGTTCATCTGGTCGAGCGCGCGATTCGCCGTTTCGGTCGCGCCCTGGAGCTGGCGGGCGGCGTTGGCGTTGAGCCCCTTAAGCTCATCCTGCGTGACCCGCATCTGGTCGGCCAGGTTGCCCTGCTCTTCTTGGATGGCGAGCTTCTGCGACTCCTCGGTGGTCTGCTTCATGGCTTCGGCCAGGGCGCGCTCCTGCTCCGCCATCTGCTGGATCCGTTCCTTGATCGTCTGGAGGCGCTCCTCGGCCGGCACTTTCTCCTTGAGCTTGGCCACCACCGCCACCACGCCGTCGTAGAGACGCTGCTGGGAGTCGTAAGCTTTGGCGAAGTGGTTGTTGGAGAGCTGGGAGGCGGCCTCGCTGCCGAGTTCGAGCACCCGCTTGGTCTTGGCAATCTGGTAGGCTTCCTGGTAAAGCGGCGCCTCCGGCCCCTCGATGTTCCCGGCCACCCTTTGCAGCGTGCCGGTCGCCAGCGTCACCTCTTCGCGAAGGGCGTTCTGCTCGCTCTGGCAGATGGACAGAATCCCAACCGACTTGTCGTTGAGCTGCCTGACCGAAACGCCGAGCGCGACAATGTCGCCGGTGAAGCGCTTGGTCCGGGCCTGGCGCAAGGCCAAATCCTGGAACTGCTGCAAGACCGATGCCTTGCCGATCTGGGTCATCAGGCGCGACTCCAGCCGCTTGAGGTTGACCTGCACCTCCTTCTGCTGGGAGCTGACCTTGGTCAGTTCGCCGGAAATGCCCTGGCTGCGCTCGGTGCCGAGCTGGCGCAGCAGGTCGACCAGTGGCTTGATCTCCTCCTGGTTGAGCCGGGCCACGAGCTCGGCCACTTGCTGGGCCTCATCCGCGTTCTGGCTGGCGAGCTGATTCTGGTAAAAGTCCTGCAGCACCAACACGATGGCCTGGCGGACTTCCTCCGCCTCGCGGCTCACTTCGTCCTGCGCGATGCTCACGCGGTAGGCGGAGGTCTGCAGGTCTGCCTGAGGGGCCTGGGCCCAAAGGGGTGGGCCGGCCAGCAGAGCCGCCGCCGCGCACCAAACGCTCGCTTGAAATCGTTTCCAGATCAGGGTCATGTCGGGTCCTCTCCGTGAATTACGGTTGATTTTGACGAATCGCGCTGTCGAGAGTTTCACTCGCCTTCTTTTGCTTATTGTACACATTCTCCAGCTCGCTGGCAATGTCACCAAGTTTCTCCAGCAGCTCGGCCTGCTTTTGCTCCTTTGAAATGATGGTGAAGCTCTTGCGCTGGCTTTCGCCGATGCCGGGGCCGGTCACGTCGTTGAAGTCCTGCGCCTCGATCCAGTAGCTGATGCTGGCACCCACCACTGGCGCCGGCGTGATCTGGCTGATGTTCCACACGTACTGCTGGGGCTGGCCCGCCGAGGAAGACTCCGGCAGCGGGAGCGGCACAGAGCCGACGGCCGGTCCGGCCGCCTCGCCTTCCGCCGGATCAGCGTCGCCGGCGAGCGCCTCGGGCAGGAGCACTTCGTACTTAAGCTCCACCCGCTGGAGCTTGAAGTCGTCGCGCACCGTGTAGACCAGCGTAGGCGTTACGTCCGGCACGATGCTCATGGTCTCGGTCGGCGGCACGAGCAGCTCCACCTGCGGCACCGCGTCCGGCACCAGCTGCACCTGGTAGAGCGTGTTGTCCTGCGAGGCCACGCCGTCCTCGTTGACCAGATGAATGGAGATGCCGTTGAGCCCCTCTTTGGGCACCTGGAAGCTGCCGCTGACCTCCTGGCCGGCCACGGTCAGCTCGACCTCCTCGTTGACGCCCTCCAGCACCACCCGGGCCGACTCCAACGGCTGGGTGGACGCGCCCTTGAGCTGCAGGGTGCTCCCGGCGAGCAGTTGCAGGTTGCCCATCTGCATGACCTGGTTTTCCAGCGTAGTGTAGGCCGGGTACAACTGCAGCGCGTCCAGCTTGGCCAGCACCGGCGGCGCCTTGGCATCCACGCGGAAGCGCGGGCTGACGCCGTCGTTGAGCACAAAGCGGTAGGTAAAGGGCTGGTGGACGTTGCGCAGATTGAAGGTAAAGACAGATTCGTCCTCCGCCGTCGGGTTGACGGAGATGTCCTGGCGCTCGCCGTTGTCGTACTCGACCTCGATCCGCCCGCTGCGCGGAATGACGCCGTCCGCCCGGGCCGAGAGCGGGATGTCCGTGCCGATGGCGACGGAGCCGTCGCGCGTGATCGGGATGACGATGGTCTGCTTGGGCAGTGGAACGTTGGCCAGCAGAATGCGCTGCACCAGCACCGGCGTCTTCGACCCTGCCAGCATGGCCGCTCCCATCGCCAGCAGCAGCACCGCCACCATGATCTTGCCAAAACGGACCAGTTGCTTGGTTTTGACCACGTGCTTGGACACCTTCAATCCCTGCAGCTTGCCGGCCACCGAGGCGATCAGCGCCTCCACCAGCTCGGTCGCGCCGCCGGGCACGCCGGAGCGGTCCTTGGATAGCTGCACCGCCGAGATCAACCCGGAGCGGAACGCGGGCAGCTCCTTCTCCACCTGCAGGGCGGCGGTCGTGTGCGTCAGCCGACGCCGCCACGGCACGATGGCAAAGCGCCACACGATGTAGCCGACCACCGCCAGATCCATCAGCAGCAGGAGAAAACGCACCGCCCACGGCAGGTCGAAGAACCAGTCCGCCGTGGCCTGGAGCAGCCACAGCCCCGGCACCACCGCCAGCAGCAGCACCAGGCACTCCATCCAGGCCACGCTAAGCTGCCGGGCGGAAACCGCGTTGAGCGTGCGCGTGATGACCGGCGGCAGCGGCAGCGCCGGGTAACTCGGCAGCTTCACCGGCGGTGGGGCGGGCGCCGGCTTGGCGGCGGCCTGGCGGGCGCCGCGCTTGCGCTTGGGTTTGGCTTGGGTGGCGGGCATCGGTTACTTGAGGTTCAGAAGGCGGCGCAGGAGCCATTCCAGAAACAGCGTGGTCAGGATCAGCACCAGCCACCAGGGCGAGTAATAGAGTTCGATCTTTTTGAAGGTGGCCACCGTCGCGCTTTGCTCGGCGATTTTCTCCGGCAGGGTATCAAGGTTCTCCTCCCGCAGGAAGACCCCCTTGGCGGTGTCGGCCATGCTGGCCAGGAGCCGCTCGTTTAGCGCGGTCTCCAGTTGCTCGATCTTGGCCTCGACCACCTCGAATTTTACCACGGCCTCCGGGTCCTGGAAACTGGAGTAGGTGTAGAGCCCGGGCTCCTTGGCGGTGAACTCGCCCTGGAACTCGCCGCGTTCGTTGGCCACCGCGGTCACGTCCAGGCGGATGGTCCGGTCGGATTCCTGCCCGTCGGCGTCGAGGCCCTTGATGTCGATCTTGCCCTCCAGGGTCGGCGCGGTGATCGGCTCAAAGTCCTCGTCGTAGACCTTGCCGGAAATGACCACCTTGTCGCCGACGAAGTAGCGCTCGCGGTTGGCCTTGAGCTGCGTGCGCGCCGAGGCCCCCTGCAGCCGCTTAAGCGCCAGGCTCTGCATGATCGAGTTCCAGACCTGCGAGTAGTGCTCCTCGCCCTTGCGGCTGCGCCAGCGGTAGGTTTCGTCCGTGCCGATAAAGACCGTTTCGCCCGAGCCGTAGCCCTGCAGCGCCATCACCGGCATCCGCCGCCCGGCGCGCGACTTCTCCACCCGGCTGTCAGTGATGAGGATTTCCGCGCCCGGCTTGGCGCGGGTGACGGCGGCCGTCCAGCGCACGCCGGGGAACTTTTCCCAGATGTCCAGGTTCTGGGAGAAGTCGTCCGTCATGCGCAGATAGGAGGAATCTTCGCCCGCCGGCGTCAGCTCGAGCTTGAAGGGCTCCAGCACGCGCTCGGCGTAGGCGTCCGAGGTCACCGAGACGTCCGGCACGATGGGCAGGAGGTCTTCCAGCGGCGTGCCGACATAGTCGCGCGGGTTGTGCTTGCCGCCGGCCAGAAAGATGAGGCCGCCGTTGGAATCCGCCACCCACTCCTTGAGCAGCTCCATCCGCGCCGGCCCCAGGTCCTTCGGGTCGACGTCGCCCAGAATGATGATCTCGTACTTGAAGATGTCCTCCTTCGTCTCGGGCAGTTCGGGCAGGAAGGGCGACTCTTCGATTTTCTCCAGGCCCGGCTCGCCGTCGATCATGATGCACTTGACCAGCAGACGCCGGTCGCGCTGCAGGAGGTCGAGCAGGTAGCGGAAGTCCCAGCGCGGCTCCTGCTCGATGTAGAGCACGTTGATCTTCTTGTCCACGATCCGCGTCTTGGCCGAGACCGTGTTGTTCTCCTCGCTGATTTCTTCCGGGAAGGACTGGAACGTCGCCTCCAGGTTGACCTCGCCGACTTCGGCCGGCTCGAAGCCGAAGACAAGCTCGTGGGAGCCGTCCTCGCGCACGTCGATCGTCTGGGAGTCGACCTCCTGCCCGTCCGCCCGCAGCACCGCCCGGATAGTGCGCGGCCCCAGGCCGGCGGTGTCGAACTTGGCGGTCACCTCCATGCGTTCCTCCAGGAATCCGATCTGCGGCGCGGTCAGCGTCTTGGCCACCAGGTCGACCGGTTCGGTCACGCCGACGCCGTAGACAAAGAGCGGAATGCTCTGCTCGCGCGCCAGGCGGGCGGCCTCCACCGGCGGCAGTCCGCTGTTGGAAGCGCCGTCCGTGATGAGCAGAATGCCCGAGACCGGCCAGCCCCGGTACTGCTCGAGCAACTGGCGCAGGCTTTCGCCCAGCGCGGTCACGGTTTCCTGCGGCTCGGCGGCGGCGAAAAATTCCTTCACCTGGGCGATGTCCGGCGCGCCGGTTTCCTCCGTCTCCTGGAGCGTCATCACCTGCACGGTGTCCTTGCCGAACTGGTGGAGGTAGAGATCGGACTTGTCCGCCAGCCGCTGCCAGAGGTTGATCTGCTCATTGCCGGCCAGCGTTTGGAGCAGCTCCCACCGGCTCTTGTTCTTCCAGGAATCCGCGCCGGAAGGCACCGCCGCCTCCAGCCCGGCGTCCGGCGCCAACAGCCCGGCGGCGATCGAGGCCCGCTTGAGGTCCTCCGGCGTGGTGCGGCGGTCGTTGAGCAGCATGCTCTGGGTACCGTCCACCAGCACCAGCAGCGCCTGCCGCACCGGCTCGTTGATCGTCAGGTTCAGGATCGGCTGCGTCAGCAGGATCAGGAGCAGCGCGATGGTGATCAGGCGCAGCGCGGTCAGCACCGTGCGCCAAAAGCGGGAAACGCCCGGCGCGAACTGCACGTAGCCCCAGACCGCGCCCGCCCCCACCAGCAGGAAGATAAAGAAGGCCCAGCCGGCCGAGAGGCCCTCGGTCGAGAGCATCCACTCGCGGCTGCCTTCGGGCAGCGCTTCGCCTCCGGCCAGGAACTGAAGAATGGTTTCGGTCATCTTAGGTTTGGGGGCGGCTCATGTAGTGGGCCAGAATCATCTCGGCCAGCACGACCAGGGCGGCGGCCCAGATCAGCGGCAGCCAAAATTCGTAGGACACCTTCATCTGCGGCGCGGTAAAGCCGGGGCGCTCGGCCGCTTCCGCCAGTGGCGCGGCTTCCTTCAGCCTCTCGATGTCAGCCCCGGGGAGCTGGCGCAGGTCGGACTCGGCCGGATCGATCTGTACGGCAAAGGCCGCGGTTGGGCGGGTGTCTTGGTCGAAATAAATGTGGTAGGCGCCGGCCTGGGCGGTGTCGCGGTAACGGACCACGGCCCGGCCGTCCTCCAGGTCGACGCGCCCGGCGGGTCGGCGCTCGTCGCTGCCGGGCCGGGTGATGGTGAAGTCCCGCCCGAGCAGGTCCATCGGCACCTCCATCTCAAAGGCGGCGCCGGGCGAAAGCACGAGCTGGGCGCGGCGGCCGCCCTCCAGGTAGCCCAGCGTGCGCTGCATCAGCGGGACAAAGCCGGGGTGCAGCGGCAGGTTGGTCCAGTCCGGCGTGGCGGTGGTGTTGAAGACGGCGACATGCCCGGCGCCGACCTGGCCCTCGACCACGGCGGGCTCGCCGTTGGCCAACTCCAGCACCACCTGCGGCTTGCTGAAGCGGGGCGCTGCTTCGCCCTCGCCCTCGGTCTCCTCGGGCGGCACCTGGCGCGGCAGAAGCTGGTAGTGGCGGTTCAGCTCGACCTTGCCGAGCGAGCCACCGTCCTCCGTGCCCCAGACCGAAGTGATCGGGTGGACGTAGTCCTGGCCCTGGAGCTGGGCCCGCTCCTTCACGTCCTGCGTCCAGATGGCCGGCAGCCACTGCGCCATCGGCGAGGTCCGCCAGGCGGCCAGGTCCGTGTTCTCGCCCGGGAAGAGCACCAGCCCGCCGCCGCCTTCCACGTAGCCCTTGAGCTGGTCGGCCAGCGCCGGAGTCGGCGCACTCGGGTTGGCGAGAAAGACCACGCCGTAGTCCTCCAAGTTGAAGCCGGAGAGCTGGCCGAACGGGATGGCTGCCAAATCGAGAAAGTACTGGGAGGCGCGGTCGGAGGAGACCGGGACCAGCGCGTTGGCCAGGTAGTAGCCGTCGCGGTCGATGACCGGGCCGGTGCCCTTGCCCTCGACCAGCAGCACCTTGAGCTGGTCGACCACTTGCACCGCGGTCGTGCGCTGGTTGTCGACCGGCAGGCGGTCCGGCGGGATGGCCGCCTCGATGGTGTGGAAGCCGGGCTCGTCCAGCCGCACGAAAAGGGTGACGCCCTGGGTGGACCCGGGGCCGATCCGCTCAATGAGCGCCTCGCCCGAAGGCGGGTCACCGTTGGCGGCCAGGGTCACGCGGATGTTGCTGACCGGCTGCTCGCCGAAGTTGGCCACGTCCACGCGAAAGCGGGTGGGCTGGCCGGCCGCGGGCACGCCGCCTTCCTGCTCCAGGTTGACGATGGCGAGGTTGTCCTCGCCCCGGGCGCCCTGCACCAGCGTCTTGAGTGCGATGCCCGGGTTCTCCTGGCGCAGGCGCAGGATGGCGTCAAAGCCGTCCCAGGCCGGGAGCTGGCTGTCGGTGTAGAGGTGGATTTCGCGCCGGTCGTCGGGCGAAGTTCGCAGCACCTGGTAGGCGGTGGAAACGGCGCGGAGCAGATCGGTCGAGCGGTCCGTCGTCTCGGCCATTTCCAGGCTGCGGCGCACGCGCGCCAAATCGGGCGTGGGCTGGGCGACCATCGCGTTGGGCCGGTCGCTGACCAGATAGAAGGCCATCTTGGAGCCGCCCTCCAACTTGCCGATGGACTCCTCAATGCTCTCGCGGCCCATGGCCAGGCGCGTCTTGACGCCATCGCTCTGGCCCATGCTGGCGGAGTTGTCCAGCAGCACCACGGCAGTGAGCGGGCCGGCGTCGACGTAATCGGTCGCCTTGATCTCCTCGCGCAGCACCGGGCGGGTGAAGGCCAGCACCAGCAGCAGCACCGCCAGGCAGCGCAGGATGAGCAAAATCAAATCCTGCAGCAGCACCTTGCGGCGGCTGCTTTTGACGCCCTCCTGCAGGAAGCGCATTGCCGCCCATTTGGTCTGGCGGACGCGGAATTTGTTGATGAGGTGGATGGCGATGGGCACCGCCACCACCGCGAGGGCACCAAGCATCAGCGGACTGAGAAAACCCACGCCTTATTTCCTCCCGATGGCCTGCCGGAAGGCCAGGTAACCGCTGAGCACCTCGACCAGGCTCTTGCCGGTGTCCGCCAGCACGTAGTGCGCCTGGTACTTCTCGCAGATGCCGCGCACCCGCTTGCGGAAGGCGTCGAAGGACTCCAGGTAGCTCTTGCGGATGTCGCGCGGCGAAGTCTGGATTTGCTCCTCGCCCTCCAGGCCCAGGAAGCGCCAAGTCCCGTCCATGGGGAAGGTGATCTCGTGCGGGTCGAGCACCTGGATGACGATGACCTCGCTGCCGCCGAAGGAAAGCCGCTGCATGCCCTTGTCGAAGGCCTCCTCGTCGTCAAAGAAGTCGCTCATGATGACGGTGATGCCCTTGGCGCGGGCCCGCACGGCGACGTCCTCGAGCGACTTGCGCAGGTCGGTGACTTCGCCCGGCTGGTAGGCGGCCAGGCGGTCCATCAGGTGGTTGACCTTGCCCAGGTTGTCGGTGCGGCGCATGTACTCCTGCGTGCCGGCGTCGAACATGGCCAGGGCGACGGCGTCGCGCTGGTTGAGGATGAGGTAGGCCAGGCAAGCGGTCAGCGCTTTGGCGAACTGGAACTTGGTCACCTTGCCCGAGCCGTAGGTCATCGAGGTGGAGCCGTCGACCACCAGGTGGGCAACGTAGTTGGTGTCCTGCTCGTACTGCTTGATGTAGTAGCGGTCGGAACGGCCGAGCACCTTCCAGTCCAGGTGGCGGATGTCGTCGCCGGCGGTGTACTCGCGGTGCTGGGCGAACTCGAGCGCAAAGCCCTGGAAGGGCGAGCGGTGCTCGCCCACGCGGTAGCCTTCCACCACGCGCCGCGCCAGCAGCCCCAGCGCCTCGCCGCGGGAAATGGCATCAGGATCGAGCAGCTCGTGGTCGGGCATGGAGAGTACCGGACGCCGGACGCGTTTACGCCGTCGGTTCGTGCATCGGGATGGTCTCGAGCAGACGCGCCACCAAATCGTCGGTGGTGATGCCCTCGCCTTGGGCGGTGAAGTTCGGCGCGATGCGGTGGCGGAGGATGGACCCGGCCACCGCCGCTACGTTCTCGCAGGCCACGTAGACCTCGCCGTGCACCAGCGCGTGGGCCTTGGCCGCCATGATCAGCGCCAGGCTGGCGCGGGGACCGGCGCCGAAGCTCAGGTACTGCTTGCAGAAGTCGAGCGCCTCGTCCGTCTTGGGCCGGGTCGAGCGCACGATCTGCTCGGCGTAGCGGTAGACGTGGTCGGCCACCGGCAGGCTCTTGACTGTCTGCTGCATGAACATGATCTGCTCGCCGTCGAGCACCGGGATCGGCTTCTCGCCCTGCATGCCGGTGCCGAGCTTCATCACCATGAGCTCTTCCTCCTGGGTGGGGTAGTCCACGTTGATAAGGAACATGAAGCGGTCGAGCTGCGCTTCCGGCAGCGGGTAGGTGCCCTCCTGCTCCAGCGGATTCTGCGTGGCCAGGACGAAGAAGGGCTCGGGCAGCGGGTGCGTCGTGCCGCCAACGGTCACGCGGCGCTCCTGCATGGCCTCGAGCATGGCGGCCTGGGTCTTGGGCGGCGTGCGGTTGATTTCGTCCGCCAGCACGATGTTGGCAAAGAGCGGGCCGGGCATGAACTTGAATTCCTTGGCCCCGGTCTCCGGCTCCTGGTAGATGACCTCGGTGCCAGTGATGTCGCTGGGCATGAGGTCGGGCGTGAACTGGATGCGCTTGAACGACATCTGCATCGTCTTGGCCAGGGTGGAAATCAGCAGCGTCTTGGCCAGGCCCGGCACGCCTACCAGCAGCGCGTGGCTCCGGGTGAGGATGGCGATGATGATCTCGATCACCACCTGGTTCTGGCCGATGACGACCTTGCCGATTTCCTGCTGCACCTGGGCGCAGGCGTTGCGGCTGAATTCAACCGCCTCTTGGAAGGAATAATCCGTGGATTCCGCGGGTTCCGCGGGGACTTCGGTTTCGGTGGGGACTTCGGACATGGTAACGGCTCGGTGAGTTGGGGGAGGTGGTGGACGGAACGGTAGGCGGGCCCTGGCCTCAAGGGGACGGCATCACGCGGTTTTTGCCTGACTCATCCCCCCGGACAACACTCGACCTTACGCCTGCCCATTAAACCGTGAATTCCAAGGGGGTCAATGATGGAAATGGCGCCTTCGAGGTTGTCCTTGGCTGACGTCACTGCACGGCGTTCCAGATGGGGCCGTCCCGCGCGATCGGCGGCCCTTGTTTGGTGCTTTCCGCCTCAACGGTGGGGAACGGCGCGAGCTGGAAGACCGGCAGCAACGGCTGGTTGTCGGCGACGCGGGGCCCGTAGGTCTCGCCCCGCTTCTCAATCAGCAGAAACGAGCAGAAGACACCGCCGGCGCGCTCGCCGATGAGGATGTCCAGGTCCACCACTTCGCCCTTTTCCAACCGGAACCAGGAGCCGGCCGTCAGGTGGCCGTTGGCGATCTTCATCCCGTCGGGTTCCGGGCTCTCCCAGTCCACGTTGGGCGTTTTGATTTCGTGCCAATTGGCCAGCAGGACGATTTCGCCGTTGATCGCCACGCTGCAGCACTCCTCGCCCCAGCCCCAGAAGCGCCACTCGCCGTCGCTCGGCGCGGAGACCTGCCCCTTGTAGTGGATCAGCCAGTAGCTGGGCTTGACGGTGTCCTCCACCTCGAAGGCGCGCGGGGCGCCGCTGGCCCTCATCAGCGGGATGTAAACCTGCGTGGTGTAGAGCGGCTGAGTGACGCGGTAGTAGCGGTTGAGCACGCTCTCGTCCCACTTCTTGGAGAGAAACTCGTCGATGATCTCGCCGTAGATCCGCGTGTTCATCTCCTTTTTGTTGTGGGCCTGATCCTGTTTGAGGTCGTAGAGAATCCCGATCAAGGCCGCGCGGTTGACCTCCTTGGTGCCAAAAACGCTCAGGTCCTCCGGCTGCGCCCACAGAGGGATTGCGGCGAGCAGCAAAGCACAGGGAATCAAACGGAAAAGCGAAGGCAGCATGAGACTTAAAGAGCTAAATTAGAGATTATGATCACCTGGCGCGAAGAAGAAAACCAGCTCATACTGGCACGGAAACACCAGCTTGCGCAAGTCACCGACGATGTGGGTAGCGCCCGAGTGTTCCTTTGCTGCGGCCTCAGGAGAAATCGGTCGTCTGCCTTACTTTTGTTTTGATCTGTCGGGAACGGACTGATAAGCATCCCGCCGATGTTGTCTGAATTATTCGCTATCTGCCGTTCGGCGAAAGCCGTCCTCCTAGCTGCCATTAGTTTCCTTTTCGCGGTAACCGGGTCGGCTCAGGTCATCCTGGTGCAGGCCGACATGGGCCGTGTGATTGGGCTTGAAACCGGCAGTCCCGAAGAAGCAGCCGGTTTTCAGCTCGGCGAGGACCTCATCGCCGTCTTTTCCTTTGACCTGTCGACGCCGGATACCAACACGAATCCAGATTTTGCCGCCGTCTACGTTGACCCCAACGCAACGTTGACGCTGCAAGGCGTGAGCTCAAATGCCACCCTCCATTACTTCAGTGGTTTGCGACTGCGAATCACTAATGACAGTGATTTTGTCTTGGGCAATCGAGCCAATCCGGCCAACGCCACCTTTTCTCCGTCTCTCTCTAACGCTGCCGAGTTCTTTTCAACTGCGCCGGTTTTTTCTGATCCGGAAGATCTCAATACCGTCTTTGCAGACTTGTTTGCCGCTCCGGTCACGAATCGAGGCAACACCATAGCGGGGACCACCTATTGGACCGGAACCGGTGCCGAGCCGGGCATGGAAATCCGGATTCTGATCAACTCCCAAAACCAGTTCGCGCAGGTTCCGGAGCCCACGGGCGGCGCGTTGTTGCTGGCCGGCGGGACCGTTTTCCTGGCTCTGCGGCGGCGGCGCTAGGTGGCTTCCCACCGGCTTCGGGGGACGTTGGAAGAACCGGTGGCGGTAGCTTGGCACCGATGGAGTTGACGCTGCCCCTCGACGACCAAACGGGGCGAACGCGCGGGGGCGATGGTCCCTTTTGGACCATTCGTTTCATCAATCTTGATTTGTGCGAAGAATAGAATAGGCTTCTATCATCGCCATGCCACGGAACGCCCCCGCCCCTGCTCCGATCGACGAGGCCCCGCCCAACCCGTCCCCGGACGAGGCCCTCCTCAAAGGCATCGCCCTCTCCCCGCGCCGCGACCTCCCCCTGCACGCCCAACTGCGCCGGGCCCTGCTCGAAATCATCACCGAGCACTGCGAGGAAGGGCAAAAATTCTACACCGAGCCCCTGCTCATCGAGCGCCTCGGCGTTTCCCAATCCACCGTACGGCGCGCCCTGACCGACCTCACCCGCGAAGGCTACCTCATCCGCCGGGTGGCCAAGGGCTCCTACGTGCACCTGCCCACGCCGCGCCAAACCGAGCTGACCCTGCACGTCTTTCTGCCGGGCTGGAACTACAACAGCTTCCTCATGGGCATGCTGGAGGCCTTCTCCACCCGCTCCCGCGAGTGCGGCCACACCATCCGCATCCACTACACCCACAAAAACGACGACCCCTCGCGCGCCCTCCAGCAGGTGGATCAGCCCGGCGAGGAATGCGGCATTGTCCTGCTCTGCAACGACGCCCGCACCACCAACACGTTGTACTGGGCTTTCCACAACACCGGGCACCGCGTGGTCAACGTGGATACGCTCATGCCCAACTACCCCGGCCACTTCGTCGGCACCAGCAACGTCGGCATCGTCACCACCGGCCTGCGCCATTTGGCTGAGCTGGGCCACCAGCGCATCGTCTTTCTCATCAACGAAGCCGAGCAGGCCAACATCCTCGAGCGCACCGTTTGCTTCCGGCGCGAAGCCGAAGCCCTGGGACTGGACGAAGCCCGCGTCGTCCAGGGCAAGTTCCGCGAGAGCCTGGACAACTTCCGCGCCAGCTACGACTGCATGGACGAACTCATGGACGGCCCCGACGCGCCCACCGCCATCATGAGCTTCTCCGATCCCGGAGCCTGGGGCGCGCTCAAATGGCTGGCCGAGCACAACGTCAAAGTCCCGGAGGAATGCTCCGTGATCGGTTTCAACGACGACCGGCCCAGCACTTACGTTTTTCCCGCGCTCACCACCCTGGCCCATCCGGTCAAAAAGCTGGCCGCCACCGCCTTGGAAATGATCGTCAATCCAAGCGAAAACGAGCGCTCCGTCATCCTCCCGCCGACCTTCATCGAACGCGAAACCACCGCCCCGCCACCGGCCGGTTGACATCCGCGAATTGGGCGGGAACTTGTGGGCTCGTTTCTCCCCCCGTTCCATGCCCACCATCACCGGAATGAAAGGCGGCGGTTTCTACGACCGCCACTCCACCATGCAGCGCGATGCGATGGAGCCCTTCCTGCCTTGGCTGGAGGAGGCCGCCGCCAGCCTGCCCGCGCCGGAGGGCGAGTCCGGCGCCTACACCTGGCTCGACCTGGGCTCTTCCGAGGGCGCCAACGCGCTCTACGCGATGGGCCGGGCGATCGCGGCGCTTCGCCAACGGCAAAGCACGCCCCTGCGCCTGGGCCTGATGGACCTGCCCACCAACGACTTCAATCAGCTCTTCACCAACCTCTTTCCCGGCGGCCAGTCCGCGCTGGGCGACGACGTCTACCCCTACGCGGTGGGCGGCTCGGCCTTCCAACGCCTGGCACCCGCCCGCAGCCTCCACCTGGCAACCACCTTCAACGCGATCAGCTTTCTGGAAAGCCGGCCCGCCACGGTGCCGCCCAAGGCCGTCTTTCCCCACCCGCCCCGGCACCCGCGCGCGGGAGTCGCGCTCACGCCGGAGGAGCAGGCCCCTTACCGCGAGGAATCCGCGCGCAACCTGCAGGCCTTCTACGCGGCGCGGGCGGAGGAGCTCGTCCCGGGCGGCAAGCTGCTCGTGCAACTCTTTGGCCGCGACGACCAGGCGGCCACCTGCGACGGCATCCAGGACATCATCGGCGACACGCTCCTGGACCTGATCGGCGCGGGCGAGCTGCCGGAGGACCTCTACACCCGGATCATCTTCCCCGTCTACTGCCGCTCCCTCGAGGAGATGCTGGCGCCGGTCGCGGACGGTTCGGAACTGGCGGACGTCTTTAGCATAGAACAGGCCGAAAGCAGGGAGGTTTCCGTCTACTTTAACGATAATTTTGACGGAAATAGCGACCTAGAAGCCTGGTCGCACGCTTACGCTGACCACTTCCGGGCTTTTACCGAGGCCGTGATCGCCGCCCACCTGCCCGCCGAAGATTCCCGCGCAGCCACTCTGGATTGCTTCTACCAGCGCAGCCGGGAATTGCTGGTGGCCGACCCCGACCGCTACCGGATGCGCTTTGTCTCCAACGCGGTTTTGCTGACCCGAATTTAGCCCCCGACCCGACAACCCCAACCAAGGAGAAACCCACCATGCGTATGATGTACAAATTCCTCATCCCGAATCAAAAGGGAGACCAGACCAAACTCGACGGCAGCCTGCGCAAGGCGCTCAAGGAACTGGTCGAAGAAACCAAGCCCGAGTCCGCCTACTTTTACATGTACCACGGCAAACGCGGCGGCCTGCTTGTCTTCGACGTCGAACACCCGGGCGACCTCGTGCCGATCAACGACAAGCTCATTGCCGCCACCGGCGCCGAGATCAACGTCCACCCCACCCTTAACTGGGAGGAACTGGAAAAGACCCCGTAACCCCACACCGCGATACCCGCTCCGCCAAAGCGGAGCGGGTATCGCTTGAGGGAACCACAAGCCTGGTAACGTCTCGTTGCGACTAAATATTTGCGTAATCCGTACTCAATTAGTGTGAGATGTCCGGTAAGTAAGGTGGCCGTGTACCGCTTTCCTAAAAATGCCTAAACTAGAACTAACGTTGCGCGTCTATCACAACGAAGATGGCTTTACCGCCCAGATCATCGAAATGCCCGGGGTGGTTTCTCAAGGGGACACCCTCGAGGAAGCCAAAGCCAACGTGTTGGACGCCCTCCACACCATGATGGAGTACCAGCGCAAGAATGCCGCGGCTGAGGTCGTTGACGATGCCAGCGTCTGTACGGAACACATGGTCTTGCGTGAAGCGTAAGGAATTCGAAAAACATCTCCGTTAGCACGGTTGCCGTTTGGCGGACCATGGCGGGAAGCACGACGTTTGGGAAAACCCCGCCAATCTCAAAAGCACCACCCTACCCCGGCACCCTACGATCAATCGAATCCTGGCAAGAGTCATTTGCCGGCAACTTGAGATCGAGTTGCCAGCCAGCCTGGCGCCCCCGCCGAGGAAAAAAGGAACCTAGCGGGAAGCTTCCGGCTCCAGCTCCCGGAAGAGCCAGCTCCACCCCTACGCCACCGCGGCGTCCTGCTGCTTGGCGCGGGAGAGGGCGCGCTTGCGCTCGGTCGTGTCGAGGATGCGCTTGCGCAGGCGGAGGCTGGTGGGCGTGGCCTCGACCAGTTCGTCGTTGGCGATGTATTCGAGCGAGCGCTCCAGGCTGAGCTTAACCGGCGGAGCCAGCATGATGCCCTTGCCGTCGCCCTGGCTGCGCATGTTGGTCAGCTGCTTGGCCTTGCAGGGGTTCACCGCCATGTCGTCGGGGCGCGCGTTTTCGCCCACGATCATGCCCTCGTAGACGGTCACGCTCGGGCCCAGGAAGAGCTTGCCGCGCTGCTGGATGCTGTCGAGGGAGTAGGCGGTGGTCTCGCCCTTTTCCATGCTCACCAGCACGCCGTTGGGCCGGGTGCTGATGGCGCCGCGCAGCGGCCCGTACTCCTTGAAAAGATGGCTCATGATGCCCTCGCCGCGCGTCAGGTTGGTCAGGTCGCTCTCGAAGCCGATCAGGCCGCGGGTGGGCAGGACGGCCTCGACCGCGACGGTATTCGGGCGGTGGTCCATGTTGACGATGTCGGCCTTGCGCGCGGCCAGGTTTTGGAGCACGTCGCCAAGGGCGTCGGCCGGTGTCTCGACGTAGAGGGTTTCGATCGGCTCCAGCTTTTGCCCGTCCTCCTCGCGGAAGATCACCTGCGGGCGCGAGACCATCAGCTCGAAGCCCTCCCGGCGCATCTGCTCGACCAGCACCGCGATCTGCATCTCGCCCCGGGCCTTGACCTCGAAGCAGCCGGCCTTGTCCGTCTCGGCGTACTGCACGCTGACGTTGGTGCGGGTCTCGCGCACCAGCCGGTCCTTGATGTGGCGCGCGGTGAGAAACTTGCCCTCCAGACCGGCCAGCGGGCTGTCGTTGACCATGAACTGCATGCTGATGGTGGGCGGGTCGATCGCGATAAAGGGCAGCGGCGCGCGCTCCTCGCTGTCAGCCAGCGTCTCGCCGATAAAGACCTCCTCAATCCCGGCCACGCCGATGATGTCACCGGCCTCGGCCTCGGAGATTTCCACCTGCTGGAGCCCGGCGAAGCTGAGCAACTTGGTCGCGCTGCCCTTCACCTTGCTCCCATCGGCGCGCAGGCAGACGATCTTGTCGCCCTGCCGCAGTTGGCCGCCATAAATCTTGCCGAAGGCGAGCCGGCCGAGGTAATCGCTGTAGTCCAGGTTGGCCACCAGTAACTGGAAGGGGTCCTCCGGCTTGGCGGCGGGCGGCGGCACGTGCTTGAGGATCGCCTCGTAAACCGCGGTCATGCCGGCGGCGCGGTTCTCGGCGCTGACTTCGCCCGTCCAATCGGTAAAGGCGTAGCCGTCGCGCGCGGAGGCGTAGACGGCGGGGAAGTCGAGCTGCTCGTCGGTGGCGTTGAGTTCGAGGAAGAGCTCAAAGACCTGGTCGAGGACTTCGTGCGGGCGGGCGTTCTCGCGGTCCACCTTGTTGATGACCACGATCGGCTGCGCGCCCACTTCCAGCGCCTTGCGCAGCACAAACTTGGTCTGCGCCTGCGGGCCCTCGAAGGCGTCGACCAGCAGGAGCACGCCATCGATCATCTTCAGGATCCGCTCGACCTCGCCGCCGAAGTCCGCGTGGCCCGGCGTGTCGACCACGTTCACGCGGTGGTCGCGGTAGGTGAAGGAGGCGTTCTTGCTGCGGATGGTGATGCCCTTCTCGCGCTCCAGGTCCATCGAGTCCATCACGCGCTCGTCCACCACCTGGTTCTCGCGGAAGGTGCCGGCCTGCTTCAGAAGCTGGTCGACCAGCGTGGTCTTGCCGTGGTCGACGTGCGCGATGATCGCGATGTTGCGGAGTTGGTCCATGAAGAGAGAGGGGAGGGGTTGCCGGGTAATCGGGCGCGACAAGCTATCCGGCCCGGCCCGGCGATGCAATCCCAATTCGGCAGGGGCGAAGGTGAGGAACGAGGGCCAAGGGAGAAGGGATAATGGATAAGGAATGACAAAAAAAGTTTGTTCGAAACGCACCGCCAGTCGCGAAGCGTGGTCGGGCGGCCAGTCCCTTGGCCGCCTCGCTAGCCGGATGGGCTGCGCGGCGGAGCAGGAGCTCCGCCCTCCGTTGGCTTGGCTTCACCCGCGGCGCGTTCGCCGCCGGGCGACCTTCGTTGGCAAAGCCTGGTGCCGGTAGCCGCCGCTGAGCCAACCGGATGGGTGCGCTCCCGGTTGAAGAACCTCTTCCCGATTTGCTTGCGCGGAAACCGAGGTCGCGTCGTCTACTTGCGTTCGCGGTGGATCGTGTGACGCTGCAGGAAGGGGTTGAACTTCTTGCGCTCCAGACGCTCCTGACCCAGCTTCTTGTTCTTGGTCGAAAAGTAACGGGAAGCGGGCTTGCCTTCGGCTTTGGCCTCGGTGCATTCCAGGGTGATGATATCGCGCGGCATGGTGATGAAATCCGGTAAAGGTTGAGAGAGCCGGGAAAGATGCCCCAACCCGCCCCCGGGCGTCAAGCCGGGAGTGGACAAACCCCGTCGTTGCCAAGCGGGTAGCAAAATGCTACCTTTCCAGCATGGGACAACCCGTCAAGCTTCCGCATGATCTCGTGACTGACGCTCGCGAAGTGGCCGACCTCTCCGAACGCTCCATCGCGGGCCAAATTGCCTACTGGGCCAACTTGGGCCGGGCCATCGAGCCGCTGCTTAACGGCGACCTCGCCCTCGCGCTCAAAAAGCAAGCCGCGACCCGTCCGTTGTCGGCCTGTCTTGAAGAAATCGACACGCCCGCCATGCATGCGCGGCTGCGGCAGGTGCTCGACTCCAGGCCCTATCCGCACTTCGAAGCGGCGGACCAGCCCGGATGCGTGACCAAGATTGACGCCGACGGCACGCGCACGGTAGGCAAGTTCATTAAGGGTCAATTCCGCGCCCTGGTGCCAGCGTGATTCCGCCGCCCGACAAGCCGGCGATGATTGCGATCGCCGGTCCAAACGGTGCGGGCAAGACCACCTTCTACGAGACGAACTTTGCCGACTGCGGTCTACCTTGGATCAACGCGGATCAGATTGCGCGTCGGCTCCAAATCGATGCCTATCAGGCGGCGCGGCAGGCGGAAGCAGTCCGCCAAAACTTGGTGACAGCAGGCGAAAGCTTCATCTTCGAAACGGTCTTCTCGGATCCCGTGGGCGCTAAAGTCGACTTCCTTTCCCGGGCGGTCGAGGCTGGTTACCACGTCCAGCTCCACTACATTGGCATTGACGGTCCGGAGCGTTCACAACTCGGCGTGAACATGCGCACCATGCAAGGCGGGCACGACGTGCCGGCGGAGAAGCTGGCGCCGCGCTACCGGCGCAGCCTAGAGAACCTGCGGCGAGCGGTGGCGGCGCTGCCCTCGGTGGTGATCTACGACAACAGCGATTTGGCCCGGCCCTACGTCAAACTCGCCGAAGGCAACGGCGGGAAAATCCATTGGCACGTCGCGCGACCGCCTCGCTGGATTAAGAACGCATTGGCGGACAATTGATTGGGTAAGAAAACAAGTTTAAGGGTTTGATAAACATTTTTATGTTGACTAATGAAATAAATCGGCCATATTGGGGGCATGACTTTGGCACCTACCAACAGCTTTCGCACCCTGGCCGGCGTGCCCGTGCACTACGCGCGGCCTCCGGTCGCGCCCTACGGCACGCGCGGTCAGGCCCGGCGATGGCTTTCCACTCTCAGCTTCGAGCGCCGACTGGACGCCGCCTTTGGCGAGCTCTGGGAGCGCTGCCCCCTGGGCCCCGCCGCGATCATCACCAGCGCGGGCGCCTGGGTGGATAAACCCGGCTACCACGGCCTCGGGCGCGGGTTCGACCTCGACGCCCTCTTCTGGCCCGTCGGCACCGCGCCGCGCGACGCCTTCGTCGCCCTCCACTACCCCAAGGACCTCGCCTTCTACCTGGGCGTGGAGAGCGTGCTGCGGCGCCACTTCGGCACCGTGCTCCAGTACCTCTACAACGCGGCGCACCGGGACCACTTTCACGTGGACGACGGCACGCCGGTGGCCTGGCGCTCCGGCAGCCGCAGCCGCGTGCTCTACCTGCAAAGCGCGCTCACCCACCTGCACGCCGCGCCGGTGGCGATTGACGGCCTCCACGGCCCGGAAACCGCCGCCGCCACGCGGACGGTGCTGCGGCGGCTGGGCCTGGGCGAAAGCCTGGAACGCGCCGCAACCTGGCGGGACTTCCTGGCCGCCGGCGCCGAGCGCGGCTTTGCCCTCGCGCTGGGGGCGGACGACCCCGCCCCGGACGCACCGCCGGCGCCCCCGCGTCTGCGTGGCCAACTCGTCGAACTCGACGAGCAGGTGGAGATGATGAGGGCGACCTCGCAGGCCCAGTACACCCGGCTGCGGGAGCAAATCCGCACCCTGCTGACGCATCCGGAACTGGCTCCTGCCGAGGAAACGGACGTCGCGGTCGAGACAGTGCCGCGCTTCCGCGTTCGCGGGCGCATGAGCACCTTCGGCGGGCCGGACGATGCCGGCGTCGCCCCGGACGAGGGCCTGGCCCTCTTCGCCCGGGAGCACGTCCACGCCCACCCGGAGCTCTTCCTGCCCGCGCAGCCGCGCGGCACCAGCGGGCTGGCCCGGCGGCTCAACCCCGAGGCGCGCTACCTGGCCTGCCGGTGGGACTACACCGTCCTGCCCAAGGCACTCCTGCGCAGCCGCGAGGCCGTCGTCCGCAACCCCGCCACCGGCGCCGAGGCCCGCGCCCGGCCGGTCGACTGGGGCCCGGCCGAGTGGACCGGACGGGTGGCGGATCTCTCCCCCGGCCTGGCCCGCAAGCTCGGCCTGGCCACCGACGACGAAGCGGAGGTGATCCTGGAATGAGGTCTAATCCCCCTCTCCATGTTTGACTTATGACGACCGCACCGCTTCCATCACAGGCCATGACCTTGAGTCCCCCGGACATCGAACCGATCGTCGACGGCTTCCCCCGGCGCCGCATTCTGGTGGTGGGCGACGTCATGCTCGACGAGTTCGTCTGGGGCAAGGTCTCGCGGATCAGCCCGGAGGCGCCCGTGCCCGTGCTCGACGTGCAGCAGACCAAGCACTACCCGGGCGGCGCGGCCAACGTCGCGCGCAACCTGCGCTCCTTCGGGCCGGAGGTCACGCTGGTCGGCGCCATCGGCGAGGACAACGGGGGCGAAACCCTGCGCCAACTGCTTGGCGAGCAGGGGATCAACTGCGAGGCCATGCTGGCCTGCGGCGACCGGCCAACCACGCTCAAGACGCGGATCAGCGCCATCACCCGGCAGCGCCAGGGGCAGATCCACATCGAGGACCAGCAGCAGCTGGTGCGGGTGGACCGCGAGGAGCGCCGGCCGATCAGCGACGCCCAAACCGCGGAGCTGCTCGCGCGGCTGGAGGCCCTCCTGCCGGAGCACGACGCCGTCATCATCGAGGATTACGCCAAGGGGCTGATCGACCAGGACGTGGTCGACGGCCTGGTCCGCGCGGCGCGGGCGGCGGGCAAGCCCGTCACCGTCGATCCCAACCCGAACAACCCGCTGCGCTGGCACGAGGTCACCACGGTCAAGCCGAACCGGCGCGAGGCCTTCCAGGCGGCCGAACTGCCCTACAGCGAGGGGGAGCCGGAGCTGATCGCCGCCGCCGGGCGCCTGCTGGAAAAGTGGGGCACCAAGATGCTGCTGGTGACCCTGGGCGAGGACGGCATGCTCCTGTGCGGGCGCGACGCCGAGCCCTACCACACGCCCACCCGGGCGAAGGAAGTCTTCGACGTCTCCGGCGCGGGCGACACCGTGATTGCCGTCTACACGCTGGCGCTGGCCAGCGGGGCGGACGGCATCGCCGCGGCCGAGCTGGCCAACCACGCCGCCGGCATCGTCGTCGGCAAGCTGGGCACCGCCACGACCAACGCGGAGGAGCTGCTGGCCAGCTTTCGCCATCACAACGGCCACGCCGGGGAGGCCGCATGAGCGCCCCCGCGCCGGCCGTTTTCTTCGACCGCGACGACACCCTGATGCCCAACGTCCCCTACCTGGGCGACCCGGCCCAGGTGCGCGCCGACCCGGAGGCACCGGCCACGCTGGCCCGCCTGCGCGCGGCCGGCTTCCGGCTGGTGCTGCTCAGCAACCAGAGCGGCGTCGGGCGTGGTTACGTCACCCGGGAGCAGGTCGCCGCCGTCAACGCGGAGCTCTTCCGCCAGCTCGGGCTGGACTTCGACGGCGTCTACCTCTGCTACGAGGACCCGAACAACCCGGCCACGCTGCCGGCCAACGGCGTCAGCGAGCGCAAGCCCTCGCCGGTGCTGGCCGAGCGCGCCGCCGCCGAGCTGGGCCTGGCGCTGGCGGCCTCGGCCGTGGTGGGCGACCGCCTGGCCGACGTGCGCTGCGCCCGCAACGCCGGGATGGCCGCCGTGCTGCTCACCACCAACCCGGGCGACCGCGACTTCGAAACGGCCAGAAGCGAGGCGGATTTCGTCACCAACGGCCTGCCAGCGGCGGCGGATTGGATCCTGGCCCGGAGGAAGGCAAAATGAGGCAAGGTTCTTATTTGCAGCCCGGGCCCGATTGGCTAGCATCCCCTGGTTTGGAGGTGACGGCATGAAATATATCTTTGTAACCGGAGGCGTGGTGAGCAGCCTGGGCAAGGGCCTGACGGCGGCCAGCCTGGGCACCCTGCTGGAGGAGCGCGGGCTCAAGTGCGTGCTGCAGAAGTTCGACCCCTACCTCAACGTCGACCCGGGCACAATGAGCCCCTTTCAGCACGGCGAGGTTTACGTTCTGGACGACGGCGCCGAGACCGACCTGGACCTGGGCCACTACGAGCGCTTCACCTCCAGCCAGCTCACCCGCAAGAACAACCTGACCACCGGCCAAATTTACGAGGCGGTTATCGCCAAAGAGCGCCGGGGCGATTACCTGGGCAAGACGGTGCAGGTGATCCCGCACGTCACGGACGAGATCAAGGCGCGCATCCACCACGTGGGCCAGTACCACGAGGCCGACGTCGTCATCACCGAGATCGGCGGCACCACTGGCGACATCGAGGGCCTGCCCTTTCTGGAGGCGATCCGCCAGTTTGCCCTGGAGGTGGGCAGCGACAACGCGCTCTTCATGCACGTCACGCTGCTGCCGTTCATCAAGGCGGCGGGCGAGCTCAAGAGCAAGCCCACCCAGCAAAGCGTGGCCAAGCTGCGCGAGATTGGCATCCAGCCAGACTTCCTTATTTGCCGCACGGAGTACCCGGTGGACCAGGAGCTGCGCCAGAAGCTTTCCATGTTCTGTAACGTGCCGGTGGACTGCGTGATCGAGGAGCAGGACGTGGCCTACAGCATTTACGAGCTGCCGCTGCAGCTCCAGCGCGAGAACCTCGACGACCTCGTCTGCCGCAAGCTGCGGCTGGACCTGCCCAAGGCCGACATGAGCGAGTACCGCGCCTTTGTCGACCACGTCATCAGCCCCAGCCACAGCGTGACGCTGGCGGTGGTGGGCAAGTACATCGAACACCAGGACGCCTACAAGAGCATCTACGAGAGCCTGACCCACGCCGGGGCGGCGGAGGACACCGAGATCAACGTGGTGCGGGTCGACGCCGAGGACATCGAGGCCGAGGGCGCGCGCAAGTTCCTCGACGGGGTCGACGGCCTGCTGGTGCCGGGCGGCTTCGGCGTGCGCGGCATCGAGGGCAAGATCGAGGCGGCGCGGTGGGCGCGCGAAAGCGGCACGCCCTACCTGGGCCTGTGCCTGGGCATGCAGATTGCGGTCATCGAATTCGCCCGGCACGTGCTGGGCCTGGAGAACGCGCACAGCCTGGAGTTCGACGAAGAGACACCCAACCCGGTCATCGCCCTGATGGACGCGCAGAAGCACATCGTGAACAAGGGCGGCACCATGCGCCTGGGCGGCATGCCCTGCCAGCTCACACCCGGCACCAAGACGGCCGCCGCCTACGCCGAGGCCACCATCCGCGAACGCCACCGCCACCGCTTTGAGTTCAACAACAACTACCGCGAGGCGATGGAGGAGCAGGGGCTGATCATCGCGGGCACCTCGCCCGACGGCCTGCTGGTGGAGGTCGTCGAGCTGGAGGACCACCCCTGGTTCGTCGCCAGCCAGTACCATCCCGAATTTCTTTCCAAACCCAACCGCCCGCACCCGCTCTTCCAAGGGTTCGTGCACGCGGCTCTCGAGCATGCCAAGCAAGAACGCCAAGCCCGCCTCCCTGCCTAAGCGCCCGCTGGTCATCGCCGGGCCCTGCGTGATCGAGAGCGAGGCCGCCGCCACCCGGATCGCCCGGGAGCTGAAGGAGATCACCGCCGAACTCAGGCTGCCCTTCATCTTCAAGGCCAGCTACGACAAAGCCAACCGCTCCAGCGTCAAGAGCTTCCGCGGCCCCGGGCTCAAGGACGGCGTCAAGATCCTCGGGCGCATCGCCCGCCAGTTGGGCGTGCGCGTGACGACCGACATCCACGAACCCGCCCACGCCAAAACGGCCGCGCGGCACGTGGATCTCCTGCAAATACCCGCCTTTCTCTGTCGGCAGACGGACCTGCTCCTGGCGGCGGCGGCGACCGGCCGGGCGGTCTCGGTCAAGAAGGGCCAATTCCTGGCGCCGGAGGACGTGGGCAACATCGCCGACAAGCTGCGCGCGGGCGGCTGCCGGGACTACTACCTGATCGAGCGCGGCTCCAGCTTCGGCTATCGCAACTTGGTGGTGGACATGCGCGGGCTGGAGCACATGCGCCGCGCCGGCCACCGCGTGATCTTCGACGCCACCCACTCCGTGCAGCGCCCGGGCGGGCTCGGCACCGCCACCGGGGGCGACCGCACCCTGGCGCCGCCCCTGGCGCGGGCGGCCGTCGCCGTCGGGGTTGAAGGAATCTTCCTGGAGACGCATCCAAATCCCGACCAGAGCAAGAGCGACGGGCCCAACCTGATTCCGCTCTCGCAATTGCCCGCCCTGCTTGCTAAGCTCGCGGTTATCCATGAAGCAGCCCATGGCTAGATTCACCAAACTGATCGCACTCGCGCTGGCCGCGGGCAGCGCCATGACCGGCTTCGTCTGGGCGCAGGCGGGCGGCCTCTCGATGGGCGACAAGGCCAAGAAGTTCACCCTCCCGGTAAGCGAGAACGGGGAAGTGAAGATGAAGATTTCCGGCGACGAGGCGACCAAACTCAGCGTCAACCGCACCGAGATCGTCAACATGAAGATCGAGCTGCTTGAGCAGGGCATTCCCGAAACCATCATCACCTCGCCCCGGGCCTACTTCTGGACCCAAGACCGGCGCCTGCAGACCCGCAACGGCGTGCGCATCGACCGCGGCGACATGCTCATTACCGCCAAGAGCATGGAATGGCAGCTCCAGGGCGACAAGGGCACGCTGCGCCGCGGGGTGACGGTGAAGCTGACCGGCTTCGACGTCGGCAACCGCCAGTCCATGTCCGCCGCCTCCAAGGATCTCGGCGGGGCGATTCCGGTTCCGCCGCCGGCCCGCCCGCGGGAGGACGACAGCATCATGCCCGGCTTGCTGGACGACCCCGAGCCGGCCGCCCCCAGCGTGCTCGATCCATCGGTGCCCGCCCTGCCGGGGATGGACTCCCTGCCCTCCACGCCGTCCGGCGAGGACGACCTCGACAGCATTTTCCAATAAACCCGACCCGATGAAGACGCTCCTGATTTGCCTGCTTGCCACCGTTGCCACCGCCACCGCCTGGGCGCAGACCGAGCCCGCCGCCCCGGGCCAGCCCACCCAGCCGCCGACCACCGTCACCTCCGACACCCTGCGGCTGGACATGGACAAGCGCTTCGGCGTCTTCAGCGGCAACGTTAAGGTGGAGGGCACGGACTTTTCGATGGACTCGCGCGAGCTGGAGGTGTTCTTCGACGCTAAGAGCAAGGTGGAGCGGCTGGTGGCCATCGGCGAGGTCAAGATCGTCCAGCCCGGACGCGAGACCACCGCCAACAAGGCCGACTACGACGTGCGCACGAACAAGATTTTGCTGACGGGCTCGCCCAAGATCATCGAAGACGGCAGAACCATCACCGCGCCGGAGATCGTCATCGACCGCAACACCAACAGCATGCAGACCGGCGGGGGCGGCACCAAGCTGGTCATCCCCGGCGGGGTCGGCGGCCAATAATGTGCTTCACCGGGCGCGGCCCCTCCTGCTAGACCCATATCCGCAATCACCATGAGCGATTCCCAAGAGGACCTGTTTGGCGAAGACGAGGCCCAGGGCCACGACGCCTCGGCCGAGGCGCCGGTGGAAGAGCCGGTGCTGGAAGAGGAGGCCACCGAGGAGCAGCGCATCCTGATCGAGACGCAGGGGCTGGTGAAGGTCTACGGCCGGCGCCGGGTGGTCGACGGGGTGGACCTGACCGTCCACAGCGGCGAGGTGGTGGGCCTGCTCGGGCCCAACGGCGCGGGCAAGACGACGACCTTCTACATGACGGTAGGCCTGGTGCAGCCGACCGAAGGCGAGGTCTTTCTGGAAGGCGAAAACGTGACCGCGATGCCGATGTACCGCCGGGCGCGCCGCGGCATCGGCTACCTGCCGCAAGAGGAATCCATCTTCCGCAAGCTGACGGTGGAGGAGAACCTGCTGGCGATTCTGGAAACCCTGCCCATCAGCCAGGACGAGCGCCTGCAGCGCTGCGAGGATCTGCTGATCGACTTTGGCATCGAGCACGTGCGCAAGAACGTGGCGCTGACGCTCTCCGGCGGCGAGAAGCGCCGCGTGACCATCGCGCGGGCGCTGGTGACCTCGCCGTCCGTCCTGCTGCTGGACGAGCCTTTCAGCGGCGTCGACCCGATGGCGGTCTTCGACATCCAGCAGATTATTCTCACGCTGCGCGAGCGCGGCATCGGCGTACTCATCACCGACCACAACGTGCGAGAAACGCTCTCGGTGGTCGACCGCGCCTACATCATCTGCGAGGGCCGGGTCGAGAGCCAGGGCAGCAGCGAGTTTCTGATCAACGACCCCGTGGCGCGCGAGATTTACCTTGGCCCGCGCTTCTCGATGTAACGCCGTTCCCCGGCCCGGCCGCCGCGCGGTGGGTCCGCCTGTCATGACCGAGCTCGCCCCACGCCGCCAGCTGCACCTGCACCAGGACGCCAAGCAACCTGGCTCGCTCGGGAGCGCGCTCTGGCTGCTGGTCTTGCTGGCGACGGGCCCGCTGGTGCTGGGCGGCGCGCGCACCTGGATCATCCTGCCGGTCTACGCCGGCATCGGCCTGCTGATTTTGTTTCAGGCCTTGCGCTTATGGACGGCCCGGCCCGCCGCCGACCAGCGCTTCGGCGACGCGGTCGACCTGCTGGTGGCGCTCTTTGTGGTCTACGCGTTTTGCCTCTACTGGGCGATGCCGGTCGGGTTCGCGGCCCGGCTGGAGATGTTCAACATTGCGGTGTACGCGGCGGTATTTTGGTTCTGCCGGTACGGGATGCCGCGCGTGAGTCACCAGTTGCTGGTGCTGGCCGGACTGCTCCTGGTGGCGGCGGGCATCGGCGTCTTTGCCTTTTTTCTCTGGAAGAACCAGGACTGGCTGGTTTACGGCACGGACCTGCACGTCTACTACCATCCGCGGCTCTGCGGCACCTACGGCTGCCCCAACCACTTCGGCTACCTGGCGGCGGTGGGCACGGGCATCGCGCTTTCCTTTGTGCTCTTTTCGCGGGTGAGCTGGGTCTGGCGGATCGTCTGTTTCTACCTGGCGGCGCTGTTGGTGGCGGGGGTCTTCTTTTCGCTTTCGCGCGGGAGCTGGCTGGCGCTGGGCGCGGCCGGCCTGGCGCTGACGCTGCTGGCCCTGCGCGCCGGGCAGATCAAGTGGTACTGGCCGGTGCTGGGCTTCGGGGTGATGATGATCCTGGGCGTGGCCGCCGTGCAGACCCACCCCTCCATGCGCGCCCGCGTGGACATGGCCATGCGCTACTTCCAGGGCGTGGACAGCGGGGACCAGAAGAAGCGCGATATCACCAGCTACGTCCGGGTCGAGCTGGCCCGCGACGCCCTCAACATCTTCCAGGACTACCCGGTCTGGGGCACCGGCCCGGCCAGCTTCAACCCGATCCACCAGCGCTACCAGAAAGCCGACTACACGACCAAGGCCGTCTACACCCACAACGATTACCTCAACGCCCTGACCGATTACGGCGCGGTCGGTGCGGGCCTCATCCTGGCCTTTATCGGGTTGACGAGCTGGCGGCTGTTTTCCTTTACCTCCGGCGGCTGCACGCCGGGCGAGCTGGTGGTGCTGGGCTCTTGCTGGGGGGCGTGGGCGGCGATTGTGCTCCACTCGGTGGTCGACTTTAACCTGCACATCCCGGGCAACGCGCTGATCGTCTTTGCGCTGACCGGGATGGGCCTGAGCGTGACCCAACGGCACCAATCGCGGCGGCTCTGGCTGCCGGCCTCGTCGCTGAGGCGGCCGCTGGCGGTAACGGCGCTGGCCGTCGGGTTGGCGCTGACCGGCCTGACCGCCTGGACGGCGCGCGGCTACTACACCTACGCGCAGGTCGACGCGCAAAAGGAAGTACTGCCCTTCCCCGAGAGCATCGCCCAACTCGAAGGGGCCGCCGCCATCGATCCCTACAACGAGCAAATCCCCAAGCTGCTCGGCGACCTCTACCGCGTGCAGGCCTCCCAGCACCGCCTGAGCCGCGATTACGCGCGCACCTCCGAACTGGCTCAGCAGGCCGCCGACTGGTACCGGCGGGCGGGGGAAGTCGCGCCGCTCAACGACGAATTCATGCTCCTGCGAGCCCAGGTGCACGACCTGATGCTGCGCCACGACGAGGCTTACCTAATGTACCAACGCGCGATCGATCTGCGCCCGTTCAACGGCTACTACCATTACCTGCTCGGGCGCCACTACCTCAACCGCGGGCTCGTCGACGAGGCGCGCCAAGCCTTCAACCGCGGCGCGACCAGCCCCCACGGCAAGGAGGAAAACCGGCAGATCCTGAAGGTGATGAACATGGTCGCCAACCGGGAGAAAAAGGCCCAAAAAAAGGCCGAAAAGAAAGCCCAGCAACGGGCTCGCCGGGCCGCCCAGGGCAAGCCCGTCGCGGAGGAAGAAGTGCCTTTCTACGACCCGGCGACGACGCCCTGATCGGGGTGGCTTTTTGCGCTTGAATCTCCCCGTCGCACTCTTAAGCTGATAAGTTCGGGTGCCTCGCAGTGGAAACCGACAGCGGTTTCCGCTTTTTTGTCTCCACAGCGGGCGCGGCGCCCGAGGAGCAAGCATTTATGAGCCAAGAATTTCTCGCCATTTTAGACTACATGGAAAAGGAGAAGGGGATCAACCGGGAGGTCCTCATCGAGTCCGTGGAGAACGCCCTGCTGGCGGCGGCGCGCAAGAGCCTCGGCCCGGCCGGGCAGGACCTGCGCGTCTCGCTCGACCCGAAGAAGGGCGACATCAAGGCCTTCGCCAAGCTGCGCGTGGTCGACCAGATCAGCAACCCGCACGACGAAGTCACCCTGATGCAGGCGCGCCGGGTCAAGCCCAACGCCAAGCTGATGGAGTTGGTGGAGATGGAAGTCAAGCCGCGGAACTTCGGGCGCATTGCCGCCCAGGTCTTCAAGCAGGCCATGGCCCAGACCGTGCGCGGCATCGAGCGCGACATGATCTACGAGGACTTCAAGGACCGCGAAGGCACCATCGTCATCGGCACGGTGCGCCGCTTTGAGCGCAGCGACGTGATCGTGGACTTGGGCCGCTGCGAGGCCAAGATGCCTGCCCGTGAGCGTGTCCCGACCGAGGACTACACCCCCGGCGAGCGCCTGAGCGCACTACTGTTGGTGATCGACAACACGCCGCGCGGCCCGGAAATCATCCTCTCGCGCAGCCATCCGGACTTTGTCCGCAAGCTTTTCCAGCGCGAGGTCAGCGAGCTCAACGACGGCACCGTCGAGATCAAGGCCCTGGCCCGCGAGGCCGGTTACCGGACCAAGCTGGCCGTGCACTCCGAGCACGACAAGGTGGACCCGGTCGGCGCCTGCGTCGGCATCCGCGGCGCCCGCGTGAAGAACATCGTGCGCGAACTCAACAACGAGAAGGTGGACCTCTTCCGCTGGTCGCCCGACATCCGCGAGCTCGTCCTCGAGGCGCTCAAGCCGGCCAAGCTCAAGAACATCGAGATCGACGAGGAAGGCCACCGCGTGACCGCCATCGTCGACGAGGAGAACCTTTCCCTGGCCATCGGCCGCCGCGGCCAAAACGCACGCCTGACCCAGAAACTCACCGGCTGGGAAATCGACATCAAGAAGGAAGAGAGCGAGGAGCTCACCTTCGAGGAAAAGCTGCAGCAGGCCGCCGCCACCTTTACCGACGAGCTCGGCATCAGCTCCGAGGAGGCCACCCAAATCATCCAGAGCGGCTTTGCCACCTTCGACGGCATCTGGGCCGCCAGCGAAGCCGACTTCACCGAAGCGCTGGTCGAGGGCATGGGCATGGACGAGGCCCGCGCCAAGGAAATCTACGCCGCCGCCTCGGCCAAGAAACCCACCGAAAACGCCAGCGCCTAGCCTTTCCGCCGTTCCCGACTTTTTCTGATGCCGACACCGAAGAAAACCAGCTCCACCTCGCGTTCCGCCAAGCCCGCCGGCAAGGGCGGAGGCGCCGCCGTGGCCGACAAGAAGCCCGGGGGCAAGGGCTCCGGCGAGACCAAAGCCGCCAGCAACGGATCGAGCCGGTCGAAGCCCCCGGCGAGCCCTCCAGGCCAGCCCCCGGCCAGCCCCCCGCCGGCTTCCCCCGGCCCTTCGGCCTCGGGCGACGGCACCCCGGAGGACCGTCGCATCGTGATGAAGCCGCCCATCGTGGTCAAGGACCTTGCGATCAAGATGGGCCTGAAGCCGTTCCAGCTCGTCCACCAGCTCATGGAGATGAACGTCTTTGCCGCGCTCACCCAGGCGATCGAGGAAGATGTCGCGGTGAAGGTCTGCGAGGCGCACGGTTTTACCTTCGAAGTCGAAAAGCGCGAGAAGGGTGCCGGCCAGGTGCACGCGCCGGAAAAAATCGTCGAGCCGCCCAAGCCGGAGCCGATCAAGGAAGAGGACCTCCAGTCGCGCCCGCCCGTCATCACCTTCATGGGCCACGTCGACCACGGCAAGACGAGCCTGCTTGACGCCATCCGCCAGTCCAACGTCACCGCGGGCGAGGCCGGCGGCATCACCCAGCACATCGGCGCTTACCAGATCGAGCGCGACGGCCACAAAATCACCTTTCTCGACACCCCGGGCCACGAGGCCTTCACCGCCATGCGCGCGCGCGGCGCCAACGCCACCGACATCGCCGTGCTGGTGGTGGCGGCCGACGACGGCGTCATGCCGACCACGCTGGAGGCGATCAGCCACACCAAGGCGGCCAGCGTCCAACTGATGGTGGCGGTCAACAAGATCGACCTGCCCGGCGCCAACCCGGACAAGGTCAAGACGCAGCTCCAGGACAAGGAAGTGAGCGTGGAGGATTACGGCGGCGACATCGTCTGCTGCGAGGTGAGCGCAACCAAGGGCACCGGCCTGGAAAACCTGATTGAGAGCATGCTGCTGCAGTCGGAAGTGCTCGAACTCAAGGCCAGCTACAAGGGCCACGCCCGCGGCATCATCATCGAAGGCCAGAGCGAAATTGGCCGCGGGACCACCGCCACCGTGCTGGTGCAGTCCGGCGTGCTGAAGGTGGGCGACCCGGTGCTGGTGGGCCCGTTTTACGGCCGGGTCAAGGCGCTCATCAACGACCACGGCGAGCGCGTCAAGGAGGCCGGCCCGTCGACCCCGGTCAAGGTGCTCGGCCTGGACGGCGCGCCCAACCCGGGCGAGGAATTTACGGTGATGCGCAACGAGAAGGAGGCCCGCAGCGTGGCCGAAGAGCGCGCCGCCAAACTGCGCCGCGGCAAGCTGGAGAAGGAAGGCGGCGTGACGCTGGAAAACCTCTTTGCCCGCACCGCCAAGGACCAGAAGAAAATCCTGAAGATGGTGCTCAAGGCTGACGTGCAGGGCTCGCTCGAGGCCGTGGTCGACTCGCTCAAGAAAATCGACAGCGAGAAGATCGAGGTTGATTTCGTCCATACCGGCATCGGCCCGGTCACCGAGAACGACATCCTGCTGGCCAAGGCCTCCGAGGCGATCGTCGTCGGCTTTAACACCAAGACGGATTCCGCCGCCGCCGGCGCCAGCAAGCGCGAAGACGTCCAGATCAAGCTTTACTCCATCATCTACGAGTTGATCGACCAGGTGAAGGACGCCATGGCCGGCCTGCTCGACCCCGAGGAGCGCGAGGCGCACCTGGGCAACGCCACCGTCAAGCAGGTCTTCCAGCTTTCCAAGTTCCCGGTGGCCGGCTGCCTGGTGGAAAGCGGCCGCATCGAGCGCAAGGCCCGCGCCCGGGTGCTCCGCGGCAAGACGCCGATCTACGACGGCGGCATCCACACGCTCAAGCGCTTCCAGGACGACGTCAGCGAGGTCAAGGCCGGGATGGAATGCGGCATCCGCCTGGGCGACTTCAACGACTACGAGGTCAACGACATCATCGAGTGCTACACGCTCGAAAAAGTCGCGCAGACGCTCTAGCTAATTTCCTCGCCCGCAACGGCGGCGGCGTTTCTCTTTGACTTCCGCGCCACGAGCTTTGAGGTTAAGGGCATGCCTTCGCGACGCACCATCCGGGTTTCGGAGGTTCTCCGCAAAGAGCTCGGCGCCCTCCTGACCCGCTGTCAGGACCTCGAGAACCGGCTCGTGACCGTCTCGGCGGTGGACGTCTCCCCCGACCTGCGCGAGGCCTTCGTATACATCTCGCTGCTCGACACCGACGACGAATCCGTGCGCGAGGTGATGGAAATTCTCTCCCGCCACCGCCGCGACTGGCAGGCCGCCATCGGCCGGCGAGTCAAAACCAAGAATACGCCGCATCTGAACTTTCGGTTCGACCCGGCGGTGGAGCGCGGCGACCGCGTTATGGCCATCCTGGAAGAGATCAAGCGCGACCGGCCGGAGGAAGGCTAAGCCTCCGGCGGAGTGCCGTTGGCGCCGTTCGCGCCCGGCGAGTCGCCCGCCCCGGTGCCGGGGAAAACGAGCGTACCGCCGCTGTAATCGGTGCCGAAGGTGAGCGCGAGGTTGGCCACCTGGAAAGCGGCCAGCTTGACGTCGTCTTCGGTCAGGGAGTCCAGCGGGTGGAGGAAAAGCGCGTAGACCAGGCCGTTGCTCATGGCGTAACGGGCGTCGAGCGCGGTGTGGAAGTTGGCCTGCAGCATGGCTTCGAGCTGACCGGGCTCCAGCTCGGACGCGGGCATGATTGGCGCCAGGATGCGCATGCGGTTGGCGCGCTGGTCGGAGATGCAGGTCAGGTCCGTCCCGCGAAAGGTGAACTGGAGCACGTTGCCATCGGCTTGGTACTCGGTGGCAAGATCGCCCAGGATGGCTTGGAGGCGGGCTTCGGTCATGGCGGGTATGGAGGCGGGCGCAGACGCGGGCGCCGAGGGGGTGGCTGACGGAGGGCTGGGCGGGGCCGTGCAGGCGGGCAAAATGGAGAGCATCGCCAGCAGCAGCACGATTTTGGGCGGAGCGATCAGCGTCTGGGTTGCGGGCGGCATGCGCCCTCCAATCTCGGAGCTTGCCCGGGTCTGTCAATCCCCGATAGCCTCCTCCAATGCCCAGCCCCCAGAAAAACGCCCCACGCCACGACGGCCGCAAGCCGAACCAGCTCCGCCCAATTCAGTACCGCACCGGCATCGCCCCGCACGCCGCGGGCAGCGTGCTGGCCGTGTGCGGACGCACTCAAGTGATCTGCGCCGCCAGCCTGGAAGAGCGCGTGCCCCGCTGGAAGGAGGCCCAGGGCATCCCCGGCGGCTGGGTCACCGCCGAATACTCCATGCTGCCTTACTCCACCCACGACCGCAAAGTCCGCGACATCATGAAGGGACGGCTCGACGGCCGCAGCGTGGAAATCCAGCGCCTGATTGGCCGCAGCCTGCGTGCGGTGGTCGACCTGGAGAAGCTCGGGCCCCGCACCCTGTGCGTGGACTGCGACGTGCTCGCGGCCGACGGCGGCACCCGCACCACCGCCATCAGCGGGACCTACGTGGCGCTCAAGCTGGCAGAGAAAACGCTGATCGACGCGGGCAAGATCAACAAGAGTTTCCTCAAGGCGCAGGTGGCGGCGGTCAGCGTCGGCTTGGTGCCCGGCCAAGACGCGCCAGCCCGGCCGCTGCTAGACCTGGACTACCCGGAGGACGCCGCCGCCGAGGTCGACATGAACGTGGTCATGACCAGCCGGAACGAGTTTGTCGAAGTCCAAGCCACCGGCGAAGAGGCCACCTTTGCCCGCGGGGAGATGGAGGCGCTGACCGACCTCGCGGCCAAGGGCATTCGCCAGATCTTTAAGCTCCAGCGCGCCGTGCTCACGGGCTAAGGCGGCTACCGGCAAGTGGCGAGTCATCGCAAACGGAGGGCGGAGCTCCTGCTCCGCCGCCACTCAGCCGGAAAGGATGC